>JBNKGM010000056.1:0-21450 GCA_050289825.1 Robiginitalea sp.
CATTCAGGGAATGCTTGGTGCCTCCCTGGGGGATTTCCAACACCCCCTTGCAGCGGTTGACCACCTCCTGAGACACCCCCCTGACCTCATGGCCGAAGATGAAGGCGTAGGCGGTGTCAGGTTCCGGACAAAACGATTCCAGGGAGACCGAATGCTCGGCCTGCTCCACTGCCCAGCACTCATGGGTGGGTTCGAGCCGGGAGATGGCTTCAAGGGTGGTTGGGGCGTATTCCCAGCTGACGCTTTCGGTAGCCCCGAGGGCCGTCTTGCGGATGTCTTTGTGGGGCGGGGTGGCGGTAATGCCGCAGAGCCAGATCTTTTCGATGCGAAAGGCGTCTGCCGTGCGGAATACCGAGCCCACGTTGTGCAGGCTGCGGATGTTGTCGAGCACTACCACTATAGGGGTTTTGGGGGCCTCTTTGAAGGCTTCCGCATCAAGACGGTTCAGTTCGGGGTTGCTCAGTTTGCGCATGGGCCGGCAGCTTGGCGCAAAGGTACTTTTTTTAGGACCATTTTTAAAGGGACGGGGCGGCCGGCAAGTTATCCGAAGATATCAACAGCCTTTGACGGGGCCGGGCGAATCCCGTATTTTCGTTCATCCACCAATTTTGAACCGCCTTGGCCGCCAAAAGCAAGAAAGAAACCCCGCTGATGCAGCAATACAACAGCATCAAGAGCCGGTATCCGGACGCGCTGCTGCTGTTTCGCGTAGGCGATTTCTACGAGACTTTCGGCTCTGACGCTGAGAAGGCCGCCGACATCCTCGACATTGTGCTCACCCAGCGCAACAACGGGGGCGATATGACCGCCCTGGCGGGTTTTCCGCACCACGCCCTGAACACCTACCTCCCCAAACTGGTGAAGGCCGGGCAAAGGGTAGCCATTTGCGACCAGCTCGAAGACCCCAAACAGACGAAAACCATCGTAAAGCGGGGCGTAACCGAACTGGTTACCCCGGGGGTATCGCTGAGCGACGAGCTGCTGCAGGCCAAGTCCAACAACTTCCTGGCTGCCGTGCACTACGACCGCCACCGCATGGGGGTCTCCTTCCTGGACATCTCCACGGGCGAATTCTTTGTAGCCGAAGCCAGCCCTGAAGGCATTGACAAATGGCTGCAGAATTTCGCACCCAAGGAAGTGCTCCTCTCCAAAAGCCACCGGGCCGAATTCGCAGAACGCTTCGGGCCTGAATACCATACTTTTTACCTGGAAGACTGGGTGTTCCAGGAAGACTACGCCCGCGAAACCCTCACCGGGCATTTCAAGACGGGCGGACTTAAAGGCTTCGGGGTCGAAAGCCTGCCCCTGGGCATTGTAGCGGCAGCTTCGGTGCTGCACTACCTGGGGGAGACCCAGCACCGGCAGCTCGGCCACATCCGCACCCTGCGCAGGCTGGCCAGCGAGGATTTCGTCTGGATGGACCGCTTTACCATGCAGAACCTGGAGCTTTTCCGCACCCGCGACACCAAAGGGGTGGCCCTGCTCGATGTAATCGACAAGACCCGCTCCCCCATGGGCGGCCGCATGCTCCGCAGGTGGTTGGCCTTGCCGCTGATCGAGCTCGAGGCCATCCGCAGCCGGCACCAGGTGGTGGCCCATTACGTGGCCCGCGACGGGGAGCTGGTGCGCATCCAGGAACAGCTGAGGCGCATGGGCGACCTGGAGCGGCTCATCGCCAAGGTGGCCGCCGGGAAGGTGAGCCCGCGCGAAACGGTGCAGCTGAAGAATTCCCTGGAGGCGGTTATCCCGATCAAAAGCCAGCTCGAACAGGCCCAACCCGCCGCCCTGCAACGCCTGGCCAAGGCTCTGGACCCATGCGACCCCCTGCGGGAGCGCATCAAGGCCATGCTCTGCGAGGAAGCCCCCGTGGGCATCGGCAAGGGGCGCACCATTGCCCCGGGCTTCTCGGCCGAACTCGACGAGTTGCGCGGGCTGGCCCACAGCGGAAAAGACTACCTCGACCAGATGCTGGAGCGGGAATCGGCCCGCACCGGCATCCCCTCCCTCAAAATTGCCTCCAACAACGTGTTCGGCTATTACATCGAGGTGCGGAACACCCACAAAGACAAGGTGCCCGGGGAGTGGATCCGCAAGCAAACCCTGGTCAACGCCGAGCGCTACATTACCGAAGAGCTCAAAACGTACGAAACCAAGATCCTCGGGGCCGAAGAACGCATCCTGGAGCTGGAGCAGCAGTTGTTTGCCCAGCTGGTGGTCTGGATGCAGGAATACATCGCCCCGGTGCAGTGCAACGCCCAAACCCTGGCCGAGCTCGATTGCCTCTGCGGCTTTGCTACCCTGGCCCGCGACCACCAGTATGTGGCCCCTGAAATGACTTCCGAAACCAGCCTGCAGATCGTGCAGGGGCGCCACCCCGTTATTGAACGGCAGCTGCCGGCCGGTGAGTCGTATATCCCCAACGATTTGCGGCTCGACCGGGAAGACCAGCAGCTCATCATGATCACGGGCCCGAATATGAGCGGGAAGTCGGCCATCCTGCGGCAGACCGCCCTCATTGTGCTGCTGGCCCAGATCGGCAGCTTCGTACCGGCCGAATCGGCCCGCCTGGGGCTGGTCGACAAGATCTTTACCCGCGTGGGGGCCAGCGACAACATTTCCCTGGGCGAATCGACCTTTATGGTGGAGATGAACGAGGCGGCCTCCATTTTGAACAACCTCTCGGAGCGCAGCCTGATCCTGCTCGACGAGATCGGCCGGGGTACCAGCACCTACGATGGCATTTCCATTGCCTGGGCCATAGCCGAATACCTGCACGAACACCCTACCCGGGCGAAGACCCTTTTCGCTACCCATTACCACGAGCTCAACGAGATGGCAGCCACTTTCCCCCGCATCCGCAATTACAACGTTTCGGTAAAGGAGCTCAAAGACAAGGTGCTCTTTTTGCGCAAACTCGAGGCCGGCGGCAGCGAGCACAGTTTCGGGATTCATGTGGCCAAGATGGCCGGCATGCCGCAGCAGGTGATTTCGAAGGCCCAGAAAATCCTCAAAAAACTGGAGAAATCGCACTCCTCCGAAGAATTGACAGACAAGTTGCAGTCGGCCGCCAATGACCTGCAACTGAGCTTTTTCAACCTCGACGACCCCTTGTTGGAGCAGATCAAGGAAGAAATTTTGCACCTCGACATCGACACCCTTACCCCGGTGGAAGCCCTGATGAAGCTCAATGAGATCAAGCGCCTGCTCTCGGCCAAGAAACGGGCTACTTCCTGAGAATCGGCCCATCTATTTTCTGGAAAAATTTGTAGGGTTTCCCCAAAAAGTATTAAATTTGCCTCCGCATCTTTCGAGATGCACCTGTTCTTATTTTAATGCGAAAATAGCTCAGTTGGTAGAGCGCCACCTTGCCAAGGTGGAGGTCGCGGGTTCGAATCCCGTTTTTCGCTCAAGCCCAAAGAAACGCTGCCCGTCAGCGTTTTTTTGTTCTCACCCCGCTCGGGTGGTGGAATTGGTAGACACGTTGGACTTAAAATCCAATGGCCATTGCGGCCGTACGGGTTCAACTCCCGTCCCGAGTACGAATAAGAGGAAAAGTCAGAGCGCATGCTCTGACTTTTTTGTTTTTGCGCCCTGAGCCAAACTTGTTTGAGCGAAAGGGCGAAAAACAAAAAAGCACTGCCCGCACGGCGGGCAGGCTTTTCCTCTTTCAACACGTTCGGGCGGGAATCACCGCGGCTCGCCAGAGCGGCGGTAGCTCCCGTCGCTGCCCTTCAACTTGGAGGCCGTACTCGGGACGGGCGTTCTCCAAAAGCGGACTTTTCCTCTTTCAACACGTTCGGGCGGGAATCACCTTGCAAACAGGACTCGGTGATTGCCGTTAGCGTGATTATTCACTTTCTTTCTCAAAAACCCACCCTATTCCCGCGGTAAATGCACTCCTGCACGTCTTGTTTTCTTCAAGCAACTTATCTTTAGAAACCGTTTGATGATCGAGCCATGGAAACAATAGTCAACACCTTCATTTGGGCCGCCATGCTGCAAGGCCTGCTTCTGGGCCTGATCTATCTGTTTTCACGCAAATACAGGAGCCATGCCAACCAGATCCTCGGATTTTTCCTGCTGGCATTTGTCTTCGAAGCCCTTACGAATTCCCCGCTCAGCCATATAGGGTCTTATTCCACCAATGGATATTTCACCCTGCCCGAAGTCAAGCTCCTGTTCCCAGTCCTGATCTTGCATTATGTGCTGGAAAAAGTGGGGCGTTCGAAACCCTACCTTCGCTTCCTGAAGATCAACTATGCGCTGGCGTTTTTGGTGATCTCGATTACCCTGATCAATGTTATCCTGTTTGTGTTCCGGGGCCATACCATCTATCAGGCATATGAATTTGATACCATCGAAACGATTTTCATGGCCATGCAGTATTACGCCTTTTTCCTGACGCTCACCACTGTGGTACTGGCCATCCGGGAAACCCGCAAATACACCCTTTTGGTTCAAAACACCTATTCTGACCTGGATTTGCTACAGATCCGCTGGCTTTGGCAATTCATCTTTAGCATCATTGCCATTGCACTGGTATGGGGCCTGGAACTGGTTCGCATCGCAAGCGGAGGAACGGGCCCCTCTTCGTTTGCCTCCCTGACCTGGATACTGCTCATCATTTTTATTTACTTTCTGAGCTACAAAGCCTACCAGCAAAAAAACCTCCTTGAAAACGTACCGCCCACCCCCGAACCCGCTCAGGACCCATCCACGCCCTCCGGGCCGATCCCGGAGCAAAATTTTGAGGATCTGGGCCTCCGTCTTAAGACCTATATGGAAACCGAAAAACCATACCTGCGGCACGACCTGACCCTTTACGACCTGGCCAAGGAAATGCGCGAATCGCCCCGATTGATCTCCGCATGCCTCAACCGGCATTTTAAATACAATTTTGCGGAATGGATCAACCACTTTCGGGTTCAGGAGGCCCTTGAAAGGCTGAAAGACCCCGCCCAAAACCACCTATCGGTGGAAGGCATTGGTTCTGAAGCCGGTTTCAAGTCGCGCTCGGCCATGTATGCCGCATTCAAAAAGGAAACCGGGCACAGCCCGGGCCGCTTCCGGCAAGAATAATGTCCTGATTCCTGTATCCCGCACATGAACACCACTTTTCTGGTGTTGCAGCACGCTCCTTTCCTAGTCATTTGTGTGAAGAATCAATAAATCACACTGTCATGAAACTACAACCCATTTCACAAGGAGCCCGGATCGACGCCGTAGACGGTTTGCGCGGTTTTGCCCTACTGGGCGTGTTGCTTGCTAATATTCCGGTTGCCGGACCCGACACCATAACGGGAGCCTGGGATTCCACCCTTATCTTTCTGTCTCATTTGTTCATCGACAAGAAGTTCATCACCGCATTTTCCATTTTGTTCGGCTTTGGGTTCTATATACAGATGACCCGGGCCGCTGAGAAAAGCGTCCATTTTACGAGGTACTTCCTCATCCGTATGGGGTTGCTTTTCTTAATCGGGTTAATTCATTCCTACGTCCTTTGGAACGGGGACATTATCATGTCGTATGCCTTCGGCGGGGTATTCCTGCTGCTGGTGCGCAAATGGCCCGTAAAGCGACTCATCCTGTTGGCTATAGTGTTTAACGTGCTCCTGACCGGGATTTTCTTTATCGGCAACAGTGCCTTTGGGTGGCAAATCTATGATTACGACTACGCCCTTGACGCGGAGTACGGCATTACCCCCTCGTTTGCCCGATACCTCACCATTAACTTTATCATGAACCCCTGGTCGAATTTCCCACAAGACATGCCGATTACCCTGGTTTTCACCTTCGGGAACATGCTTATCGGGCTGATATTAGGGAAACTTGATTTTTTTCGCCTGGCCGGAAGGATGCGCAAAACTGCCAACACTTTGCTGGTAATCGGCGGTACAGCCGGTGTAGCCTCAAGCTATTGCTACCATCTGGTCATGGCCGGCCAACTTGAACTGGATCTGCCCCTGCTTTGGGTACCCTTCGTGCTGGCCGGCGGCATGGTGCTGCACAGCCTGTTCTACATTTCAGCCTTCGTTCGCGCTTACCAAAGTTCCAGGTTCAGAAAGGCATTGCGTTTCTTCAACCCTGTAGGTCGCACGGCCCTGACCAATTACATCATGCAATCGGTCTTCTACCTGACCTTATTCTACCACTGCACGCACCTGTTCCAGCTTTTCGGAACCCTGACAAGGGGAGAGACTTATCTGCTGGCAATCGCCCTGTTTGGGCTGCAGACCCTGATGAGTTACCTATGGCTCAAAAAACATGCCCAGGGCCCGTTGGAATTTGTGTGGAAAAAACTTAGCTATGGCATGGCCAAAACACGGTCAACTCGCGAATCTTAAGTAAAATGCTGTTTTGAGATAAAAGTAATAATACGTCCATTTGATGAAGGTTGAGGCGGGAAAGCCGGCGAATCGTTCGCCGGCTTTTTCTTTTCACCCGCATTCAGGCCGGCACCATTGCCCGTTTTCCAGGCAATGGTCCCCGTTACTGCCCTTCAAAAAATGATTCCCCCCGGGCCCCCTACCCTTACAAGATTTAACTATATTTAAATCCCTCAAGTCAATCCTGCCATATCTTCGTGCGATTGAACCCCGAAATCCTTAAACCCTGCTTATGCCAGTTTAATACAAGCTCAAACACTACAATGGGATTACTGGAAATCTTTAACGGATACGATAAAAGGAAACGCAGGAGCCACTTCAGGAACCTCTTTGCCGTGGCCCGGGTCGACGGGGTTTTGTGCAGGGAGGAAATGGACCTGGTCATAAGCCTGGCCGAAAAATTCGAGATGAGCCCCGCTGAGGTGACCAAAATCCTCAAAAACCCCGACTCGGGGAAGCTGGTGCTCCCAAAAACCTCAAGGGAGCGGATTGAACACCTCTACGACCTGGTTACCGTGATGGTGGTAGACGGCCGTATAGACGAACGGGAGGTGTTTTTATGCGAGAGCCTGGCCGCGAAAATGGGTTGCCGGGAAGGCGTACCAGGCCCGCTGATCCAGGAAATGATCGGGCTTGCCCAGCAGGGGGCAGCTCCTGAAAAAGCGGCTGAAACCCTCCTGGGAAAATATACCTGAGCCGTTCCATTTAATTAAGCTCGGGTCAGAAACTCTGCGAAAAAGATGGTATCTTAAACCATCGAAAACCCTCTGGTAGTCAGAGACTAATCTTCGCGCTGTTATGTCCTTTCTAATCGTTTTGCTCGTATTCGCCCTGCTGGTCGTACTTACGATCGCCATCTTCAACCGCTTTGTAAAAAACCGCAACCTGGTCAAAGACGCCTGGAGCAATATCGACGTGGCCCTCAAACGCCGGTACGACCTCATCCCCAATCTGGTTGAGACCGTAAAGGGATACGCCGCCCACGAGAAGGGCACTTTCGAGAAAGTGATACAGGCGCGCAACCAGGCCATGGCCGTGCCGCCGGGCAACATCAACGACCAAATCAAGGCCGAGAACCAGCTGCAGCAAACCCTGCGCAGCCTCTTTGCCCTGGGCGAGGCTTACCCCGACCTGAAGGCCAACACCAACTTTTTGCAGTTGCAAGACAAGCTCAACGAGATCGAAGAGAACCTGGAGCGCAGCCGGCGCTACTACAACGGCACCGTACGGGAGAACAACACCTACGGCGAGAGTTTCCCGGGGGTCTTGTTTGCGGGCCTGTTCAAATACACCCATTTCGATTACTTCGAATCGACCGAGGCCGAGCGCGCCAACGTAAAAGTGGATTTTTCAAATTAGCAGCGGGGCAGATCCAATGAAATCGAATCGATGGATCGGGTATTTCCTGGCCCTTTGGGCCGGGTGGGCTGGAGCCCTTGCCCAGGACTTCACCGTCGAACGCTATTCCGTAACCATCGACCTGAAAACCGACGGGTATTTTGAAGTGGTGGAATCGTACGACATCAACTTCCTCTATCCCAAACACGGCATCTACCGCGACATCCTCACCACCTACACCCTGCAAACCGCGCAGGGCAATACCGAAAAAAGGCAAATCGGCATTACCAATATCGAAGTGCCGGGGCACCGGTTCGAGGCGTCCGGTAAATTCGCCCAGAAAATCAACGGGCAGCTGCAGATCAAGATCGGCGACCCCGACCAGACGGTATCGGGACCCGTGCATTACGAAATCCGCTACCGGGTCGGCAATGCGCTGCTTTTTGAGGAAGCGGCCACCCGTTTCTACTGGAATTTAAAACCCTCAGACTGGCAGGCCCCCTTCGAACAGGTCGAATTCACCCTTACGCTCCCCCCGGAAATCCAGGCCGACCCCGGACAGGTTTTCGTGTACGACGGCTTTGTGGGCGACACCCAGCCCAGTACCGATTTTGACCTGCAGTTTTCCGGCAACCGCCTTGCCGGCCGATCCAAACCAGGGTTCACCTCGAACCAGGGCCAGGCCGTTACCCTGTTGGTAAACCTGCCCACCGGCAGCATAGCCGAACAAAAGCCCTTCTGGCCCTTCTGGACAGCGTATGGATGGACATTGATCCTGGGCGGCATCGCGGGTTTTTTCTACTGGTTGTTTGTAAAGTTTGGCAAAGACGACCACGCCCCAAAAGTGATCAGCTACTTCCCACCCGACAAGCTCGACCCGGCCATGGTGGGCTTCCTGATCGACGACAAGGAAGACACCTCAGACCTGGTGGCCCTCTTACCCTATTGGGGCAACCAGGGCCTGCTCGAAATGGAGGAGATCGACAAGAAAGGGTGGTTTGCCAAAGACGACACCGCCATTCGCAAGCTGGGTGACCTGCCGGCCGATGCCCCCGAATACCAGAAAACGGTCTTTAACGGCCTGTTTTCGGATGGAAAAACGGAAGTGTTGGTGAGCAGCCTGAAAGACAAGTTCTACACCACCATGAGCAGCGCCCGGTCTGAACTGAAGAAGGCCGCCCAAACCTATTACGACCCCAAGGCACGGCGGGTGTACTGGTTTACGGCAGGGGGCCTGGTGCTGTCGGCTTTTATTCTGGCGCCCGCCCTCTTCTATTTTTGGGGCATTCTCGCGGCCGCAGCGGGTGTGGTGCTTTGTGTGGTGCTGCTGATCCTGAACCGCTACATGGTGAAGAAAAACCCGCAGGGCACCCGGCTCTTCTCCGAACTGAAAGGGTTTAAGGCCTTTATCAAAACGGCCGAAGAAAACCGCCTGCGGATGCTGCTGGCCGAAAACCCGAACTATTTTGAGTCGACCCTGGCCTACGCCCTGGCCTTCGGGTACCTTGAAAAATGGGCCGACAAATTCGAGAAGCTCGACGTGGCGCCCCCCACCTGGTACCATTCGGCCGGGGGATATCATTCGATGCACCATTTCTCGCGCTCGTTTTCCAGCACCATACAATCTACCAGCAGCACGATGGTTAGTTCGCCCTCGAGCAGCTCGTCGGGCGGGGGTGGCTCATCGGGGGGCGGCTTCGGCGGGGGCGGCGGCGGAAGTTGGTGAACCCGGTCAATCGCGTACCTCAATACGGGTTATTAGGCCGCAATTCGTCTTCCTGTACAACTTAAAGGCCTGCTTCGACACGAAGTGCAGGCCATTTTTGAATTTACAGCATTCGTTTCGGCTTCCCGACTAACTTTTAATGTGTTATCCCTCAGTGCTTTACAGCCAGAACAAAACTTAAAACGTCATATATAATTGAATTTCAGGCAGATAATTTCACATAAAGGGCAGACATGAACATATATATCGTATCTTACTGAAAGACAAAGAATTTAGTTGAATTGCCGGATTGGTTTGGCTAAGGTATTCAGATGTCTGCAATGCACTAAAAACAATACCTAACCTTAAATATACCGATATGCCAAGACCCGATTCAACCGATGTAATTATTACCCTATACGTGGATACGGTTGGTATTCAGCAATACATAGGGGACGAGAATAACCCTGATGTCCTGAAACATATTTTTATTGCCAGTAATTGGACCGATTCTGAAAGCCCTACTGAAACCCTTACCGGGTCTGATGGCAAAACTACCTTCATTACGGATGTCCACAACAATTCCCAGCTTTCCTGGGTAGGTGCAACTCAAGACATTATCCATAATCAAGACCATTACGTATTGGTGACGGGGGTAACCGCTGTACCACCAAACAACATTGGCCTTCAGCCCTACAGCAACCTACCCCCAGGCTCAGGCGATACGCATGTTGATGGAAGAATAAATCCAAGCGCAAGGATCGGAACTTCTACAAAATATACCATTAGTTTTTCAGTAGGAGTAGGCCCGAATATCATCGGCGATTTTTCTGTAGACCCACAACTCCGGATGAAATAGGCCATCCCTATGAAAAAGCAATCCAAATAGATGAAAGCCTATTTTACAATAGGCTTCTTTTGCATAACCGGCTTTTTGGCCCGGAGCCAGGACCAGAAGTTGGCAGATAGCCTTATTCGGGTCTATGAGACCGGCACCTACTCCGAGGATGAACGGGACCTGCTGGCGCAGATTGCCGCCGAGGAAACCAATCCCGAAAAACAGCTTGAATATTCCGAGCTCTTATTAGCAAGGGCTGCTGAAGACTCTTCGTATACCTTCCTTCAGCAGGGGTATCTGCAAAAAGGCAATGCCCTTAAATACCAGGGCAACAATGCAAAGGCCCTGCAGGCGTATTTAAACAGCCTCAAGTTTGCCAATCGCTCCGGCGATGACAGGGCCAAGGGATCGCTCCTGATTTCCATCGCCGGCATGTACACGGCAATGGGAAACTCGCGTAATGCCCGGATTTATTTTAATGAGGGCCTGCAGGTGTTGCGGGAAATAAACGACTCCCTAAAACTGGCTACGGCCCTTCTGAACGCAGGAGACGAGTATTTCAATGCCGGCAAGTTAGACTCCGCCTTTCTTTTTACGGTTGAATCATCGGCCATATTTGAAAAGATCAGACTCCCGCTAGGCAGGGCGTATAGCCTGGGCAATTTGGGGATGATATACGCCCAGCGGGAAGAAGACCAAATGGCAGAGCAGTATTTCAACGAAGCCATAACCATTCTCGAAGAATTGGAAGACTATTATCCGATAGCCGTCTACCTGACCTATTTGTCAGACATCTATATGCGCAAGGATGCCTTCCCCCTGGCCCTGAACTACGCGAAACGAAGCCTCGAACTGGCAACCTCATACGGCCTTAAGGAGCAAATAAGCGAAGCCAACCTGAAACTCGCCGAAATTTATGCCGCCACGGGCGATTCACTCACCTCCTACAAGTATTACAAAGCGCATATCACCTATCGGGATAGCCTGATCAATTTGGAAAAGGTGCAGCAAATTGCCGATTTAAGAACCGATTTCGAAGTATCGCAGAAACAACTGGAAGTAGACCTGCTCAACCAGCAGAAAAAGACGCAACGCATCATCGCTATTGCCGTAAGCATTGCCCTGTTATTAATTGGGATTCTGGCAATCGGCCTTTATCGACGGAATAAGTTTATACAAAAAACCAAACGCATTATTGAATTCGAGAAGGACCGCTCTGAGAAGCTGCTGCTCAACATCCTGCCTTCCGAAATTGCCGAGGAGCTCAAAGCCAATGGAAAAGCCGAGGCTCGCGATTTCGAGAACGTATCTATTTTGTTTACCGATTTCAAAGGCTTCACGGAAGCCTCGGCCACACTCAGCGCCCAGGAACTGGTAGGCGAGATCAATGCCTGTTTCAAAGTATTTGACAAAATCATGGACAAATACGGGGTCGAGAAAATAAAGACCATTGGAGATGCCTACATGGCCGCCGGCGGATTGCCGGTTCCCAGTACCGACTCTCCCGAAAAAACAATTCTGGCCGCTTTGGAGATGCAGGAATTTATTGGTGAGCGAAATGAAATCATGACTTCGAACGGAAAGCATGCGTTTCAAATGCGGGCAGGCATACATACGGGGCCGGTTGTGGCCGGGATTGTCGGAACCAGTAAGTTTCAGTACGACATTTGGGGCGACGCGGTAAATACGGCCAGCAGGTTGGAGAGCAGCGGGCAGATCGGCCGGGTTAATATCTCTGAACAGACTTACGAACTCATTAAGGACAACCCGCGCTTCGCCTTTGAAAAACGAGGCAGGATAGCTGCCAAGGGAAAAGGAGAAATTGAGATGTATTTTGTAGCGCTATCGGGGCAAGGCACGCTGCACGAAAAGCCTTTGGTCGATGCAACCAATCAGCACTGGCAACCGAGCTCAACATAGTACTCCCGCATTAATGCCAGTGGCCCGGGTACCCTCCCTTAGTCATTTTCGAACCCATCGGGCCGACTAACCCTATTTCTTCTTTACCAAAAAATGATTACTTTCAGGCTTAAAACCAACCAATCATGGATATTAAAAAGTCGCTTATCAACCTGGCCATCTGCCTGTTGGCCTCCCCGATTATTGTTTACATCGTATTGTTTGCCGCCCAGGCAGCCGGCTCCACCTACGAGATGACCCACGGGGAAACCTTTATTATCTGGCTGCTGATGGCCCTGGTTATAAACCAGTCGCTGGTCAAAAAAGGCGCCTAGCGCCACGCCGGTAAAGGTTCCTGAAAAAAGGTCCCGGAGTACGCAATAGGCTTTTTAAGGCAAGGCCTGCTTTTGCTTTGCCTTTTTTGGATTTACTGCCAAAGGATCTTCTTTGAGGAACTTTCAGGGAACCCCTCTCAAGTTTTTTATTTCCGTAAATTAACCGGAACAACGCCCGCTTATGTTCCGCTTTTTCCGCACTTTACGCCAACGCCTGCTTGCCGAGAACCGGGTGAGCAAATACCTGCTGTATGCGGTTGGGGAAATCGTGCTGGTGGTGATTGGTATCCTGATCGCCCTGCAGATCAACAATTGGAATGAAGTGCGGAAAGTCAGAATCGAAGAACAGGTCTTGCTCAGGCAGTTAAAAGAGGAATATGCCACCAACCTGGAGCAGCTCGACAGTAAAATTGCCACCCGTACCCTGCTGATCGGTTCTTCAAAGGAATTGCTGACCTATTTTGATGCCCCGACCTCGGCCAATAAAGACTCGGTGATTTCAAAATTGGGCAACCTGGGGCTTACGGTTTCCTACGATCCGATTCAAAACGACCTGGTCGCTACCGGCAAAATCAATATCATCCAAAGCGCGGAACTGAAATCCCTGCTCACCAAATGGTCGACCGACGTGATTCAGGTGCAGGAGGTGGAGGCAATTTACCTGAACCGGCATCAATATGTGTATTGGCCGGTTTTGAATAAGCTGGGCCTGGGTCGCGCGCTCGACAAGGTTTTGTATAAGCAGGTAGTCGATTTGCCCACATTTTTGATGAACCGGACAAATTTTGCCGACTATGATTTTGGCCAATCGCGCCTGGAACCTGACCTGGAGGCCATTCTCAACAACCGGGAATTGGAGGGAATGGTTTCCAATTCCATCACTGTCAATGAAATCATCAACTCCGAGTCGTTTACACTTCGCAAACAAATCGAAGCCATACTATATCTGTTAGAGAAACAGATCGCACCAGAAGATTAAACCGTGAACTATGCTTCGCTTTATCAGCAACCAGTACCTATGCCTGAGCCTATTGCTGGTTACCGGATTTGCCGGACTATCGGCACACGCCCAGCTCGTAAACATCGAATCGCGGCGCATGCAGACGGATTCGATCCGATTCGCCCTGATGGCCGACATGAATTTTAATTATAGCGACCAGAGCGGGGAAACCTATTTTGCCGTTGGCACCAACCTGACTACCCAGTTCAAATCGTGGAAATGCGACCACATCTTTTTCCTGATGGGCAGTGCCAACCTGGTACGGGCCGAGGGCACCGATTTCCAGAACTCCTGGTTCCTGCACGGGCGGTACAATCGAAAATTCTCGGAAATCTTCCGGGTAGAAGCCTTTGTGCAATACCAGAAGAACCAGTTATTGATCATAGATTCCCGATTCCTGACCGGGGGCGGAATACGGCTAAAATTCATCAACGAAAAACAGGTGAAGGGCCTTAAAGGGTACTTCGGCAATGCAATCATGTATGAAATCGAAGATAGCCAGGCTTATAACCAGCAAAACCGGAATCTGAGGAATACCAGCTACATTTCCCTGACCTACTCCCCCGGGGAGGAAGGGGAGGAAAAAGTCCACCTGGTGAATACCTTCTATTTCCAGCCGTTGTACACCGCCATTTCCAACCACAGGATTCTGGAGCAATTCCTGGTGGAATTGCCCTTCTCAAAGGTGCTCAGTAGCACCTTGACATTCAACTATTCCCTAATCAGCGTTACCCCGGCTGGCACCCGGGAAAACACCTCCAATGTGCTTTTCGGGTTCAGGTATACCTTCCCGACTGACTTGTGATTTCCCGCCTGTTCTTCGAACATGCCGGGAGTCTGGGCTCGCGCTTGCACCAACCAAAAGGGGGCACCTACATGGCCTATGCCCAATGGCCCGACCGGAAAACCTGGGAGGCGTCTGCCAAGCTGCTTCCCCCAGAAGCCGAAGCGGTTAAAACGGCCCTTGGCGCGTGTTGTGAACGCACCGAAATCTTGCACGAACTGGCAGTAGCCACAGACCTGCTTCAGCAATTCCCTTACGGGAAACCTGACTTATAATGTGCTATTAACGCGGCTCTGAATCGGCCTCTTCAGGAAATTCATACCCCGCCAGGGCCAGGATGGCCTCAGGGGTCATTTTACTGAACTCCAAAATGCTTTTCCCAGAGCGTTCGAGGGCCTTCCTGATCAGGTAATTGCCGGCCCTGTAGCCGATAAAGGTTCGCCCATCGGGATGCTCCCCCGAAACCCATTGCATATAATCGGCATTTTTGGGCAGGGTAAGAATTTCGCGAACCCAGCTATCGACCTCTTCGGGGTAGCTGTTGCCCACATCGCGGATGCCCGTATATTCCTCGGCAAATACCACGGCCAGGCCTTCGTTTACAGCTGCCGTGGCGATGCCCGGGCCGTACTTGTTGCCATCGAGGGTCCATCCCCGGGCCAGGTGGTGCAACTCGTGGTAAACGGCCGGTGCCAGGCCGGCCCGTGCAGCCCCCACAACCCCACCCGGGTAGGCATTCGACAACAGGAGGTGAATGTCGCCTTTCGGGCTATGGGCTTGTGACCAACCGGCAACCCCGCTTACAATGTCTAGGTTGCGGTCGATAATTTCTACCGTGAAGTCTATCATTGGAGGCAGGGAGGGCAATAGGAGCCTGACGTCGTGTTCGGTTGCCTCGATTACCTCTGTAATTGTTTTTTTCTCGGCGTCGGTGAAGGTATAGGCGCCATTCTGAAAGCCAATTTTCAGGGGTGATGCCGGTGCTGGCTGCCCCAAAGTAGCTTGAGAAACGGCCAGGGTTGCCAGCATGAAAAAAAATCGAAGGGAAAACGGTGTAATTCGTATCACTGTAATAGGATTTTTGAGTTAGGGAAAGGCCCTTGGCAATCCGGGCCGTAATGGGGGTGCTCCACTTTGCAGACGACCCAGGTGCCAAAAAGTTACACAACACGGTATATCGACCTCCGGGGCCCGGGCCACCCCCTCCCCCCACCCATTCAAACTACCCCCCGACCCTGCAAAAAACCAGCGACCAAAGCCCTTGCTCCCGGCATTTCTTCGTACCTTTTCATAGCCATGGATTCAGAGTATGCACCCTATACGGGAATAAAGGTTGAAAGCCACTTCGGCGGCCGCAGCGGCTGGATCAGGGCCTCTGTGCTGGGCGCCAACGACGGCATCCTCTCCACGGCCAGCCTGGTAATCGGGGTAGCTGCCGCCAGTGCTGCCCGAGAGCCCATTCTATTGGCCGGGCTTGCAGGCCTGGTGGCCGGGGCCTTTTCGATGGCTGCCGGGGAATACGTTTCGGTGAGTTCGCAATCCGACATCGAAACGGGCGACCTCAGCCGGGAAAAGATGGAATTGCGCGACTTTCCCGAACAGGAGTTGTCAGAACTGGCCGAAGTCTACAAAAAACGCGGATTGGACGCCAACCTGGCCCGGCAGGTCGCCGAGCAACTCACCCGGCATAACGCCCTGGAGGCCCACGCCCGAGACGAACTCGGCATCAATGAGATTACCAAAGCCCGGCCCCTTCAGGCCGCCCTGTCGTCGGGCGCCTCCTTTACGGTAGGCGGGCTGTTACCCCTGGCCGTAGCCTGGCTGGCCCCGCTTTCCCTAATGGAATACCTGCAGTATGTCTTCGCACTGCTTTTCCTGATGGCCCTGGGCGCCATCGCGGCCCGGGCAGGGGGTTCCTCTGTGAAAAAGGCCATTATACGTATCGTTATCTGGGGCACCATCGCCATGGGGATGTCGGCGGCTGTCGGATACCTGTTCGGCACGGGTCTTTTGTAAGATTTTTCTTTATAAACATTTACCGGGATTTTTTCAACAACTTTCAAGCGATCGCCTGGATTTTTGATTTTATTTCTATATTCCGAAGGGATTGTATCAATCCAAATTCTTTAACCAACCATTTATTATGAAAAAACAAATCCTATTTACCTGCGGAAGCGCACTGCTTCTGATGCTGGCCGCTTGTGAGAAGAACGGGGCAGACGCCGTGTTCGAAAACCTGGAACAACAAAATGCCTTACTGGTTGAAAACAGTTTCCAGGCCATACCCGGGCAGTATGTGGTCACCTTCCAGCGGGGTACCCTGGAAACTTCCAAAACAGCCAAAGGAGCCACCGCCTATAAAGAGGCCCAGGCAACGGGAAAAGCCCAGATCCTTTCCACCTTCAGCAAAATGGGGCTTAGCGCCGATGCGATAGACAAGGTGTACATTGCTTCTGTAGAAGGGTTTTCCGCCAAACTCAATGAATCGCAACTGGCCCAGCTGGGGAGCGACCCCCGTGTGAAATCGATCGAGCAGGATTACCTCATCATCCTGGGTCCACCCCCGGGGAAAGGACCTGGAGGTGGAGGTGGTGGCGGAGGTTCCTCCAGCGAGGAGATTCCATACGGCATAACCCGCGTCGGGGGAGGCGCCACCTATTCGGGCACCAAAGCCGCCTATATTCTGGATACCGGCATCGACCTCGACCACGAAGACCTGAATGTAGATGCGGCCCGCGGGTATAATGCCTTTACCAGCGGGAAAGACGGCCAGACCCTGGATGACGGCAACGGACACGGCACCCACGTATCGGGCACCATCGCGGCCATCGACAACGAAGTGGGCGTAGTGGGGGTAGCCGCCGGGGCTACCGTGATACCTGTTAAGGTTTTGGGCGCCCGGGGAAGCGGCTCCTACTCCGGAGTTATTTCGGGCGTAGACTTCGTCGGGGCCAACGCCTCCAACGGCGATGTGGCCAACATGAGCCTGGGCGGGCCTGTTTCTCAGGCATTGGACGATGCCGTTGTGGCCGCTGCCGGTAACGGGGTGAAATTCGCCCTGGCCGCCGGGAATGAGAGCGATGACGCCAACAACCACTCCCCGGCCCGGGCCAATCACAATAACATTTACACGGTATCTGCCATGGATGCCAACGACAACTTCGCCTACTTTTCCAACTACGGCAACCCGCCCATCGACTATTGCGCACCCGGGGTTGCCATCAAATCAACCTGGAAAGACGGAGGATACAACACCATCAGCGGCACCTCCATGGCCTCGCCACACGTCTGCGGCTTGCTGATTTGGGGCACTATCGCCACCAGCGGCACCGTAAAGGGCGACCCCGACGGGAATGCCGACCTGATCGCACACCGGTAAAATCCTTTCAAGAATTTAAAAACGGGGCCCAGGGCCCCGTTTTTCATTTACCGCAACCCGTGGCACCTGCCTGCTTGCCATAACTGATGGGCCTTTGCAGGTTCCGGGTGTAGATTGCATAGCGAAGGGCGGGGTGCATCCCCCCCTGAAAAACCGGGCAAGGACCCTTTCGACAGGCCTGCCCATCGGCAATCCGAAACAATGTAGCTGAAATCCATACATTTCATGTTTTTTTAGTATACTTGTCCTATAGATTTAATTGCTTTGTTGAAGCTTTAGCTTTCGCTTAAAATGATGGCGCACTGCAGGTTCGGCAGGTCTTTTTACTTTGGGAGGGGCGGGGTGCAAAATCCGGAAAATTCGCCCGTACCGCTTTCAATAAACCGGCACCACCTTTTGAGATACTCCCAAAAGGAGCAAATAGGCAACTCCTGTTACACCTATGATTTTTATCATAAACATCCCTGGGTTTGGGGGGTAACTTGCAGGCAACAATCAACTTAGGTCTGTTTCCCGGCCCGCCTAACCAGCGGGAATTCAACGTGTAACCTTTTAAAACATCATACGATGAAAAAGCTCAGTACCTATTTATTGATTTTTTGCTGCGGCCCCTGGGCCTTCTCCCAGGCCGGACACATCATGCAGGGAGCCGGTGCCGTAAACATGTCAATGGGAGGCGCTGCAACTGCCCAACCTTTGGATATTACCGGGACCCTTCATTGGAACCCCGCCGCCATAACCGCCTTTGACCGCGACCAGATACGTTTAGATATCGGGTTGTTCTTCTCTTCCCCTGAATTGAGTTCCACGGTACCCGAAGTGGATGGCAACGGCCAGCCCACCGGCAACTTCTTCAGCGGGGTTACCAAAGACGACCGTGGCATTTCTCCCCTGCCCGCTTTAAGCTTTGTAACCAATTCGGAAGACGGCAAGCACCACTTCGGGGTGTCTGCTATCGGTATCAGCGGCTTTGGGGTTACCTTCCCCGAAAGCAACACCAACCCGATTAACATGCCCCAGAGTATGGGCGGTTTTGGCCGGGTGGAATCAGACTACAGCCTGCTGCAGTTCGGACTGGCCTATGCCTACAAGCTGAGCGATCAGTTCTCTATCGGTATCCAGCCCACTTTTGACTTCGCCACCCTCGAATTGTGGCCCAACCCGACCGCCAGCCCCACTCAGGCCGGTTACCCCCGCACCGACAAGGCCACCGCGCTGGGCTTCGGCGGGCAAATAGGCCTGTATTTTGACAGCGGCACCGGGTTCAAGGCAGGCACCTCCTATAAAACCGTGCAGAGCTTTGGCGATTTCGAGTTCAATAACACCTACCTCGACAACAGCGAGAGCACCAGCACCTTTGCCATGGACTACCCGGCCATCTGGTCGCTGGGCCTGGGCTATTCCAAAGGCTATGTAGACCTGGCACTTGACTACCGCCTGGTAGATTATGAAAACACCGACGGGTTCCAAACCAAAGGATGGACCCCAACCGCCACGGTTGCCGGTTTCGGCTGGAAAAACATCTCCATCATCTCGGCCGGGTTGCAGTACAAGTACTTCCGCCATGTGCCCATCCGCCTGGGATACACCTACAGTTCCAACCCGATCTCGTCTGAGATGGCCTTTTTCAACATCCCCGCCACCGCCATCATCAAAAATGCCTTCCAACTGGGCATTGGCCTGGAAGCCGGGGAACATTTCCAGCTCGACGGCGTTTTCCATATGGGATTCAGCGGGGGCGACACCTCAGGACCCATCTACAACCCGATGCTGATCGGCAACTATCCGCCTTACGGGGCCGTGCCGGGCAGCGAAGTATCTTATAAAATGACAACCTCAATGCTAATGGTTGGAGCCCAATACAAATGGTAGCTAGTTTTTGTTTTTGTTGATTGATGAGCCCCCGGACGAAAGCCCGGGGGTTTTTTCATCGAGCAATTGCGTCCGTTGTCTTTGCGGGAAGAAATAATTCCGTACGTGTTGCGTACCTTTAGTAGTGCCAAACCAAGTACATGAAAAAGAAATGGCTCCGGCGCCTGGTCGCCCTGGTGCTGGCCCTGCTGGGCAGTATATTGTTGTGCGATGCCATTATCGAAGTATCGACCCGGGGGCGGCTATACGACGACACCCTGGCTATTCCCCACAATAAGGTAGGGTTGGTGCTGGGCACGGCCCGCCACCGGCCTGAAGGGGGCATTAACCCCTATTACCAGTACCGCATCGACGCCACCCTGGCCCTGTACCGGGCCGGGAAGATATCCTTTGTGCTGGTGAGCGGCGACAACGGCAGCATTTACTACAACGAGCCGAACACCATCAAGAAAGACCTGGTGGCCGGGGGTATACCCGAAGACAAAATCTTCCTGGACTATGCAGGCTTCCGTACCCTTGATTCCGTGATGCGGGCCAGGGTCATTTTCGGGCTCGACTCGGTAACGGTGATCTCCCAGGAGTTCCACAACGAGCGCGCCCTGTTTTTGGCCAACAAAAAAGACCTGTACGCCATCGGCTTCAACGCCCGCGATATCGGGGGTTCGGAAGGCCTGAACGTACACCTGCGCGAATACCCGGCCCGGGTAAAAGTATTCCTCGACCTGCTCTTCAATACCCAGCCCCGTTTTTACGGGAACCGCATCGAGATCAAGTAACGGGGCGTTTTCGTATCTTGGCGGGAACGACCAACCCAACCGAATGGACCGCCTGAAAACCCTCCTGAAAAACCTGGGGCCCGGCCTGCTCTTTGCCAGCATGGCCATAGGCACCTCCCACCTCGTATTATCGACCAAGGCCGGGGCCACCTACGGCTGGCTTATGATCATCCCCATCTTGCTGGCCAACCTGCTGAAGTACCCCTTCTTCGAATTCGGCATCCGGTATACGAATATTACGGGGCGCAGCCTGGTGGAAGGGTATTCCCGCCTCGGGAAACAGTATATGTGGCTCTATGCGGGCATTACCCTGGTCACCACCTTTACCATTTTGGCTGCCCTTTACGTGGTTACCGCCGGCCTGCTGGCCAATATGTTCGGCATAACCGGGGTGGCGATCCACTGGATTGCCCTGGGGCTATTCGGCTTCATTAGCCTGGCGCTGATTATCGGCCGCTACAGCCTGTTGGAAACCACCCTGAAGTTCGTGGTTACCATCCTTTTCGCCGCCCTGCTGGTCACCACGGTGCTGGTGCTCTACAAGCCCGCCGTGCCAGGGGTGGAAGGCTTCCAGATGCCCGCCCTGTTCGACCAGGTGGGGGTCTTGTTCCTGATCAGCCTGATCGGCTGGATGCCCACGGCCGTGGAGGCGAGTAGCTGGATAAGCCTCTGGAGCCTTGAAAAATATAAAACCATGGGGGGCAAACCCAGCCTGAAAGAGGCCCTTCAAGAGTTCAACAGCGGGTACATTGCCACGGCCCTGCTTGCCGTGTTCTTTTTGATTATCGGGGTACGCACCCTGTACGGAACCGGTACGGAATTGAGCGGAAATTCAGTGGTTTTTGCCCAGCAACTCACCCAGCTGTTCACCACCCATATCGGCGAGTGGGCCTATATCTTTATTGCGGTCTCGGCCTTTGCCACCATGTTCAGCACCTGCATGACGGCCCACGACGCCATTGCCCGGGTGAGTATTGATGTGCTGGAATACCTGCAGCCCAAGCGCAAACGGTACGTGCAGAAATGGCACTACGGGGCGGCCGTACTGTTGCTGACCGGGGTGAATTACCTGGTGCTTACGGCCCTGAGCGCCAATATGGGGCAACTGGTGGCCCTGGCCACCTTTATCTCGTTTGTG
>JBNKGM010000057.1:0-21033 GCA_050289825.1 Robiginitalea sp.
ACCTGCCAGGCTGGCCCACTGCCCATCAAAGTCGTCTGCGGCGTTTGTATCGAATCCACTTAAATCAATACTGGTTGGGGTAGGATCTCCCGAAAGTGTGATAACATTCCCAACATAGCTTAGGTCCTGAATTTCATTGGTGATGCTGCCATCCACCTCTGCCGAGATATATCCGTTATTGGCGACAAATGCATCTACTGCTGCTTCATCCAGTTGTGTGTCATTGTCAATACCGTCAGCAAACCCGGCTGGTATGCCAGCAAGACTGGTCCATTGCCCGTCGAAATCATCAGCTGCATTGGTATCAAAACCGCTTAAATCGATATTGGTTGGACTAGGGTCTCCCGAGAGCGTAATTACATTTCCGGTAAAATCAAGGTCTTGAATTTCATTTGTCGTACTTCCATCTACTTCGGCGGTTAAAAAACCGAGGTTAGCCCCAGCAGTACTTACAAGGGGTTCTAAATCGACATTACCATTAAAAGCTCCAATGGTTCCGGTAAAATTTAAAGCTGTCCCGGTAGCGACTATATTCGAAATTGTTCCATCGGCCCCTCCGGCCAGTAAGGCAGCGTCGAATTCATCCTTGAATTGCTCAATGGCGCCTTGCACATTGGGCGCTGTTAATGAGTTGTATGTAGCAAAACCAATATCGGCCGCCGTTGCCGCGCCCCCCACCGGATCGGCCCAAACCACATTGCCCCCCGTGGTGGTCAGCACCTGGCCTTCGGCTCCTTCCACTGCCACCTTGGTAGTGGTTACGGCCCCATCTGCCAATTGTGCGGTCGTAATTCCGAGATTGGCGACAGCAAACGGATTGCCTCCAGAGCCATCGCCGCTAATTGTAAGCCCGTCTGCAAGTTCGGTGGTGCCTCCGGCAGCGGGGTCCTGCCATACGGCCACACCTCCTGCGGTGGTCAAAACCTGCCCGTTTGTGGCAGAAGGTTCAATCTTGGCCGGTGTCACATTGGCATCGACGATTTTTGGGGTGGTCACCGCATTGTCGGCCAGCTGGGTGGTGGTAATACCCTGGTTGGCTACCTGGAATTCATTCCCCGGGGTGCCATTGCCCGTAATGGTAATCTGGTCGGCAAGTTCGGTTGTGCCACTGCCGGCCTGCACGGCGTCCACTTCGTCTTTAAGTTCGGTCAGTGCAGCCTGAACGTCGGTACTGCCAAGGGTCAGGTAGGGTGTAAAGGGCACCTCTGTAGCAACCTGAT
The DNA here is from genome assembly GCA_050289825.1 of Robiginitalea sp. Taxonomy (GTDB): domain Bacteria; phylum Bacteroidota; class Bacteroidia; order Flavobacteriales; family Flavobacteriaceae; genus Robiginitalea. The sequence continues at coordinate 1,221 of JBNKGM010000057.1, forward strand.
CATCTGTGTTATCCAGATAAGGCAATAGGTTCACCTGATTTCCTGGCGTGGCAGGATTGGTGAGGGTCAAAACGTTGGTATTCAACTGCAAATCCTGCAATTCATTCTGCGCACTCAAATCCCCATCGGCGGCAATGTGGTTGTTGATAAGGGTCGTGTTAGCGGTAATGTCAGCTGATTCCTCAAACCCCGCGAGGCTAACCGTATTCCCATCTTCGATGCTGAGGTCTGTGCCTGTAAGAGCAAGCGTCTGGTCGTCAGTACCCGTATTGTTGAGAAAGGTGAGGTCTACTGAATTGCCGTTGGCAATGCTGAGTGTATTCCCCGCAAGGGCCAGGTCCTGGAATTCATTAGTGGCGTCCCGGTCGCCATCGGCGGCAATTGCGGCCGTGTTGGCAGCTATCGCATCCGCATTGTCAAAAATCATCACCTCCAGCGGTTCGGCGTCGAAATAAGCCCCCCCGTCTCCGCCCGCGGTAAGGTCGTTGCCGGGGTCGGTGCTGATGATATTGGCGGCCGTAATAAACCCCGCATCGTTCGTGAATCGCGAGAGGGTTACCACATTGAAGTCAAGTTCATCAAGGCCTACGGCATTATCCTGCAATTCATCGACCCCCACAGAATTAGTTGCTAATTTCTCGTCGGTGATGACCCCGTTCTGTATGTCTTCTCCAATGATGGAAAAGTTTGCAATATTTCGTGATCGAATGGCATTGAGCCCCACTTCAAAATTCAGGGTATCGCCCAGCTGGGTAATCACAATACTGGGGGCCGGGTTCACAATGGCCCGGGTGTCGAAGGCAATCGGGAGCGATTCGCAGATATTGACCCAGAGCGCCCCGTTGTAGTAATAGAGGCAGCCTGCATCGGTGTTGTACACCAGGGCCCCCAGCGATGGGCTAATGGCCTCCATCTGTGCCGTAGTGACCCGGGTGATGACCAGCACCCGGTCGGTACTCTCCAGTTCGAGCAGGGAGGCGGCGTCTATAGCCTGCGGGTTGTTGCCGATCTTGACCTGGGCGGTCGCGGGCAGGCAAATAGCAAGAGCGCCTAACAGGAGCAGGGCTTTCATTTTCATAGGGTAGTGTTTTAAGCCGGCATTCCCACACCCCCTTTGGGGGTGCGGCAACGGCCGACCTACAAAAATAAGATTCCGGGCAGATTCCCCGCAGTTTTTAGCTGCAAAGGCCCCTTTTTCTGTTGAATGGGCCGGGGTCGGAGACCACAGGGCAAAACAAGCGGCGAGGGCTGCATTTTGCCAGCAGCCAATCAGGCTTGGGCAGGGTGTAGGCAGGTGGGGTGTCGCCAGGGTTTTGCAGGGGGTGGGCGTACCTTGGAGGTAGGGGAGGCGGGGCTATTTTTCCCCAATCCATCTAAGGGCGGCGCGCCCCTTCCCAAAAGATCCTGCCGCGCCTGCAGCAAGGCCGACAAACCATGCGTCTTACCCGGTATTAACATAAGTTTATGGCCTTTTGGTTTTATTTTCGCCCCGCTTGCCCTTTCTTTATGTTTACGTTTTACCAGGCGCCACCGCCCATCCATTTTATGAAGAAACTTTTCCTTTTACTTGCCCTGCTGCCGCTGGCCCGGGTTGCTGCCCAAGACGACCAACGCCCGCTGCTTCGGGGAACCGTGCTCTATATGAACATGCCGGTACCCAACGAAAACGTGCTCAACAACACGGCCGGGTTGGGAACCATCACCAACGAACAGGGGGAGTTCGCGATTCCCGCCAAAGAAGGGGACGAATTGTTTTTCCTGGCCTTGAATTACCAGATGAAGCAGGTGGTGGTCGATACCGAGATTTTAAAGAAAGGGCGACTGGTTGTTGAGGTGAATGAAAAGGTAACCGAGCTCGAAGAGGTTACCGTGAGCCCCGAAGACCAGGCCGAATTCCTGCGCCTGCGCAACGAAGACTTCAAGGGGTATGACTACGATACGGATGAGACCAGCGATGTGGTGAACATAGCCCAGGACCAAACCGTACGCGGTATGCAGTACGGCCTTAATTTCGTGAACATTTTTAAGCTGCTGGCCGGGACCTTGAAGAAGGACAACACCCGGGTGGCGCCCGAGCTTAAAATGAGTGAGGCGCTGCGCCATGTGTACGACGACGCCTTTTTCGTGCAGGACCTGAGCATACCCCAGGACAAGATTGAAGCATTCCTGTTTTTCTGCGACGCCCAGATGCCTCCCAGATCGCTCTTGCAGCGAAGCAACGAATTTCAGCTTATCGACTTTTTGGTGACACAGAGTGACGCCTTCCGGAAAACCCTCCAGGAAAAGTAATATGGGGCGGGGGCTTGCAGCCATGCTGGTTTTATTTCTGGCACCTGCCTGTTTGATGTGCCAGTCTCCCGAACCGAGACGGCAGGAGCTGCGCGGGCTTATCTTGGAAGACACCGCTGCCGTTGCCGATGTGCACGTGCTGAACCTGAGCGCCCTGAAGGCCACCATCTCAGATGCCGACGGCTTTTTCCGCATCGAAGCCGGCCTGGGCGACACCCTCCTTTTCTCTGCGGTCCGCTACAAACGCACCAGCCTGGTGGTTGACGCCTCCGTACTCGGGGCTGCCTCCCTCTTGGTGCCCCTGCAGCCCTTTGTTAATGAATTGGACGAAGTGGTGGTTACCCCGTACGACCTTACCGGCGACCTGGGAAAAGATGTGGGGCGCCTGCCCGTGGGCACCCCGGTATCGGCTTTCTCCCTGGGGCTTCCCAATGCGGCGGCCAGGCGGTTCACCCAAACCGAGAACCGTCTGAACGAGGCCACCACGGGGGGAGGCATCGTGCCGCTTAACCCGCTGTTGAATGCCATTACCGGCCGCACGCGACGGCTGAAAAAACAGCTCGCCCTGGAAGAGCGCTACGAGAAGGCCCGGCAAATTCGCATGCAGTATCCCGACAGTATTTTTGTGAGCCGCCTGGGGATACCCGAAGAACGCATTGGCGACTTTATGTATTACTGCGAGGTGGATTCGCTGTTCCAAAGCGTTTCCGATTCGGGCGACAACCTGCGCATCTGGGGTTTTTTGACCCAAAAGAGCGGGGAATACCGCAAAAACAATGCCCTGGGCGAGTAAAAGCCCCGGGCCGGCTTATGGCATGGGATTTGCTACCTTTGAAACGAAACAAAAGCATATGAAAAAAAGAACAGGCCTTTGGCTGCTGATACTTGTGGCCCCCCTGATGGCTTTTACTACCGCCCACAAATTCTATGTGAGTGTCACCAATGTAGATTACTCCGAAAAATCGCAGTCGCTGCAGGTCATCAGCCGTATCTTCATAGACGATATGGAGGAGGTGCTCAAGGCCCGGTACGACTTTGACGCCTCCCTGGGCACCGAGTCGGAGTCGGCCCAGGCCGACGCCTACCTCGAGCGGTACTTCCGCACCAAGTTTTCCATTTCGGTAAACGGAAAAGAGCAGGAATACCAGTTTCTGGGCAAGCGGTACGACAAAGACCTGCTGATGTGCTATATCGAGGTGCCCGGGGTACCGGCAGCCTCGCTGAAAGCGGTAGAAGTGACCAACTCCCTGCTCACCGACCTGTTTGACGAGCAGCGCAATTTGGTGCACTTCAGCATCCTGGGGCAGAAGAAGAGTTTTGTGCTTACTTCGGCCGGTACTAAAGGAATGTTAAACTTATAGGGCTTCCAAACAAATCCTGCGAAAAAAGTTATTTTTCGCGAATTATTTAATCCATCCAGAAATGATCAGAATCAAGTACGTATTTACGGCCCTCCTGCTTGTTGCGGGCACTGTCCTGATGGCCCAGGAAGAAGGAGCCGAGAAGGCTGCCGAACGCGAGCCCGGGCATACGGCCCAGAGCAAATTCAGGCAGATGTACCAGGAGTTTGCCACCCCGAACACCTACCGCTCGGCCTCGGGTTCTCCGGGCCCCGATTACTACCAGCAGCAGGCCGATTACAAAATGGATGTTGTTCTCGACGACCGCAATGCCCGCCTTAGCGGTTCGGAGACCATTACTTACCACAACAATTCCCCCGACAACCTGGAGTTCCTCTGGGTGCAGCTCGACCAGAACGTGCGGGCCAAGACCAGCAAGTCGCCCCTGCGCAATGGCAATGGCGTGGCCCTGGCCTACCGCACCAGCTCCTTTAAAGGGGAGTTTATGGGTGAGCCCTTCGACGGCGGGTTCAACATTGAAGCTGTGACCGATACGTCAGGGAAACCGCTGCCCCATACCATTAACCAGACCATGATGCGGGTAGACCTGCCCCAGCCCCTGAAAACCGGGGAAACCTATTCCTTTTCCATAAAATGGTGGTACAACATCCCCGACCACACCGTAGACCGGGCCCGGTCGGGTTATGAGTACTTCGAGAAAGACGGGAACCGGGCTTATGTGATTGCCCAGTTTTTCCCCCGCATGGCTGTGTACAGCGATGTGGAAGGCTGGCAGAACCACCAGTTCTGGGGAAGCGGGGAGTTTGCCCTGCCCTTTGGTAACTACGATGTAAACATAACCGTGCCGGCCGACCACGTGCTCGACGGTACGGGCGAGCTCCAGAACCGCAAGGATGTTTTCAGCAAGGAGATGATGCGGCGCTACGAGCTGGCCAAAAAGACGTACGACAAACCGGTGATGATCGTGACCCAGCAAGAGGTGGAAGAAGCCGAGAAAGGCTTTGCCGAAAAGACCAAGACCTGGAGTTTCCACGCCGATAACGTCCGCGATTTCGCCTTTGCCACTTCCCGGAAGTTTATCTGGGACATGATGGCTGTGAAAATCGGCGGGAAAGATGTAATGGCCGTTTCGCTCTACCCCAAGGAAGGGAACCCGCTCTGGGAAGAACTCTCGACCCGGGTGGTGGCCCATACCCTGAAAAGCTATTCGTCACACACCTTTGATTATCCCTACCACAAGGCCATCTCGGTTCACGCCAAGAACCAGGGCATGGAATACCCCATGATTTGCTGGAACTACGGACGTCCGAACGAAGACGGCACCTATTCTGACCGGGAGAAATACGGGATGATTTCAGTGATCATCCACGAGGTTGGCCACAACTTCTTCCCCATGATCGTAAACTCTGACGAGCGCCAGTGGGGCTGGATGGACGAAGGCCTGGATACCTTTATGCAGTACATGGCCGAGCAGGAGTTCGGGGAAGCCTTCCCTGCGGTGATCGCCCCCAATGAGGAATACCCCTCGCGGCGCGGAGCCCCGGCCGCCATTGTGCCCTACATGGCAGGCGACCAAAGTACCATTGCCCCCATCATGGAGAACCCCGAAAACGTGTTCCAGCTGGGGCCCAACGCCTATGCCAAACCCGCGACGGGCCTGAATATGCTGCGCGAGACCATCATGGGCCGCGAGCTGTTCGACCACGCCTTTAAGACCTATGCCCAGCGCTGGATGTTCAAGCACCCCACCCCCGAAGACTTTTTCCGCACCATGGAAGACGCCTCGGCCGTAGACCTGGATTGGTTCTGGCGCAGTTGGTTCTACACCACCGACTACGTCGATATCGGGGTGAAGGGCGTGAAGAAATACTACGTTTCAGACAAGCCCACCAAGCAGATGCGCGACTACATGGCCAACAACAACATTACCGAAGACCAGTTGCCTCCCCTGGTATACCTGGTCGAGGAAGACAGCGAAGACTTTGACCCCGAGCTCAAGGGCAAATCGCCGACTGAGGCCTCCCAGCCCCTGAAGGAATTCCTGATGGACAATTTAACGGCCGAAGAGCGCAGCCAGGTAAAAGAGCCCAAATACTTCTACCAGGTAACCTTTGAGAAGCCAGGAGGCGTGCCCATGCCGCTGATTGTGCAGTACACCTATGCCGACGGCACCACCGAAACGGTGACCTATCCGCCAGAGATCTGGAGGCGCGACGACAAGGAGGTGAGCCGGGTGCTTTCTTCCGACAAGGAACTGGTCGGCATCCTGGTCGATCCGAAGGAGGAAACCGCCGATATCGACACCACCAACAACAGCTGGCCCAAGAAGGAAACCCCTTCCGAATTCGAGCAATTCAAGGAAAATATCAAGGGCTAACCCCCTGAAATATTGTGAAAAGTCCCGGCAACCCAGCCGGGACTTTTTTTATTTTAGCACCGAAACTTGCGTATATTTGTGGTATGGCAATGATGGTATTATTCATAAGCGGGGGAGAAATATTCTTCATCCTCTTTGTGGTGGTGATGGTGTTCGGAGCAGATAAAATACCCGGCATTGCCCGAGGTCTAGGCAAGGGGATGCGGCAACTCAAAGACGCCACCGAAGACATCAAGCGCGAGATCCAGAAAAGCGCAGAGAAACAAGGCATTGACACCAGCTTCACCAGCGAGATCCAGAAAGACCTGAACGAGGTCAAGAAGAACCTCACAGACGTTACGGGTACGATCAGCCGCGACCAGCTGGGCCCGAAAAAATAACCATGCTCAAACACTTGCTCGACTGGGACCGGGAGACCTTCCTCTACCTGAACGGCCTCGGCATCGAACGTTATGACGGGTTCTGGTCGTCGGTAACCGACATGACCACCTGGTTGCCGCTTTTTATCTTCTTCCTGGTCTTGCTATTCTGGAAACACCCGCGCCGCGAAGCCCTGTGGATGACCCTGATTGCTGTGCTCCTGCTGGTTTTTGTACTGCTGCTCACCAACCTCACCAAGGAGTGGGTGGCGCGCCTGAGGCCCAATAATGACAGCGACCTGAAAACCCTGGTCCGCATCCTGAAGACCCCCACCACCTATAGTTTTTTTTCAGGTCATGCCGCCTCTTCCTTTTCCCTGACGACGCTTATGGTGCTCTACCTGCGCGAGACGTTTCGCTGGCGGCACCTCTTCTTTGTCTGGCCGCTGCTTTTCGCACTCAGCCGCATCTATGTGGGCGTGCATTACCCCATCGACATATTGGTCGGGGCCGGGGTGGGTACCCTGGCCGGCATCTTCTTTTACCGTGGATATTCCGGGGTTATTCTACCATACATACGGTCAGGCCGTCCCTGATGGGGAGCAAGACGGTACGCACCCGCCTGTCGCTTGCCAGGTGGGTATTGAGCCCGTCGAGAATGGCGGTTACGCGGTCGCCTTCTGAAGACGGTTCCACCACCTTGCCCGACCAGAGCACGTTGTCGAGCAAAATGAGCCCCCCCCGCCGGGTCTTGGGCAGGACCGCTTCGAAATAGGCGGGGTATTCCTCTTTTTCGGCATCGATAAAAACCAGGTCAAAGTTTTCGGGAAGGTTCGGGATGATTTCCAGGGCCAGGCCTGTGTGCTGGACGATTTGGCTTCCATACGGACTGCGGTCGAAATAGGTGCGCTGCATCTGGTGCAGTTCGGGGTTTTTGTCCAGGGTGTGCAGTACGCCCCCCGGTTCGAGGCCCTCGGCCAGGCACAGGGCCGAATAGCCGGTATACGTGCCGATCTCGAGGATGGCTTTGGGGCGCACCAGCCTGGATAGCAGGCTCAGCACGCGGCCCTGGTGATGGCCGGTGATCATGCGCGGGCGCAGCACTTTCAGGTGGGTTTCGCGGGTGAGTTCCTGCAAGAGGGGCGGCTCCGATTCGCTGCAGCGGGCGATATAATCTTCCAGGTCCTGGGAGAGGAAATGCATGGGATTCTTTTTTGCAAAGGTATTTAAATCCCCGCAGGGGGTGCCCCCGCCCCCCCGTAGAACAAGTTAGCCCCCCTTCATGCGAAAGCCCTGCATTTTTTGAAAAAGGGAAACCGAAAGGATTAGTACCTTCGGGAAACAAACCAACACCATACCCTATGGAAGTGTGTCTGCGAGAAGCCCTGGAATCAGACCTGCCAACCCTCCTGGCCATGGAGCAGGGCCTGGTGCGCGACGAGCGGCCCTACGACCCCACCATCCGCCCCGACCCGGTGCATTATCACGACCTGCCGGCCCTGATGGCCGACAAAAACAGCCGTGTCGTGGTGGCGGAAGCCCAGGATACGGTGGTAGCCTGCGGGTTCGTCACCCGGCGCGTGCCACGCCATTACCTCGACCACGACGCTTACGCCTACCTGGGGCTTATGTATACGCATCCCGATTTCCGGGGACGGGGTATAAACGGGCTGATCGTGGCCGACCTGAAGGCCTGGGCCGTGAGCCGCGGCCTGTATGAAATGCGCCTGACGGTGTATTACGAGAACGAGCCAGCCCTGCGGGCCTATGAGAAGGCCGGGTTCAAGAGGCACCTGGTGGAGATGCGCTTGCGGGAAGGGGAGCGGTAAGGCTGGGCCGTATGATTCTTCCGGGAAGGGCCTGCGGTTTACTTATCTTTTGATAAAAAGGGGAAAATCGCCCCCCTCCCCAAGGTTTAAAGTTAACCCCAAACCCTGCAATTTCCTGGCAGCCCCCACAAGTCTGCGCCATAAATTTCCGGATCTTCATCGTATTTTTGGGCAAACTCGAATGCACCCATGGAATTCAAGAACACCGAAGCCTTTGCCGCCGCCCTCGACCGAGACGATCGGCTGGCCTCTTACCGCGAGGCTTTCCACTTCCCGCAGCACCAGGGAAAAGACGTGATTTATTTTACCGGGAATTCCCTGGGCCTCCAGCCCAAATCGGCTGCCCGGTTCGTCGGCGAGATACTCGACGACTGGAGGGAACTGGCCGTGGAAGGTCATTTTAAGGCTCGCCACCCGTGGTGGACCTACCACGAACGGCTCATACCGCCCCTGGCGCGCCTTGTCGGGGCCCTGCCCGAAGAAGTTACGGTGATGAACACGCTCACGGTAAACCTCCACCTGCTCATGGTGTCGTTCTACCGGCCCGGGGGACGCCGTTTTAAGATCCTCTGCGAGGAGAAGGCCTTCCCCTCAGACCAGTACATGCTGCAAAGCCAGCTGCGATATCACGGGTTCGACCCGGCCGAAGCGCTCATCGAAGTGCCGAAACGGCCCGGGGAGCACGCCTGGCATACCGACGATTTTCTGGAGGCCATCGAGGCCCATGCCGACGAGCTGGCCCTGGTACTGCTGGGCGGGGTGAATTACTACAACGGGCAGGTGCTCGACATGGAAACCATTACCCGTGCCGGCCAGAAGGCCGGGGCCCTGGTGGGCTGGGACCTGGCCCACGCCGCCGGCAACGTGCGCCTGGCTTTGCACGACTGGGGGATCGATTTTGCCGCCTGGTGCAGCTATAAATACATGAACAGCGGCCCGGGCAATGCTTCAGGGGTCTTTATTAACCAGCGCCATCTCGATGACCCGAACATACCCCGTTTCGAAGGCTGGTGGGGTACGCGCAAGGAATCCCGTTTTCTGATGCGCCCCGAATTCGAACCGATTGCTTCCGCCGATGCCTGGCAGTTAAGCAACCCGCCGGTTTTGGCCCTGGCGCCGTACCTGGCGTCTTTGGAACTGTTCGAGGAGGTGGGCATGGAGGCCCTGCTTGACAAGCGCGACCGGCTTACCGCCTACCTGGAGTTCATACTCGGGGAAGTGGCCCGGGAGGCCGGCAGCCAATTCGAAATAATAACCCCGGCCGCCCGGGGTTGCCAGCTCTCAGTGTTCCTGCATGGGGAGGGACGGCCCCTGTTCGACTACCTGATGGAAAACGGCGTGGTGCCCGACTGGCGCGAACCCAATGTCATCAGGCTGGCCCCGGCGCCCTTTTATTGCTCGTACACCGATATGTTCCGTTTCGGGCAGCTGCTTAAAGCCGGGATTTTGGCCGGCAAGGGCAGCTAGGAAATTCCCGATTCTGCCCTATCTTTCGAGCTTTTAGAACCCCGAGGCATGAAGTCGCTCCGCCTGATCTTGTCGAACCCAAGGTATTTTGCCCCGGCCTGGGTTTTTGCCAGCCTGAACCTCTGGTTCGGCACCTGGGCCATTTACATCCCCACCGTGCAGGCGAAACTCGGCATCGACAAGGCCAGCCTGGGTATTGCTATTTTTTTCCTGTCGATGGGGGTGTTTACCGTATTTCCGTTCGCCTCCCGCCTGGTCAACTACCTGGGCGCAGGCCGGGCAACCTGGTTCGGGGTTTGCGCTGCAAGCCTGACGGCCCTCCTGCCCCTGGTGGCACCTGATTATTTTACCCTGGTTTTCTCGCTCTACCTGTTCGGCATGACCAACGGATTTACAGATATATCCATGAATACTCTGGTAACCGAGCTCGAAAAGGAAGACGGGCGGCATTTCATGTCGGCGGCCCACGGCTTTTTCAGCCTGGGGGGTATTTTGGCCGGCCTCGGCAGCTTCCTGATCCCCCGCCTTGACAACCCCCCCCTGCACATGGCAATTGTAATCGTGGGGGTATTTGCGGTCAATTTACTGCTGCGCAGGAACTACCTGGGCATCAAGGCGGCCCCGGTGGCGAGGGAACCCTTTAGCCTGCGCCTGTTCCGACCCTTGTTGCTGCTGGGCATCATCTCCTTTGTGGTGATGGGGGGCGAGGGGGCCGTGGTCGATTGGAGCGGCCTGTTCCTGAAAGAAATAAGCCTGGCCCCCGAATTCCTCTGGGGTGCCGGCTTCCTGGCCTTTTCGACCACCATGACCCTGGGCCGCTTTTTGGGCGATGGCATCAGTGCGCGCTTCGGGTCGGTGCGCATTGTAGCGGCCGGCAGTCTGGTGTCCCTGTTGGGTTACCTGGCCGTGCTTTCAGAACACACGCCCTTAGCGGTCGCTGGCTTTGCCCTGATCGGCCTTGGGTTTTCGGTTATCATCCCCGAGTTATTCCGCATCGGCGGAAAGGTCAAAGGGGTCGAATCTTCCCAGGGGGTGGCCTTCATTGCAGGCACCGGCTATGCCGGCTTTTTGACGGCCCCTCCAATACTGGGTTACCTGGCAGAGTCATTCAGCCTGCGCACGGTCTTTTGGGTATTGCTGGGCTGTGCCAGCCTGGTGCTGGCAGCTACAAAGGCTCTTTCACGCCGACGCGGCTGATTTTTCAGCGCACTTCTATCCCGGTGAAATAGAGCTTGAAATTCCCCTCGGCATTCCGGTGTACCGAGGCCAGTTTAAGGCCTTTTTTGGTCTGGTATTCTTCCCAGGTGGCCACCAGGTTGGGTTCGGCCTGGTTGCCGCGGCGAAAGATCCATTCGGCCACCAGGGAGTCTTTCCCGATAAAAAAGTCGTAGGCGTCGCCCGGCGTGTAGCCGCCTTCCTGCCCGTAGACGATGGTGAGCTTGTCCATGGGCTGGCCTGAGATGGGCGCCGGCACCTGCCGGCTGAACTCGTAGGTAAAGCTGTTGCGGTCCCACATCCATTGGTAAGGGGCCATAAACCAGTACTTGTCATTGATGAATTGCCCGTCGGCCTGCATGAGGGTAGAATCTACCTCAGCACGCAAATAGCTGAGCGTGTCGGCGCCCAGGATGCGCGTAACCCGGTTGGTACCGGGCTCCCATACCCAGGAGCGTTCGAAATGGGTGGTGTCGCGGTCTACATTGAAGGTATAGCGGATTTCACGCACGTCTTGCCAATGGTCAAAACCGTGGGCCGCTGCCAGGCTGTCGAGCAGGTCGCGCTGGGGGGCCTGGCTTTCAGCGGTGGTATTTTTTTCAGGGGCTTGCCGGCAGGCCGCCAGGGCCAGCACAAGCAGAAGCGGTACAAGTTGATTTTTCATGGTAGACGTTTTACCAAATATACAAGGATTTCTTCTCGAAGTAGCCCGGGGCGTCCTGCCTATTTCTGATAAATTGATTATTTTTGCATCTAACCAAACAGGCACTATGAGCGCTAAAAAAGGAAAGGTTCAGGAAGAGATCGACGGCCGCCTCTTGCAAGAGCGGAAGGTATTTCTCTGGGGGCAGGTAGACGACGATTCGGCCAAACACGTGATTGACCGCCTGTTGTACCTCGACCTGCAGAGCAACGACGAAATCCAACTCATCATCAACAGCCCCGGCGGGTATGTCACTTCGGGCTTTGCTATTTACGACACCATCACCTCCCTGAAAAGCCCGGTTTCTACCGTTTGCACTGGTCTTGCGGCCTCTATGGGCTCCATCCTGCTCTCGGTGGGCAAGAAGGGCCGGCGCTTTGTGCAGCCCAATGCCCGGGTTATGATTCACCAGCCCAGCGGCGGGGCCCGCGGGCAGGCTTCGAACATCGAAATTCAGGCGCGCGAGATATTGAAGACCCGCGAACTCGGGGCGCGTATTTTGGCCGATAATTGCGGGCAACCCTTTGACAAGATCATGAAAGACATCAACCGCGATTTCTGGATGGACGCCAAGGAATCTGTGGAATACGGCATTGTGGACGGTATCCTCGAATAGGAAAACCACCCCTAAACTCGAAAGCCTTCTGCCCAGCGGAAGGCTTTTTTATTGGAGGCCGGAGGAATGGGGCGCACCAGCCCACATCCGGTTGCGATTGCTTACCTTTGGCCCTGTACCAAATCGGTTTCCATGAAGCAAAGCCCTAAGCGGATAGCCATTGTTGGCTCGGGCCTGGTCGGTTCTCTCCTGGCCATCTACCTGAGAAAGGCCGGCCACCAGGTCACGGTCTTCGACCGCCGCCCCGATATTCGCACCGTGGAATTTTCGGGCCGCTCCATCAACCTGGCCATGAGCAACCGGGGCTGGAAGGCCCTGAGGGAGGTAGGGATCGAGGAAGAAATCCGCAAAATCGGCATCCCCCTGTACCAACGAGCCATGCACGTGGTGGGCCAGCCCCTGTATTACCAGAAATACGGGCAGGAAGGGGAGGCCATCTGGTCGATCTCCAGGGGGGTGCTCAACCGCCGCATGATCGATCTGGCCGAAGAAGCGGGCACCTGCTTTTGCTTTGAGGAGAAGGTGTGGGACATTGACCTGCCCACCGCACGCCTTTTTACCGGCGAAGCGGAAAAGGGCCCCTGGAAGGCCTACGAGTTCGACCACATCTTCGGCTGCGACGGGGCGTTTTCGCGCGTGCGCCACAAGATGCAGCGCCGCAGCCGCTTCGACTACTCCCAGGAGTTCATCGAGGTGGGCTACAAGGAGCTCACCATCCGCCCCAACCCCGACGGCAGCCACAAACTCGACAAGCACTCCTTCCACATCTGGCCCCGGGGCAATTTCATGTTCATAGCCATGCCCAACCTCGACGGGAGTTTTACCTGTACGCTATTCTTGCCGTTCGAAGGAGCCAATTCATTCGAGAGCATCCGCAACGTGGAAGACGCCCGAACCTTCTTCAGGACGCACTTCCCGACCATAACGCCCGAGATCGACAACCTGGCCGGCGATTTCTTTAAAAACCCCACCTCGGCCCTGGTCACCATCAAGTGCTTTCCCTGGACCTATTGGGACAAAGTGGCCCTGGTAGGCGATTCGGCCCATGCCATTGTGCCCTTTTTCGGGCAGGGCATGAATGCCGGCTTTGAAGACATTTCGGAATTGAATGCCCTGATGCAGGCCCACGGCGACAATTGGGAAGCCATCTTCAAGCAGTACGAACAGCGCCGCAAACCCAATGCCGACGCCATTGCCGAGCTCAGCATGCGCAATTTCAGGGAGATGAGCACCAAAACCGCCGAGCCGCAGTTCCTGCTCCAGAAGAAGATCGAAAAGCACTTCGCCCAGCAATACCCCGACAAGTGGATCCCCGCCTACTCCCGGGTTACCTTTTCAGATCATTCCTATGCCGAAGCCCTCGAAATGGGCGACAGGCAGGAGGCCATCATGAAGGAGGTCATGAAAATGCCCGGGCTCGACACGCGCTGGGACAGCCCCGAAGTGGTGGCGCGTATCCTGGAATTGCTAAACGATCAGGCAGCCGCCCGCCCATAAAAAAAGCCACCCGTTTTTGGCGGATGGCTCATGCTTTGCAATAGGTTTTTCCCTACTTAATCTTATCGAACAGGCCGTGCATTTTTTCCTGCTCTTCCTCGGCCAGCACGGGGTCAACCAGAATACGGCCGCTGTGCTCGTCGGTAATGATTTTCTTGCGCGAGGCGATTTCTACCTGCACCTGGGGAGGGATGGTAAAGAAGGAACCCCCTGAGGCACCCCGTTCAATCGGCACTACGGCCAGGCCATTTTTCACGTTGCTGCGAATGCGCTTGTAGGCGTTTACCAGCCGCTCCTCGATCTGCTGTTCGAATTCTTCCGATTTGGCCACCAGGGCTTTCTCTTCCTTTTCGGTTTCGGCCAGAATGGCGTCCAGTTCGCCTTTCTTGTGTTTCAGGTGGGCTTCCCGTTCGCTGAGTTTTTCCTTGGTCTCGGTAATGACCTCTTTCTTCTGCTCAATCTGAACCTTGAACTCGCGAATGTGCTTTTCGGCCAGCTGGATCTCCAGTTCCTGGTATTCGATTTCCTTCGAGAGGGAATTGAACTCCCGGTTGTTGCGCACGTTTTTTTGCTGTTCGGCGTATTTCTTGATCAGGGCCTTGGCATCCTCGATCATATTCTTTTTGGCGGTAATCTCGTAGTTGACGGTTTCCACGTCGGTCTTGAGCTTGTCTACCCGGGTTTTCAGACCCTGCACTTCGTCTTCGAGGTCTTCTACTTCCAGAGGCAACTCCCCGCGTACGTTCCGGATTTCGTCAATCCGGGAATCGATCAGTTGCAGGTCGTACAGGGCCCTCAGTTTGTCCTCTACGGTTATTTCGGTCTTTGAAGCCATACTTAAAAATAATTGACGGGATTGGTTTGGGTCTCCGATAAATGGATGGCAAAATTAGGAAATTTTTCGCTAAGATAATCCGCCAGCAGGTTTTTTGTAAACTGCTCACTTTCATAGTGCCCCACGTCGGCGATTACGAGCTGTCCTTCGGCCTGGTAGAATTGGTGGTACTTCAGGTCGGCGGTCACCAGAAAGTCGGCCATGGCCGCCCGGGCTGCCCCGATGGCAAAGGCCCCGCTGCCCCCCAATACCGCCACGCGCCGCACCGGTTTTTCCGTCAGGGGCGAATGCCGTATACAGGGGGTATGCAGGCGGTCGCGGAGCTGTTGCAGGAAGGCTTTGGCTTCCATGGGTTGGTCCAGGTCGCCCACCATGCCCATGCCCAGGTGTTGGTAGGCGTTTTCCAGGGTGCTGATTTCATAGGCCACCTCTTCGTAGGGGTGGTTTTCCAGCAGGGCCCGCAATACCGCTTTTTCACGGTCGGCTGTGAAGGTAATATGCAGCTGCTGCTCAGGTTCCCGGCTCAGCTTGCCCTGCTGCCCTACGGCGGGTTGGGCCTGCTCGCCAGGCAAATAGCTGCCTGTGCCCGGGTTGGTGAAGCTGCAGTGGGTATAATTGCCCAGTTGGCCGGCTCCGGCCTGAAAAAGGCGTTCCAGCAGGCCCTCCCGGGATGCCTCCGGCACATAGGTGACCAGTTTTTTGATCTGCCCTTTTTTCGGGACGAGGGTGTGCATGCGGCGCAGCCCCAACACCTCGCCCAGTTTGCGGCTGACCCCTTCGCGTACGTTGTCGAGGGCCGTGTGCATGCTGTAGATAGCGATGCGGTGCTCAATGGCCCGGGCCACCACTCGTTCCACATAGGTGGCCCCGGTGAGGCGCTTGATCCCCTGGAACAGGATGGGATGAAAGCTAACCACCAGGTTGCATTTTTTATTCAGGGCCTCGTCGAGCACGGTCTCCAGGGTGTCGAGGGTAACCAGCACCCCGGTTACTTCCATCCCGGGGTCGCCGACCAGCAAACCCACGTTGTCGAAATCTTCTGCGAAGGGGAGGGGGGCCAGCTTTTCGAGCCCGGCCGCGATTTGTGCTACAGTCATGCCATGGAATTTTGATGCCCTCAAAGATAATTAACTATTTTCGCTTGCATGAAGGCCCTTCGAAAACTGCTCTGGCCGCTGTCGCCCCTCTATGCAGCCGTGGTTTACCTGCGCAATCGCTGCTACGACCGGGGTTGGTGCCCTTCCGTGTCTTTTGAGGTGCCCGTGCTGTGCGTGGGCAACCTGAGCGTGGGTGGCAGTGGCAAGACCCCCATGGTCGAATGGCTGTTGGGCTATTTTGAAGGTCGCAGGAAGGTAGCTGTGCTCAGCCGGGGCTACCGGCGCAGCAGTACCGGCTTCCTGAAGGCCAACCCGGGCAGTACGGCGGCCGACCTGGGGGATGAACCCCTGCAGCTGGCCCGGAAGTTCCCGCAGGCCGTGGTGGCGGTCGATTCAGACCGGGCCCGGGGCATTGTACGGCTTGTAGAGTCAGACGCCCCGGAGCTGATTGTGCTCGACGACGGCTTCCAGCACCGGCGGGTGAGGCCCCGGGCCAGCCTTTTGCTCACGGCCTGGGATGCGCTCTACCCCGACCAGGGATACCTGCCCAGCGGCGACCTGCGCGACCACAAAACGCAGGCCCGGCGGGCCGACCTGATTGTGGTTACCAAATGCCCCGAAGACCCCGGCCCTGAAACGCGTGATAAAATCTTGAAAAAACTCCGGCCCCTGCCGCACCAAAAGTTGGTATTTGCCACCCTGGCCTACGACCTGCCCCGCGATGCAAGCGGCGCCAGCGTAGCCTGGGAAAGCCTGGGTGCCAGGCCCTTTACCCTGGTAACCGGCATTGCGCGGCCACAGCCCCTGCTCGATTACCTGGAAAAAAAGGGGGTTGCCTTTACCCACCTGGCCTTTGCAGACCACCATGCCTTTACCCGGGCTGAAATTGCCCGGATTAATGACCTGGGCCCCGTGCTTACCACCGAGAAGGATGCGGTGCGCCTCGACGGGCGGGTGGCCCAATGCCACACCCTGGGGGTACGACACCACTTCGGCCCTGCAGACCGGGCTGTGCTGGAAGCATTTCTGGAACAGTTCTAGGAGAGGGATTTGCGCAGCTTGTGCTCCACGATGTTTTCCCCGATTTTCTGGTAGAAGACCTCAGGCTTAAACGGTTTGGTCACCACATCGTTGCAGCCGGCCGCGTAGAAGGTCTCCAGGCTGTCGTCGAGGGAAATGGCTGTAAGGGCGATAATGGGGGTCTCCGGGTCGAAAGCGCGAATGCGCTCGGTGGCTTCCACCCCGCTGATACCCGGCATGTGGATATCCATCAAAATGCCGTCGTAGGTGTTCTTGCTGGCCAGGTCAACGGCCTCCAGGCCGTTGCTGGCAATGTCGCAGCTGATGTCTTTTTTAGAGAGCATCTTACGGGTTATAACCTGGTTGATTTTATTGTCTTCGACCACCAGCAGGTGCAGCCCCGAGAATTCGTATTCCTTCTGGGTCATCTCGAAGGGGATGTCGTCTACCAGGCTGTCCTTGCACTTGAAGTGGAGCTCAAAATAAAACGAGCTGCCCTTGCCCGGCTCGCTTTCGAGCTGAATTTTGCTGTCAAATAGCCCCAGCAGGCTTTTTACAATGGAAAGGCCCAGGCCGGTTCCGCCGTATTCGCGGTTGATCTGGATGGAACCCTGCTCAAAGTTGTCGAAAATCTTTTCCTGCTGATCTTTAGGAATGCCTATGCCGGTGTCGCGCACCTCAAAGTAGATGTGGGCCTGGTCTTCTTCCCGCTTCACGAGTTTGGCCAATACCATAACTTCCCCATTCTTGGTAAATTTCAGGGCGTTGCCAACCAGGTTCATGAAAATTTGCGAAAGTTTAACCGGGTCGCTCATCAGCTGCCCGGGTATTTCGGGGTCGTATTCGAGTACCAGTTGCGTCTTGCTTTCCTTGGCGGTCTGCTGGAGCGAATTCATCACCTCCGAAAGTACTTTTTTCAGGTTGAATTCGACCTCGAGCGGCTCGAGCTTGTCGGCGTCGATCTTGTTGATCTGCAAGATGTCGTTGATGAAATTAAGCAGGTAATCCCCTGAGAATTTTAGCGCCTTGAGGTGTTCTTGCTGGGCTTCGGTGGGGTTCTCCTCGAGCAGCAGGTGGGTGAGGCCCGTAACCGCGTATAGCGGCGTGCGCAATTCGTGGCTTACCATAGAGAGGAAGTTGGTCTTTGCTTCCATGGCCTGCACGGCTGCATCGCGGGCGGCTTGCAGTTCCCGGTTTTTGGTGTGCAGCAGGTCGTTGGTCTTGAGTTTGATCTGGTTGTTGCGATAGAGCGAAACGGCCAGGAGCGAAATAATGGTCAGAAATGCCGAGGTCAGGATGGTGGCCAGTTCGGAGCGGTTGGCCGATTTCTTCAGGTTGTCGTTTTCGCCTTGCAGCTGGCTTATGGCCTTGGTCTGGTGTTCTATGGTTACCCGGTCGGCGGTCTGGCTTTCGACTTCCAGTTTACCCAGGTTAAAGACGGAGTCTTTGAGCTGCCCGAGGGTTCTCATGGTGGCGAGGGCCTCGCTGTATTGCCCGTTCTTTTCGTAGAGCTGCTGCAGGAGTTCCGTGGCCCGTAACAACTCGCGCGCAAATTGGTTCGAGCGGGCCAGGGCCAGGGTGCTTTTTGCGTTTTCGATGCCCTCCTCGATCCGGTCTTGCGTGGCTTCCAGCTCAGCCAGCCCCAGGTAGGCCCGGGTTTTCAGGTATTCCGGTTCAAGGGGGTCGGTGTTGACCAGAAGCGAATTGTAATTGGTTTCAGCCGGTTCCAGTTTCTGGATGCTGCGGTAGATCTCTGCTTCGAGCAGGGTTATGCGGTTAAGCAGGTTGCGCTGGTTGGTCTGTTTCTTCGCCTCGATGAGTTCGCCCAGGGCCTGGTAAAAGTTGGATTCCCGGTAAAATAAGAGGGCCTCCACGTAGTACTGCATGGCCAGGCCAGATGGATATTCGATTTCGCCGAGCATCCGGTTGGCCCGTCCCGAGCTGAAATCGGCCTGCTCCTTTTTATCCATGTCCAGGTAGATTTGGGCAAAAAGGTGGAAGCAGTCTATGAGCCACTTCTCCTGAAGCTGCTCTTCGGCCAGGTTGGCCGCCCGGTCGAGGGTTTGCAGGGCTTGTTCCTGTTGGTCGCGGTTTTTAAGCGCCAGGGCCTGTTGGAAGAGGGTATTGTACTCCTGTTCCGCCGCATCGCGCTGCTGGGCCCCCAGAAACCCGGAGAAGAGCAGTGCGAAGCACAGACAAACAAATCCTGTTTTATGTGACCCGTGCCTTGTCAAATAAAGTTTTTCGCTACCATCAGGTCGATCGTGTCGATAATGCGGCTGCTGTAGCCGGTTTCATTGTCGTACCACCCCACAACCTTCACCATATTCCCGATCACCGAAGTCATCTGTGAATCAAACGTACAGGAGTGGGAACTATTGTTTATATCGATAGAAACTATAGGGTCTTCCGTGTAAAACAACACCTTTTCAAGGGTATTTCTGGAAGCTTCCTCAAAAATAGCATTAATTTCCTGAATGTTAAGTGGTTTGCGCACCTGGGCCGTGATGTCGGTCAGGGAGCCGTTGGGCACCGGTACGCGTATGCCGCAGCCGCCGATTGACCCGGCCAGATGGGGGAAGACCGAGCCCAGTGCCTTGGCCGCCCCCGTGGTGGTGGGAACGATAGAAAGGCCGGCCGCCCGGGCCCGCCTCAGGTCGCGGTGCGGCTGGTCGTGCAGGCTTTGGTCGGAGGTGTACGAATGCACGGTGGTGATATAGGCGTGTTCGATGCCGCAATGGGCGTCGAGCAGCTGAATCATCGGGGCTGCATTGTGGGTGGTACAGGAAGCGTTGCTGAAAATATCGACCTGGGGCCCCAGCAGGGCATCGTTGATGCCGTAAACCACCAGGGGTATTCGGGAATCGGTTGGAGGGGCCGAAAGCAATACTTTCCGGGCCCCGGCCCTCAGATGGCCTTCCAGGCTTTCCCGGTCTTTGAACCGGCCGGTGGCGTCGATAACCAGGTCTACCCCGAACTGTTTCCAGGGAATGTCTTCCGGGCGTTGGTGGTTGGTCAGGGCCGTCGCGGTCCCGTCTACTGAAAAGCCCTGCTCGTCTGCCTTAACCCTATTGGGCAACACCCCGTGAATGCTGTCGTATTTGAGCAGGTGGGCCAGGGTAGGGGCATCGGCCAGGTCGTTAATCAG
>JBNKGM010000058.1:0-20720 GCA_050289825.1 Robiginitalea sp.
AACTGCCCTTCCACATCTGGGTTTGGAAGACCATTGACCCTGAAGTGCTCAAGATCAACCTGGGGCTTTTGCCGGCACTGGTCTTGGGGCTGGTTGCCGGCATCTGGCTGGTCAGGCGCATCCGTGAGGGGTTCTATCGGCGGCTTATCCTGATATTAACGGCTGTAGGTGCGGTATTGATGTTGGTGCGCTGACCCCTATTCTTTCACAAAAGCGAGTTCGGCCATAACCGGGAAGTGGTCGGAAGGGTAGCCGGTTCCGGTGGTTTCACCGAGAATGGCATGGCTTGTTACTTCAAAATGCCCCGGGCTCAAAAACACATAATCGATGCGTCGGGTCACGGGCTGGGTGCAGTTAAACCCGTTGAAGGTGCCCGGAGGTCCGTAGGCGGTTTTCCCGGCCCGGGTAAAGGCGTCGTCCAGGTGCAGAGCCAATTCGCGAATGGGGCCGGAGTCGGGTTCGAGGTTCAGGTCACCCAGCAAAATAGCTGGGTAGCCTTCCCGATTGAACTCGGTAATTTTCCGTACGATCAGCTTGGCGCTTTCCAGGCGCGCCTGTTCGCCCATGTGGTCAAAATGCGTGTTGAACACATAAAAGGAACGGCCGCTCGCCCGTTGACGGAACTGAGCGTACGTACAAATTCGGTTTAGGGCCGCATCCCAGCCTTTGGAGGGCCGGTCGGGGGTTTCAGACAACCAGAAAGTTTCACTTCGCACCAGTTCCAGCCGGTCTTCGCGGTAGAAGATGGCGGTATGTTCGCCCTGGCGGTCGCCGCGGTCGCGCCCCACCCCGAAATAACGATACCCGCTCAGCCCCTCTTCCATGGCCTCTAACTGGTGGATTAGCCCTTCCTGGGTGCCCAGCACATCGGGCTGGTAATGGGCCACCTGAGCGATGAGGTGGTCTTTGCGGTTCGGCCAGGCGTCGGGGCCGTCATTGGGGTTGTCGAACCGGATATTGTAGGTCATGACCCTAAGATTCTGGGCGCCGAGAACCGCAGTGCCAGCCGCCAGGGCAAGCATTACGATTGCAAAGATTTTAAAGGGTTTATGGCTTTGCATAGCTTGAAGTGTGTTTTAGAAGGCAGGCACGGGCGCTGTGGCTAGTCCGAGACAACCGTTGCCGACTGGGGCGAAACCCCGTTGTTGTTAAAGGCTTCGATCCGGAAATAATAGGTGTCGGGGCGGTCCATGCCGGTAAAGAAATAATCGTTCTTTCCATAAACCATGATGCTGCCGTACAGCTTGTCTTCTGACTTGCCGAAATAAATGACATAGCCGTCTGCCAGGTCGTTCTGCTTCCATTTGAGCCAGGCGCTTCGCCGCTCGCCGTGGGTGTCGCGCGGGGCCCGCAATACGATAAAGTCTTCGACAGCTGAAGGGGCGTTGCCACCCCCCTTCCCAAACACCCGAAAACCGCTGAGGGCGAATTTCCCGGTGGGCATATGCCCGTTTTCGATCTTGAGGTAGCGGGCCCGGGCCGGGTGCTCCAGCTCCACATAGTCATGGGGCACGTCGGTGCGGTTCTGGCTCTTGTCGACCAGCAATTTCCAGCTCTTCGCGTTGTCAGACGCATAAATTCGATACTGGTGGTAGACCCCCTGGCTTTTCCCCAGAAATCCGGCATCCTGGTCGGCGTAGTTTACCTGGATAGCCCGAATCTCAGAAACTTCGCCCAGGTCGGTCTGGAACCATTCGCCCGCCCCCCCAGTATGGGCCGACCAATAGGTTTTCAGGTCTTCGTCCACGGCGGCATTGGGCTGGAATCCGCCCAGGGTGGAGGACACCTGTACGGGTTTGTTGTAATTCAGCAGCATCCACCCCGTAAACAGGCCTTTCCGGTGGTCGGCCCCTGCACGGGGCAGGTAGGTTGGGTAATCGCCATAAGCTGTATTGCAGTAAAGCACATCGTCGGAGTCAAAGCCCGCCGGCCAGATGCCGATACGCCTTTCGAAATTGTTCTTGACCCCCAGCACCACGGTAGACACGTGCCACCAGTTCCCGAAATTGTCGGGGTAGGTAGCCCCGTGGCCGGCACCCCGTGCAAAGCCGCCGGGTTTATAGGCAAAGGGGTTGTGCTTCTGATACCGAAACTCAGACAGCGGCTGGTCGCTGACATACACCCCGTCGGCATAACCGCTGAATTCGGTGGCCGGTGCTCCGTATTGCAGGTAGTATTTCCCGTTGTGTTTGGTAACCCAGGCCCCTTCCATGAAGGGCTGCAAAAAGGTGTTGTCGTTGTATTCGCCAAAGCGCTCCCACCCGTGGTCTTCGGGCTGCAGGCTAATAAGGGGCTTTACGAAGCCTTCAGACTGCAGGGTGCTTGTGTTGATCTCGGTGCCCAGGATGGGAAACACATTGCTGGAGCCCCAGTAGAGGTAGAGTTTGTCCAGGTCGTCATCGTAGAGGAAGCCGGGGTCCCAGGCCCCAACCTTCAGGGAATCGACGGCAACCTGCCAATCGTCTGTGGTGGGGTTGGCGCTCTTCCACATCGAAAAGGCCGGGCCGTGCGTGGAGCCGACTACGTACAGGGTGTCTTTCATCACAAAGGCGGCCGGGGCGCAGAGCTCATCATACACCTGGTTGCGGGGCAATAAAAACTTCCGGGGCACGAAATTCCAGCGCGACATATCCTCGCTCCACCAATACCCCCACTGGTTGGTCGAAAACAGGAAGTAGGTGTTGCGATAGTTTACGATTACCGGGTCGGCTGTAGCCCGGTGTTTACCCTGGGTGGAAAAATTGGGGATGGGGGTATACCCGTAATCGATGTTGATGGGGTTGCAATAGGTTTGCTGCCCCCGGAGCCCGGGAATACCGGTAAGCAGCAATCCCAGCATCAAAATGGCTATTGCTGGAAGCCTTTTCATATGGTTGGTTTTGGGGAATAGTCCCAGACCTAAATATAAGAAAAGACACCGACCCGTAAGGCCGAATAAGCCCTATTGGCTCAATGCGGCAATTTCTCGCGCAACAGGCCATATATATAAGTGCCCAGCACGGCCGACACCAGCACGATCAGGATTGGGAGGAAACCGGCCCCCAGCAGGGTAAACATGGGGCCCGGACAAGCGCCTGCCAGCGCCCAGCCCAGTCCAAAAACAAACCCACCGATCAGGTAGCGGGAAACGCTCTTTTCCTTGGGGCAAAACTCAATGGGTTCGCCGTAGAAGGACTTCAGCCGGAATCGCTTGATACTCTGTGTTATGATAACTCCCAGAACTACAGCCGTGCCAATGATCCCGTACATATGGAACGCGTCGAACTTAAACATTTCATAGATCCGGAACCAACTCGCGGCCTGGGATTTGAACATGGTGATCCCAAAAAATATCCCGATTAACAGATAGCTAAGACTTCTCATGGCTTAAAAAATTAAGGGGAACAGGAAATAGATCATTACCATGCCTCCGGCGAAGAACCCAAGCACCGCCAGCAGGGAGGGCCATTGCAGGTCGCTCAGGCCACTGATGGCATGCCCGGAAGTACATCCGCCGGCATACCGGGCGCCAAAGCCCACCAGAAACCCGCCGATGGCGAGCAGGGCAATGCTTTTCAAGTCCGAAAGGGCGCTGAGGGAATACAATTCCCCGGGCAGGTAGGCCGATCCGGCGCTTTCGAAGCCCATGGTCTTCAATTCGGCCACGGTTTTGGGGTTGATGGCAACGGCCGCATCTGCTGTGAGAAAGTGGGCCGCGATATACCCGCCGATGATGGTGCCGAGCACTACGAGGAGATTCCAGCGCTGCTCCTTCCAGTTAAACCGGAAGAACTCGTTGTGCTTCCCGGCCCCACAGATGGTACAGAGGGTCCTGAGGTTTGAAGACATTCCAAAATTCCTGCCGACCAGCAACAGCAAGAGCATGGTCAGCGCGATAGCTGCCCCAGAGACATACCAGGGCCAGGGTTCCATTATCCAATCCATTTTATTGATTTAAAAAAACACTTTCAGGTGAACTTACCAGGGGGCTCCGAAACATCAGACCTCCTTCCCTTTGAGCATTTTGTTCCAGTAAAGATACGGCAAGCCATACTTCTTGAGCATCCATAGCCTCCAGGATTCTTTGGAGGAATCCTTTATGAGCATCTGCTTCAGTTTCGGATCTGGTGTAAAATTGTTTTCGTAATCAAATTCGGCCAGTACCATTTTTCCGTAATCGGTTACCAGGGGGCATGAAGAATACCCGTTGTAGGTTTTGCTGCCGAGTTTGTTTTCCTTCTTGAGGCGGTCGATGTTGTTGAGCACCACAGGCACCTGCTTGCGGATGGCTGCCCCGGTTTTGGCAGTAGGCAGAGCGGCCACATCGCCGATCCCGAAAATGTTCGGGTAGCGGTTGTGCTGCAGGGTGTGAATGTTGACGTCGAGCCATTTGGCCTCGTTTACAAGGGGTGAATTCCGTATAAATGCAGGTGCCAAAGAAGGCGGGGCGGTATGCATCATGTCGTAGTGGATGCCCGTAAGATTGCCGTCTTTTTCGGTCTTGACGTCTTTGTGGTTGTATTCACTCATGTGGTCGGCGAAAGAGTACCAGGCAATCCGATTGGCGCCATCTACTTTCACCAGGTTGTAGCCAAAACGCAGGTTAATGTCTTTGCGGTCGACCACTTCCATCAGGGTTTTCTTGATTTGCGGCACCCCGAAGATCACCGTGCCGTTAGTCGCAAATACCACGTTGGTCTGGGCTCGCACACCTGATCTCCTGAAATAGCTCTCGGCCAGGTATAAGATTTTCTGAGGCGCGCCCCCGCATTTGATCGGGGTGGTGGGCTGGGTGAAAAGTGCGGTTCCACCTTTGAAGTTGCGAAGCACGTCCCAGGTGTGTTTCGGGTCTGTATAGTTGCTGCAAACAACATCTTTGTCCATAACCTCAGCCAGGCCGGGGACCAGGCTGTTGTCGTAGGTCAGGCCAGGCGAGACCACCAGGTAATCGTAGGTCAGCGTGCCGCTGTTTTTGGTGGTTACGGCATTGTTGTCGGGGTCGAAGCCGGTGGCTTCGTCTTTGATCCACTGGGCTCCTTTCGGCATAACGGAGCTCATGGGCCGTACGGTTTTGTCGAAGTTGAAGGTGCCCGCCCCAACAAGGGTCCAGGCAGGTTGGTAGTAGTGCGATTCGGAAGGTTCGATGATGCCCACCTTGGCCTGCTTATTCCGGTTCAAGATGGTGGCGGCGGTCATGATTCCTCCGGTTCCTCCACCGATGATTAAAATCTCGTAATGTGTGTCCATCGCTAGGTAATTTAGTGAGCAATAAAGGTACGCCGAACGGGGCGCAGGCTCTGTAACATCGGTTACAGTGATCCCTTAAAACGCCGGATTTCCCTCAATTTATGCTTTTTTTTGCCGATTTGCCGCTCATGCCTCCCTGTCGGATGCCTCAGGATTACTTTGTAACTTGCATTGCAGAGCGACTTTCGAATTTGGCGTATGTTTAAAGACTAATCAAAAGGCTTAGATGCAAAGAAGAAAATTCGTTTCCCAGGCCGGGCTGGCAAGCCTGGGGACCCTGCTGGGGGCCGAGGTAGTTTTCGGCCACAAGTTGCCTGAGGGCCTCACCCTGCTCGGGCAGCAAGACCCCGGCTTGTTTAAAAAGTACGGAAAAGACCCCGACATGACCCTGTTGGGCGACAAACCCCTGAACATAGAGGCGAAAGCCCACATGCTCGACGATGCGGTTACCCCCAACCGGTTTATGTTTGTGCGGAACAACGGGAACATCCCGGAAAAGGGAGATGCCGCAACCTGGACACTGGCCTTTGACGGGGAAGCAGTACCCCGGCCAAAAACCTATACGCTCAACGAACTGAAGACGCGTTTCAAACCGCACACCTACCAGCTCACCCTGGAGTGCGGCGGCAACGGCCGGAGCGAATTTGACCCGCCTGCCTCGGGTAACCAATGGACGGTGGGGGCCGTGTCGTGCGCACAATGGACCGGGGTGCGCCTGCGCGATTTGCTCGACGATGTGGGTATTACCCCAGAGGCGGTTTATATCGGCTATCACGCCTCCGACTCCCATCTGAGCGGCGACCCTGGTAAGGAGCCGATTTCCAGGGGGGTCCCCCTGGCCAAAGCCCTGCAGGATGAAACGCTGGTGGCCTACCAGATGAATGGAGAAGACATTCCCCTGGCTCACGGGTACCCCCTGCGGCTGGTCGCCGGGGGCTGGCCTGCTTCGGCTTCCGGGAAATGGCTCACCCGGCTCAGCGTTCGCAACAAGGTGCACGACGGCGAAAAAATGACCGGCGGTTCGTACCGGGTGCCCTGTGAGCCCGTGGCTCCGGGGGCCGAAGTGCCTGACGAAAATATGTGCATTATCGAATCAATGCCCGTAAAATCGGTGCTTACCGCCCCGCGAACCGGGGCTATCCTTGCCCTGGGGCAAAGCCTCGCGTTCCGGGGCCACGCCTGGGCGGGCGAATTGTCGGTTTCCCGGGTCGAATATTCAATCGATTTCGGCAGCACCTGGCATACGTGCAGCCTGCAGGCTCCTGCCAACCGCCTGGCCTGGCAACATTTTTCGGGCAGCGTGCGCTTCCCCAAAAAAGGGTATTACGAACTTTGGGCCCGGGCTACAGATAGCAACGGCAAAGCCCAGCCCATGGTACTGCCCGGCTGGAACCCGAAAGGGTACCTGAACAACGCCTGCCACCGAATCGCCTTAAAAGTAGTCTGATGCGCAAGCCGACAAAATTCAGGCCCAAACAAACCCTTTTCAGGGGCTGGCAGGGTATCGTAATCGTTTTGCTGGGAGGCCTGTTGCTGGCCTGGCTCTTCCTGATTCCGGAAAACGCAGGGGAAGCATCAACACCCGGCCCTGCTACCCCGGGTACCGACCCGGGCTTTGACCAGGTCGAGAACGGGATACACCTGCGCACGGGCTTTGCCGAAGGAGAGGGGCTTATGACCGTGGTGGCGAATTGCACCGCCTGCCATTCGGCCAAGCTGGTCACGCAAAACCGGATGACGCGGGAAGGCTGGGAACAGACCATCCGCTGGATGCAAAAGACACAGAACCTGTGGGACCTGGGCGCCAACGAGGCCATTATCCTCGACTACCTGGCCGCCCATTACGCCCCCGAGAAAAAGGGGCGCCGACAGAACCTGACCAACATTGAATGGTATGAACTGAAGCCCTGACCTGCTGTAAGGCCAGCGCTTTTTGAGCGACCAAAAGAACCTGGATGCGTAACACGTAAAATGATGCAAAAATATCTGGACGCCTTTGGCAATGCCTTTACGGGAACCGTGAACTGGACCTGGAAATCCATCCTCTTCGAGGTGCCCTGGTACACGAACTATTTCTGGGGGCTCATCGCCATTTCACTCCTGGTCTGGGGCCTTGAGATCGCTTTCCCCTGGCGGCGGCAGCAGTCGATCTTCCGCAGGGATTTCTGGCTCGATGCCTTTTACATGTTTTTCAACTTTTTCCTCTTCGCCATCGTGATCAGCGGATTTTACCGCGTGCTGGAGCTTTTCTTCGGTGAATTCGGCCTCACCGCCCGAAGCTTTTCCCTCGTGCAGTTGCGCGACCTGCCTTCGTGGTTGCAATTACTCCTGTTTTTTGTGGTACTCGATTTCGTGCAGTGGTTTACCCATGTGCTGCTGCACAAATACCCGGTGCTCTGGCGGTTTCACCAGGTGCATCACAGCGTAAAGGAAATGGGGTTTGCGGCCCATATGCGTTATCACTGGATGGAAAACGTGCTGTACAAACCATTGAAAACCTTTGGGGTCATGATTTTGGGCGGGTTCGAACCCGAACAGGCCTACATTGTCCACTTCGTGGCCATAGCCATCGGACACCTGAATCACGCCAACCTGAAGCTCACCTGGGGGCCCCTGAAATACGTGCTGAACAACCCCGTTATGCACCTCTACCACCATGCCTACCACCTGCCCAAAGGCAGTTACGGCATCAATTTCGGGATTAGCCTGAGTGTGTGGGATTACCTGTTCAAAACAAACTACATTCCGGAAGACAGCGGCACCATTGAACTGGGCTTCCCCGGCGACGAGTCGTTCCCTCAGGGTTTTGTACACCAAAACCTGTACGGGTTCGGTAAGCTGAAAAAGTCAGAGGGGGCGGGTCAGTAGATTTTCTCCCCGGTTTTGAGCCATTTGCCCCAATCCTGATTGTAGGCGTGAACGGCCCTGGTGGGGCCTTGTTCATCGGTCAGTGCACAACCCTGGTTGGCCCATTCAAAAATGCCGCCATACAGGTTGGAAACCTGCCTGAAGCCTGCATTGAGCAGTTTTTCGGCCACCCGTTCGCTTCGGTAGCCCACCGAACAATACACCACAATCGGCTGGCCTTTGTCGACCCCCTGCAAACGTGCCAGGGTAAAGTCGTCGTACCCGACCCACAGGGCGTCGGGGATGTGGCTCACCTGGAATTCCCGGGCTTCCCGCGCATCCAGAAATAACAGGCCTTTGGTATTGCGAAGGTCATCCACCGCAAGTTCCGGCACCTTGTGGGAGAGCATCCCCTCGAGCAGTTTGTCAAATTCCGGGTCGAGCACGCGCGACTGGGCGCTAACAGCCGTAAACCGCAACACCAAGAACCCCAACACCAGGAACAGGACCTGTAGAGGTGGCCTCCGTGCGCTTGAAACGAAACTGCCCCAGGTTGTTGACTGCTCAGGATTCATCACCCAAAATAAAGTCGGCAGCCATCTGGGCGTGCAGGTCAGTGGTGGCCAGGGCCGGGATTTCGACCTCTTCGGGCCTGATCAGCAGGGGCAGTTCGGTGCATCCCAGAATAATGCCTTCGGCGCCCCGCTCCTGCAACAGGCGAATCTGCTCTTCAAAGAAAGCCCGGGCCTGGTCGGTGAATTTGCCCTGGGTGAGTTCGCGGGAAACATAGTCGTGCGCCTGGGGCAGGAAGCGTTCTTCGGGAAGCAGGGTTTCTATCCCGTATTTTTCGCGCAGCGGGCCCGCGATGAACGAGCCTGTCATGGTGGGCCGGTTTCCGAGCAGACCGAGTTTCTTAAGCCCGAGCCGTGCAGCCTCGCGCCCGGTCGCGTCGGCAATGTGCAAAATGGGGATGCCGAGCTGAGGCTGGACGTAATCGTACACCATATGGGGGGTGTTCGCGCAAATCACCAGGGCCCTGGCCCCTTCCTTTTCGAGCCCCCGGGACACCTCCAGGTACTTGGCCCGGATTTTATCCCTGTCCTGGGCTCGCATCAGGGCAATGTTGATGCTGTGGATCAACAATTCGGGGTTCGATTCTTCCCCGATTACCTTCCCTACGGCTTCGTTGATCAGGCGGTAATAGGCGATAGTGGAATGCCAGGACGTGCCGCCGATTAATCCGAGTAGTCGCATGTGCCGCTATTTTTAACGTTGATTCAGGCTAACCTTCCAAAGGCCCCGCAGTTGGTTCGGGCCGTACCCCAAAGCCTCGTCGTTCGGGTACCGTTCTGCGAGCCGGGCCCCGACTTCAGGGGTTACCTGTTGCCCGGGCGCTCCGTGGCACTGCAGGCAGAGCTCGTTGGTTATAATGGGGAAGTAATAGTATGTTTTGCCGCTCTCTGACAGCCTCAACCAGTCGGGGGGGGTCTCCTTCGAAAGGGAAAACCGGACCATTTCCATCACCTGGGCTTCCCTGGCATTGGCCCGGTTTGCGCTATTCCTGGGCCTGTCGGTTATCCGTGTAATTGTAACTCCATGCACCCGGGCTATGCTGTCGGTAATGGGCAGGGCTTTTACGTTGCAGAACGAAATGGCTTCGGCCGGGCCGTGCTGGCCAATCTGGGCCTGAAGGGTTTTGCCGAGGGCGGCCTGGGTTTGCTGGGCGAAGCCCCGGGCCACTTCATAGGGGTCGGGGGCAGGTTGCTCAACGGGTTCAGGGGCGTTTGCGGTGGCGGGAGCGTCCTTCTTGTTTCCCTCGCGGCATTGTGCCAAAAACAAAAGGGAAATACCAGCAATCATCCAGTTTTTCATGGCTTCAGAAATTACGATCTTTTGCATGCCGCCGGGCCGTGAGCGGCACAACCCAAAAAGAAAGCGGCCTTACAAATGTAGGCCGCTTTCCTCACTAAAAACAATCAACTCAACCATTTCCTCCGGACAGATCCAGGATGTTGCCATCCCTGGTTAAAGGGTCTGCCCTGACTTCTTGACGCTAAACTACGCACGGTATACGGCCTGTGCAGTAACAATAGTTACAGAAGCCCTGTTTTTTCAAAAATTTTTCGTCTTCCTTATAAAGTAGAGGGACAAACATAATCGGTAACCGGTAACTTGGCTTCTTTGATGGCTTCAAAACCACCCTTGATGTCGACCAGGTTGTGGATTCCCCGGCTCTTGAGAATGGATGCCGCAATCATGCTGCGGTATCCGCTCACGCAATGCAGGTAAAAAATATCGTCCTTCGGGAACTCAGACAGGTGGTCGTTCAGGAAGTCCAGGGGGGTGTTTTCAGCCCCGACCAGGTGTTCTGACTTGTACTCGCTTTCTTTGCGCACATCAAACACCGCGGCTTCCCCGGCTTCAATAGCCTCTTTCAGTTGTGCCGGGCGAACGGGGCTAACCGTGTCGTACTCCCGGGAAGAATGTTTCCAGGCCTCAAACCCGCCTTCCAAAAAGCCCAGGGTGTGGTCGAAGCCCACGCGCGACAACCGGATCACCGCCTCTTCTTCGCGACCTTTGGGGGCAACCAGTAAGATGGCTTGCTCGGTGTCGGCCACCAATGCGCCTGCCCAGGGGGCAAAACTGCCGTCAAGCCCAATGAAAATAGACCTGGGAATGTGGCCTTTCGCAAAATCGTCCTGATGGCGTACATCCAGTATCAGGGCGCCCGTTTCGTTGGCAATGGTCTCGAAAACCTGAGGGCTGAGCGGGCGTGTGCCCCGCTCCAGTACGGTGTCGACATGCTCATAGCCCTCCTTGTTCATCTTTACGTTAAGCGGGAAATACTGGGGAGGGGGCAGCAGACCGTCGGTAACCTCCTTGATGAATTCCTGGCGCGTCATGTCGGCCCGCAGGGCGTAGTTCATCTCTTTCTGGTGGCCCAGGGTGTCTACCGTCTCCTTCATCATATTCTTGCCACAGGCAGACCCGGCCCCGTGAGCCGGGTAGACGATTACATCGTCGGCCAGGGGCATAATTTTGTTGCGCAGGCTGTCGTACAAGGTAGAAGCCAGCTGTTCCTGGGTCATGTCGGCCGCTTTCTGGGCCAGGTCGGGCCGGCCTACGTCGCCGAGAAACAGGGTGTCGCCACTGAAAATAGCGTGGTCCTTCCCTGAAGCGTCGCGCAGCAGGTAAGTGGTGCTCTCCATGGTATGCCCCGGGGTATGCAGGGCGATAAGGGTCAGGTCACCCACCTTGAATTCCTGTCCGTCTTTGGCAATGATCGCCTCAAATTTGGGGTCGGCCGTGGGGCCGTAAATGATCGGAGCCCCGGTTTTCTGTGAGAGGGTCAGGTGCCCACTCACGAAGTCAGCGTGGAAATGGGTTTCAAAAATATATTTAATGGTCGCCCCATCGTGGCGGGCCCTCTTGATGTACGGGCCCACTTCGCGCAAGGGGTCAATAATTGCGGCTTCTCCCTTGCTCTCAATGTAATAGGCTCCCTGGGCGAGACATCCGGTATAAATTTGCTCAATGGTCATATGTCGAATTATTAACAGTTACAAAGGTACCGAACATGGGCGAATTGGTCGGTAACCCAGGTTACAAAAACAAAAACCCGCCCGGTTGGGCGGGTGGTGTTTAAGAGCCCCGCCCCCCTACAGCAGAGTGGTCGGGCAGATGTAATCCGTTTTGGGCAGCGCGCTCTCCTTGATGTCGTCGAAGCCGCCGATCAGGTCTGCGAAATTGTCCCAGCCGCGCTGCTTCAGAATGGAAGCGGCAATCATGCTGCGGTACCCGCCCTGGCAATGGAGCACAAAGGGTTTGTCTTTGGGGAACTCGGCCAGGTGGCGGTTGATTTCGTTCAGCGGGATGTTTACCGCATCGACCAGGTGTTCCGAATCGAATTCGCTTTTCTTGCGAATGTCGATGATCAGAGGAACCTGCCCTTTTTTATAGGCTTTTTCGAGGTCGGCAACCGTAATCCGGGTCGATGTTTCCACATCCTTGCCGGCTTTCTTCCAGGTAGAGAACCCGCCTTTCAAGTGCCCCAGGGTGTTGTCGTACCCTACCCTGGAAAGGCGCGTTACAGCCTCTTCTTCCTTGTCGGCATCGGTAATCAGCAAGAGGGGTTGTTTCACGTCGGGGATCATTTCGCCCACCCATTGGGCAAAGTTCCCTTCCAGGCCAATGTTGATGCTGTTCGGGATAAAGCCCCTGGCAAATTCTTCCGCGTCGCGGGTATCCAGCACCAGGGCGCCCGATTCGTTGGCAGCAGCCTCGAAGGCCTCGGCAGACAGAGGCTGGGTGCCCCGGAGCATTACCTCGTCAAGGGACTCGTACCCTTTGATGTTCATCAGCACGTTTTGCGGGAAATAGCCGGGGGGCGTGGTCAGGCCTGTGAGGAGCTCCTTGATGAATTCCTCCTTGGTCATGTCGGGCCGCAGCGCGTAGTTAACGGCTTTCTGGTGGCCCAGGGTGTCTGTGGTTTCCGCGCTCATCATCTTGCCGCAGGCCGAGCCGGCCCCGTGGTTCGGGTATACGATCAGGTCGTCTGAAAGCGGCATAATCTTGTTGCGGAGCGAATCGAAGAGGTGGCCGGCCAGTTTTTCCTCGGTCAGCTCCGAAACCACGTGCTGTGCCAGGTCAGGGCGGCCCACGTCTCCGATAAAGAGGGTGTCGCCCGTTATAATGCCGTGCTCTTTGCCTTTGTCGTCTATCAGCAGGTAGGTGGTGCTTTCCATGGTGTGGCCCGGGGTGTGGATCACCTTCACTTTATAATCGCCTACCTGAAACACCTGCCCGTCTTTGGCCACAGTGGCTTCGTAAGCGGGCTTTGCATTGGGGCCGAAGACGATTTCGGCTCCGGTTTTCTTGCGCAGGTCGAGGTGGCCGCTCACAAAATCGGCATGGAAGTGGGTCTCGAACACAAATTTGATCTCTGCATTGTCTATCTGAGCCCGGTCGATATAGGGCTGTACCTCGCGAAGCGGGTCAAACACGGCGGCTTCCCCTTTGCTCTCAATGTAGTAGGCCGCATGTGCCAGGCAGCCTGTATAGATTTGCTCAACTTTCATAGGTTGTCCGTTTTTAGGATTAATTTCAGAAAAGTACACGATAGGCCTCGTGTTATCAGTTACTTAAGTTACATAAGGCTTCGGCCCGACTGGGTCGAAATCTTACGCTGCACATCCGACTTGGCCGTGGCTTCCCGGCAATGGTCAAAGGCTTCCTTGGTTCGAACAAATAGGTTCTCTTCCCCGATTTCCCCGATCAGGCCGCTGGTGAACAGGATATCGCGGGTGGGGCCGATGGCCCCGGCCAGCATAAACCGGATCCCGTCGCGCTTCAGTTCCTGTATCAGGGCCTTAAGCATAAAAACCGCCGAGCTGTCTATATAATTAATGGCTTCGGCATTCAAAATGATGGTTGTCAGGGCAGGGCCTTTTTTGGCAATCTGCTTGCGGAGCTGGGCGCTGAAATAGTCTTTGTTCCCAAAGAACAGCTGCCCGTCAAAGCGCAATATCAGTATGGTTTCAAAATCTTCTGCTTCTTCTGAAAAGCGGTTGATGTTCATGAAATAGTCGGTTCCCCGAATGCGCCCCAACACGGCGACGTGGGGTTTCGAAATGCGGTAGACCAACAGCAGGAGCGAGAAGAGGACCCCCAGCAAAATGCCTTCTTTGATGCCCAGGGACAAGGTGAGCACGAAAGTAACCAGCAGCAGCGCGAACTCATCCTTGCGGTTTTTCCACAGTGCCAGCGGGTATTTCAGGTCGATAAGGCCGTACACGGCAACCATGATGATGGAGGCTAGAATGGCATTGGGTAGGTAGTAAAACAGGGGGGTGAGAAACAGCAGGGTGAGCCCCACCACCGCGCTGCTGATCAGGGAAGCAAGCCCGGTGTTGGCCCCGGCTTCGTCGTTAACAGCAGTTCGCGAAAATCCACCGGTGGTTGGATACGATTGGAAAAAAGACCCCAAAATGTTGGAAAGGCCCAGGGCCACCAACTCCTGGTTGGCATTCACCCGCGATTCCCCACGCTTTTCCTCCACGGCCTTCGCCACCGAAATGGCTTCCATAAAGGCGATCAGGGAAAGTGCCAGGGCAATGGGAAACAATTCGGAAACACGCTGGGTTTCCAGTACCGGCAACGCAAAGGAGGGCAGTCCGCCGGGCACATCGCCCACTATGCTTACCCCGCCTTCGTGCAGTTTGAGGAAATAGACCGACAGTACCCCGAGCACTACAGCGATGAGTGCCGCCGGCAGTTTTGGTGCCAGGCGCTTGAGGAGGCGAATCAGCAGTATGCCCGAAACACCGATCAGCAGGGTAACAAAATGGGTGTCGCCCAGGGTGCCGACCGCATTGGCCAGCAACACGTGAATCTGGTTGCTGCCGGCTATTTGGGTGCCCAACAAGTGCTTGAGCTGGCTAAGGCCAATGATGATGGCCGCCGCAGAGGTAAACCCGCTGATTACCGGCCGCGACAGGAAATTTACCAGAAACCCCATGCGCAGCAGCCCAAAGGCGAGTTGCAATACCCCCATGAACAGGGCCAGGAATATGGCCATGGCAATATATTCGTCCAGGCCCGAGAGCGAGAGGGCGCCCAGGCCCGATGCCACCAGCAGGGAATCCATGGCCACCGGCCCCACTGCCAGTTGGCGGGAGGTGCCGGTAAGGGCGTACATGATTTGCGGGATCATGGCAGCATAGAGCCCGAAAACCGGCGGAAGGCCTGCGATCATGGCGTAGGCCATACCCTGCGGCACTAACATAATGCCTACCGTAAGACCAGCCGACAGGTCGCCGGCCAGGTACGACCGCTTATAGTTGGGAAACCATTCCAGTATGGGAAAATACCGTTTCAGAGTTCCTTGATTTTAATGTAGTTTCTGTGGAGTTCGATCTTCCCCATCTGCTCCAGCTTTTTAAGCAGGCGGGAAATCACCACCCGCGAGCTGTGCAGGTCGTAGGCTATTTCCTGGTGGGTGTTGCGGATAATGCGGTCTTCGTTTACGCGCTGCTTTTCGCGCAGGTAGTTCACCAGGCGTTCATCCATATTCATAAAAGCAATGCTGTCGATAGTTTGCAGCAGCTCGTTGAGCCGGTTGTTGTAGCTTTCGAAAACGAAATTCCGCCAGCTCCGGTAGTTGGCGATCCACTCTTCCATTTTGCGCACCGGGATCATGATGAGCCGGGCGTCGGTTTCGGCCACCGCGCGGATCTCACTGCGGGTCTGCCCGATACAGCAGCTCATCGTCATGGAACAGGTATCGCCCTGCTCCAGGTAGTACAGCAACAGCTCGTCTCCTTCTGAATCTTCGCGCATTACCTTGATGACCCCCGAGATGAGCAAGGGCATGCCCTTGATGTATTCCCCGATATCCATTAGCTTCTGGCCGGCCTGCACCTCCTTGAAGGTGCCCACCTGGGCAATCTCATTTATCAGGGCTTCTTCGAATTGCCTGCCGTAACTCGATTTTAGTTCTTGTATCATGCTGATTGTTTTACTTCCCGGGCCTTTGCCGCGTCGAACTTGAAAAAGAAATTAGCCCAGATCGATTTGGAAACCGCCCCGATCCAGGGCATTAACACCACCAGCGCCCCGACGATGGTCGCAAAAAGTGCCCCGACCCCCAGGTGGAGCCCAAAAATAAGGGTGAGCACGTACACGGCCACGGCAACCGCCACCCCAACAGCATACGACACATACATGGATCCGTAATAAAAACTGGGCTCGATTTTGTACTTGAGGCCGCATTTGGGGCAGGTGTCCCGCACCCTGTTGAAACTGCCCAGGTTGTAGGGGTTGCTTTCCAGGAATTCCCCCTTGTGACATCGGGGGCATTTTAAGAAGAGGATGCTGTAGAGTTTGCTGCCTTTGCGGATCATGCACAATGCCTTAGTCTTACAAAAGTAACATTTATGAGGGCAGGCCCTTGTGACTTTTGTTACATTCCACTGGGGCTGGCCTCAACAAACAGACCCTTCCCTTGGCCAATCCGTCAGAATCCTTACGCACCGCTTAATCTCATTAGCTTTTCCTTAATTATCCTTAAGCACGGCTTAAACGCTGCCAGACCGGCAGGCCGATACATTTGCCGAATTCTTCCCGGCCTGTGGCAGTACGAGGTTGGGGAAGCTATCAACAATTAAACAGCAACGAAAATACCCGCGTGAAAAACCAGTTAACCCCCTTTGCCCGTGGCCTGTCGGCCCGACGGCAACACCGCTTTCCCAACCTGGCCGGGTGGGGGCTCCTTTTGGGGATCGCGGCGCTCTCGCCCTTCAGGGGCCTGGCGCAGAACCCCACCGATGGCCTGATGATGCCGGCCCGGAATGCCTGCGTTTTGCTCGGATACGACTACGGCTCCTTTAACCAATACTGGGAGGGCGGCCTGCTCCGGGAAAACCAGACCGTCGCCACGGTCGAGCAGCAGACCTACCTCCCCATGGTCGCTGTAAGTGTGGTGCCCGGACTCGATGGATACCTGAGCCTTCCTTTTATAAGTAAAACCTCAACTGAGCCCAACGGGGGGTACTTTACCGGAGCCCGGGGGCTGCAAGACATCGGGGTGGCGCTGAAGTACAAAGCCCTCGAGAAAACCCTGGGGGGCGGGTCTCTCAAGGTCTTCGCCGGGGCCGCCTTTAGCACCCCCTTTACGAATTACCTTTCTGACTACCTCCCCTATAGCCTCGGTTTTGGCGCCCCGGAATTTACCCTGCGCGCCTTCCCGCAATACGAGTGGGGCAACGGCTTGTACCTGAGGGCCATGGCTGCCCGTATGTGGCGCGGCTATACGAAAGCCGAACGCGATTATTACTACGCCAACGGCAGCCATTACTCGGCCTGGATGGATGTGCCAAACGCCTGGAATTACGAGGGCGTTTTGGGCAAGTGGTTCTTCGGATACAGCCTGAAAGTGGAAGCCTCCTTTTCTTTGTTCCGCTCTGACAGCGGAGACGATATCAGGGCCTATAACCCGCCCCAACCCACCAATAAAACCGCTTACGACCGGGTCGGCATCAGCGCACAGTACTACTTTAAGAAATCCCTGAAGGGGCTGGGCGTACTGGCCTATCATTCCCAGGTCGTAGACGGGCGCAACATGCCCAAAATAGCCAATACAGGCCTGGCGCTTACCTATCAGTTTAATTACCTCAGTGCAAAGAAAGATGATCAAGCTCCCGCACAGTAAAATGGCCGGCGCCCTGCTGGCCAGCGCCGGCATTTGGGCCGTTTCCTGCGAAAAGGACATCCCGCAGTACCTCGAATACCAACCCTATGTGTTTGCCGATGCCTCCCCAAACGGGGGCGATTGGACACCCGTGCTGCTCACCCGCGGTTCAGACATCCCGCTCGATGCCCCCGCCCCCGCCGGATCGGCCGAATTCCTGACAGAACTGGAGGCGGTCAGGTCGGCCGTGGGCAATGCCTCGGGCCGGGAAAAGGAGGCGGTCGCCTATTGGGGCAGCAACCCGGTGGTGCGCTGGAACGAGGTAGCCCTGGAACTCATCGCCAAGTACAACCTCATTCCCGGGCCCAACGACGACGGCACCTATACCCTGCCCAACCCGGCAAATCCAGAGGGGCCGCCCGCCTTTCCGTTTGCACACCCCCCTTATGCCAGCCGGGCCCTGGCCTACCTGTCGGTGGCCCAGTTCGACGGGCTTATTTCGGCCTGGCACTACAAATACGCCTACAACCGGCAGGCTCCTTACCAGGCCGACCCAACCCTGAAATACGCCTACGAGCCCACCGATATCCCTTCGTACCCGTCTCATGAAGCCGTGGTGGCCCGCGTATCCCGAACCATCCTGTCGGCCATGTTCCCCCTTGAAGCCGACTACCTGCAAGGCCTGGAGGCTGAACACCTCCAAAGCCTGCTGGTTTCGGGCGGAAACCTGCCCAGCGATGTGGATGCCGGGCTGGGCATTGCAGACGACATCGCCAGCCGGGCCCTGAACCGGGCTTCTTCAGACGGCATGCGGAACGCACAGGTCTCCAAAGTAGTTTCTGACTCGATCCGCGATGCGGCCTACGCGCGTTTTGGCTGGGCCTGGGAGAACCAGGAAATCCCGGCCCGCCCCGTGGGGCTTACCCCCCTGTTCGGCAAGGTGCGCATGTGGAGCATCGCCGATGTGGAAAGCGTTCGGCCGGGGCCCCCGCCTTCCCCCGACTCCGAAGCCTTCCGGGAAGATGTGGCCCTGCTGAAAGACTACGCCAAAAACATGACCGAAGAGCACCGCAGGATCGCCAACTTCTGGCAAGACGGCACGGGCACCTACACCCCCCCGGGGCACTGGAACCACATAGCCGATGAACTGATAGTCCGGTACCGTCAGAACCCCTTGCAGGCCGCCCGCACCCTGGCCTATACCAATATGGCGCTTATGGACTCGGGCATCAGCTGCTGGGACGCGAAGTACTATTACCACTACCCCAGGCCCATCCAGCTGATCCCAGGTTTTAAAACCATTGCCGGAACCCCCAATTTCCCGAGTTATACCTCCGGTCACAGCGTATTTTCGGCAGCCGCCTCGGAAGTCTTGGCATATCTATTCCCCCAGGAAGCGTCCACCCTCCGGGGCTGGGCCGAAGAGGCCGCGATGTCGCGTGTGTACGGGGGCATCCACTGGTCGTTTGACGCCTATGTGGGCACCGAGCAGGGGCGGGAGGTAGCCTCCTATACCATTGCTCGCGCCCAGGCCGATGGATCTGACTAGTTTGCATGTCAATTAATTAGCTATCTTGGTGGGAATTGTAATGGACCATCCACATGAAATACCGGTTTTTCCTTTGTGTCCTGGCCCTGGTAGGTTTTATGTCCTGCCGGCAACAGGCCAAAACACAGCCCCAGAATGATTTCATCTCCTATGCCGACTCCCTGTTCGGGGAGGCCGTAGACAGCGCCCAGATCGCCGGGGCAGCCGTAGTAGTCAAAAAGAACGGGGAACTGTTACTCCAAAAATCGTACGGCTACGCCAGTCTGGAACTGGACGTGCCCATCCCCGACCCCGCAACCTTCGAAATCGGTTCGGTAACCAAACAGTTCACCGCGGCCGCTATCCTGAAACTCGCTTCGGCCGGCAAGCTGGCCCTGGATGACGATTTTACCAATTATGTGGCCATGGATACCGGGGGAAGGAAGATTACCCTGCGCCAGCTGCTGAACCACACCTCCGGTATTGCGAGCTATACCGAAATCCCTGAATTCTGGAGCCTGTCTATCGAGTCGCATCCGCGCGATTCGCTCTTGCGCCTGGTTGAAACCAAGCCTTTCCTGTTCGAGCCCGGGGAGCGGCTCATCTACAACAACACAGGTTATTTCATCCTGGGCCTGGTTATCGAGAAAGCCAGCGAACAGCCCTATGCCGACTACCTGAAAACCGTCTTTTTTGACCCCCTGGGCATGAAAGACACGTATTACTGCAGCCAGTCTGAGGTAGTGCCCGGCAAGGTGTACGGGTACAACTATTCCGAAAGCGGCCTCGAGCAGAAGCCCTACCTCGACCACACCTGGCCCTATGCCGCGGGCTCGCTGTGTTCTTCGGCTGCGGATTTGCTGAAATGGATGGAGGCCTTGCACAGCGGCCGGGTACTGACCCCCGAAGAATACCGGGAAATCACCCAGCCCTCCAACCTCAACGACGGCAGCCCGCTTCGCTACGCCATGGGCCTTGATAATTATTCCGATTACGGCCACCGGCAAATCGGGCATGGCGGGGGCATCCACGGCTTTTTATCAGAAACGCGGTATTACCCCGATGACGACTTGTATGTCATATGCCTGGTCAACACCACGGGGCCGCGGGGTGCATCCTATTTTGCCAATGCTCTCACCTGGGATATCCTTCAAAAAGAATCGTACGATGCCCGGCCTTTCGACCAGGATCAGGCCGCCCTGTCGGGCACCTTTTCAGGGCAGGTCAGGGGCCAGATGCTCGACATGGAGATTCAGGCCACCCCCGA
The DNA here is from genome assembly GCA_050289825.1 of Robiginitalea sp. Taxonomy (GTDB): domain Bacteria; phylum Bacteroidota; class Bacteroidia; order Flavobacteriales; family Flavobacteriaceae; genus Robiginitalea. The sequence goes on from JBNKGM010000058.1 coordinate 20,056, forward strand.
TGGGCTCATCTGGAAGCCCGCAGGCGAAGAAACCGCCGATACCCTTACCACCTATTTGGGCGATGCCCTTTGGATGGACGGGAACAACCGGGTTTTTTTCCGCGACGGGAAGTGGGTAATCGACCAGGTAAGCGGGTACTACATGCTCGAGCGCAGTGCGCCAGGTCGGTGAATCCCTGATATCCTGCGGCAAATTGCGCGATTCGCCCGGCCTGCAAAGGCCTAAAAAGACTATCTTCATAGTCGCCTAATACCCCTGACTATATGCGCTTTAGAAAAAGTATGCTGATTTTTGCGGCCCTGCTGTGCCTTTTGGGAGTAGGTTCCCTTTTCCTGAAGCCCGTTCTGGAAGCGAGCCTGGAGAATTACCTCCGTGAAAAAATGGTGATCCGCAACCAGGCCAGCCCCATGTCGTTCGAATTCGAATCGCTTGACTTTAACCTGCTGGGGCGGAAACTGAACCTGCACGGGCTGCGGATCACCCCTGCTCCATTGGCAGATACCACGGGCTCCGGGGCCAATACCCGGGCATTCCAGGGGCTGGAAATAGGCCGGATTACCCTACAGGGCATTGATCCGAGCAACTTCCTCTGGAACAAGCGTTTAAATATCCAATCCCTGATGCTGGACACCGTGCGGATTCGGCTCCGCAAAACAGACGCACC
>JBNKGM010000059.1:0-20083 GCA_050289825.1 Robiginitalea sp.
TATGAAGATCCGAACGGGTTGCCGGGCCCTGCTGCCTTTCCTTTTTTTAGGATTTCTGGTGCATGGGCAAGAACGCCATACCCTTAGCGGCACCATCTCGGAAGCGGGTTCCAATGAAACCCTGATCGGGGTAAGCATCTTGGTGCCCGAGCTGCAAACAGGGGCCACTACCAACGAATATGGCTTTTATTCCCTGACCCTGCCCGAAGGCAGCTACGAGCTGGTGATTACCTCCCTGGGGTACCGCGACATCAGGCAAACGGTATCGTTTATGACGAACCAGCGGCTCGATTTCCGGATGGAGTCGGAAGCCGAGCAGCTCGAAGAGGTGGTGGTAACCGAGGATGCCGAAAGACTCGATATCCGCAGGCCTCAAATGAGCGTGGCCACCCTCAAGGTGGAAACCATCAAGAGCATCCCGGTGGTGCTGGGCGAGGCCGACGTGATCAAATCAATCTTGCTGTTGCCCGGGGTAACCAACGCAGGCGAAGCCTCCTCAGGCTTTAACGTGCGGGGTGGGGCCGTAGACCAGAACCTCATTTTGCTCGACGAGGCCACCATCTTCAATTCGTCTCACCTCTTTGGCTTTTTCTCGGTTTTCAACCCCGACGCCATCAAAGATGTAAAGCTCTACAAAGGGGGCATCCCGGCCCGTTTCGGCGGCCGGGTTTCTTCTGTGCTCGAGATCTTCCAGAAAGAGGGCAACAGCAAGGAATTCCATATGAACGGGGGCATTGGCCTGGTGGCCAGCCGGCTCCTGGCCGAGGGGCCCATCGTGAAAGACCGGGCGGCTTTCCTGGTCGGGGGGCGCGCCTCGTATGCCCACCTGTTCCTGCCCCTGTTCAAGATCGACAACCGGGCCTACTTCTACGACCTGAACACCAAGCTGAACTACCGCCTGAACGACAGAAACAACTTGTACCTCTCAGGCTATTTCGGGCGCGACCTCTTTAGCCTGAGCGACCTTTTTGTGAATACCTACGGCAACGCCGTGGTGAACTTCCGCTGGAACCACCTGTTTTCAGACCGGCTGTTTTCGAACCTCTCGCTGATCTATTCCGACTACTATTACGGCCTGGAGCTCGACTTCGTGGGCTTTGAGTGGAACTCGGGCATTCAGAACTTCAACCTGAAATACGACCTGAAGCACTACCTAAGCGACACCTTCCAGGTCAATTTCGGCATGCATAATACGTACTACGTGTTCAACCCGGGCAAGATTATGCCCAATTCCCCAGATTCGGGCATCGTGGAAGAGCAGCTCACCAAGAAATACGCCAACGAGAACGCCGTTTACGTCGACGTGGCCCACGACCTCTCGCCCGACCTGAGCCTCGGCTACGGCCTCAGGGTTAGCCAGTTCAACCGCCTGGGGCAGGACGCCTTTTACGTGTACGCCAACGACAACCCGGTCGACTTTGACGAGTTTAGCCTGGTGTACCAGGAAGCCACGCCCATAGACACCCTGAGCTCGGGCCGGTCAGAAACCCTGAAGAAATTCCTGAACCTCGAACCGCGGGTCTCCCTCTCCTGGGCCCTGGGGGAACAGCGTTCGGTGAAGGCCAGCTACACCCGCATGGCCCAGTACCTGCACCTGCTCTCGAACACCTCTTCCCCCACCCCCCTTGACGTGTGGACCCCCAGTGGCCCGTACACCAAGCCCCAGCTGTTAGACCAATACGCCCTGGGCTATTTCCAGAATTTCTCGGGCGGCGACTACAGCCTGGAAACCGAGGTGTTCTACAAAGACGTGCAGAATCGCATCGACTACATCGACGGGGCCAACCTGATCGCCAACAATGCCATCGAGCGCGTCATATTGAACGGGCAGGCCCGGGCCTACGGGTGGGAGGTGCTGTTGCGCAAGAACACCGGGCGGCTTACCGGCTGGCTTGCCTACACCCTGGCCAAATCGGAGCAGCAGACCCCCGGGCGCAGCACGGTAACCGATACCGGCCGTACCGTACAGGAACCGGGCATCAACTACGGAGCGTGGTACAACACCCCCTACGACAAGCGGCACGACCTGGCCCTCTACGGCCGCTACCAGCTGAGCGACCGCTGGAGCTTCAACGCCAATTTCATTTTCCAGACCGGGCAGCCCACCAACTACCCGGTGGGACAGTTCCAGTTCGAAGGGCTGGTGGTGCCCTATTACGGGTTGCGCAACCAGCAACGCCTGCCCGCCTACAACCGGCTTGACCTTTCGGCCACCCTGCAGCCCATGCGCCGGCCCGGGGCACGCGTAAAGGGCGAATGGGTGTTCAGCGTCTATAACGTGTACAACCGCTACAATGCGGCCTCGATCAACTTCCGGCAAAACCAGGATACCGGCCGCAACGAGGCCGTGCGTACCAGCATCTTCGGCATCGTGCCGGCCGTAACCTATAACTTCCGGTTCTGAGATGAAGAAATGGCCTTACATACTGCTGCCCCTGCTGGCCCTCTGGGTATCTTGCGAAGACGTGATCGAGGTGGAAACCCCATCGGAAGACCCGCGCCTGGTGGTCGAGGGGGTTATCCGGGTAGACACCACCCAGGAATTCATGCCTGTGCTCATCCGCCTGACCGAAACCAGCAATTTCTTCGGCGAACCCCAACCGGTCAGCGACGTGGAAAGCATCGTTATTATCATGCAGGTGTTGGAAAACGGGGTGCCCACGTCAACCGGCACCAAAACCCTTTCCGAACAGCCCCCGGGCTCGGGCCTCTATGCCCCCGACCCCACCTTCGACACGGACCAGCGTATCCCGGTGAGCGCAGTGGAATTCGACATCTTGTATACCCTGGTAATCCAGCGGCCGGGTCGCCGGTATGCCGCCCAGACCAAATATGTGCCGGCCGTGCCCATCGACAACCTGGCCCAGGGCACCAATACGCTGTTTGAGAACAACGAGACCGAGGTAATCGTGACCTATACCGACATGCCCGATGTCGACAACTACTACGTGTTCGACTTCGGGTACGGGAATTACCTCCCCACCCAAGACACCTTCTACAAGGGCCAGACCTTTAGTTTTTCGTATTTCTACGACGAGACCTTCGACAACGGCGCCCAGGTCGAAGTGGCTATTCTGGGGGCCGACAAGACCTTTTACAACTACATGAACCTGCTGGTGCAGCAAACCGATGGGCAACAGGGCCCCTTCCAACCCCCCGTGGCCACCGTTCGGGGCAATGTGTTTGACGTAACCGGTCTCGACAACAACGCGGTTTTCGACAACACCGGCGAGCCCGGGAACTTTTCACTGGGCTATTTTGCCGTGGTGCAGGCATTCCGCGATTCACTCACAGTCCAATACCCCGATTGATGAACCGGCTCGCCCGCTTGCTTCCCCTTCTGATTCTGGCCGGCTTCGGCTGCGAAGACGTGATTGAGGTAGACCTGCCGGCTGCCGAGCCCCGCCTGGTGGTGGAGGGGCTCATACGGGTAGACCGGGAGGAAGCCTTTTTGCCGGTGCGCATTGCCCTGAAAGAATCGGCCGGGTTTTTCGACCCGGTTCCGGCCACTCAGGCCGAGGCGGCCCTGATTTATGTGGAGCGCTTCGAGAACGGAGAACTCATCGGCACCTTCACCTCGTCCCTGGCCGAGGAAAGCCCCGGCAGCGGGGTGTACATACCCGACCCCAACGCCACCTTCGACCAGCGCATCCCTACGTTTTTTTTGGAAGACGAGGTGCGTTTTACGCTTCAGCTCCGTTACAACCAGCGGCAGTACCTGGCCCAGACCTGGTACCAACCCGTGGTACCCATGGATTACGTGCTGCAGGGGCGGGCCACCCTGCAAAACGGGGACGAAACCGAGGTAATCGTCGGCTTTACCGACCCCCCCGTGGAAAAAAATTACTACCTGTTCGATTTCGGCCAGGCCCAGTACCTGACCACCGAAGATACCTTCTACCAGGGGCAGTTCTTCCAATTCTCCTATTTCTACGAAAACCCCATTGAACCGGGCACGGAACTGACCATCGGCATTTTGGGGGCCGACAAGGCCTTTTACGACTATATGCGCCTGCTGATCGAACAGAGCGACCTGCAAGGCCCCTTCCAGACCCCCGTGGCCTCGGCGCGGGGCAACGTGGTAGACGTAACCGACATCGACAACACCGACCTTTTTGACAATACGGGCCGTCCCGGGGAATTTCCCCTGGGCTATTTTGCGGTGGTACAACAGCACCAGCGCACCCTTACCATCAATTAATTTCCCGTTCCCGATTTTTTGAAATAGGCCGCCACGGCATCGCGGGTCAGGGCATAGGCATGCTCCAGGTTCCAGGCCAGGGGCCGGTCGGGGTCGGCCACCTCGAGCACCTCCTCAAAGCCTGCCTCACGCAGGGCCTCAGCAGGTAGTTCGCAACGGCCGCAGACGGCCAGCACCGGAATGCCGTGCCGCTTGCCCAGGGCGAGCACCCCTTGTATCAGCTTGCCGCTCAGGCTTTGGGCGTCGATGCGGCCCTCCCCCGTAATGAGCAGGTCGGCCCGCTTCCGTCTTAAGGCTTCTTCCAGGCCGGAGGCGCGGATCACGTAATCGGTGCCGCTTTCGAAACCGGCCCCCAGGAACGTTTTCAGGCCGTAGGCCGCACCCCCTGCTGCCCCGGCCCCGGCAACCTGCCCGAAATGCACCCCGAGTTGGTCGATGACCAATTCTTCCAGGTGCCGCAGGCCGCGGTCGAGTTGCCCTACTGCTGACGGGCCGGCCCCTTTCTGGGGGGCATAGGTATGGGCCGCCCCCCCGGGGCCCCAGAGCGGGTTGGTCACATCGTTCACGGCCACCACCCGGGCCCCTTCGGGCAGGGGGCCTTCTTCGGGCATCCCGATGCGTGCGACCCGCAGCAGATTGCCCCCCACAGGTTCCAGGGGTTGGCCGTTTTCGTCCAAAAAGGTATAGCCAAAAGCCGCGGCAATCCCCAGGCCGGCATCGTTGGTGGCGCTGCCCCCCAGCCCCACGTAGACGGTACGGGCCCCGCGGGCCAGAGCAGCCCGTATGAGCTCGCCCGTGCCCAGGGTGGTGGTGCGCAGCGGGTCGCGTTCGGCCTCGGCGAGCAACCCCAGGCCCGAGGCCTGGGCCAGTTCCACAAAAGCATCGCCCGTGGCCGGGTCGTACAGGTATTCGGCGGTAACCGGCCGGCCCAGCGGGTCTGAAACCGGTTCGGCATGGCGCTCGAGCCCCCGTACGGCCGCCACGGCATCCAAAAAGCCGTCGCCCCCGTCAGAGGCGGCAAAGCGCCGGAAAGTGGCCTGGGGGAAGCGGGTCAGCACCCCGGCCTCAATGGCCTCGCACACCCGGTGGGCAGGCAGGGACCCCTTGAATTTATCGGGCATGAGCACCAGGTGCATAGCGGCGGGTTTGGTGTCAGTAATATAGCAATTCTGCGTATTTTTACGGGCGAACCTTATTGCGAAAAGCCTTGCCGACCGACAAACAACTCCTCGCCAAGGGCCTCAAACGCCTGGCCATTACCCTCCTGCTGATGTTCACTGCCCCGGTGGTGCTCTACGAGGCCTTCAAGAACACCGGGCACCCCTTTTACTACCCGGTGCTCATCTTCGGGGCCGTGCTGGCTGTAGCAGCCGTGGCCATGGGCTTTTACGGCATCAAAACCCTGGTAGACGCCCTCTTCGGCCCGCGCCGCTCCTAGGCCGCCCGAAGCAGTTGCCTGATCCGCGTGTAGGTAGTATCTTTGCGGTCTTAAGAGGCATTCACCTTTCATCGACTCATGATAGAAATTACCTTGCCGGACGGGAAAAAGGTCCGGTATCCCAAAGGGGTTACCCCCATGGACGTGGCCCGCGACATCAGCGAAGGGCTGGCCCGCAACGTAATCAGCGCCCGCTTCAACAACCGCAAGGTCGAAACCGTTACCCCCCTGGGGGAAGACGGCCAGCTGGTGCTCTACACCTGGAACGACGAAGAGGGCAAGAAGGCCTTCTGGCACTCCTCTTCCCACATTTTGGCCCAGGCCCTGGAGCAACTTTACCCGGGGGTGCGGCTCACCATCGGCCCCGCCATCGAAAACGGCTTTTACTACGACGTCGATTTCGGCGACCGCGCCATTTCGGAAAAGGACTTCCCGGCCATCGAAAAGCGCGCCCTCGAAATTGCCCGGGGCAAGCACGATTTCAAAATGCGGGAGGTCTCCAAAAAAGACGCCCTGGCCTTTTACCGCAGCCAGGACAACCCCTTCAAGGTAGAACTTATCGAGAACCTGCAGGACGGCGACATCACCTTCTGCGACCACGACACCTTTACCGACCTCTGCCGGGGCGGGCACATCCCCAATACCGGCATCGTGAAGGCCTTTAAAGTGCTGAACGTGGCCGGGGCCTACTGGAGGGGAGACGAGAAGCGCCCCCAGCTAACCCGGGTATACGGCATCTCCTTCCCCAAGCAGAAAGACCTGACCGAATACCTCGAACTGCTCGAGGAAGCCAAAAAGCGCGACCACCGCAAACTGGGCAAGGAACTGGAGCTCTTCACCTTCTCCCAGAAGGTGGGCCAGGGGCTGCCGTTGTGGCTGCCCAAAGGGGCCGCCCTGCGCGAGCGCCTGGAGCAATTCCTGAAAAAGGCCCAGAAACAGGCCGGGTACGAGATGGTGGTTTCGCCCCACATCGGCCAGAAAGAACTGTACGTGACCTCGGGCCACTACGCCAAATACGGGGCCGACAGCTTCCAGCCCATCCACACCCCCAAGGAAGACGAAGAATTCCTGCTCAAGCCCATGAACTGCCCGCACCACTGCGAGATCTTCAAGGTGCGGCCCTTCTCGTACCGCGAGCTGCCCAAGCGCTACGCCGAGTTCGGCACCGTGTACCGATACGAGCAGAGCGGGGAGCTGCACGGGCTTACCCGGGTGCGCGGCTTTACCCAGGACGACGCCCATATTTTCTGCACCCACGACCAGCTCGACGAGGAGTTCAAGCGGGTCATAGACCTGTCGCTCTACGTGCTCACCTCCCTGGGCTTCGACAACTACACCGCCCAGGTGTCGGTGCGCGACCCCGAAAACCCTGACAAGTACATCGGCTCGGTCGAAAACTGGGAAAAAGCCGAGGCGGCCATTATCAACGCCGCCACCGAAAAAGGGCTCAAATTCGTTATCGAGCCGGGCGAGGCGGCCTTCTACGGCCCCAAGCTCGACTTTATGGTGAAAGACGCCCTGGGGCGGCAATGGCAGCTGGGTACCATTCAGGTCGACTACAACCTGCCCGAGCGCTTCGACCTTACCTACAAGGGGAGCGATAACGAGATGCACCGCCCCGTGATGATCCACCGGGCGCCCTTCGGCAGCATGGAATGCTTTGTGGCCCTGCTGCTCGAGCATACCGGCGGGAACTTCCCGCTCTGGCTCACCCCCATGCAGGCTATCGTCTTGCCCGTCAGCGAAAAGCATGAAAAATATGCTGAAAAAGTTTTAAAATCGCTGGAAAATCACGAAATTCGCGCCCTCTTGGACGCCCGCTCTGAGACCGTCGGAAAGAAAATCCGGGAAGCGGAACTAGGCAAATACCCGTTTATGGTAATTGTGGGTGACCAGGAAATGGCAGACGGTACCCTTTCGGTGCGCCGGCACGGAGGCGGAGACCTCGGATCGCTTTCGGTCGAGGATTTTGCCGGCTTGGTGAGCCAGGAAATAAACAGTACCTTGAAGTCGTTTGAATTAAGTTGAATTAAAAATTTTAAGCCATAGCCCTACGAAGAAGATTTAGGCCCCAGCCACAGCGGGAAAACAAGACCCCGCACAATATCAATCAAAAAATTTCAGCCCCTAAGGTTCGCCTGGTGGGGGATAACGTGGAAATGGGAGTTTACAGCATCCGGGAAGCCCTCGAGAAAGCTGAAGAGATTGGCCTGGATCTGGTAGAGATTTCGCCTACGGCCGACCCGCCGGTCTGCAAGATCATCGACTATAAAAAGTTCTTGTACGAGCAGAAGAAGCGGGACAAGGTGATGAAGGCGAAGGCCACCAAGGTTATCGTGAAGGAGATCCGCTTCGGGCCCCAGACCGACGACCACGATTACGATTTTAAAAAGAAACACGCCGAGAAATTCCTGAAGGAAGGCGCCAAGTTGAAGGCCTATGTGTTCTTCAAGGGGCGCTCGATCGTGTACAAGGAACAGGGGGAGATTTTGTTGCTCCGCCTGGCCCAGGACCTGGAAGATTACGGGAAAGTGGAGCAGATGCCCAAGCTGGAAGGCAAGCGGATGACCATGTTCCTGGCTCCCAAGGCCAGCAAAAAATAAACGCGAGAAAGCGGATCTATAACTCAATTAACAAGCGAGACAATGCCTAAAATGAAGACCAAATCCAGTGCCAAGAAGCGCTTTAAGCTCACCGGCAGTGGAAAGATCAAGAGAAAGCACGCTTACAAGAGCCACATCTTGACCAAAAAGTCGACCAAGCGCAAGCTCCGCCTGACTCACAGCACCTTGGTAAGCAAGGCCGACGAGTCGGGAATCATGGAGCAGCTGCGGTTAAAATAACCCCGCAGCCGGTAGAAGTTTAACCCTGGAGCCAGGCCCGTAAAAGCATCCCGAACCAACGGGGACGCCTGCTACAAAAAAACAAACAGAAAATGCCAAGATCAGTAAATTCAGTCGCTTCAAGAGCCCGCAGAAAAAAGGTGATGAAGCAAGCCAAAGGCTTCTTCGGACGTCGCAAGAACGTCTGGACGGTAGCCAAAAACGCGGTCGAGAAGGCCATGGTATATGCCTACCGCGACCGCCGCAACAAGAAACGCAACTTCCGCGCTCTGTGGATCGCCCGGATCAACGCCGGTGCCCGCCTGCACGGAATGTCTTATTCCCAGTTCATGGGCCATGTAAAAGCCAACAACATCGAGCTTAACCGCAAGGTGCTGGCCGATCTGGCCATGAACCACCCCGAGGCCTTCAAGGCCATCGTGGACAAGGTCAAGTAAAACGATCTGAACTTTCTCGCTTTAAAAAACCCCGGCCCGCAGGCCGGGGTTTTTTATTCGCCCTGCAAGGTGAGCACCAGCCGGCGCCCCTCGGCGGCATCGCGGTGCTCGCAAAGGTAGATGCCCTGCCAGGTGCCCAGGTTAAGCCGGCCCCCGCTTACCGGCAAAAGCACCGACTGCCCCAGCAGGGCAGCCTTCAGGTGGGCGGGCATGTCGTCGGGCCCTTCGAGGGTGTGGCGGTAGTAGGGGGCGTTTTCGGGCACCATGCGGTTAAAATGGCTTTCGAAATCGGCCCGTACGGTTGGGTCGGCGTTTTCGTTCACGGTAATGCTGGCCGAGGTGTGCTTGATAAACACCTGCAACAGGCCGGCGCCCACCGACCCCAGTTCGGGCAGGGCGGCCACCACCTCGCGGGTAATCAGGTGGAAGCCCCTGGGGTAGGGTCTGAGCTGTATTTCACGCTGGGTAAAGGGCATGGGTGTTAGGGTTCAGTTAATTCTGCGCCGCGGCACACCTGAAAATTAGCAATAAAAAATACCTTTGCACAACCAAAACATAGGCTATGGACCTGAGCAACGTAAAAATGGTGGTTACCGACATGGACGGCACCCTGCTGAATGCGCGCCACGAGGTAAGCGACCGTTTCTTTGACCTGTATCACGCGCTCAGGGAAAAGGGCGTTGAAGTGGTGGCCGCCAGCGGGCGACAATACCACAGTATGGCCGACAAGCTGGAGCCCATCAAAGACGAACTGGTCTTCATAGCCGAAAACGGCGCCCTGATCCGCCACCGTCGGGAAACCCTGCTCACCACCCCCCTGCCCCGGGCCTTCCTGGCCGATATTCTGGCGCGGGCCGCCGGGGTAGACCAGGCACACCCCGTGCTCTGCGCCGCGGGCAACGCCTACGTAGACGGGGTATCGGCCGACTTTTTGACCCTGCTGAAGGAATACTACACCGATTACTCTATTGCCCCCGAACTGCAAGCCGTGGAAGACCCCATCCTGAAAGTGGCCATCTACCATTTCGAGAGCTCCGAGAAATTCATTTACCCAGCCTTCAGCGAGCTGGAAGGGCAACTGAAAATCAAAGTCTCGGGCAGCCACTGGGTAGACGTATCGCACCCCGACGCCCACAAGGGCTATGCCCTTTCTCAATTGATGGCCCGGCGCGGCATCGGGCGCGAGCAGCTCATGGTGTTCGGCGACTTCAACAACGACCTGGAAATGCTGGAACTGGCCGACTACAGCTTCGCCATGGCCAATGCCCACCCCAACGTGCTCAAGGTGGCCCGCTACCGTACGGCCAGCAACGAGGAGCAGGGCGTGGAGCGGGTGCTGGAGCAGCTGTTGGCCCAGCTTTAGGTTTTCTGTTTTTTCTGGCGGGCGGCGGGGAAGAGCACGTTGTTCAGGATGAGCCGGTAGCCCGGGGAATTGGGGTGTAGCTCGAGCTCGGTCTTGGGGTCTCCAACCCGGTGCTGGTAATCTTCGGGGTCGTGCCCTCCGTAAAACGTGAAGAATCCCTGCCCCTTGATGCCGTGGATGTACCGGGCTTCCCCGTTTAGTTTGTTCTCGGCCAGCACCAGCACGGTGGGTTTCACCTGGGAGCGGGTAAAGGCGGTGGTCTGCCCCATAAAGCCCTTGACCAGGGCAGTGTGGTTCTGGCAGAGCATGGTGGGCACCGGGTCCCATTTGGCCGAAAAGTCCATGAGCGTAAAATAATCCGATTCCCGTGGGATGTCTTCCCGGTCGCCTGTCATGTCGATGGAGGAAAACTCGTAGCGCAGCGGGTTGCGCTCCAGGGTGAAATTCGTGAAAGCAAAAGTTTTGCTGAAATCGAGCCGCTGCTGGTAGTTGGCATCGGATGGGTCGCCGTCGAACATGGCCTCGCAGATGTCGACTCCCTCGGCCGCCAGGGCAATGTCAAAACTGTCGGTAGCCGAGCACATGGCAAACATAAACCCGCCCCCGATTACGTAGTTCCTTATTTTCAGAGCCACGGCCTCCTTCTCTTTGGAAACCTTGGCGAAGCCCAGGCGGGCAGCCAGGGCCTCGGCCTCCTGCTTGCCCTCGATGTACCAGGGGGCCGCCCGGTACGCCCCGTAAAACTTCCCGTACTGGCCCGTAAAATCTTCGTGGTGCAGGTGCAGCCAGTCGTACAGGGCGAGCTTGTCGTCAAGCACTTCTTCATCGTATATGGTGGCGTAGGGAATCTCGGCATAGGTGAGCACCATGGTTACCGCGTCATCCCAGGGCGGGTTGTCTTTGGGCGAATACACGGCAATGCGGGGGGCTTTTTCCAAAATGACCGCTTCCTGGTTCTGGGAGGGGCTGGCGATCTGCTCTAAAATGCCCTGGGCCTGGTCGTCGCTGAGCACTTCAAAGGAAACACCCCGTATGCGGCACTCGTTGCGGATGGCCTCCCCGTCGGGCAGCAAAAACGAACCGCCCCGGTAATTGAGCAGCCACTGTACCTTCTGCTGCTGGCTGAGCACCCAGTAGGTAATGCCGTAGGCCTTCAAGTGGTTTTCCTGGCTCCCGGCGTCCATGGGGATCAATAGCATGGAAGCACGGGCCGCAAAGGCCACGAAAAACGACAACACGACAAACAGGCGTTTGAGACGCAGGGGTTTTGGGCAGGAAGTCGGGTTAAAAGGGTACGTCATCGTCATCCGGCTCGGCCTCGGGAAGATCGTTCATTGCGCTGCCAAAGGCCTGATCGGCCGATGGGAATTCGCGGGCGACAAACGGGTTCTCTCCTTCGGCATTCATCTTGGATTGAAACTCGAACGGAGAATCAAAGTCATCCAAATTATCAAATTTACCGAGCTGGGCAATGAACTTTAACCTAATATTATCGAGACCGCCATTGCGGTGCTTGGCCACGATGAACTCGGCCTGCCCCTGGGTGGGGGTGCGTTCCTCGTCGTCCCACTCGTCGATTTTGTAGTACTCCGGGCGGTAGATAAAAGAGACGATGTCGGCGTCTTGTTCGATGGCTCCCGATTCGCGCAGGTCGGAGAGGATGGGTCGCTTGCTGCCGCCCCGGGTCTCCACGGCCCGTGAGAGCTGCGACAGGGCGATTACCGGCACGTCGAGTTCCTTGGCCAGGGCTTTCAGGTTACGCGAAATGGTGGATATCTCCTGCTCGCGGTTGCCGCCTTTCTGGCTGGCGCCCCCGGTCATGAGCTGGAGGTAGTCGATCACGATCAGCCCGACGTCGTGCTGGGCCTTGAGACGGCGCGCCTTGGCCCGCAGGTCGAAGATCGAGAGGGAGGGGGTATCGTCGATGAAGAGGGGCGCCTTTTCCAGGGCCTTCACCTTCACGTTGAGTTGTTCCCATTCGTGCTTTTCGAGGCGGCCGGTACGCAGTTTTTCAGACGACAGGCCGGTCTCAGACGAGATGAGGCGCGTAATGAGCTGTACCGACGACATCTCGAGCGAGAAGAAAGCCACGGGGATGTTCGCGTTTACGGCGATGTTGCGCGCCATGGAGAGGGTAAGGGCGGTTTTCCCCATCCCGGGGCGGGCCGCGACGATAATCAGGTCGCTGGGCTGCCAGCCCGAGGTGAGCTTATCGAGCTTGTCGAAGCCCGAGGGGATGCCGCTCAGGCCCTCCTTGTTGGAGATTTCCTCGATTTTCCGCTTGGCCAGCATCACCAGGTTCTGGGCCGTTTCGGCCGAACGCTTCAGGTTGCCCTGGGTAACCTCGTACAATTTGGATTCGGCGTTGTCGAGCAGGTCGAACACGTCGGTGGAATCTTCGTAGGCTTCCTCGATAATCTCGCTGGAAATCTTGATGAGCTCGCGCTGGATGTACTTCTGCAGGATGATGCGGGCGTGGAACTCGATGTGGGCCGAAGAGGCCACTTTCTGGGTGAGTTTGATCAGGTAAAAATCGCCTCCCGCCTGTTCAAGGCGCTGATCTTGCTTGAGTTGGGCCGAAACGGTTAATAAATCGACCGGTTCTGACGATTCGAAGAGTTTAAAGATGGCCTCGTAGATGTACCGGTGCGCCTCCTTGTAAAAGGCATCGGGGTGCAATATGTCGATAACCTCGTCGACCCCTTTCTTGTCGATCATCATGGCACCCAACACAACCTCCTCTAAATCAACTGCTTGAGGGGGTATTTTGCCGCGTTCCAGCGGGATGACGGGGGCTCTGCCGATTTTGTGTCCGGCCAGGGGGCTCGATTGTTCCATGAGGTTAAAAGTAGGGAATTAACCCTGAGTTAACAGAAGGGGTGTTGGCCGGGTTATCAACCGGTGTTCAACAAACTTCCTGTTGATAAGTTACAAAATCCTGTTGATATCGGAAATATGCCGGGCCGCAGCCGGGCCAGTCCCCGAACAGGGGGCAGGCTACTCTTTGTACACGCCCATGGAGAGGTATTTGTCCATGCGCTCGGCCACCAGGTCTTTTGGTGATAACTTTTCAAGTTCCTGATAGTGCTTTGCGATCTTGTTCTTCACGATCTCAAAAGCCTTCTCGCGGTTGCTGTGGGCACCGCCCACCGGCTCCTTCACAATCTCGTCGATGAGCCTGAGTTTTTTCATGTCGGTAGCGGTAAGCTTGAGGGCGGCCGCAGCCTGCTCCTTGTACTCCCAGCTCCGCCAGAGGATGGACGAGCACGATTCGGGCGAAATAACCGAATACCAGGTATTCTCAAGCATGAGCACCCGGTCGCCCACGCCTATGCCCAGGGCCCCGCCCGAAGCACCTTCCCCAAGGATCACCACGATGATGGGCACCTTGAGCCGGGTCATTTCCAAAATGTTGCGGGCAATGGCTTCGCCCTGCCCGCGCTCCTCGGCCTCGATACCGGGGTAGGCCCCGGGGGTGTCGATAAAGGAAACCACCGGCAGGCCGAATTTCTCGGCCGATTTCATCAGGCGCAGGGCCTTGCGGTAGCCCTCCGGGTTGGCCATCCCGAAATTGCGGTACTGGCGGGTTTTGGTGTTGTAGCCTTTCTGCTGGCCGATGAACATGTAGCTCTGGTCACCGATCTTGCCCAGGCCCCCGATCATGGCCTTGTCGTCTTTCACGGTGCGGTCGCCGTGCAGCTCCAGCCACGATTCCCCGCAAATGGCGCGGATGTAGTCCATCGTATAGGGGCGGCTGGGGTGGCGCGAAAGCTGCACCCGCTGCCAGGGGGTCAGGTTCTTGAAGATCTCCTTGCGAGTCTCTTCGAGCTTCTTTTCGATCTGCTTGCAGGTCTCGGTAACGTCTACGTCACTCTCTTCGCCAATAAGCTGGCATTTATCCAACTGTTCTTCCAGTTCTTTGATGGGGAGTTCAAAATCCAGGTATTCCATGGAGGGTCAAGAATTAGCTGTCAGCGGGGCAAAGATAGGAGATATTCGGCAATGGCCCGCGGCCTTTTCCGTTTTCTGTGCTCCAGGTCAGCGCTTGGCCTGCTGCAGCAGGTAGTAGCCGATCAGGCCGAAGACCAGGTTGGGGATCACCACCGCCAGCAGGGGCGAGAAACCCGACTGCTGGGCCAGGGTGCCGAACACCTTGTCCATGAAAATGTAGAGGAAGGCCACCGCGATGCCGAAGGCCAGGTTCACCCCCATGCCGCCCCGCCGCTTCATCGACGATACGGCCACGCCGATGATGGTGAGCACAAAGGCCGTTACCGGCAGGGCCCAGCGCTTGTATTTGACCAGCACGAAGGTGTTCACGTTCGAAGCCCCCTTGCGCTTCTGGTCCTTTATGAATTCATTGAGCTCGAAGAGGTTCTTGGTCTCGGCCACGTACGACACCGGGGTAAGATCTTCGAGCTGGAAGGCAAAAACGGTATCGAGCATGCGCCGGGTTTGCACGAATTCGGTTTCCCCGTGCAGGTTGCGACGGGTAACCGAGGTGAGTTTAAAGGTGCTGTCTTTCTCGATCCAGCGTATGTTGGCAGACGAAATTTTGTATTCGAGTTGCCCGTCGTCGCCGAAATGCTCATAACTGAAATTGTAGCCGATCTGCCGGGCCGGGTCAAAACTGCTCACGTAGATGTAGTCGTTGTCGCCCAGCTGGTTGAAGATGTTGGTGGTTACCCGGTCTTGCTTGCCCTTCTTGAGGTATTTGTAGTTGAACTCGTTGTAGCCCTTGCTGGCCAGGGGTACGATAAACATCCCCATGGCGAACATGAGCAGGGCGATGATGGTGGCCCCGATCCAGTAGGGCCTCAAAAAGCGCCCGAAGGAAACCCCCGAGCTCAGGATGGCCACGATCTCGGTGTTGTTGGCCATCTTGGAGGTGAAAAAGATTATGGACAGGAAAAGGAAAATCGGGAAGAGCAGGCTGCCGATGTAGATCGTAAAGTACACATAGTACTCAATAATCTCGGGCAGGGGCGCCTCGTTGTCGATCATCTTCCCGATCTGCTCGGCCAGGTTCAGCATAATGCCGATGGGCACAAACAGCAGCAGCATCATCACGAAGGTGAGCAGGTATTTTTTCAGGATGTAGCGGTCTATGATGGTCATCATGCTACAGGCGGTTGTCCATTTGTTTTACCATGCGCGCCTTCCAGTCGGCAAAACTGCCGTCCAGTATGCGGCGGCGGGCCTCACGCACCAGCCAGAGGTAAAAGCCCAGGTTGTGCAGGGTGGCTATTTGCTTGCCAAGATACTCATTGGCGGCGAACAAATGCCGGAGGTAGGCTTTGGAATATTCGCGGTCTACGAAGGTATGGCCGGCAGGGTCGAGGGGCGAGAAGTCGGCCTCCCACTTCTTGTTTTTGATGTTGATGGTGCCCTCGCTGGTAAAGAGCATGCCGTTGCGGGCGTTGCGCGTGGGCATGACGCAGTCGAACATGTCGACCCCCAGGGCGATGTTCTCCAAAATATTGATGGGCGTGCCCACCCCCATCAGGTAGCGGGGTTTGTCGGCAGGCAAAATGTCGCAGACCGCCTCGGCCATGGCGTACATCTCCTCGGCGGGCTCGCCCACCGAAAGCCCCCCGATGGCATTGCCCGGGGCCCCGGCAGCCGCTATATATTCGGCCGATTGTTTGCGCAGGTCGGTATAGACCAACCCCTGCACGATGGGGAAGAACAGCTGCTCGTGCCCGTAGCGGGGCGGCAGTTGCTGCAGGTGTACCATGCAACGGTCGAGCCAGCGGTGGGTCATGTGCATGCTGCCCTGGGCGTAGCGGTAGTCGCAGGGGTAGGGCGTGCACTCGTCAAATGCCATGATGATGTCGGCCCCGATGCTGCGCTGGATCTCCATAACCCCCTCTGGGGTGAACAGGTGGCGCGACCCGTCGATGTGCGACTGGAATTTAACCCCCTCTTCCTTGATTTTACGGGTACCGGCCAGGGAATACACCTGGTAGCCCCCGCTGTCGGTGAGGATGGGCCCCTCCCACCCCATAAAGGCGTGCAGGCCCCCGGCCGCCTCTAATATCTGGGTGCCCGGCCGCAGGTAGAGGTGGTAGGTGTTCCCCAGGATGATGTCGGGTTTGATGTCGTTGCGCAGTTCGCGCTGGTGCACCCCCTTTACGGTGCCGGCCGTGCCCACCGGCATGAAGATGGGCGTTTGCACAGCCCCATGGGCGGTTTGCAAAACGCCGGCTCGGGCCTTGGTGCGCAGGTCGGTATGTTCCAGGCTGAATATAGTCACCCTCGGGGCTGCTTTCAAGCTGCCAAAGATACGCAACCTGCCGGCAATCCGTCTTAGGAAAATGGTAAAGTTCCTCCCCGGGCACCGTTAATAAGTTGTAAAAAGTCGGGTTGCGAAGCCCGAAGATAGCCCGTACTTTTGGGAGCTAATAAAACAACACACATGGCTCACAGCAAGGACTTAGAGGCGTTGGTGGTACAGGTCAGGCGCGACATATTGCGCCAGGTACACAGCGTGAATTCAGGGCACCCGGGCGGCTCGCTCGGCTGCGCCGAATTCATGGTGGCCCTCTACTTCGACATCATGGACCTCAAAGGTCGTTTCGACATGAACGGGATAGGCGAAGACGTCTTTTTCCTCTCGAACGGGCACATCTCGCCCCTGTTCTACAGTGTGCTGGCCCGGCGCGGGTATTTCCCCCTCGAAGAGCTGGCCACCTTCCGCCGCCTCAATTCGCGCCTGCAGGGGCACCCGGCCACCCACGAGGGCCTGCCCGGGGTGCGCGTCGCCTCAGGCTCGCTCGGGCAGGGGATGTCCGTGGCCATAGGCGCCGCCCTGGCCAAGAAACTGAACCTCGACAACCACCTGGTCTACAGCCTCCACGGCGACGGGGAGCTGCAGGAGGGACAAAACTGGGAGGCCATTATGTTCGCTGGCAGCAAAAAGGTAGACAACCTGATCGCCACCATCGACCGCAACGGCCAACAGATCGACGGGCCCACCGAGGAGGTACTGGCCCTGGGCGACCTCAGGCCCAAGCTCGAGGCCTTTGGCTGGGACGTGCTCGAGGTGAAAGACGGCAACAACCTGGCCGCCATCACCCAGGGGCTGAAAGAAGCCAAAACCCGCACGGGCAAGGGCAAACCCGTAGCCATTATCATGGATACGGTGATGGGCCACGGGGTCGACTTTATGATGCACACCCACGCCTGGCACGGCAAGGCGCCGAACGACGCCCAGCTGGCCACCGCCCTGGCCCAGAACCCCGAAACATTGGGCGATTATTAATCCCGGAACCTGCACTACATGAAAACATATACCGACCAAGGCAAAAAAGATACCCGCAGCGGCTTCGGCGACGGCATGACCGAACTGGGGCGCTCCAACCCCCGCGTGGTGGCCCTGTGCGCCGACCTGGTGGGCTCCCTGAAGATCGAGACCTTTATTGAAGAACACCCCGAGCGATTCGTACAGGTGGGGATAGCCGAGGCCAATATGATGGGCATAGCCGCCGGTCTCACTATCGGGGGCTACATCCCCTTCACCTCTACCTTCGCCAACTTCTCAACCGGACGGGTGTACGACCAGATACGGCAGTGCATCGCCTATTCCGACAAGAACGTGAAGATCTGCGCCTCCCACGCCGGGCTAACCCTGGGCGAAGACGGGGCCACCCACCAGATCCTGGAAGACATAGGCCTGATGAAGATGCTGCCGGGCATGACGGTGATCAACCCCTGCGATTACAACCAGACCAAGGCGGCCACCCTGGCGGTGGCCGAACACCACGGCCCGGTATACCTGCGCTTCGGCCGCCCCAAGGTGGCCAACTTTACCCCGGTTGACCAGAAATTTGAAATCGGGAAGGCCGTGCTCCTGCAAGAGGGCATCGACGTGACCATCGTGGCCACCGGCCACCTGGTCTGGGAAGCCCTGCAGGCCGCCGAGAGCCTGCATGGGCAGGGTATTTCGGCCGAGGTCATCAACATCCACACCATCAAGCCCCTCGACGAGCAGGCCATCCTGGCTTCCGTAGCCAAGACCGGCTGCCTGGTAAGCTGCGAAGAGCACAACGTGCTGGGCGGCCTGGGCGAAAGCGTGGCGCGTACCCTTGCCGCCAACCACCCCGCGCCCCAGGAATTCGTGGCCGTAAACGACAGCTTCGGCGAGAGCGGCACCCCCGAAGAACTCATGGAGAAATACGGGTTGAACAATAAAGCCATCGAAAGGGCCGTTTTTAAGGTTTTGAAACGCAAAGGCTAGCCCCTGGCCCGCCTTTTAAACGAAACACCTTATGAAACGTATCTTTCTTACGGGCCTGCTCGCCTTGTGCAGCATGGCGGCATTTTCCCAAAACGACTGGGGCTTTGGCATCAAGGCCGGCCTCAACTTCAACTCGAACGGCGACTACAAATTCGATTCGGCCCCTGACCTGAGCTCCGACACCAAAATGGGTTACCATGTGGGCGTATTCGGCCAGGTGGGCAAATCGTTTTTCCTGCGCCCCGAGCTTATTTACACCAAAACCAAGTCGTCGTACGACGGAGCCGATTTCGACATGAGCAAAATTGATGTGCCCGTGTTGGTGGGAGCTCGCGTGCTGGGCCTTTTGAAGGTCTTTATAGGGCCCGATTTCCAGTACATCCTCAATACCGACCTGCAGGATATCGAGTTGGGCGACGTGGAAAACAATTTTACGGTGGGCCTGCATATCGGGGCTGGGGTAGACCTGGGCAACCTGGGAGTAGACCTGCGCTACGAGCGGGGCCTGAGCGCCAACGAGGCCAGTATCGTGGGGCTGCCCGACCAGCGCCTCGATACCCGAACCAGCCAGTTCATCCTCGGGCTGTCTCTCAAACTCTAAAAGCCCTCATCTGAAAAAAAAAGTCCCCGAATCGGGGACTTTTTTTTACTGTTACTTGGTATCGGGGTCGAGGTAATCGGGAATGCCGTTCCCGTTTGTATCGGGGAAGGTAAGGCTCCCGTCTTCGTTGATGATGATCTCGTCGCGGGTGCGGGTGCCGTCCCCATCATCGTCGGTATCGAGAAAGTTGGGGATGAGTACGGCCCCGAAACCGCTTTCCTCCTTTTTCTTGTCGGTATTGTCGTCGTACAGGTAGTTGTTGCCGTTCAGGTCTTCCAATATGGAAGGAATACCATCCCCGTCGGCGTCGGTATCTTCGATGATTTGCCCCAGCTCTACCTTGAAGATGAGGGAAGAATAGGCCGGGATGGAAGCGGGCGAACCGTTGAAATAGGCCAGGCCCGAAGGCATCACCACCAGGCCCACCCCAGCGTTGGCAAAGCCGCTTGTGCCGTCGGGGTTCTGCACCAGCTGGTCGTCGGTGCCGGCCTGCCACTGCGACATCGCAATCTGGTAGCCCCGCAGGTAGTTCGGCAGGTGCTGCCATACGTAATTAGATACCCCATCGAAGGTCAGGCCTCCGAGGGTATTCCCCTCGTAGCGCACCAGCACCGAGTCGGCCACGGTAGGGCTAAGCCCCTCCCCGTCGCGGGCCGAAAGGAAATACAGGGTGTGGGGCACGTCGCCCGAGTCGCCGCTCAGGCCGAGTTGTTCGTAGTTGACCACCACGACCTCGGTCTCCATCTGGTCGATGAGCGGGGTTTTATCGGCGTCGGCACCGGCCAGGGTGTCGATGCGAATGCGGTAGTCGAACCCGGCAGGCGGGTTGGCAAAGTCGTCGTAGTTGTAGAAATGGGTCTGGAGAAATTCACGGATATCGGCGTCGTTCTCGGCGGCCACTTCGGCCAGGTCGCGGGGCGGAACCGTCTCCACATTGGGCCCATCATCTTTTTTGCAGCTT
>JBNKGM010000060.1:0-19828 GCA_050289825.1 Robiginitalea sp.
GTGCTCTTCCGATCGAGAGGCGGAGCGTCCCGGGCGCGGCGTTGAAGGCCTGCTGCAGCTTCTGGGTGACGGCGCCGCGGACCAGGGTCTCCACGTTGGGGCACGTCGACGCGTAGTAGTTCTGGCTCAGCTGCGCCGCCGCCAGCGCCACTTCTACGTGGCCATCTGGTTTTACCTGGCCACCTTCATCACCGTGGCCGTGCTGCACATCTTCAACAGCCTGGAGCTGCCGGTAAGCGCCCTGAAGAGCTATTCGGTATATGCCGGGGTTCAGGATGCACTGGTACAATGGTGGTACGGGCACAATGCGGTTGCCTTCTTCCTGACCACGCCTTTCCTGGGCCTTATGTACTACTTTGTGCCCAAGGCGGCCAATCGCCCCATCTATTCATACCGCCTTTCCATCGTGCACTTCTGGTCCCTGATCTTTATCTACATCTGGGCCGGGCCGCACCACCTCCTCTACTCTGCCCTGCCCGACTGGGCGCAGAACCTGGGGGTTACCTTTTCTGTGATGCTGATCGCCCCGTCCTGGGGGGGTATGATCAACGGGCTGCTCACCCTGAGGGGCGCCTGGGACAAGGTGCGCACCAACCCCGTGCTCAAGTTCATGGTGGTGGGCATTACCGGCTATGGCATGGCCACCTTCGAAGGCCCCATGCTGTCGCTTAAAAACATAAATGCCATTGCCCACTTCAGCGACTGGATTATCGCCCACGTACATGTGGGGGCCCTGGCCTGGAACGGCTTCATGACCTTCGGGATGATCTACTGGCTGGTGCCGAAAATGTTCAAGACACGCCTGCACTCGGTGCCTATGGCGAACTTCCACTTCTGGATCGGTACCCTGGGCATCGTGCTCTACGCATTGCCCATGTACGTAGCGGGCTTTACACAGGCCCTGATGTGGAAAGACTTCAACCCCGACGGCACCCTGGTATACGGCAACTTCCTGGAAACCGTCCATGAAATCATCCCCATGTACTGGATGCGGGCCATCGGGGGCACGCTCTACCTGGTGGGTATGCTGGTGATGCTCTACAACGTGATCGTTACTATCCGCTCCGGAAGCAAGGTAGAAGACGAGCTGGCCGAGGCCCCTGCCCTGACCCGTATCTCTTCCAAACGCCTGGCCGGGGAAAAATACCACACCTGGCTGGAGCGCCTCCCAGTGCGTTTCGCCGTGCTTTCTACCGTGGCCATCCTCATCGGGGGAATCGTACAGATCATCCCGACCATCCTGGTCAAATCAAACATCCCCACCATAACCAGCGTCAAACCCTACACCCCTTTAGAACTGGAAGGCCGCGACCTTTACATTCGCGAGGGCTGCGTGAGCTGCCACTCCCAAATGATCAGGCCGTTCCGCAGCGAAGTAGAGCGGTACGGGGAATACTCCAAGGCCGGGGAATACGTGTACGACCACCCCTTCCTGTGGGGCAGCAAACGCACCGGGCCCGACCTGCTGCGCGTAGGAGGCAAGTACTCCGACAACTGGCACCTGAACCACATGTACGATCCGCAGAGCACTTCTTCCGGGTCGATTATGCCGGCTTACCAGTGGCTGGTGCGCAACGAGCACGACCGCAGCGCGGTTGAAGACAAGATGCGCGCCATGGTTACCCTGGGCGTGCCCTACACAGACGAGGAAATTGCCGGGGCGCAGGCCTCCATGGCCGCCCAGGCAACTCAGATCGAAAAGAACCTGTACAACGATCCGGAATTTGCCCGCTCTTACGAAGAGGAAAAGAAATACGCCCAGGAAAACGGGCTGCCCTTCGTGGAAATGCGCAACCGCGAAATCGTTTCCCTGATCGCCTACCTGCAACGCCTTGGAACCGACATCAAGATTGAAGGTCAGTCTAACGTAACCCAAAACCAGTAAGCCATGATGAAGTTCGTACAGCAAAACCTGGAGCACATAGACGGGGTAGCCGCCTACCCTCTGTTTTCCCTGCTCCTGTTCTTCGTGTTCTTCCTGGCCTTGTTCTGGTGGGTGCTTACAGCCTCCAAGAAGCACATCCGGGAGATGAGCGAATTGCCCTTAGAAGATGATCACCAACCAAACCCTGCTGAAAAATGAGAAATTCAATACCGTCCTGGATACGCGTCCCAGTCCTGTTTTTCCTGGTCTTTGGCCTGATGGAGTACTTTATCGACTCCGGGGACCAGCCGGCCTTTATGGCCTATCCCATAACCATGTTCTTCCTGCTGATGGTGCTGCTACTGCTCATCGCCATCGAGATGATCCTCAAGTCGATTGAGAATATCATGTTCCAGACACTCACCGAAGAGGGCAAGAAACGCTACCTGGCGGCCCGCAAGCAACCCGGGCAATGGGCCTGGGGCAAACGCATGTACGAGAAGCTGACCGCCAGCCGTCCAATAGCAGAAGAGGGCGAAATCATTATCGACCACGACTACGACGGCATCAGGGAGCTCGACAACCGCCTTCCCCCGTGGTGGGTATACCTCTTCTATGCCACCATTATCTTCGGGGTTATCTACCTGGTGCGTTTCCATATTTTGGGCGATTACACCCAAAAAGAAGAATTTGAGCAGGAGATGGCCGAAGCCCGGCAGGCCGTGGAAGAATACCGGAAAACCGCCAAAGACCTCATCGACGCCGGCAGTGTGGAATTGCTTACCGATGCTTCCGACCTGCAGGCCGGCCAGGCCATTTTTAACGCGAATTGCGCCGTGTGCCACAAACCTGACGCCGGGGGATCTATCGGCCCCAACCTGACCGATGACTATTGGATACTCGGAGGAGGCATCGGCAACGTTTTCAATACGATTTCCGAGGGCGGCCGCGACGGGAAAGGCATGGTCTCCTGGAAATCGACCCTGAAGCCAGGCGAGATTGCCCAGGTGGCCAGTTATCTCATTAGCCTGCGCGGCACCAACCCCCCCGATGCCAAAGCGCCCGAAGGCGATTTGTATACCGATCCGAACGCCCCGGCAGAAGCAGCTCCCATGGAGGTCGATTCAACCACCGTGGAAACCGTTCAGGATGCTGCCTCCGGCATGCCTGAGGCTGAATCGGGCGAATAGACCTGGGAATTGCTGCCCCAACAGCTATGAAAGTGAGCCGAAATGAGTGAACAAAACGAGCGCTTCCGCGATTCGATCGCCACGATCAGCGAGGAAGGCAAAAGGGCCTGGGTCTTTCCGAAGAAACCGAGCGGCCGGTACTACACCTACCGTAAAGGGGTGAGTTACCTGTTGCTGGCCTTTCTGTTTGCATCGCCTTTCATCAAGGTAAACGGGAACCAGTTTCTGATGATGAATGTGCTCGAGCGACGTTTCAACATTTTCGGTTTCCCCTTCTGGCCGCAGGATTTTCACCTGTTTGTGATCTCTATGATTATCGGGGTCATCTTTGTGGCCCTGTTCACAGTAGCTTTCGGTCGTATTTTCTGCGGCTGGATGTGCCCGCAAACCATCTTCATGGAGATGGTCTTCCGGCGCATTGAATTCTGGATCGACGGCGACCGGGGGGCTCAAATTCGCCTGAAGCGGATGGCCTGGAATGGGGAGAAGATCAGGAAACGCCTGCTGAAATGGGCTGTTTTTTTCCTGATTTCCTTTTTGATTGCCAACATTTTCCTGGCCTACCTGATTTCCAGCGACAAACTGTTGAAATACATTACCGACGGGCCGGCCCAGCACATGGGAACCCTTACAGCCCTGCTGATTTTTACGGCTGTTTTCTACTTTGTATTTGCCTGGTTCCGCGAGCAGGTCTGCATTATCGCCTGCCCGTACGGCCGCATGCAGGGCGTGCTGCTCGACAACAAATCGGTGGTGGTGGCCTACGACCACAAGCGGGGCGAACGGGAGAACGGCCGCAAGAAATTCCGCAAGGGCGAAGACCGGCCTTCGCTTGGTTACGGCGATTGTATCGACTGCCTGCAGTGCGTGCATGTGTGCCCGACCGGCATTGATATCCGCAACGGCACCCAGCTGGAGTGCGTAAACTGTACGGCCTGCATAGACGAATGCGATACGGTCATGGAAAAGGTCGGGCTTCCCAAAGGCCTGATCCGCTATGCCAGCGAAGACGAGATCGTGAAGAAGGAAAAATTCAGCTTCACCCCCCGCATGAAGGGATACGCGGCCGTGCTAACAGTATTGATCGGCACGCTGATCGGCATGTTGTTTCTGCGTAACGATGTGGAAGCTACCATCCTTCGCCTGCCCGGTCAGTTGTATCAACGCGTGGAAGACAATAAAATCCGGAATATTTACACCTATAAGCTCATCAATAAAACCAGCCATGATGTGCCCGATGTAACATTCCGCCTGCTTTCGCACCCGGGCACTATTACCTTTGTGAAAGGAGCAGGTTTTGATGTGAAAGCCGAGGCCCTGGCCGAAGGCACCGTTTTTGTGGACATCAACAGCGCCGCCCTGAACGGCGACAAGGACAATCTGAAAATAGGGGTATACAGCCACGGGGAGCTCATCGAGACGGCTAACATCCGCTTCCTGGCGCCCCGGTCTTATAAATAACGCAACTATGAAGTGGAACTGGGGAACCGGGATAGTACTAGCCTTCGTGGCCTTTATATCTTTCATTATGTATTTCGTGGTGGTGGCAAACAGCGACCCCCGCGCCGAGCACGACCTGGTTACCGAAGAGTACTACCGCAAAGAACTCGAATACCAGGGCGACCTGACGGCCGCCAACAACCTGGAAGCCTCCGGGGGGCAGGTGGCCATAATCCGCTTGCCCGAAGGGCTCGGGGTGCGGTTCCCGGCCGGCATGGATGCTCAAAAGATTACTGGAAAAATGTTCCTTTATAGACCGTCCAATAAGCAATTGGATTTTGAATTGCCAATTCAAAATTCCGACACGCTTCAGCTCATACCCGCAAGCCGCTTATTGGATGGTCGCTGGGACATCAGGCTTTCCTGGACCTATGAAGGGAAACCGTATCTCTACAGGGGTCGTGTAACGTATTAGTATGCTCGCAACCGCCTTTTTGCTTGGCCTTATGGGCAGCCTGCACTGCATCGGCATGTGCGGGCCCATCGCCTTTATGCTGCCGCTCGACCGGGGAAGGCCAACCCTGCGCTACCTGCAACTGGGCATGTACCACCTGGGGCGTGCCCTGGCCTACGGCCTGATCGGGCTCGTTTTCGGCCTGGTGGGGAAAGGGCTTTACCTGTTCGGGTTTCAGCAAAAGTTGTCCATTGTTTTGGGGCTGGTCATGATCGCCTCCGTGCTCATTCCCTCCCGCTATTTTAAGGGCTGGAAACTCACCCGCCCACTCTACAGGCTCATCGGCCGCCTGCAGGCCGCCCTGGGAAGCCAACTTAAAAAAAGGAGCCCTGACACTTTTTTGAGCATCGGTTTTTTGAATGGATTTTTACCCTGTGGCCTGGTATATATGGCCCTTATCGGCGCCATGGCCCTGGCCTCGGCCCCGGAAGGGGCGCTTTATATGGTCGTATTTGGGCTGGGTACCCTGCCGCTGATGAGTGCAGCCGCATTGTTCGGAAAGTTCCTCAAGGGGCGCTGGGCGCCGGCGCTGCGCAAGGCTATCCCGGTTTTCGTGGTCCTGATCGGGCTTTTATTTGTTTTGCGAGGCATGGGGCTGGGCATCCCCTATGTTTCCCCGAAAATGCAGCAACCTTCGGTCAGTACTACCGTGGAATGTCACCCGCAGGACTAACAGCCCCAGCGCACATAATGCGAAGGGCTTTGTGTTCAACCTAATCCGAATCGGATGAAAATAGTTTCACTGGAAACCGCCGCCTCGTATGTAAAGTCGGGAGACCGCATTTTTGTACAGGGGGCCGCCATGACACCCAACCGCCTGGTCAATGCGATTTGCGAACGCTACCGTGAGCTCCGCGAAGTAGAAATTATCTCCATCCACACCGAGGGAGACGTCCTTTTTGCCCATGAACCCTACCGGAATTCTTTCCGTATCAACACCTGTTTTGTAGGGGGCAACGTACGGGAGGTGGTCAACACCAACCGGGGCGACTACATCCCGATTTTCCTCAGTGAGATCCACCTGCTCTTCCGCCGGAATATCTTGCCGATCGATGTGGCCGTGGTGCAGGTTTCCCCTCCCGACAAGCACGGGTATTGCTCTCTGGGGGTATCGGTAGACGTAACCCTGCCGGCCGTGCAGTGCGCGCGCCGGGTTATTGCACAGGTTAATCCGATGGTACCCCGCACCCATGGCGACGGCATTGTGCATGTAAGCCAGTTAGATGCCCTGGTGGAGGTGAACGAACCGATTCACCAGTACCCGGCCAGCGAAATTTCCGAAACCGAGGCCCGAATCGGCTGGCATGTGGCTTCGCTGATCGAAGACGGGGCCACCCTACAGATGGGCATCGGCAGCATCCCAAATGCAGTTCTAAGCAACCTGCGCGGCCACAAGCGCCTGGGGATACATACCGAAATGTTCACAGACGGCATCTTGTCACTGGTAGAATCGGGCGTGGTTACCGGCGAGGAAAAAGCGCTTGAAACCAATATGATTGTAACCTGCTTTGCAGCCGGCTCGCAAAAGCTCTACGATTTCATTGACGACAACCCCCTGGTCCATTTCAAGGAGGCGGCCTACACGAACGACACGGCAAATATCCGCCGCAACCCAAAGGTAACGGCCATCAACAGCGCCATCGAAATCGACCTCACGGGGCAAATCTGCGCCGATACCATCGGCAGCCTCCAGTATTCAGGAGTGGGCGGGCAAATGGACTTTATAAGGGGGGCAGCGCTCTCAGAGGGGGGTAAACCCATTATCGCCCTGCCCTCTGTAACGGCCAAGGGCATTTCCAAAATCACCCCCTTCCTGCGCCACGGGGCCGGGGTAACCACCACCCGGGCCCACGTCCACTATGTGGCCACCGAGTTCGGGGTGGTAAACCTCTTTGGCAAGAACCTCAAGCAACGGGCCGACGCCCTGATCTCCATCGCCCACCCCGACCACCGCGAAAGCTTGCAGGCAGCGGCCCGGGAGCGGTTCGGCTGAAACCGGAATTCGGGTTGCGGTACAGGGGGGAATGGCGTATCTTACTCCATAAACCAAAAACCCGACCCGATGAAAAAAGCTGCGCCCTCACGGAGGTCGTTTCTGAAAAAGACTTCCCTGCTCACAGCCGGTCTGACTGCCGGCCCCTACCTGCTTAATGCCAGACCGCACGGCCAAATTCTTTGGCGGCCCGAACGCGAACCCCTGCCATACAGCGCCAACGACCAGGTGCAACTGGGCCTGATCGGGTGTGGCATTCAGGGCATCTACGATACCCGGTCAGCCCTGCAGGTACCGGGGGTAAAGCTCACTGCCGTATGCGACCTCTACGCAGCCCGGCTGGAGCGGGCCACCGAGCTCTGGGGTAAAGGCCTGATGCTCACGCGCGACTACCGCGAACTGCTGGCCCGCCCCGATGTGGATGCAGTAATTGTGGCTGTACCCGACCACTGGCACAAACGCATCACCATTGAAGCCCTGAAAGCCGGGAAGGCCGTTTACTGCGAAAAACCCATGGTGCAACAGGCCGCCGATGGCCACGAGATCATTGCCGCCCAGAAAGCGAGCGGAAAGGTCTGCCAGGTAGGCAGCCAGGGCATGTCTTCCCTGGGGAACGAGAAGGCCAAACAACTCTACGAGGCCGGCGCTATAGGAGAGATGGTGATGCTCGATATGTACAACGACCGCTACAGTTCGGAGGGAGCCTGGCAGTACCCCATCCCGCCCGACGCCAACCCCGATACGGTCGACTTCGATACCTTTCTGGGCACAGCCCCCAAGGTACCGTACGACAACATCCGGTTTTTCCGCTGGCGCAACTACCGCGATTACGGGACTGGGGTGGCCGGCGACCTGTTTGTGCACGCCTTCTCGACCCTGCATTACATCCTGAGTTCCAATGGCCCGGTCAAAGCCCTCTCTACCGGCGGGCTGCGCTACTGGAATGATGGCCGCGACGTGCCCGACGTAACCCTCACCTTTTACGATTTTCCTAAGACCGATACCCACGCAGCCTTTAACGCGGCCTTCCGGGTCAATTTTATCGCCGGGGGCGGAGGCGGGGGCGGTTTCAGGCTGGTCGGGACCGAGGGCTCTATGGAAGTGGGGCAAAGCAATGTCAAACTCAGCCGCACCCGCCTCGACCAGGACCCCGGCGGGTATTCCATGATTGCACATACCGAAGCCAACCAGGAAAAGATGAAGGCCGAATGGGCCCGTATGGAGCCCGCTCGCAGGGGCGAGGCCCTGGGGCTTGGCGAAACGGTTTTCGAGGCACCCCGCGACTACAAAGGGGGGCACTACGACCATTTCTACAACTTTTTCGACGCCGTACGCGGCAACCGGCAAGTGGTGCAAAACCCCACCTTCGGCTTGCGGGCCGCCGGGGCTGCCCTCCTGGCCAACGAAAGCTATTACCGCGGAGAACCCGTACGGTGGGACCCCAATGGCATGAAGCTGCTGTAAGTCTGTAAAATCGGAAAGGGAGGCGTCTGCTTTTGGCAGATCAGCCTCCCTTTCGCTAACAGCAACTATAAATCGGTCAGATTTTAAACGTGATTACCGGAATGGCCGAGTGATTGGCCAGGTCTTCCCCTATGCTTCCCATAAAGAAGTGGGAGATGCCCCTGCGGCCGTGGGTGGGGATGCCCACCAGGTCAGCTCCTACAGAAGCGCAGTAGTTCACCACGCCCCGCTCCACGCTGTAATCGTTGTATTGATCTACTTGCATGCCTATCTTGGCTTCCTTCAAAAAGTTGGCAACCAACTGATTGATATCACCAGAGCTCATGAAATGGTCGCCGGGGGTGTTGATGTACACAGCCCGGAATTCGGCCTTGAGGCTATCAGCAAATTTCTTGGCGCGCTTGAAGGCCGGGATGCAGTCTGACTGGAAATCGCAGGCAAAGACAAAGGTCCCGATCTTGAAATCTTCCCGGTCTTTCTTCACCACCAACACCGGTATTTCAGAGGTACGCACCACTTTTTCGGCATTCGAACCAAAGAAAATCTCCTGCAGGCCGTCGGTGCCGTGAGAGCCCATAACAATAAGATCGGCCTTGTGCTTTTCGGCCACCTCGTTCACTTCCGAGAACACCTTGTAATGCTTGATCACGGGCGTAATGGAAATACCTTTCAGGTAGGGTTTGCTCAAAAAGTCAGCCAGGCGTTTTTCAGCCGCTTTGATGAGAAATACAGTCTGCTCGGGGTGGTAGGCTTCCGAAGAGGTAATCATGGCGTAGTTGAGCTCGAGCATGTGCAGCACGAGAATGTCTGCCTTGTGTTTTTTGGCCAGGGAGGCCGCTGTCTTTAACGCAAATTCCGATTGTTGCGAAAAATCAACGGGAACTATGATAGTTTTCATGGGTTCAGATTTTGGTTATACCGTCATGGAAAATAACCTGGTTTCGGGGACATTATTGTGCAAACGCAGGTCGAAAGCCATACAGATATTTCGGACGAACAAACGTCCTTGCTCTGTTACGCGCAGGCGGTCGGGGAGTATTTCCACCAGGCCGTCTGCCTCGGGTTCGCTCAGGCGATCGAGAATCGCCTCGCGGGTTGTTAGGTCGAGCCCCTTGTTCCAGATGGTCTCAAAGCGGCACATCAGGTCCAGGATGTGGCGCCTGATCTGCCGGTCTTCCTCGCTGAGCAGGTGCCCGCGCATGAGGGGGATGATGTCATTGTCGACCAGGTGCTGGTACTCTTCGATGCTCTTCACGTTCTGGGCAAAGGCGTACCAGCTGTCGCTGATGCTCGACACGCCCAGGCCCACCATTAACTGGGTACTCGACTCGGTGTAGCCCATGAAATTCCGGTGCAAACGCCCAGAGGTCATGGCCCGGTACAGGCCGTCTGAAGGCAGGGCGAAGTGGTCCATGCCGATCTCGGTATATCCGGCGGCCGCCAGGGCCCGTTTGCCCAATTCGTATTGCCGGCGTTTTTCATCGGCAACGGGCAGGTCGGAATCTTTGAAGCCGCGCTGTCCGTTCCCTTTGAGCCAGGGCACGTGGGCATAGCTGTAAAAAGCGATCCGGTCTGGGTGGATTTCGGCGGTTTTGCGCAGGGTTTCGGCCACATGGGCAGTGGTCTGCAACGGCAGGCCGTAAATGATGTCGTGCCCCACGGAAGTAAAGCCGATTTCGCGGGAGAGCCGGGTAACCTCGGCCACCCGTTCAAAGGGTTGGATGCGGTGGATGGCCCGCTGCACGGCCTCGTTGTAGTCCTGTACCCCATAGGAAACGCGCCGGAACCCGACGTCGTAGAGCGCTTGCAAGTGCTCTCGGGTGGTGTTGTTCGGATGGCCCTCAAAGCTGAATTCCCAGTCTTCGGCCCGGTCGGCATGCCTGAAGATGCCCCTGATGAGCAGTTGCAGGTTTTCAGGGGAAAAGAAAGTGGGGGTGCCTCCGCCCAGGTGCAGTTCGCGGATAACCGGGCGCTCGCCGAAGACCTGAACGTAAAGCTGCCATTCCTTGAGCAGGGCCTTGATATAGGGTCCTTCCACGCCGTGCTGGCGGGTAATGCGCTTGTGGCATCCGCAAAAGGTGCACAGGCTTTCGCAGTAAGGCAAGTGGATATAGAGGCTGATGCCTGTAGTGCGGTTGCTTTCGTCAAAGCTTCGTTTGACGGTTTCCTTCCAGCTGGGGCCCGCAAATCCGGTAGAATCCCAATACGGGACGGTGGGGTAACTGGTGTACCGCGGACCGGGGACGTTGTATTTGGGTACCAAGTCGCACATAATAGTTGCTGTTTGGTACAAAGCTAGGCCAGCAGCCCGCTTCAAAACATGACAAAAATCAGCTGCCCTGCGTGTTTACCAATATCAGTATGTGTCGCGGATCCATTCGTACGGTTCCCTACGCACCCAGCGACCCCTGGTGAAGTCCGGGAAAAACTGGGGCTCTCCGCCCTCGGCGATCGAAGCCTCCGACAGCGGGGTAACCGCGCTCCAGGCAGCCGCGTCGTAGGCGTCTATGGGCGGGGCAATGCCCTTTTTGGCCGACTCGACAAAGGCCTGCATAACGAAGAAATCCATGCCGCCATGGCCCGAGCCGGTGGCGTATTCCCCGTACTTTTTCCAGAGGGGGTGATCGTATTTTTCGAGCCAGGGATCTGCCTCGTCCCACCGGTGGGGTTCTGACTGGCCTTCCACATAGACGCGGCTGCCGTCATTTTCCCAAAGCCCTTTGGCTCCCTGTACCCGGAAGCCCAGGGAATACGGCCGGGGCAGGTTGCAATCGTGGGTTACGATGATGGTTTCACCGGCTGCGGTGGTAATGGTGGAGGTAATGACATCGCCCTGCTTGAACTTCAGGGCCGCATTGGGGTGGTTTTCCCCGCCCTGGGCCACGATATGGTTGTGCAGGCCAATGGCCTTCGAGGCCGAAGAGGTGAGGCTCACCAGGCGGTTGCCCCGGTTGATGTCGGCCATGGCGGCGATGGGCCCAAGCCCGTGGGTCGGGTATACATCGGCGTTGCGTTTCAGGGAATGGAAGGTGCGCCAGCGGGCTTCGGAGGTCGCTTTCTCCCCGAATTCGGCCCCGTCGAACTTGACTTCCCGCAAGTCGTGCTGGTAGCCGCAACGGAAGTGCACCAGCTCCCCGAAGACATTTTGTTTTACCATATTGAGCACCGCCATAATGTCGCGGCGGTAGTTCACATTCTCGAGCAACATCAGGTGGCTGCCGGTTGCCTCGTGGGTGTCAACCAGGTCCCAGCATTCGGCCAGGGTTGTGGCGGCCGACACTTCCAGGCCGGTGTATTTGCCCGCCTTCATGGCGTCTACCGCCATGGGGGTATGCCAGAGCCAGGGGGTGGCAATTACCACCGCATCGACCTGTTCGAGGGCCAGCAAGTCTCTGTAGGAGTGCTCGTGTTCCCCAAAGGTTTTGGGGGGGCGCTTGCCCTTCCCGGCCATCATCTCCTTGCAGAGAGTAAGGCGTGCCGGATCGGTATCGCACAGGGCGGTAACCTCCACATCGTCGCGCTGCAACAGGTTGCTGAGGTGGTTGGTGCCCCTGAGCCCAACCCCGATAAGGCCTACCCGCAACAGGGTTGCGGCAGGTTTGGGGTTGCTGGAAAAAGCCACCGAGGGTTGCAGGCCCAGGGCTGTTGCGGCAGCGGCCGACTTGTACAGGAAACTTCTTCGGGTATCCATGGCTGGTATGTTATGATTCCGTTTCGGAAGTTATGAAATTATGGCCTTGGGGGCCGCTTTCCGTCACAAAATACTATTTTTGAGCCGTATAAAATTACACACCTATGACCTTACTCCTCATGGCGGCCGGACGGGGCAGCCGTTACGGCAAACTCAAGCAATTTGACGACCTGGGCCCTGCAGGTGAATTCCTGATGGAATTCAGCATGTTCGACGCCATTTCCAATGGATTTTCGCACATCGTGGTCATTACCCAGAAAGACAATGTGGAGTACCTGAAAGACTACCTGGGCGGGCGCCTGCCCAAAAAGGTGAAACTGGACGTAATCGCCCAGGAACTCACCGACCTGCCCGAAGGATGCACGCTAACGGTAGAACGTCCCAAGCCCTGGGGTACGGCACATGCCGTTTGGACGGCCCGCCGCGTGATCAAAGGGCCCTTTGTGGTCATCAATGCCGACGACTATTACGGCCAGCCGGCTTTTAAGCGGGCTGCGGAATTCATCGGGCAGTCGCCCGACAGCAATAAATTCGGGTTGGTAGCCTACACCCTCGAAGATACGCTTTCTCCGCACGGGTCGGTATCGCGGGGGGTCTGCAGCCAGGACGGCGATAAACTGCTCTCGGTTAACGAACGCCTCGAAATAGCCCGCCACGAAGGCGGCATCCGCGATGCGCACAGCGGCCTGGAATTTAAGGGGAACGAATTGGTCAGCATGAATTTCTGGGTTTGCCAACCCCTGATTTTCGATCAGATCGAAGCCGACTTCCGCCACTTCCTGGAAACGGCCGAAGACCCTGCCAAAGGCGAAATCTACATCCCTTTTGTCATACAGGACATGCTCACCAGCGGAAAGGCCGAGGTGCGTGTAATCCCGTCGGGGAGCGACTGGTTTGGCGTTACTTATGCCGCCGACAAGGAGCAGGCCGTAGATACCCTGAAAGACCTTACCCGGGCCGGGAAATACCCCACCCCGCTCTGGAACCCCTAATCCCGGCAACCTGCCATGGCATCCCCCGACCCGCATGCCGGCCTGGCCCTGTTCGGCCTGAATGAGCCCCCCACCCGGCTCGAACCCGTTTCGGAAGGGTATATCAACGATACCTTCAAGGTGTATATCGGGGAGCAGCCAGCTTATATTTTGCAACGCATCAACACGGAGGTTTTCGGCGATACCGCTGCCCTTATGGGTAACCTGGAGGCAGTCCTCCCACGTTTGCAGGCCCCCGATTACACCCCCCTGGAACTGATCCGCACCCGCCATGGGCGCGGCTGGGCAACCGACACGGACCAGAATGCCTGGCGCATGTACCGGTACATTCCGGGCTCGCGCACACTACAAGCCGCCACACGCCCGGCAGTTGCTCGGGAGGCGGGCCGCATCCTGGGGCGTTTCCACCAACTGGCCGAAGCGGTACCGGCGGCTTCCCTAAAATGCACCCTGCCCCGTTTTCACGACCTGGCCTGGCGCCTAGAACAACTCGGGGAGGCCGAGGCCATCGGCGCGGCCGACCGGCTGGCCGCTGCCGCCCCCTGGACCGCCCTGGCCCGTGAACTGGCCAGCCAGTGCGAAGCTATCCCCTGGGAGCAGCTGCCCCTGCGGGTATGCCACAACGACACCAAACTCAGCAACATCCTCTTTGACGCCGAATCGGACCGGGCGCTCTGCCTGATCGACCTCGACACCCTGATGCCGGGCTACCTGCTTTACGATGTGGGGGATGCCGTGCGCACCCTGATGAATCCGCTGCCTGAAGACCACGGCAACTGGGAAGCCATCCAATTGCGGCCCGACTTATTCCGCGCTTTTGTACAGGGGCTTCGGCAAAGCGGCCTGGCCCTGCACCCGGCAGAGCGCCCGGCCCTGGCCTACGGGGCCGTCCTTATGCCGCTCTTGCACGGCATACGCGCCCTAACCGATTACCTGCTGGGCGACCGGTATTACAAAACGGCCTACCCCGAACAAAACCGGGTACGCGCCTGCAACCTGCTTCACCTGGCAAAGCTGGCATCAGACCACCTCGAAGAGCTGGACCGGATCTGTCTGGAAGAACTGGTTAAGCCTACTTGAACGCCTGGAATCCGGTAATATCGGCCCCGGTGATGAGCAGGTGGATGTCGTGAGTCCCCTCGTAGGTAACAACCGACTCCAGGTTCATCATGTGCCGCATAATGGGGTATTCCCCCGTAATGCCCATACCGCCTAACACCTGTCGGGCTTCCCGGGCCACCTTAAGGGCCATGTCCACATTGTTCCGTTTGGCCATGGAGATCTGGGCCGTAGTCGCCCTGCCTTCATTTTTAAGCTGCCCCAGGCGGTACACCAGCAACTGGGCTTTGGTAATTTCGGTGATCATCTCGGCCAGTTTCTTCTGTTGCAGCTGGGTGGCGGCGATGGGCTTGTCAAACTGCACGCGCTCTTTCGCGTAGCGCAAAGCAGTGTCGTAGCAGTCCATGGCAGCTCCAATGGCACCCCAGGCAATCCCGTACCGGGCCGAATCGAGACATCCCAGCGGGGCTCCCAGGCCACTCTTGCCGGGCAACAGGTTTTCTTTGGGCACCCGCACGTTGTCGAAGATGAGCTCTCCGGTGGCAGAGGCGCGAAGCGACCATTTGTTGTGGGTTTCAGGGGTACTGAACCCTTCCATGCCCCGCTCCACGATAAGGCCGTGGATACGGCCTTCCTCGTTCTTGGCCCATACCACGGCGATATCGGCGAAGGGCGCATTCGATATCCAGAGTTTGGCCCCGTTGAGCAGGTAGTGGTCGCCCTTGTCTTTGAAATGGGTAACCATGCCCCCCGGATTGGAACCGTGATCGGGCTCAGTGAGGCCGAAACAGCCCATGAATTCGCCTGTGGCCAACTTCGGCAGGTATTTCCGGCGCTGCTCTTCTGAGCCGTAGGCGTAAATCGGGTACATGACCAGGGAAGATTGTACAGAAGCTGTGGAACGAACCCCGCTGTCGCCGCGTTCGATTTCCTGCATGATAATGCCGTAGCTGATCTGGTCGAGGCCGGCGCCTCCGTACTCGGCCGGAATATAGGGGCCAAACGCCCCGATCTCGGCAAGGCCCGAGACGATTTCGGTCGGAAACTCGGCACGTTGGGCGTAGCCTTCAATAATGGGGGAGACGGAGCGCTTTACCCAGCTACGCGCTGCGTCGCGCACCAGCTTGTGTTCATCGGTCAGCAAATCGTCGAGCATATAATAGTCCGGGGCTTCAAAAAGATCGGGCTTCATGGTATGTTTTTTTAATGGGTCAAAGGTAGTTAAATATCACAATGCGGCAGACTATTGTTACATTTTTAAAAGGCGGTCGGCCTTATTTTATTGCCCGGAATGCCGGGCTCCGGGCCAGTCGTCGCACTCACCCCGACAGCAGCGGTGCGCCTCGCATCATTACGGGTTCAAAAAACGACTCAACAGGCCGTGGAAGTGGTGTACGCCCTGCTCACGCGTCGGGGAAAACCGGCCCGACTTGTAAAAGCGGGAGCGGATCCCTTTCTGTACCCCCTCGACCACTTCCTCGTCTTCAAGCTCTACCTGGTCAAGGCCCGAACCGGCGCCCTGGTCGAGTTTGGCCGGGTCGTACACATAGGTTCGGAACGAAACGCGGGTGCGGTCGATCCCCAGGGGCTGCACCCAGTTCAGGGAAAGGCCCCAGGGGTAGAAATTGAACATCATATTGGGGAATACCCAGAAATAATAGGCGGCCACTTGCTTCCCGGCGTCGATGTGCCCTTTGGGCAGGTCAAACACGGTTTCGGTACCCTCTGCATACCCAATCTGCAAATTCAAGTGGTCGAAGCAGAGCGTTTCGTAATTCCCGTAATCAAGCACGGCATTTAGGTCGTGGTGTACGAAGGGGATGTGAAATCCTTCCAGGAAATTATCGCAATACAGCGCCCAGTGGGCATTGATCTCATAGTCTTTGTGGCGCGAGGCATCTGCCTTGAACCTGTCAGGGTCCATAAAGCCTACCCGCTGGTTCATGGTGTCGAGCACGTCCTGGAAATCAAAAGCCGGGTTGAGCCCCGCAAAACAAAGCGGGCCCCACTGCCGCAGCGGAAACCGGGGCAGGTTGTCGCATAGCCCCGGGAAATCGGCCGTTTCCCGGAACTCGGGCATATGCTCAAAAGTGCCGTCGAGGGCGAATCGCCGCCCGTGGTAGCGGCAAATCAATTTCTTGGCCGGCCCTGCCTGCCCGACCACCAGGTTCCCCCGGTGGGTGCAGACGTTGTTCAGGCAATGTAACTGCCCTCCCGAATCTCGGGTAAGCACCATGGGCTCGTTCAGATAGCCCGGCAGGAGCTCAAAGGGAACGGCCGCCCCGTTCTCTCTCGGCAGGGGCACATCGCCCAGCCATTGCCAGCTCTTGCAGAAAACCTGCTCGCGAAGGGCCTGGTACACTTGTGGATCGCGATAGAAATCGGCCGGAAGGGTCGAAGCTTTCCGGATATCCGGATCGATGGAAAATTTATGAGGCACGCCATTGAATTTTTGTACTTTTAAAAGTATGCATTTCTCCCCTAATTATATACCAGCCCTTGCAACCCGATAAAGGTGATCAGCAGCTCGGCATCTGGATGAGCACCGCCCTGGTGATCGGGAACATGATCGGGGCAGGGATATTCCTCCTGCCCGCTACCCTGGCCAAATACGGGGGTATCTCCATTTTGGGATGGGCCGTCTCGGCCTGCGGCGCAATGGTGTTGGCGCGCGTATTCAGCCGGCTGAGCACCATGCTCCCCAGGGCGGCCGGAGGACCGTACGCCTTCGCGCGGGCCGGCTTCGGGGACTTTGCCGGTTTCCTGGTGGCCTGGGGGTACTGGAACTCCATTGCCATAGCCAATGCCGCCATCGCGGTCACCTTTGTCGGTGCCCTGGGAATCCTGTTCCCGATTCTGCAGGAATCGGCGGTGGCTGCCCTCGCGCTCAGCCTGGCCACGATCTGGTTCCTTACCTGGGTGAACAGCCGGGGGGTCAGGTCGTCGGGAAAAATGCAGGTGGTTACCACAGTCCTGAAACTCTTGCCGATGGTTGCGCTCATCCTGGGCGGATGGATGCATTTCAACTGGGACCATTTCATCCCCTTCAACGCCAGTGACCTTCCTTCCCTCGAAGCCATCGCGGTTACCGGATCATTGACCCTGTATGCGTTCCTGGGCCTGGAGAGCGCCACAGTACCGGCCGATAATGTAAAAGACCCCGAAAAAACCGTACCCCGGGCCACCATGATCGGAACCCTGGTTACAACCGCGGTCTATATCCTGACCTCTGTAGTGGTTATGGGCATGATTCCCCTGAAGGAGCTCGCCACTTCCACCGCCCCTTTGGCAGACGCCATGTACCTGCTCACCGGGGGCGCAGGCGAAACGATAGTAGCCGTCGGCATTGCCGTGGCCACCTTCGGAGCCCTGAACGGCTGGATCCTGCTCCAGAGCAAGGTCGGACAGGCCTCGGCCCGAGACGGCCTGTTCCCCGGCCTTTTCAGCCGCGAAAACAAACGGGGAATGCCGGTGTATGGGCTCCTGATCGGAAGCCTGATAAGTTCCGTCCTCGTGCTGATGAATTATACCGAAGGCCTGGTTGAACAATTCCGGTTTTTTATTTTACTCTCTACATTCTGTACGCTTATCCCCTATTTGTTCGGGGCCGCCGCCTATGTTTCCATCTCCCTCGACCGCCTTCAAAAGGGACGTTCGCTGGGGGCCGTATTCCTGTGGGGAAGCCTGGCGTTTGCCTTTGCGATGTGGGCCCTGTACGGGGCCGGGGAGGCCTCCGTTTTCTGGGGTTTTCTGCTTTTGTTGCTGGGCATCCCGGTATACGTGCTGATGAAATCCAGACAAAACCCACCCCCCCATGAGTGATCACCCTTTTACGGCCCATTCGGAATTCCTGCCCTTGCATACGGTCTGGATTCGTCCGACCCGGGAAGCCGGGTGGACCCAGGCCAACATCACCTCCCAGTGGAAGGCCCTGAATTATCTGGAACCCCCTGAGCCAGCCCGGGCCCTTGAAGAATACGCAACCCTGGAATCACTGCTGCGCCTGGAAGTGCCCGAAGTGCGAATCATGGCCGGCGGCAGCGGCCTTTCGCTCGATTCGGTATATTGCCGTGACGCGTCCATCGCCACCGATTTCGGGATGATCCTATGCCGCATGGGGAAGGCGGCTCGCTCGGGAGAACCCGCCCTGCACCGGGAGGTCTTCGAAAACGCCGGCATACCCATTTTGGGAGCCATTGAGGCGCCTGGAACACTTGAAGGAGGCGATGTGGCCTGGCTGGGGCCAAATTTGCTGGCCGTGGGCCACAGTTACCGCACCAACCAGAGCGGCATTGCCCAGCTTACCTCCCTCCTGGGCCCCAAAGGCATTGAGGTGCTCCCAGTTGACCTGCCCCATTTCAGGGGGCCCTCAGACGTATTCCACCTGATGTCAATCCTAAGCCCCGTCGACCGCGACCTCGCGGTGGTCTATGCTCCTTTGATGCCCATAGGCTTTCGAAGCAGGCTCCAGGAACTCGGATTCCACCTGGTGGAAATCGCGGAGGGCGAATTCGACACCCTGGGGTCTAATGTGCTGGCGCTGGCGCCCCGCCTGTGTTTGATGGCAGCGGGCAACCCATTAACCGAGGCGGCCCTGCGCCGGGAAGGTTGCCGGGTGCTGACGTATTCGGGCAGTGAAATCAGTGTAAAGGGAGGGGGCGGCCCTACCTGCCTTACCAGGCCCTGGAGGCGGCTTGCAACCCCTACCCCTTGAGGTAGAAATCTCGGGTCAGGTCGAGATACTCCTTTGTATACACGTGTCGCTGTTCTTCTATGGTTAATTGGTCTTCCCTTACCGGCACGGGCTGAAACTGCAAGCCTATGAGGCTGCGCTTGATTTCCGCAGCGGGAGTGCCCCGCACCCGGGTAATGCGGCCGGGATGCAGCCCCTGCCCTTCGGCCAACTTCAGGAACAAGCCTTCTTCCCGAAAAGGGACGATCACACAAAACCGCCCCTTGGGCGTCATCAGGGTCGCCGCGCAGGCCAGCAACTGGTCAAAGGGCAGGGCGTGCTGTTGCCGGGCCCGGTCGCGGGCCGGTTTACCGCTGCCTACAGTTTCCGGATAAAAAGGGGGGTTGGAAACCACCAGGTCGTATTCGGGCCCGAATTCGGCGGCAAATTCGCGCAGGTCGGCGTGGTAGCAGAACAGGCGGTCGGCCCAGGGCGAGGCCTCGAAATTATGGGTGCACAACTCAAAGGAACCGGCATCGATTTCCAGGGCGTCTATGGTTTCGGCACCCGACCGCTGGGCCAGCATCAGGGCAATGAGCCCGGTGCCCGCCCCGATATCGAGAATCGCCCTGGGGTTTCCGTCCAGGGGCGCCCACGCCCCCAGCAAGACGCCGTCGGTTCCCACCTTCATGGAGGCGCCGGCCTGTTGCACAGCAAACTGTTTGAATCGAAATTTATCCCTCATTGTTCTTCAGGGGGCATTAATCCATCAGACGACTCCGAGGCGGTACCCGGGGGCCGGTTATCCCGTCCCTCCACCCCGGTCAGGGCATCGCCCAGGCGGGTGCGCATGCGGTCTGCCAGCCGGCTCAGCGCCGCGAGGGTGTCTGGGTAGGCCGCCGCCTGGTCGCGGCGTTCTTCCGGATCGGTTTTAAGGTTATAGAGTTCG
>JBNKGM010000061.1:0-19751 GCA_050289825.1 Robiginitalea sp.
TGGGAGACTACCACGTTGATAGGCCACAGGTGTAAGTGCTGTAAAGTGCGCAGCCGAGTGGTACTAATAGCCCGTTGAGCTTGCGCCGCTAAAGCTTTTGCTATTAGAGGCTCAAAGTGCATGTACGCGTTCACTTTAGAGGTAATGTTTTAAGAAGTCGGCTTCGTTCCGAATATGTCAAGATATTGGTATCCAGACGGATACAGTCTCGGGGGTTGACCTTCCCGCGACTCAAAACTCAGGTGGCCATGGCGACGGGGTCCACCCCTTACCATTCCGAACAGGGAAGTTAAGCCCGTCAGCGCCGATGGTACTGCCACTTGGTGGGAGAGTAGGTCGCCGCCTTCTTTGAGAGCCCTTCACAGCAATGTGAGGGGCTCTTTTTTTGGGGTAATCCCCCTACAAAAAACATCCCTTCCCGAAAGTTACCTTAACGGGAAAGGGATGTTCTTTCAGGCAAGAATCCCTGCCTGATCTGTCAACCGATCTTGATGAATTCAACCCGGCGGTTCTTGGCCTTGTTGATATTGGAAGTATTAGACTCAACCGGCTCCGATTCTCCTTTGCCTTCGGTTTGCAGGGTGCTCGCATCTAGACCAAAATCGTCGACAAGCGCTTTTTTAACTGCCTCTGCCCTTCGTTTGGAAAGATCCATGTTGGTCTTATCATCGCCGTCACTATCAGTATGCCCAACGACTTTGACCTGAACCTTGCTCTCCTTCAATATGGTAGAAATCTCCTTTAGGACTCCATATGATTCCGGTTTGATTTTATCGGAATTCACGGCAAAATATATCCCATTGGTGACCAGTTTTCCTTCGGTTAGCAATTTGTTGCGGGTATCGGGATTACCCACGGCAATACGCAGATTACCAAGAAAATAAGCATCTTCTTCCTCAAGGTCAAAAGGCTCGAATACCAGGAGGTTGGGCTTCATGTCGGGGGGCAGGATCTTGGGCAGATCGAGAATTTTGTTTTCATTTAGGTAAACCCGGAGTCTTTGCCCCTGCCTCCAGATTGAAACCTGAATCAGTTGTTTTTCCGGAGTCGGCATCCAGATTTCGTTCAGTTCGATCTTCGCGCCCTGACTGCGCATACTGTAGTTGCCGTATCCAAGGGTCGGATAGGTGCCGGGATTGTACTTGCCAGGATGCAGGTTCAGCCAGAAATGATATTTTAGGTTAACAAATTCATTCATCTCGCCCCCACCTTTCTGGCCTTCATGGAATAGGGCCAGATCTTGGATTTCTTCAATATATATATTGAATACATCAGAGAACCATGAAAACGGCATGGAACACAACAAGTCGAACTGTATTGTAAAGTTGTCAGGAAGCTCCAGTAACTTGTCGATATAGGATTCGGACCTTCCTTTTAACATGAGCCATTTACCTTCCATGCTGTCGACGGTTACTACCTCGCCAGAACCGTTGGTAAACCACAATGCCGGAAAATCGCCCACGGCATCTTGTTCGAAGTCTTCCCAGAGGATCAGCTGCTCGCCGGGGACAAAGTCAAATTTGGACTTATAGGAAGAAACAGGACTTTCTTTTTTGGACTGCCCCTGTTGTGTCCCTGCGTCGCCTTTCGTGGGTGCGTCGGCCACCTCCTCGTCGGGTTTGGGGGCCGGGTCTTCTCCGGTGATTTTATCTTCGACCTTCTTCTCTACCTTAGCTTTTAACTTTTTGAGGATTTGTGCCTGTGCGTCCCAGGTGCCCAACAGGCAGAAGGCCGCAAATAACAAAAGGATACAACGTGTTTTCATGAGCTGGAGATTTTAGTTACAA
Source organism: Robiginitalea sp. (assembly GCA_050289825.1). Lineage (GTDB taxonomy): Bacteria > Bacteroidota > Bacteroidia > Flavobacteriales > Flavobacteriaceae > Robiginitalea. Next base: position 1,788 of record JBNKGM010000061.1, read on the forward strand.
CCTAAAAGTAGCCGCTAATGAAAGGAGGTTTATACCCCAAAAAGGGGATATTCGAAAATACCCTAAAAACGGGATAACCGCTTGCTGATATTAGCTACCTTAGAGAGACATAATCCGGTAATTATGAGGTCGTTCCTGTTGATTGTGGGGTGCATTTTCCTGACTGCAGTTATCAGGGGACAGGATTTGGGCACCATTCTGGCGCAGGAAGGGTTGAGTCCTGTCGATACCGCCACGGTAAGCCGTCTTATCGAACTCGGGCAGGCGCGGGAGGGCAATGAGCCGTCCGTTTCCGCTGCATATTATAAGGCAGCGGGACAGCTCAGCGATTCCCTCCATTTTCCGAAGGGTACCCTAAAGTACATCTCCAATTATACCTACCTGTTGAATATGCAGGGGAAATACGATTCATCCCTGCTGCTAAATACCCGGGCCATAGACCTGGCGCGAGGCTTGAAAGATTCCCTGGCCTTGGCCAAAACCCTGTTCAACACAGGGAATTCCCTGCAGCTTCTCGGCCGCTATGAGCCGGCTGTGGGCCACTACCTGGAAGGACGGCACATATTCGAATTACTCGGTTACAATCTATTCGAAGTAATCGGGTCCGATATACTCCAGACCCTTTATCAAAAATTGCACCGCTATTCTGAAGCCGTCGCTTATGGGGAACAGGCCATAACCGCCGCCCGGGAAGCCGGCATGGACCATCAGCTGGGTTTCGCCCTCTGCAACTTGTCGGAGAATTACCGCTTTTTGAACCAACCCAAAAAATCCCTTGTATTACTGGAAGAAGCCCTGCCGATAAGCAGGCGTCAGCAAGACAAATACCTGGAAGAAACCATTCATATCAATTACGCCCGGGCCCTTGAGGCCCTAAACCGTTTCACAGAGATGGAGGGCCATGCCAGGCAGGCGCACCAACTCGCCCTCGAGATAGCAGATTCCCCCGGTACCGGCCATAGCCTCTTGCTGTTTTCGGCACATGCCCTGTATACAGGGAATCTGGAAAATGCCAGGTATCAGGGAGAAAAAGCCCTCGAAGTCTTCACATCGAATGACCTTCAGGCAGAGAAAGTGGCCGCCCTGGAATGGTTGGGGCAGGTTAGTTTGGTACAAGGCGATTTTGAAGCTTTTCAACGGTATCGCCAGCAGGAGTCTGAATTGCAGAACACACTTCTGGACGCCCAGATACACGAGCGCATCCTGGGTCTGGAACAACAGTACGAATCTGAATTGAAAGTGCAGCGTATCGCCTTACTCGAGGCCAACCAACTGCGCCAGAACCGTATGCTGAGCAACCGCCGAAACTGGATGCTGGCGCTGGGAGCCATTCTATTATTGCTCATGGTTGTGGTCATCCTTATTACGCGGAATCTAAGGCACAAATTGCAGGCGCGCCAGAAGGCTCTCTCCCAGATTGCCCTGGAGTCGCAACTGCAAGCCTCCGAGGCTTTGCTTAAAGGGGAGGAAATGGAACGGGAGCGCGTGGCTCGTGACCTTCACGACGGCCTGGGGGCCTTGCTTTCCGGAATCAAGTTTTCCTTCCAGCACATGAAAGATAAGATGGAAATTCCCCGGAAGAACAAGGCGGCATACAACAAGGGGTTATCCATGCTCGACGCCTCGGTGGAAGAGGTGCGGCGCATCGCTCATAATATGATGCCTGCCAACCTCCTGAAATTCGGACTGGATAGTGCCCTGCGCGATGTATGCGACCACCTAGACCAGGGCAGCGACCTCACGTTGTCATATCAGTCAGTGGGCCTGCAGGAAATGGAGTTGGGTCAAACCCGGATGCTTAGCCTGTACCGCATCATTCAGGAGTTATTGGCCAATGTGGTCAGGCATTCGGGCGCTACTCATGCCATTCTGCAACTCATTCAGGATGGCGGTCTGCTCACTATTACCGTGGAGGATAACGGCCATGGGTTTGACCCCAGGCAGACCGAAGCGGGCAATGGCATGGGATGGGAGAATATACGCAACCGGGTTCGCCTGCTGGGGGCCAACCTGGAGATACAGAGTAGCCTTGGAAAGGGTACAACCGTTGAAATTAGACTGGCCTTATGAAAGTGCGCCTGTTTATCGTAGATGACCACTTTATGGTGGTAGAGGGCATCCGCTCCCTGCTGCAGGGGGAGCCCGAAGTAATATGGGCCGGATCTGCCGGCAATGGAGCTTTTTGCCTTTCCGGCATAGTTGAAACCCGCCCCGATGTGGTATTGATGGACATCAACCTCCCCGATTGCAGTGGGTTTGATCTTTGCAGGGAGGTCCGGCAAAAGTTCCCTGGGATACGTGTTATTGGCCTGAGTAATTACAACCAGACCAGTTTTATACGAAATATGCTGAAGGCAGGGGCGTCGGGCTATATTCTCAAAAATGCCAGCAAAAAGGATTTACTCAAGGCGTTACGCGTGGTTACCCTGGGGGGGACCTTCCTGGATCCAGAGGTGTCGCGCCAGCTCAATAAAAAGAAGGCTGCTCCCAGTTGGGTGTTGACCAAAAGGGAGCGGGAAGTATTGCAACTGATAGCAGAAGGCCTGACCAACCCTGAAATTGCCGGGCGGCTTTACTTGAGTACGGGAACGGTAGATTCACACAGAAAACACCTGCTCTTGAAGATGGGTGCTCGCAACAGTGCTGAGATGGTAAAGCTCGCTTTCCAGCACAAGGTGCTGGAATAAGCAGGCAGGTGCCGGTTTTAGCGCACAGGGTTTCAATTATACAAGGAAATAAAACACCATACACAATGAAAAAAATGAGACTTTACTGCTGCATGGCCTTTCTATTTATGCCCTTATACTTTACTGTGGCACAAGACTTAACAGCCTTGCAAGGGTGGCAGATTCGACCCTACCATACCGTTCTCAGAACGGGAAAAACCACAACGCTGGGCGTAAAATTCTGTCAGCTTACTGCTATGGGCGAAGATGACCTCACCCCGCTGGTTTTTGTTTGTGACGACGATGAATTGAACCCGCTCATTACCGAATCCACGGTTACCGAGTGGAGTGTCAATGGGGTTCCCGGGGGGAATGCCCAATGGGGGACCATTAAAGCTGCCGGCATCGGCGAGGCACAGTATACCGCCCCGTCCCAAAAGCCGGCCTCGGAGACCGTCCAGATTAGCGCAAGGGTTGCACCCAGCAAGGCAGGGGAGAAAATCCTGGTTGTTGCCTCCGTTACGATCCTCGCAAATGAGAAGGTTTATTTCGGTACGGTAAACGTTCATGGGTCTTTTGAGGGATTACATTGCCTTGCCATAGGTACGTTGGTTTTAAAGGAAGCCGAACCGAATTCGGAGATCTTCCATTCGGTAGCTGGCTCCCTTCAGGTCCAGTTAGCCACAAATGATTGTGGCACACAAAGCGGCACCGTAGCCCTGTCTACTGATATGATGCTTTGGAAGCTCGAAATGAATAAGAGTATGTTAGGGCCGGGAATCTATGGGGATACCTATACGCTGGCATTCATGCCTGAACCGTTTGAGGTGCATTGCGATGGAATTGTGCTTCCCATTGTCATCACAAATTGGTTTATGCCCTGCACTGAGTCAACCGTTAATAGCGATCCGGAATTAACAACCTTATGGGGTAATGGAAGCTGTGGAGACATGAGCGTTACCTGGCAGTTGAAACTGCAATGACCAAAGCAGCACCAGCTTGTGAATCTAAACTATCAAATGTTATGAAAACAAAAAGCATTTACCTATTCATGGCCCTGCTTTTCATGGGGGCCCAATTCCCGATCGCACAAGAATTAACTGCATTGGAGGGATGGCAGATTCGACCCAATAATACCGTTCTCAAGCCCAGACAATCCGTCCAGTTAGAAGTATTGAATTGTTGGTGGGTCGATAATGAGGGAGCCGATTATTCGGGGACACCCCTTTACGATTGTATAATATTCCCCGCTCTTTTGACCGAATCTTCTATGGTTTCTGACTGGCGTGTCAATGGCGTATTGGGAGGGAATGCCCAAATCGGAACAATTAAAGATATGGGCTTCGGCAAGGCAACGTACACGGCCCCATCCAGGAAGCCGAACCTGGAATCCCTTCAGGTAAGCGCAGACATTCATCTCCCTGACGTACAGGGAAAAATGATGGTTGTGGCCACCCTTGTGATTGAAGAAGAATTGCCAGTATATTACGGCACCGTAAAAATCAGCGGGGGCAAGGGAGGGCTTCGCTACAGTGGACAGGGATCGTTGGTCCTGAAGGAGACGGGCCCCGGTTCTGAGACTTTTACCGCGGTGGCAGGCTCTTTGCAGATCCGGTTTCCGACAGACGAGTGCGGCACCTTCAATGGCACGGTGCCCTTGACGGGCGAGTTAATGCTCTGGACCGACGAGATGTCGCGGAGCATGCGAAATGGAAATACGTACGACATAACTTTCGGGTCAGAACCATTCGAAGTGAACTGCCATGGGTTTCAGTCACCCATAGGCACCCTGATACTGTTTAATGCCTGTGACCGGGCAACTGTTCAAAGCGATCCGGAATATAAAACCTTGCACGGGGAGGGAACCTGTGGAGACATGGTCTTAAGCTGGGAGTTTGAACGACATTCAATAATAAGGTAGCTGAGTAGCATTGCACAGTTTCGATTGGTCAAAGTCGCAATGAAATTTAAGCTGGCCCCGGTCAATCGACGGTAAAAGTCTTCAGCATCCCCTTCTTCAGGCTCCCGGGAACCTCTGATATCAATACGTAATTCCCGGGTTTGAGATCGGCTTCAAAATAAACCACTGACCCTGCGGGCGCATCGTTGGTACCCCCTAAGAAGGTGAAGCCTTTGGGCAGGGTGGAACTCATGAGTCCGGTGGGCGTGGCCCAGTTGATCCAGGCTTCCAGGGCTCCCAGGTCGGCATCGGGCTCCATGGCCACCAGGTTGATGTCGTGCCCGACAAAGTTTTCATGTACCATCTGGTCCACATACTCTACCCGGAAAATGGTTTTCCCGGCCCGTGGTTTGCCATTCCAGCTGATACCGCTCTGGCCCCGGATGTCGATCTGCATATTGTATTGAGGCGGGCTGTTGCCGCTGTCTTCCCCGGTAACAATAAGTTCTTTGGCCATGCCCATATTGCTGTGAAACTTACCGTCGGGCATGCGCACATAACATTCGACTACATAATAGCCGGGCGAAAGTTTTACCGTTGATATGGCGGTGCCCCCGGGCGATATCAGACCGGTGCCGCCTGAAAAAACAACCTGGCTGAACCATTCGGGCAATTCGGCGAATGCGGCCATGGCTCCTTCATTGTCGCCGGCCATGATCAGGGCCATACCCTTTCCGAAGGGGGGTCCCACTTCTTTAATGGTGTTTGTCAGGGTCTTGCCCTCAGGGTACTTATCGAGCAGCAGGAAATGGGGTTCTGTAGACCGGTTCTCATACACAAAGGTGTTCCACCCCGATGAGATCGTATCGGGCATGATGAATTCCATCGATTTGGTGATTACCTCCACTACAGGTGCAGATTCCGGTTCCACCAAGGTAGATTCTTCCGTTTTTTTAGCGTCCGATTTACAGCTAATAAATAGCAGGGCAGGTAATGCCAGGGTAAGGAGCCCGATCAGGATACGGTTTGAATTCATGTTGAAAAGTTTTTAAAGTTGCTGATGGAGTATAAGTTAACAAAAATGATGATTTGCCAAAAATCCCGCTAAAACAAAAGCCGCGGAATTCCGCGGCTTTGCATCAGAAACCTATAGCTAATTCTCATACCCTGGGAAGGTCGCCCTCCCCTTTCAGCGGAAGCTCCGAGCTTCCCGTCAAATAGGAATCCACATGGTGTGCCGCCTGCCTGCCTTCCGAGATGGCCCAGACAATCAGGGACTGGCCCCGTCTCTGGTCTCCTGCGGCAAATACGCCAGGCACATTGGTTTTATAATTGGCAGGGGAGGCCTTGATATTCGAACGGGGGTCGCTCTCCACGCCCAGCTGGTCGGCTACCGACCGCTCGCTGCCCGTAAACCCAAGGGCCAGCAGGGCCAGCTGGCAGGGCCATTCCTTCTCGGTGCCGGGCTGTTCCACAAGCAGGTGTCGGCCATCGGCCGCCTGCTCCCAGGCCACTTCCACCGTTACCAGGCTTTTGAGGTTCCCTTTGGAGTCGCCCCGGAATTCTTTGGTCGAGATGCTGAAAAAGCGTTCGGCTCCCTCTTTGTGAGACGAACTGGTGCGCAACCGCATGGGCCAGAAGGGCCAGGGTTGGTTTTCGGGGCGTCCCACAGGCGGTTTGTCGAGGATCTCAAAATTGGCGACCGAAGCGGCGCCCTGCCGCAGGGAGGTGCCGATGCAGTCAGAACCGGTATCACCCCCGCCTATCACCACCACGTGTTTGCCCTCGGCCAGGATGGGGGCCTCTTCAAAGGAGATGCCCGAAACGCGCCGGTTGTTCTGGCTCAGGAAATCCATGGCCTGCACCACCCCTTTCAGGTCGGAGCCCGGCACGGGAAGGCCACGGCGCACGGTAGCCCCGCCGCACAGGAGCACGGCATCGTATTGTTCTTTCAATTGCTGGGCCGGCAGGTCTTTGCCCACATGTACCCCACACCGGAATTCGATGCCTTCGGCTTCCAATACGGCCAGGCGTCGGTCGATCACGGTTTTCTCCATCTTGAAATCGGGGATGCCGAACCGCAGCAGGCCCCCGGGCCTTTCGTCCCGCTCAAACACGGTAACCAGGTGCCCCGCCCTGTTCAGTTGCTGGGCGGCAGCAAGCCCGGCCGGGCCCGAGCCCACAATGGCCACTTTTTTGCCGCTTCGGGTTTTCGGGGGGCGTGGTTTGACCCACCCCTTGGCGAAGGCGGTTTCCACGATGTTTTTCTCGATGTTTTCGATGCTCACCGGGTCTTCGTTGATGCCCAGTACGCAGGCTTCCTCGCAGGGAGCCGGGCAGAGCCGGCCCGTGAATTCGGGGAAGTTGTTGGTGGCGTGCAGTATTTCGGCGGCGTGTTCCCATTTGCCCCGGTACACGGCATCGTTGAAATCGGGGATCAGGTTCCCCAGCGGGCAGCCGCTGTGGCAGAAGGGGATGCCGCAATCCATACAGCGGGCCCCCTGGTCGCGAACCGCTTTCTCGGGCATGGGGAGCGTAAATTCCTGGTAGTGCTTCAGGCGCTCTTCCACTGGGGCATACCCCTCCACCTTGCGCTCAAATTCCATAAATCCTGTTGTCTTTCCCATCTCAGTTCGTTTCAATCTGTTCGTTCTCCAGGCGAATCAAGGCCTGTCTGTATTCTTCGGGGAATACCTTGATGAATTTGGGCAGGGTTTGCTCCCATTGTTCCAGGATTTCCTGGGCGAGCGGGCTGAAGGTGGCATTGTAGTGGTTTTCGATCAGGCCTTTCAGTTCGGCAATGTCGTTGTCTTCCTCTACAGGCAGCAGGTTCAGCGTTTCAGGGTTGCACTTTTTGGCAAAGGTGCCCGAGTGGTCCAGCACATAGGCGATTCCGCCGCTCATCCCGGCCCCGAAATTGCGGCCCACGCTGCCCAATATAACGGCAACGCCCCCGGTCATGTATTCGCAGCCGTGATCGCCAATACCTTCCACCACCGCCTTGGCCCCCGAATTCCTGACGCAGAAGCGCTCCCCGGCTTTCCCGTTGATGTAGGCTTCGCCCGAAGTGGCCCCGTATAGGCAAACGTTGCCGGCAATGATGTTTTCTTCAGGCCTGAAGGTGGTGCCGCCGGGTACTTTAATAATCAGGCGCGCACCCGAGAGGCCTTTCCCCAGGTAGTCGTTGGTGTTCCCGCTCACCACCATGGTGAGGCCCTTTGTGGCGAAGGCCCCGAAGCTCTGCCCGGCCGAACCGGTAAAGTTCAGGCGCAGCGTGTTTTCAGGCAGGCCCTCGGCCCCGTAGATCTTGGAAATCTCGTTGCTGATAATGGCCCCGATGGCGCGGTTTGTATTGCGGATCGGGAAATCGAGGCTTGTTTTTTCTTTCCGGAACAGGGCCGGGTGGGCTTTTTCAATGATCTCGAATTCGAGGGACTCCTCTATAGTGTGTTTCTGCTGGGTGGTGTTGTAAAACTTGGTCCCCTTGGGCACGGGCACCTGGTGCAGGATGGGACTCAGGTCAATGCCCCTGGCCTTGTAATGCTCTATGGCCTTGCGGCGGTTGAGTTTCTGCACCTGGCCCACCATTTCATTCACGGTGCGGAAGCCCAGTTTGGCCATGATCTCCCGCAGCTCCTCGGCCACGAAATACATATAATTGACCACATGCTCGGGCTTGCCCTGGAATTTCTTGCGGAGCTCCGGGTTCTGGGTGGCAATGCCCACCGGGCAGGTATTCAGGTGGCAAACGCGCATCATGATGCAGCCCGATGCCACCAGGGGGGCTGTGGCGAAGCCGAATTCCTCGGCCCCGAGCAGGCAGGCGATAGCCACGTCGCGCCCGGTTTTGAGCTGCCCGTCGCATTCGAGCACCACCCGGTTGCGCAGGTCGTTCAGCACCAGGGTTTGCTGGGCCTCTGAAATGCCGAGTTCCCAGGGCAGCCCCGCGTGCTTCAGGGAGGTAAGGGGCGAGGCCCCGGTGCCCCCGTCGTGTCCGGAGATCAGAATTACGTCGGCCTTGGCCTTGGATACCCCTGCAGCCACGGTGCCCACGCCTACTTCAGAAACCAGTTTCACATTGATGCGGGCTTCCCGGTTGGCCGATTTCAAATCGTAGATGAGCTGCGAAAGGTCTTCGATCGAATAGATGTCGTGGTGGGGCGGGGGCGAAATAAGCCCCACATAGGGGGTGGAGTTCCGGGTCTTGGCAATGGCCGGGTTTACCTTCGGGCCGGGCAGCTGTCCGCCTTCCCCCGGCTTGGCGCCCTGGGCCATCTTGATCTGGATTTCCTGGGCGTTGGTCAGGTAATTCGAGGTTACCCCGAAGCGGCCCGAGGCCACCTGCTTGATGGCGCTGTTCTTCCAGTCGCCGGTCTGGCTGCGGTAGAAACGCTCGGCGTCTTCGCCCCCCTCGCCCGAGTTGCTCTTCCCGCCGATGCGGTTCATGGCGACGGCCAGGTTTTCGTGGGCCTCCTTGCTGATGGAGCCGTACGACATGGCCCCGGTTTTGAAGCGCTTCACGATTTCGGTCCAGGGCTCCACCTCGTCAATCGGGATGGGGTCGTAGTTGGCAAAGTCGAACAGGCCGCGTATGGTCATCAGGGCCCTGGACTGTTCGTTCACCAGTTCGGCGTATTCCTTGTAGGTCTGGGGCTCGTTCTGGCGCACCGCTTTTTGCAGCTTGGCGATGGTGAGCGGGTTAAAAAGGTGCTTTTCCCCGTCCCGCCTCCAGCGGTATTCGCCCCCGATCTCCAGTTCGAGCTTGGCGGCCACTTCTTTGCGCCCAAAGGCGTTGTGGTGGCGCAGGGCGATCTCTTTTTCCAGTTCGTACAGGCCGATGCCCTGGATGCGCGTCGGGGTATTCGGGAAGTATTTTTCGACCATCTGGGTGTTGAGCCCGATGCATTCAAACAGCTGGGAGCCCCTATACGAGTTCAGGGTAGAAACCCCCATCTTGTTGATGACCTTCAGAATGCCTTTTCCGATGGCCTTGTTGTAGTGCGCAATGGCCTCCTCGAAGGTCACGTCCTGAATGTCGTGCTCCTCGATCTGTTCGGCAATGATCTCGTTGACCAGGTAGGGGTTTATGGCGCTGGCCCCAAACCCGAACAACAGCGCAAAGTGGTGTACTTCGCGGGGCTCGGCCGATTCCACGATAATGCTGAGCTTGGAGCGTTTGCGGCTCTTCTGCAGCCCGCTGTTCACAAAAGAACAGGCCAGCAGGGCGGGAATGGGTGCCTGCTCCTGGCTTACGTACCGGTCTGAGAGGATGATGATGTTGGCCCCCTGGTCTATGGCGGCGATGGCTTGCTTCAGGATGTCTTCCAGGGCGTCTTCCAGCCCGTTAAGCCCTCGGCTGATTTCATAAAGGATGGGGAGGGATACCACCTTGAAATGGGGGTTCTGGTCGTAATTCTTGATCTTGTCCAGGTCTTCCTTGGAAATAACAGGGTTCTGGATCTTGAGCTTGCGGCAGTGCTCTTCCACCACATTAAAAATGTTGTGGTCGCTGCCCAGGGTCAGGCTGATGTCGCATATGAGCTCTTCCCGTATCCCGTCGAGGGGCGGGTTGGTGACCTGGGCAAAGAGCTGCTTGAAGTAGTTGTACACCAGTTGGGGGCGCTCCGAAAGCACGGCGATGGGGGTATCTGAGCCCATGGAGCCGATGGGCTCCTTGGCCGACTTGGCCATGGGCAATATAATGGTGTTGATGTCTTCGAGCGTATAGCCGAAAGCCGCCTTGCGTTTCTCCAGGGTTGCCTCCCCCAAAAAGAGCGGGCAATCGTTATAGGGGATGTCGCGCAGGTACACCAGGTTGTTTTGCAGCCATTGGCGATAGGGGTGTTTCCCGGCAATGGCCTCTTTGATTTCGGCGTCGTTTACGATGCGCCCTTCCTCCATGTTCACCAAAAACATGCGGCCGGGTTCCAGGCGGCCGTGCAGGGAGATATTCTCGGGTTCCAGGTCGAGCACCCCGGTTTCTGACGACATGATTACGTATCCGTCTTTGGTTACCGAATAGCGGGAAGGCCGAAGGCCGTTCCGGTCGAGCACCGCCCCTATGTAATTGCCGTCGGTGAAGGGGATTGAGGCCGGGCCGTCCCAGGGCTCCATCAGGCAGGAGTTGTATTCGTAAAAGGCTTTTTTGGAATCGGACATCTCGGTGTTCTTTTCCCAGGCTTCCGGCACCAGCATCATCATGACCTCGGGCAGGGAACGCCCGGTCATGAGCAGCAGTTCCACAATCATGTCCATGGTGGCCGAATCGGATTTGCCCGGCAACACGATGGGTAAAATGTCTTTGATTTCGTCCCCGAACCAGTGGCTCTTCAGCAGCTCTTCCCGCGATTTCATGCGCGATACGTTGCCCCGCAGCGTGTTGATTTCGCCATTGTGGCACATGTAGCGGAAGGGCTGGGCCAGGTCCCAGGTCGGGAACGTATTGGTAGAGAAGCGCTGGTGTACCAGGGCCAAACGGGTAACCACCCGCGGGTCCATCAGGTCTTTGTAATACAGCTTGATGTCGTTGGGCATCAGCAGTCCCTTGAAAATAATGATGCGGGTAGAGAGGCTGGGCAGGTAAAAATAGCCCCGCTCAGACAGGCCCGAAGCCAGTACGGCGTGTTCGGTGACCTTCCGGGCCACAAAAAGCTTGCGCTCAAATTCAAAGGCATCCTGGTCGGAGTGGGCCTTCCCGACGAAGACCTGCTTTACAAAAGGCTCGGTCTCGGCGGCAATGCGGCCGGGCACCCTCCGGTTTACCGGGGTATCTCGCCAGCCCAGCAGTTTCAGGCCCTGGCGCTCCAGGTTCTCCCCAAATAATTTTACACAGTAATCGCGCTGGTTTTCCCGTTGGGGCAGGAAAACGTTGCCTACGGCATAATTTCCGGGCTTGGGCAATTCGAAGGGGCACACCTCCCGGAAGTATTCGTGGGGGACGTCGATGAGGATGCCGGCCCCGTCCCCGGTCTTGCCATCGGCGCTCACGGCACCCCGGTGCTCGAGTTTAACGAGGATTTCGAGGGCCTTATGGATAATATCATTCGATTTTTTGCCTTTGAGGCTGCAGATAAAACCAGCCCCGCAGTTGTCGTGTTCAAATTCGGGCAGGTACAAACCTTGTTTCTTCATAGTTGCTGCTTTTCGGGGTCTGGGCAGGCGGCCAAACGCCGGCAAAATGTCCAGGTGCTTATTGCACAATCCTTTCAAAAGTAGCGTTTACGATATCATTATTTCAAGGTATTTTGTTATAACCAGAAATAAATTCAACGTTTGTAATAAAACCTTAAAATAATAGCAAATTGAAAATGACGGGGGATACATTTTACGGAAACCGAAAAATGGGCCGGTTGCAAACCTCAATTCAGGCCTAAACAGGGGTTTCGGGGTGGAAATTGGCGTTTGCAGCGCATTTTTCACCTCCTGCAGGGGGTTGGTCTTGCTCCAATAGCAAATTAAAGGGTGTGTTACCCGTAAAAAAGAGGGGGGTGACCCCAATAACTCCGGTTATTTTGGCCTTAATTGCTCAGGATACTGCGTGAAATGACCATCTTCTGGATCTCGGAAGTACCCTCGTAAATCTGGGTGATTTTCGCATCGCGCATCAGCCGCTCTACGTGGTACTCCTTTACATAGCCATTCCCGCCGTGAATCTGCACCGCTTCGATGGTGGTGTCCATGGCCACCTGGGAGGCGTATAATTTGGCCATGGCTCCCGAGAGGTCGTAGTTTTCCCCATTGTCTTTGTCGAGGGCAGAACGGTAAACGAGCATGCGGGCCGCTTCGATCTGGGTATGCATGTCGGCCAGCTTGAAGGCGATGGCCTGGTGGTTGGCGATCTCGGTGCCAAAGGCCTTGCGCTGGGTGGCGTACTTCAGGGCGAGTTCGTAGGCGCCTGCGGCAATGCCCAGCGCCTGGGCGGCGATGCCGATGCGACCGCCGGCCAGGGTTTTCATGGCGAATTTAAAGCCGAAACCGTCGGGGCCGATCCGGTTTTCCTTGGGCACTTTTACATCGTTGAAGATCAGGGAATGGGTGTCGCTTCCGCGGATGCCCATTTTCTGTTCCTTGGGGCCGATCTCAAAGCCGGGCATCCCTTTTTCCACGATCAGGGCATTGATGCCCTTGTGCCCCAGTTCGGGGTGGGTCTGGGCGATTACCAGGTATACCGAAGCGCTGCTCCCGTTGGTAATCCAGTTTTTGGTGCCGTTAAGCACGTAATGGTCGCCTTTGTCAAGGGCCGTGGTTTTCTGGGAAGTGGCATCGCTGCCGGCTTCGGGTTCAGAGAGGCAGAAAGCCCCTATGATTTCGCCGGTTGCCAGCCGGCGCAGGTATTTTTCTTTTTGTTCGGGCGTGCCGTAGGCTTCCAGGCCCCAGCACACCAGGGAATTGTTTACAGAAACCACTACCGAGGCCGAGGCGTCTACCTTGGAAAGCTCTTCCATGACCAGCACATACGAAAGGGTGTCAAGGCCGCTCCCCCCATAGGCCGGGTCTACCATCATCCCCATAAAGCCGAGCTCACCCATCTTGCCGATGGCCCCGGCCGGAAATTGCTGTTTTTCATCCCGTTCAATGACCCCAGGCAGCAGTTCGGTCTGGGTGAAATCGCGAGCGGCCTGTTGGACCATCTTTTGTTCTTCGGTGAGCCTAAAGTCCATGTTGTTGCGGTTTATTCAAATAAGCCCTACAAATATACGCCCCATCCAGAAGGTATTCAACAGATCGGCCCTTAAATTGAGAATATAGAAATTGACTGGCCAATCGGTACCCAGACAGCCCTCCTTTCTTTATATATTTGTGTGTGCCCTGGTCTGGCTTATGGCCCTCGGCGCACCTACCAAACTAAGACAGGTATCATGGTAATGAAAGAACTCCTCGAGCGATACGAGAAGAAACCTCCCGAAATTGTTTTCCACTGGAATGACCCCGAGACCGAAGCCGAAGGCTGGGCGGTAATCAATTCCCTGAGGGGCGGGGCTGCCGGCGGGGGTACCCGCATGCGCGAAGGACTCGACATGAACGAGGTCCTTTCCCTGGCCAAGACCATGGAGGTAAAGTTTACCGTTTCGGGCCCGCCCATAGGCGGTGCCAAGTCGGGCATAAACTTCAACCCCGATGACCCCCGCAAAAAAGGAGTGCTCGAGCGCTGGTACCGGGCCGTGGCCCCCCTGCTCAAGAGTTACTACGGCACCGGGGGCGACCTGAACGTCGATGAGATACACGAGGTAATCCCCATCACCGAGGAGGCCGGGGTTTGGCACCCGCAGGAAGGGGTCTTCAACGGCCACTTCCGGCCTTCGGAAGCCGATAAGATCAACCGCATCGGGCAACTGCGCATGGGGGTAATCAAGGTGCTGGAGAGCGACCGCTACTCGCCCGACCCGACCCGGAAATTTACCGTGGCCGACATGATTACAGGCTTTGGGGTGGCCGAGGCCGTGCGGCACTACTACGAAATACACGGAGGGCAGGTGGCCGGCAAGCGGGCCATTGTGCAGGGTTTTGGCAATGTGGGCGCGGCTGCGGCCTTTTACCTGGCCCAGATGGGCGTGCGCATTGTGGGCATCATCGACCGGGCCGGGGGGGTAATTCGCGAAGACGGTTTCACCTTTGAAGAGGTGCGGGAGTTTTTCCGAAAAAAGAAAGGGAATGCCCTTATAGCCGAAGACCTGATACCCTTTGAAGAAGCGAACCGCCGTATCTGGAGCGTGCAGGCCGAGATTTTCGCGCCCTGCGCCGCTTCGCGTCTGGTAACCCGCGATCAGGTCGAGTCCCTTATAGAGGCAGGCCTTGAAGTGATATCGTGCGGGGCCAATGTGCCCTTTGCAGACAAAGAGATCTTCTTCGGGCCGGTCATGGAATTCGCCGACCAGCGCCTTAGCCTCATCCCCGACTTTATATCGAACTGCGGCATGGCCCGGGTATTTGCCTATTTCATGGAACGAAAGGTGTCTATGGAAGACCGCGATATCTTTAATGACACCTCCGGAATCATAAGAAAAGCAATTTTAAATATCTTTAGGCAAAATCCAACGCAAAAGAATCTCAGCAAAACGGCCTTTGAAATAGCCTTAAAACAACTCGTGTAACCAACCCAACCCCCTCGTCTTATGGAGACCATCATCATCACATTATTCTTCGTCGGATACCTGGCGATAACTCTGGAGCACAACCTCAAAATAGACAAGCTAATCCCGGCTTTGGCCATGATGGCCCTGCTCTGGGCGGTTATTGCCCTGGCGCACATGCCGGTGTTCGAGGTCAATGCCGAATTGAAGGAACTCGAACCGACCCACCTGGATGAGATATTGCTCCACCACCTGGGAAAAACGGCGGAGATATTGGTCTTCCTGTTAGGGGCCATGACCATTGTCGAAATCATTGATTACTTCAACGGCTTTTCCACCATCAAGAGCTATATCCGCTTCCGCAGCAAACGCAAGCTGCTCTGGCTTTTCTCCCTGCTGGCTTTTGTGCTGTCGGCCATTATTGACAACCTGACGGCAACCATCGTCCTTATCACCATCTTGCAGAAAGTGATCAAAGACCGCAACACCCGTCTCTGGTTTGCCGGCCTGATCATTATCAATGCCAACGCCGGTGGAGCCTGGTCGCCCATCGGGGACGTGACCACCACCATGCTCTGGATCGCCAACAAGGTCTCTGCCTGGCAACTGGTCGAGCACGTCTTCCTGCCTGCCGTGATGTGTACAGCGGTGCCCACCTTTATTGCGAGCCGCCAGAAATTGTTCCAGGGGAAATTCGATCTTGACCTGGAAGATGACACTGAGAGAAAATCGAGCTACGGCCCCATCATGCTCTACCTGGGCCTGGGAGCAATTATTTTCGTGCCGTTCTTCAAATCGATTACCCACCTGCCGCCCTATGTGGGTATGATGCTTTCCCTGGCGGTAGTGGCCACCTTTGCCGAGATATACAGCAGCTCCAAATTCAGCATTTCGTCCGTAGACAAAGACGAAAGAGATGCCAGTGATGAGCATTCGCACCACAGCCCGGTACATTCCTCCCTCTCGAAAATCGAGCTGCCCAGCATTTTGTTCTTCCTGGGTATATTGCTGGCGGTAGCCGCCCTGGAATCGCTCGGATACCTCTTCCATTTTGCCGAAACCCTGAACACCACCATCCCCAACACAGATGTTGTGGTGCTGCTACTGGGCGTTGGCTCTGCCGTGATCGACAACGTGCCGCTGGTGGCTGCCAGTATGGGCATGTTCTCGGCCGGGCTCGACAACCCGCTCTGGCACTTTATTGCCTACTCGGCCGGAACCGGGGGCAGTATGCTCATTATCGGCTCGGCCGCGGGAGTGGTTGCCATGGGGATGGAGAAAATCGATTTCTTCTGGTACCTGCGAAAAATTGCCTGGCTGGCGGCAGCCGGCTTCCTGGCTGGTGCAGTAGTATTTATTTTAATGCGGGATTTGGTGCTAAACGCATAATTTTGCCGACGAAATACTTTAAACGGCAAAAGCCCGTTATTACAAGCAACCTAAAAGGAGAACACTATGCTTTTGTTTCAGGATGCCCTGCAGGGATCCCAACTGGAAGAAATCGCTTCTGAAGAAAAAACCCTCTCCGTTATTGACCTGATCCTCAGTGGAGGAACGGCTAACGTGGTGATTATCACCCTGCTTTTTGTGATGCTGGCCGTGGCCATGTACATCTATTTTGAGCGGCTTCTGGCCATTAAGGCGGCCTCCAAGATCGATAAGAACTTCATGAACCAGATTCGCGACCACGTTATGGGCGGCAAGCTCGAGGCGGCCCGGATTTTGTGCGCCCAGAACGACAGTCCGGTGGCACGGCTCACCGAAAAGGGGATTTCGCGCATCGGCAAGCCCCTGGACGATATCAATACGGCCATCGAAAATGCCGGCACTCTGGAGGTGTACAAACTGGAAAAGAACGTAAGCGTACTGGCCACCGTGGCCGGAGCGGCCCCCATGATCGGGTTCCTGGGCACGGTAATCGGGATGATTTTGGCCTTCCACCAGATGGCCAACAGCGGGGGACAGGCCGAAATGGGCTCCCTGGCATCGGGTATCTACACCGCCATGACCACTACGGTGGGCGGGCTGGTGGTCGGCATTATTGCCTACATCGGGTACAACCACCTGGTGAACCGCACCGACAAGGTCATCCACCAGATGGAGGCCAACGCCACCGAGTTCCTGGACCTGTTGAGCGAACCCGCCTAATAATTCGCTATGAAACTGAAAGGAAGAAATAAGGTGAGTCCGGAGTTCAGCATGTCCTCCATGACGGATATTGTCTTCCTGTTGCTCATCTTCTTTATGCTGACGGCCAATTCCCCGAATGCCCTGGACCTGTTGCTGCCCAAGGCGCGCGGGAAGTCGACCAACACACAGAATGTTTCGGTTACCATCAACAGGAACCTGGAGTACTTTGTGAACAACCAGCAGATTAACGGAGAATACATTGAAATTGAATTAAAAAAGGCACTGGAGGGTCAGGAAAATCCGACCATCATCCTGCGGGCCGAGGAAAGCGTTGCGATCAAGGAAGCCGTGAATGTGATGGATATTGCCAACCGGAATAATTACAAAGTGATCCTGGCCGTGCGTCCGAATTGATGTCACTGCTCGACACCCAACACAAGAAGAAGTCTTTCACGCTTACCACCCTGTTGTTAAGCGCGATTATTCTCTTGTTGTTCTATATCGGCCTTACCTATTTTGATCCGCCCCCTGAAAGCGGCATAACCGTGAATTTCGGAACCATGGAGTTCGGGATGGGAGACAACCAACCCCTGGAACCCCTGAAGCGGCAGCAGCCCGAACCTCAGGAGCAGGTCCAGGAGGCAGTTGAAGCCTCAGAGCCCATAACCGACCCCGAGCCTGAACCCGAGGCTGCCAAGCCGGAAGCCCCGGCCGAGAAGTTGCTCACCCGCGAGTCGGAAGAAGCCATCAAGATCAAACAGGCCGAGGAAGCCAAGCGCAAAGCCGAGGATGCAGCCCGCAAGGCCCGAGAAGAAGCCCAGCGCATTGAGCGCGAAAAGCAGGCGGCCGCAGAGGCTGCCCGCCGCGAGCAGGAAGCCAAGAAAAAACAGCTCGACGCCATGATGGGCGGCCTGAACAATGCAGACGGCACGGCCGAGGGCAGCGAGGGCGACGACACCCGGGCCGGCGACAAGGGCCAACCCGATGGCGACCCCTATGCCGCCACATACTATGGAGGGCCTGGGAGTGGTAGCGGTACAGGGGGTTACGGCTTGGGTGGACGTACTCTTGTTAGAAGAGGAAAAGTGGAAGATAATTGCGTAAACGAGGCAGGCAGAGTTGTAGTCGAAATTAGAGTTAACCGTAATGGTGAAGTTGTCGGTGTTACACCAGGTGTCAAATACTCTACCACAACTTC
>JBNKGM010000062.1:0-19350 GCA_050289825.1 Robiginitalea sp.
ATGCAACTAACACCCATGTTATGAAACTATCCGTAAAAACCCGCTTACCGCTCCTGTCCCTGGGCCTGCTGCTGTGCCTGGGCTGCCGGCAGGAACCCAAAGAAGATGCCCCCTGGCAGGACCTGTTTAACGGCACCGACCTGAGCGGCTTCACCCAAAAGGGAGGCCAGGCCGATTACACGGTGCGCGATGGGGCTATTGTCGGTTCCACCGTTCGCGACACCCCCAATTCGTTCCTCACCACCGACCGCACCTACGGCGATTTCATCCTGGAGCTCGACTACCTGGTCGACTCTACCATGAATTCGGGCATCCAGATCCGCAGCCACAGTTACCCCTGGTATATGGAGGGCCGCGTACACGGGTACCAGATCGAAATAGACCCGTCTGAGCGCGCCTGGAGTGCCGGGATCTACGACGAGGCTGCCCGGGGCTGGCTGGTGCCGCTTACCGACAACCCCCAGGCCCAGCAGGCCTTTAAACAAAACGACTGGAACCATTACCGCATCGAGGCCATTGGCGATACACTGAAGACCTGGATCAACGACGTGCCGGCCGCTTACCTGATAGACGACCAGAGCCCCGACGGCTTTATCGCCCTGCAGGTACACAGCATCGGGGACGAACAAAAGGCAGGTACCGAAATCTTGTGGAAAAATGTACGCATCCTCACCGACAGCCTGGCCAAATACAGCCGCCAATCGCCCCTGACACCTGTGGTGACCAAAAACCGGCTTACCTATGCCGAGGCACAGGACGGCTGGCAAATGCTTTGGGACGGGGCCACTTCCGCCGGATGGCGTGGCGCCCGCCTCGAGGGTTTTCCCGAAGCGGGATGGTCTATGGAAGACGGCATACTGCGGGTGTTGTCGAGCGGCGGGGCCGAATCGGCAGCGGGAGGCGATATCGTTACCGTCGACACCTATGGCGATTTTGAGTTGAAGGTCGATTTCAGGATTACCGAAGGCGCCAACAGCGGCATCAAGTACTATGTGGATACCGACCTGAACAAAGGCGAAGGCTCTGCCATTGGCCTGGAATACCAGATCCTGGACGACCTGCGCCACCCCGATGCCAAACTGGGCAACCACGAGGGCAGCCGCACCCTGGCCTCCCTCTACGACCTGATCGCCGCCGACCCGGCCAAGCCAGCCCATGAAATCGGACAGTGGAATACGGCCTACATCGTTTCCAGGGCGGGGCATGTCGAACACTGGCTCAACGGGGTAAAGGTGCTCGAATACGAGCGGGGCAGCGAAGCGTACCGCCAGCTGGTGGCCGAGAGCAAATACAAGGTCTGGCCGGGCTTCGGCGAAGCCGTACGGGGCCACCTTTTGCTGCAAGACCACGGCGACCAGGTAGATTTCAGAAACATCAAGATAAAACCACTAAACTGACAGGCTATGGAAACCAGAAGAAACTTTATTCGGAAAACCGCTGCCGGCACGGCCGCCTTGGGGCTGCACGGCGCGCTCTTCCCGAGCACGGGACTCGCCCGCATTTTGGGGGCCAATGAGAAAGTGGTATGCGCCTGTATCGGCATTCGCAGCCGGGGCAAAGCCCACGTGCTGGCCCTGAACGCCGTCCCGAATGCCTTTTTGAAATACAATTGCGACGTAGACGACGCTATTTTGGACGAGCACAATGCCTGGTGCGAGAAGCACCTTGGCCGGGTGCCCCAGGTCGAAAAGGATTTCAGGCGCATTCTCGACGACCCCGAGGTCGATGCGGTATTTATCGCCACCCCGGAGCACTGGCATGCCCCCATGGCCATCATGGCCCTGCAGGCTGGCAAACACGTATATGTGGAAAAGCCTTGCAGCCACAACCTGCACGAAAACGACCTGCTGGTGGCGGCCCAAAAAAAATACGGCAAGGTGGTGCAGATGGGCAACCAGCAGCGTTCGGCCGAGACCTCTATCAGTGCCATCCAGGACATCCGCGACGGCATTATCGGCCGGGTCTACAAAGGGGAGGCTTACTATTCAAACAACCGGGAATCGATCGGGAGGGGCAAGGCTGCCCCAGTGCCCGCCGGGCTCGACTGGGAGCTTTGGCAGGGGCCGGCGCCCCGCACCGGGTACCGCGACAACGTTCATCCCTATAACTGGCACTGGTTCCGCAATTGGGGAACCGGCGAAATCCACAACAACGGGACGCACGAAATCGACATTTGCCGCTGGGCCCTGGGGGTAGACTACCCGGTGAGCGTAACCTCTTTCGGCGGAAAATTCGCCTATGACGACGATTGGGAATTCCCCGACAACCAACAGGTGACCTATGCCTTCGGCAACGGCTCCTTTATGACCTGGACCAGCCACAGCCGCGGGATCATGAAACCCGAGCGCCCCGGCAGGGGGGTAACCCTCTATGGGGAGAAGGGCACCATCGAGCTGAGCCGGAACGATTACAAACTGTACGACCTGGGCGGGCGGCCCGTGAAGATTGAATATGAAAAAGAGCTGAGCGTACTTACCGATACGCAGGGAATCGGCAGTCTCGACGTAACCCATGTGGGCAATTTTATCGACGCCATCCGTACCGGCGCCACACTGAATGCCCCCATTGCAGATGCCAGCATCTCGACCCACCTCTGCCACCTGGGGAACCTGGCGCAGGATGCCGGGCACACGCTGCTGATCGACCCGGCAAGCGGGAAGGTAACCAACGATGCCCAGGCTTTGAAGCAGTGGGGCCGCACCTACGAAAAAGGGTGGGAGCCCAAACTCTGAGCAGGTAGTCCTCTCAGGTTTCTACCCTGTTCACGAGCTTCCCGATAGGGGGTATTTCGATGTGTACCTCGTCCCCGGCCTGCAGGGTGAAGTCATTGGGGGGGACAACACCCGTTCCGGTCATGAGCAGGCATCCGTGGGGAAAGCTCATTTCCCGAAACAGGAAATCGGCCAGTTCCTCGAATTTGCGTTTGATCTGGGTAATGCCCACCGACCCGCTGAATACGGCCAGCCCGCCCCTGCGGATCTCAATGGTAATTTGCGTGGTCTGGGGCAGGGGCCCCGGGCTCACGTAGAGGCAGGGCCCAATGGCGCAAGAGCCATCGTAGCACTTCGCCTGGGGCAGGTACAGCGGATTTTCCCCCTCGATGTCGCGCGAACTCATGTCGTTCCCGATCGTATAGGCGGTAACCTGCCCCGAGGGGTTCAGCAGCAGGGTCAATTCAGGTTCGGGCACGTTCCAGGCCGAATCGCGCCTGATGCGCACGGGTTGCCCGGGGCCGGTGACCCGATACGGGGCCGCCTTGAAAAACAATTCGGGCCTTTTGGCCTCGTACACCTTGTCGTAAAAGGTGCTGCCTCCCGAGTCTTGCGATTCTTCCATGCGGGCGCTGCGGCTGCGCCAATACGTAACCCCGGCGGCCCAGACTTCCTGACTGCCCACGGGCGCAAGCAGTTCGCCCGGCAGGGCACCGTCCAGTTTCTCGATGCCCGGGCCGGCAATTTCCTCCAGCAACTTCTGGTGCAGGTTTGGTGAACAGACCAGGCTGTCCCAGTCGGCCCGGGTGTGGTAAATACTCTCGGCGTTTTCAATAAATGCCCCTGTTTTTGTTTTGTATAGTCTCATGCAGCGGTTTCAATATGTGTTTCGGGGCCAATCCCCGAGACGCTTAAAGATAGGCGAATCCGGGAAATTGGCTGATCGCACTTTTATGGCCTTAAAAAATTGTTTGCATTTGTAAAAAATGCTACATTTGCCCTCCCAAATTCACGGAATTGGGATGCCCGAACAGGCATGCAGGTGTGGTGGAATTGGTAGACACGCTAGTTTCAGGTACTAGTGCCGCAAGGCTTGGAGGTTCGAGTCCTCTCACCTGTACCACGAAAGCCCTTCCGTTTGGAAGGGCTTTTTCATTTGTCGGCGGGCGACGAGAAGTTTACCCCGGGCGAAGCCGAGGGGAGCCCTCTCACCTGTACACAAAGGCCCTTCTGAATGGAAGGGCTTTTTCTTTTGTTGTCGGGGCCCTACCTTTGCGGCAAAGAGTTCCGGTAATGGATGAGATCGACAAGGCTGCGGCCCTGATCCGGGAGGGGAAATTGGTTGCCTTCCCGACCGAAACGGTTTACGGGCTGGGGGCCGATGCGCTCAACCCCATGGCGGTGGCCCGCATTTTTGAAGCCAAGGAGCGGCCTTCCTTTGACCCCCTGATCGTGCATATTGCCAGCCTGGAACAACTGGCCGAGCTCACCCCTTCTAAAGACCCCCGTATCGGGATGCTGGCCAAAGCTTTCTGGCCCGGGCCCCTAACCCTGGTGGTGCCCAAAACGGCCCGCGTGCCCGACCTGGTAACCTCTGGCTTGCCCACGGTGGGCATCCGCATGCCCGACCACGCCCTGGCCCGCGAACTGATCGTGCGCAGCGGACGTCCGATTGCCGCCCCCAGCGCCAATAAATTCGGGCGCCTTTCCCCGACCCGTGCCGAACACGTGAGGCGAAACCTGCCCGGAGCCGCCCTGGTGCTCGACGGCGGCCCCACCCGTGTGGGGATTGAATCCACCATTATAGCCCTTGCCGAAGACGGCTTCCAGCTGTTGCGCCCCGGGATCATTAGCCGGGAAGAGCTGCTGGAGGTAGTGCCCGAATCTGCCATACCTCCCGGGGCGGGTTCTATTAAGGCCCCGGGAATGCTGGCCTCCCATTACAGCCCCCGCAAACCGCTTTACCTGCTCACCCCCGGGCAAGCTGCGCCTCCAGATCCTTCGCATTGCGGATATATCGGGTTTAGCCGACAACCTGCCGAAGCCTACAAAGAGGTACTGGTGCTGGCCCCGGGAGGCGACCTGCGGGAATACGCCGCAGGGCTGTTCGGCGCTTTGCATATTATGGAGGAGGCCGGGGTCGATGCCATCGTGGTGGAAACCGTGCCCGAGCAGGGTCTCGGGCTGGCCATCATGGACCGCTTGCGCAAGGCGGCATACGATACACCCCAATGAAGCAGGGCCGGCAGAGGGCCAAAAAAAACCCAGCCAAATTGGCTGGGGATATTACTGATAGGTAGGTAGCTGCTTGGGGGGAACCACCACATGCCGGTTCGAACAGGCACAGGCTGTCAGAAGACGCCCACGGCAGCCAGCATCAGAATGATCACTACGGCAGCGAGCACCCCAATAAGCAGTATCACCATGATACGCAGGAAACCGTTCAGAAAACGGGTCCCTACGGAGATCTCATTTTCCATAATTCATATAGTATTTCCAACAAGGTACTAAAAAAGGAAGCTCCTGCGGCAGAATCCCCGGGCGAATTCGACCAAAACGCTTCCTTTCCCGACCTTTACCCATTTGCGACCCAGTCGAAGGATTCCCGAACCCCGGGGTTGGCTGGTGGGCAGCAGGTTACGCTCGGGGTTATTTCTTTCGGGCACTCAGTTGGGCACTTAGCTCTTCCAGGGGTACGCCTTTGGTTTCAGGCATCATAAAGTGGACAAATACCAGCTGGAGTACCATCATAAATGCGAAAAAACCAAACACGGGCCCCGGGCCAATCAGGTTCATGAGCCAGGGAATGGACGAGGGGATGAGCCAGGCCAGCACCCAGTGCACCGAACTGCCGAAAGCCTGGCCGCTGCCGCGCAGGTGGTTCGGGAACACTTCCGAGATAAATACCCAGATTACCGCCCCCTGCCCAACGGCATGCGAGGCGATAAACAGGAACAGGAAAATGGGGACCATGATCCCGGTCCAGTTGAGCAGGAAGGCAGCTGCAACCAGGGAAAGGGAGACGATATAGCCGAATGAACCGTAGTACATGAGCTGTCGCCGGCCCAGCCGGTCTATGAGGTAGATGCCCAGCAGGGTGAAGACCAGGTTGGTAATGCCAATGCCGATGCTGCTGAGCAGGGCGGTGCTTTCGCCCAGCCCCGCGAGTTCAAAGATGCGGGGGGCGTAATACAAGAAGGCGTTGATGCCCGAAAATTGGTTGAAAAAGGCGATCAGGAATGCCAGCATAAGGGGCAGGCGGTATTTCTGTAAAAAAATGTGCTCGGCTTTCAGGGCAGTCGACTCGGATAGAGCCATGTCTTTTTCGATCTGCTCGACCGTTACGCCCAGGCCCAGTTTTTCCAGTACCTGTGCCGCCTCGGCTTCTCGCCCGCGGGTAGTCAGCCAACGCGGACTCTTCGGAATGCCCAGGGCCAGCAGGGTATAAACAAAGGCGGGGAAGGCTTCCACCCCGACCATCCACCGCCAGTCGTTGTCGCCTATCCCGTTGAGGAGGTAATTCGAGAGGTAAGCTGCCAGAATTCCGAAGACGATATTGAACTGGTAGAGTCCCACCAGTTTGCCCCGGTTGCCAGCCGGGGATATCTCCGAAATGTAGGTGGGGGCCGCCACCGTGGAGGCGCCTATGCCGATACCGCCCAAAAAGCGAAAGATGCCAAAGCTCAACGGGTCAGTTGCAAAGGCCGATCCAACGGCCGATACCGTATAGAGCACCCCGATCCAGATCAGGGTTTTTTTGCGGCCGAGCCGGTTGGTGGGGATGCCCCCGAAAATCGCCCCGATTACCGTGCCGAACAGGGCCATGCCAATGACTACGGTACCGTGGAAGGCGTCGGAGGTCTCCCACAGCAATTGCAGTTTTTTCTCGGCCCCGCTAATCACTACAGTATCGAAGCCAAAGAGGAAACCTGCCAGGGCAGCGATCAGGGAAATACGGAAGATTTTGGAATTCATAGCGGTCGGAGTGTTTGGTCGGTTCGGGTAAAGCTACTAAAAATTGTGTCTCGGAGGCCGAAAGGTAGAGCCGCGGGAGGTTTGCGCCCGGACGGTTACAGGTAAGTGCGGAGGCCTTCCATGATCTTTGCGCTGGCGCCTGTGCTTTCGTCGGTAAATCGGCGGTTCATGCTGCCCAGCCGGGCGCGGAGGGCCGGGTCGGCAAACCAGGAACGGGCCAGGTCTGAGAAGGCCTCCTTGCACGATACCGGACACAGTCCCCCGGCGGCGACCAGGGCCTCGGCTTCCGGGAACCCCTGGAATCTCGGGCCAATCATAACAGGGATGCCGAACACGGCAGGCTCCAGGGTATTGTGCAGGCCGGTGGCAAAGCCGCCCCCCACGTATGCCAGGTCGGCATAGGAGTATATTTTGGTAAGCAGGCCAATGGTGTCGACAATCAGCACCGGAAACAGTGCGGGGTCGGCCTGCTCGCGCTGCGAATACAATACCGCCAGGCCCCGGAACTGCTCCATCAGGTTTTCGATAGTGCGCGGGTCGGTCTTGTGCGGGGCAATCACAAAACAGTGCCCGGGCACTGCGGCCAGCCCGCGAATCAGGGGCAGCATCACCTGTTCGTCTTCGGGCCAGGTGCTGCCGGCCACCAGGCAGGTGCGATTGCCTTTGAAGTTATCCATAAAATCAAGGCGGTTGTCGCGCTGCCGAATTTCCGATACCCGGTCGAAACGGGTATCGCCGCTTACCGTGAAACGGGTGAGGCCATGTTGCTCAAGCAGTTGGGCCGACGCCTGGTCTTGTACGTAAAAATGGGTCACACGGTTAAGGGCCTGTTTCAAAAAACCGCCATACCACTGAAAATAGGCCTGGTTGGGCTTGAACCGGGCAGAGAGCATGAGAACAGGCACCCCGGCAGCCTGCAGCTCACGAAAAAAGTTCGGCCAGACTTCGTATTTGACGAAAAGGGCCAGCCTGGGCCTGGCCAGGGTAACAAAGCGACGGGCATTTGCAGCGGTGTCGAGGGGCAGGTAGCAAACCCCGTAACCGGGCAATCGGTCTTTCTTTACTTCATAGCCCGAAGGGCTGAAAAAGGTGACCAGTATTTGGGTGTCGGGGTATTCGGCCCGCAACCGTTCGAGCACCGGGAGCCCCTGTTCGAACTCCCCAAGGGAGGCCGTGTGCATCCAGATGAGGTCGCGGCCGGGGACACGGTACGATGCCAGGTACGCCCAGACCTCCTTCCTGCCGCGCAGGAAGAGGCTGATCTTTTCGTTGAAGAGGGCCGGGATCCGCAGCAGGGCGGAAGCCAGCCACACCGCTGCGTTGTAAATTGGGAACACCGGCCTGGGCTTTGGCGCTAAAATACGCCACTTTGGCAAATCCCTTGGGCGAAACCCATTAATTCGTAGTTTTGTACCTACCAATTTTCCGGCATGCAAAAGATACAAATGGTCGATCTCACAGGCCAGTACCAGGGGATCAAAGAAGAGCTCCGCGAGGCCTTTGACCGCATCCTAGACTCAGCAGCATTTATCAACGGGCCCGAAGTGACCGCCTTCCAGCAAGACCTGGAGGCCTACCTGGGTGTGAAGCACGTTATCCCCTGTGCCAACGGCACTGACGCCCTGCAGATTGCCATGATGGGCCTTGGCCTGCAACCTGGCGATGAGGTAATCACGGCCGATTTCACCTTTGCCGCCACCGTAGAGGTAATTGCCCTGTTGCAACTGACCCCTGTTCTGGTGGATGTAGACCCAGAGACCTTCAACATCGACCCCGCGGCGGTCGAACGTGCCATTACCCCTAAGACAAGGGCCATTGTTCCGGTGCACCTGTTCGGGCAGTGCGCCGATATGGAGGCCTTGCTTGCCATTGCCGATAAACACGGCCTGTATGTTATCGAAGACAACGCCCAGGCCATTGGAGCGAACTACCAGTTTTCAGATGGCCGCCGGCAAAAGGCCGGCACACTGGGCCACGTGGGGGCCACCTCCTTTTTCCCTTCCAAAAACCTGGGAGCCTACGGAGACGGGGGCGCCCTGTTCACGAACGACGACGCCCTGGCACACACCATACGCGGCATTGTGAACCACGGCATGTACCGCCGCTATTACCACGATGTGGTGGGGGTCAACTCCCGCCTCGATTCGCTTCAGGCCGCAGTGCTCCGGGCCAAGCTCCCGCACCTCGATGCCTATTGCGACCGCCGGCGCCAGGCCGCCCGGCACTACAACGCGGCCTTTAAGGACCATCCGCTGCTGACCGTGCCGGCAACGGTACGCTCCTGCGAGGGGATTTGCGATACCTGCGACTGCCACGTGTTCCACCAATACACCTTGCGCGTGGGAGGCGGCAAGCGCGACGCCCTCGCCGCCCACCTCACTGAGGCCGGTATCCCGTTCGGGATCTACTACCCGGTGCCCCTCCACCTGCAAAAAGCCTATGCCGATGCCCGGTACCGGGAAGCCGACTTCCCGGTAACCAACCGCCTTTGCGAAGAGGTGATCTCCCTGCCCATGCACACCGAGCTCGACCCGGAACAACTGGAGTACATCTGCCGCACGGTGCTCGAGGCCCTGAAGCTGGCCTGATACCGGCAAACACACGAAACGGGGAGCGTTCCCGTTCTATAACTGCAAACCGCAACCAATGGAAATACTTGTAACAGGGGGGCTGGGCTTTATCGGCTCCCACACTTCGGTGGAACTGCAGCTGGCCGGGCACAAAGTGGTCATCATCGACGATTGTTCGAATGCCTCTGAATCGGTGCTTGACGGCATAACGGCCATTACGGGCACACGCCCCGAATTCGTGAAGATGGACCTGCGCGACAAGGGGGCGGTTCGGGTGTTTTTTGAAAAGCACCCCGACCTGGCTGGCGTGATCCACTTCGCCGCCTTCAAGGCGGTAGGGGAGAGCGTGGAAAAACCGCTTCACTACTACGAAAACAACCTGGGCTCCCTGGTGTACCTGTTACAGGAGCTTACCGCACGCAAGAAGGGCCGCTTTATCTTCAGTTCGTCCTGTACGGTATACGGCCAGGCCGACAGCCTTCCCATTACCGAGGATGCCCCGGTTAAACCGGCCGAATCGCCCTATGGGAATACGAAGCAAGTAGGGGAAGAGATCATTCGTGACACCTGCCGGGTAAACCCCGGCCTGCAGGCCATCTCCCTGAGGTATTTCAACCCGATCGGGTCTCATCCATCGGCCGAGATCGGCGAGTTGCCCCTGGGCGTGCCCCAGAACCTGGTGCCCTTTATCACCCAGACTGCTGCCGGCTTGCGCAAGGAGCTCTCCGTTTTCGGAGACGATTACCCCACCGCAGACGGCACCTGCATCCGCGATTACATTCATGTGGTAGACCTCGCCCGGGCCCATGTGGTGGCCCTGGAACGCCTTATAGCCGGCGAAAACGGGGAGAATTACGAAGTGTTCAACGTGGGCACCGGCACCGGCAGTTCGGTGCTCGAGGTAATCCAGAGTTTTGAACGGGTGTCGGGCCAGGCCCTGAACTACAAGGTGGTTGGCCGCCGGCCCGGCGATGTGGTAGCTGCCTATGCCGATACCTCAAAAGCCCGTGAGGTGCTGGGTTGGGAAGCCCAGAGTACCCTGGACGACGCCATGCGCTCGGCCTGGGCCTGGGAACAAAAAATCCGGGGCCTCTGAAAGGGGATTCCCGAGAATTCCCTACTTTTCCAAATGGCATCCGGGCTGTTTCCGGCTGCCCGATAAATCCAGCCCTATGAACCAGTTTAATAGGGCCCGGAGCAGGGCCCTTCTCTCTCTTTTGCTTTTTGCAGCAGCCCTTTCCCTTTCGGCCCAAAAGAAATACCTGCAATGCGGAAACGTGCTCGATGTGGAGTCTGGCCGGTTCTTGCCCGCCCGCACCCTGGTCGTCCAGGGCAACCATATCGAGGCCGTCCTGGAGGGTTTTGCGGCCGGAACGGGGGCCGATACGGTGATCGACCTCCGCGACCGCTACGTACTCCCGGGCCTGATCGACCTGCACGTGCATATCGAAAGCCAGTCGAGCCCCGACAGTTATATCAAGCGGTTTACCTCCAACGAGGCAGACATCGCCTTTGAAGCGTCGGTCTACGCGGAGCGCACCCTGTTAGCCGGCTTCACCACGGTTCGCGACCTGGGCGGTACCGGGGTGAACATCGCCCTGCGCAAGGCCATCCAGAAGGGGTTAACCCCAGGGCCTCGCCTTTACACGTCCGGCAAGACCATTTCGACCACTGGCGGGCACGGCGACCCGACCAACGGCCGCACCCTTGAAGAAATGGGCGATCCGGGCCCGCGGGAAGGGGTGGTCAACTCCCCGGAAGAGGGGCGTAAGGCGGTACGGCAACGCTACAAGGACGGGGCCGATGTAATCAAGATAACAGCCACAGGCGGGGTGTTGAGCGTGGCTAAAAACGGGCAGAACCCCCAGTTCACCATTGAAGAGATAAAGGCAATCACCGAGACCGCCCGCGACTACGGCATGCTCTCAGCGGCCCATGCCCATGGGGACGAGGGGATGCGGCGCGCCATTCTCGGCGGCATCCAGACCATTGAGCACGGCACCCTGATGAGCGAGGCTACCATGGACCTGATGAAAGAATACGGGGTATACCTGGTGCCCACCATCTCGGCGGGCCGGGAAGCGGGCCGCCTGGCCGATGTGCCGGGTTACTACCCCGAGGTGGTTGCCAGGAAAGCGCGCGAGATTGGTCCTATGAGCCAGAAAACCTTTGCCAAAGCCTATAAAAAGGGAGTGCCCATCGCCTTTGGCACCGACGCCGGGGTATTCCCCCACGGCACCAACGCCCAGGAATTCGGCTATATGGTGGAGTCGGGCATGCCTGCGGCCGAAGCCATCCGTTCGGCCACCCTCACCAATGCCCGCCTGCTGGGAATGGGCGACGAGCTCGGGCAGCTGAAGGCCGGGTTCCTGGCCGATATCATCGCGGTAAGCGTTAGCCCGCTCGACGATGTACACACCCTGGAATCGGTTCGTTTTGTCATGAAAGACGGGCAAGTTTACATGGGGGAATAAGCGTTTGCAAAAACACGTAATTTACCATGAAGTGGGGATTTGAAACAGCCGAAGCCCTCCTGGCCCATGCCGGGGAACTGGGCCTGCGCCCGGCCCTGCTCGCCCAACTGCGGAAAGACTACGAAAGGGCCAGCGTGCCCTTTCCGCTGCGCGACCAGGTGGCAGAGGCCCTATCTGACGCTGCCTGGGCCCAGGCCCTTCAGGAGAGCCTTTACCTGCTGCTCATGGAGCGGTTCGATGCCTACCTGAACCTGATGTATGCGGCCGATGTGCCTGAAAGGGAATTTCGTGACCTGCAACTGACCGATGCTGTCGATGTGGCCCGGCAGGTATCCCTGGTGCTGCTCAGGCGCGAATGGCAAAAGGTGTGGATGCGCCGTACGTACGATAAGGGATGACCGGCCTAGAAATACACCCGGATAAAGGGCGACCAGGCATTGGCGTATAAGCTTCGGCCTGAGTCGTAGAGCACGTCGAATCGTACCCCCACGGTTACCGGGCCGCTGGCGTAGCCTGCCCCTAGGTACAAAGCCGGTACCCAATACGATTCTTCCAGGGATACATTGGGGTAGCTGAAGGTGCGATTCACATGCAGCTCTTCAAATTCTGCCGAGAGCTGCAGAAAGGGGACCGGGGTGGCCAGGCCGATCAGGCTGCCGCCAAAGGCATTAAGTTTATAGTCGTTGAATTTGGCGTGGGTGTAATTGAGGCCGGCCCCGACCCCCAGGTATTCGTTTACCTGGTACATGGCACTGGGCGAGATGCCGAGCTGGAAGGCATCGCGACCGAATGAAAGGCCGAGACCGCCTCCGAACCGCCAACGCCCGGCATCCGGCGCCTGCGATTGGGCTTGAGGAGCACCGGCCAGAAACAGGAAAACAAACAGCAGCGGCACCCAGGCCAACTTTTTAAACGGGAGGAAGGGAATTTGTTTCATGCGGATCGTTTTCAGCCAAATTAAGGGAGATTGCGCTTTTAATCCTCCTTAAATATTGTATTTTTGTTCAATTATCCTGTTCGAGGAACAACACGGCATTTGATGGATAAGTATTCCTTTCTGAACGCGGCTCACACCGCTTTTTTTTCTGACCTGTACGACCGGTACCGCACCCATCCCGACAGCGTTGAACCGAGTTGGCGCGCCTTTTTCCAGGGGTTTGATTTCGGGGTGGAGAGTACCCTTGGCGAGCTGGGTGTAGATGCCGACCAGGGCGTGGTGCACACCGCCGCAGGCGAAGTGGCCGCCATGCCCGAATCGATGCAAAAGGAATTCCAGGTGGTGCGCCTGATCGACGGCTACCGCACCCGTGGCCACCTGTTTACGGCAACCAACCCGGTTCGGGCCCGCCGCAAGTACAGCCCCACCCTCGATATCGAGAATTTTGGCCTGTCGGCCGCAGACCTCAATACGGTATTTAATGCCGGGGAAATTATTGGCATTGGCCCCGATACCCTGAGCCGGATAATCGACCACCTCAAAAGCATATACTGCGATGCCATCGGGGTGGAGTATATGTACATCCGCATTCCCGAACGGGTACAATGGATACAGGACTGGCTCAACATTAACGACAACCACCCGAAATTCGACGCCGCCCAGAAAAAGCACATCTTGCGCAAACTCAGTGAGGCCGTTTCATTCGAGGCCTTTCTGCACACCAAATACGTGGGGCAGAAACGCTTTTCCCTGGAAGGAAACGAATCGCTGATTCCTGCCCTTGACGCCATTATAGAGCGGGCCGCCGAACTGGGGGTAACCCAGTTTGTGATGGGGATGGCCCACCGCGGGCGCCTCAACGTGCTCACCAATATATTCGGCAAGCCCGCTACTGATATTTTCAGCGAATTTGACGGGAAAGACTACGAGCAGGAAATCTTTGACGGGGATGTGAAGTACCACCTCGGCTGGACTTCCCAGCGCAAGACCGACGGCGGGGCGTCGATCAACATGAATATCGCCCCCAACCCTTCCCACCTCGAAACAGTGGGTGCCGTGGCCATCGGCATTACCCGGGCCAAGCAAGACCGGCAGTGTCCGGACGATTTTTCGAAAGTGCTGCCGATTGTGGTCCACGGCGATGCCGCCATAGCCGGGCAGGGCATTGTGTATGAGGTGGTGCAGATGGCGGGCCTCGACGGCTATACCACCGACGGCACCATCCATATCGTGGTAAACAACCAGATTGGTTTTACCACCAACTACCTCGACGCCCGAACATCTACCTATTGCACCGACGTGGCCAAGGTAACCCTGAGCCCGGTATTGCATGTGAATGCAGACGATGCCGAGGCCGTGGTGTACGCCTCTCTTTTTGCCCTGGAATACCGGATGCGATTCAGGCGCGACGTGTTCCTTGACATGCTCGGCTACCGGAAATACGGCCACAACGAAGGCGACGAGCCGCGCTTTACGCAGCCCAAGCTGTACAAGATCATCGCCAAGCACAAGAATCCCCGTGATATTTACGCCGAGAGGCTGTTAGCCGAAGGGGTTATCAATGCCGACTATGTAAGCAAGCTCGAAGAGGAGTACAAGAATAGCCTCGAGGTGGAGTTGGAAGACAGCCGCAAAGAGTCCAAAACAAAAATTACGCCCTTCATGGCCGACGAGTGGAGCGGTTTTGAAAACGTGCGCGAATGGGAGATGATGAACCGGGTAGATACGGCCATTTCCAGGAAAACACTGGAAGCCATAGCCCGGGTTATCACCCGACTGCCCGAGGGCAAGAAATTTTTGCGCAAGGTCGAGAAGCTGATAGACGACCGCCGCCAGATGTTCTTCGAAACCAACCGGCTCGACTGGGCAATGGGAGAGCTGCTGGCCTACGGCAGCCTGCTGCAGGCCGGGTATGGAGTCCGCATCTCAGGCCAGGATGTGGAACGGGGTACTTTCTCGCACCGGCACGCCGTTCTGAAAGTTGAGGAGAGCGAGGAAGAAGTACTGTTGCTCAACCACCTTTCAGAAGACCAGGGCCAATTTCAGATATACAACTCCTCCCTGTCAGAATACGGGGTGCTGGGTTTTGAATACGGCTATGCCATGGCAAGCCCCAACACGCTTACCATTTGGGAAGCGCAGTTCGGCGATTTCAGCAACGGGGCCCAGATCATGATCGACCAGTATATCTCGGCAGGCGAAGACAAATGGAACACCCAAAACGGCCTGGTGTTATTCCTGCCGCACGGGTACGAGGGGCAGGGGGCTGAACACTCCTCGGCCCGCATGGAGCGCTTTTTGCAACTTTGCGCCCGAGACAATATGTATGTAGCCGATGTGAGTACCCCGGCCAACCTCTTTCACCTGCTGCGCAGGCAAATGCTGGTAGGTTTCCGCAAGCCTTTGGTGGTTTTTACCCCTAAAAGCCTGCTGCGCCACCCGAAATGCGTATCTACTGTAGAAGAATTTACCGACGGGCACTTCCAGGAAGTGATCGACGATGGCAACGCCCCGGTAGCTGAGGTGCGTTCCCTGGTATTCTGCACCGGCAAGTTTTACTACGACCTGCTGGCCACCCGCGAAGAGCTGGGTCGCAACGATGTGGCCCTGGTGCGCCTGGAGCAGTTGTTCCCGCTCCCGGTAGAGCAGATCAATGCGATTATCGATAAATACAACAAGGCCGACGACCTGGTCTGGGCTCAGGAAGAGCCCCGCAATATGGGGGCCTGGAGCCACCTGATGATGCACTTCCCTGACGCTTCGCGATTCCGGGTTGCCTCTCGTCGCTTCTACGCGTCCCCGGCAGCCGGAAGCGCCGTCCGCTCCAAAATGCGGCATCAGCAGGTAATCGATTTTGTTTTCGACAAAACCAAGAACAACATGAACGAAGCGTCCGCTAAAATAACCGCGGCCCGGTGAAAACCGGTGGACTTCACGCTCTGAACCCCTAATGGCAAACTCTACCAAAACCTCACAACCCATAAAATACCGCAGCGCATGATTCTAGAAATGAAAGTCCCCTCTCCCGGGGAGTCCATCACCGAAGTGGAAATCGCCCAGTGGCTTGTTAAAGACGGGGATTATGTGGAGAAGGACCAGGCTATTGCTGAGGTAGACTCCGACAAGGCTACCCTTGAGCTGCCGGCTGAAGAAAGCGGGATCATTACCCTGAAAGCCGAAGAAGGCGATGCCGTGGCCGTGGGGGCCGTGGTGTGCCTAATCGACACCGGGGCCTTGAAGCCCGAAGGCGGTGCAGGAGCCAAGGCTGCCCCTGTAACCGAAGAACCCAAAGCGGAAAAAGCTGCCGCCAAACCGGCACCTGCCCCGAAACAACCCGAATCGTACGCCTCAGGCACGCCTTCTCCGGCGGCCCGTAAAATACTGGAAGAAAAAGGCATTGCCGCATCGCAAGTACAAGGCAGCGGGAAAGGCGGGCGCATTACCCGCGAAGACGCCGTAAAGGCTGTACCGGCCATGGGTACCCCAGGAAGCGGGACCCGGGGAGAGACCCGCAGCAAATTGTCGATGCTCCGGCGCAAGGTGGCCGAACGCCTGGTTTCTGCCAAGAATGAAACCGCCATGCTCACTACCTTCAACGAGGTCGATATGTCTGCGGTCTTCGAATTGCGAAATACGTATAAGGATGCCTTCAAGGAGAAGCACGATGTGGGCCTCGGCTTTATGTCGTTCTTCACCAAGGCCGTGATCCGTGCCCTGCAATTGTACCCGGCTGTCAATTCCATGATTGACGACAAGGAGATGATCAGCTTTGATTATTGCGATATCAGTATTGCGGTTTCCGGGCCCAAGGGATTGATGGTTCCCGTTATCCGGAATGCTGAAGCACTGAGCTTCCGCGGCATCGAGGCCGAGGTAAAAAGACTGGCCCTGCGCGCCCGCGACGGTCAAATCACCGTAGACGAAATGACCGGCGGTACCTTTACCATTTCCAATGGAGGGGTGTTCGGTTCCATGCTTTCCACGCCTATTATCAACCCGCCCCAAAGCGGCATTTTGGGCATGCACAACATTGTGGAGCGACCTGTTGTCAAGGAAGGGCAGATCGTGATTGCCCCGGTAATGTATGTGGCTCTATCGTACGACCACCGCATTATTGACGGCCGGGAGTCGGTCGGCTTCCTGGTGGCTGTGAAGGAAGGGATTGAAAACCCCGTGGAGCACCTGATGGGAGGAGACCCCAGGCGTGCCCTGGAATTATAAAAAACTTCTCATGAAGCCCCGGCCCCCGAGCCGGGGTTTTTTATTTGAGGTAAAGCCGGTTTTTCCGGTAATCGATTACGGCCCGCCCCAGGCGCAGTATATCGGCCCCGAGTATGCCGTCGACCGGATCGGCCAGGTGGCTCACCAGAGCCTGGTTTACATGGCTCAGGTCGATGAGCACCACTTGAAGCCCGCTTTGTTCCCAGGCGCCGACAAGTAAGTGGTTGTCGGCCGAAACGGCTGTTTCGAGCTCGGCCGAACCGGCCCCGGCAGCCTTTACTTCTGATACCTCCGATTCCATGTCAAAATGGGTGATGCGATCGAGGCCGACACAGGTATTCGAAGCCCCGGTGTCTACGATAAACCGCCCCGCAATCCCGTTGAGCACAGCCTCAACCGCAAAGTGGTCGGTTTGGGTGCGCTCCAGTTCCAAAACGCTGAAACCCTGAGCAAGCAGGAATTTTTTGAGGGAGGCCATTCGGGATTTTTGGCAAAGATAATCCTATTTTTGTGGCGTGAACCTGACCGATACCCACGCCCACTTGTACGTCGAAGAATTCGATGCCGATCGCGAGGCTATGATGCAGCGCGCCCTGGAAGCTGGAGTGAGCCGATTTTTTATTCCGGCCATCGATTCTACCTATACCACCCGCATGAAGGCCCTGAAGGCAGCCTGGCCAGACCGTGTTTTTCTGATGTGCGGGCTGCACCCCACCCATGTAAAGGACAATTGGGAAGACGAACTGGCCCTGGTAGAAGCACAGTTGCAGGAGGGAGGCTTCGTCGCGGTTGGTGAAATCGGGATCGACCTCTATTGGGACCAATCGCGCCTGGCCGAGCAGGCAGAGGCCTTTAGGAGGCAGATAAGGCTGGCAAAAACCCACGCCCTGCCCATTGTAATCCACAGCCGGGAGTCTTTCGACGAGATATTCGAGGTGCTGGAGGTCGAGAAGGGGCCCGGCCTCAGGGGTATTTTCCATTGTTTTACCGGCACCCTCGACCAGGCCCACCGGGCCCTGTCTTTCAACATGAAATTGGGGATAGGGGGCGTGGTTACCTTCAAGAATGGGAAGATAGATACCTTTATTCGCGAAATTCCGCTCGAGCACCTGGTGCTCGAAACCGATTCTCCCTACCTGGCGCCCGTGCCCTTCCGCGGCAAACGAAACGAACCGGCCCGCCTGCGCCAGGTTGTTGCCAGGCTGGCCGAACTTTACGGCACAAGCGAAGACGAAATTGCCGAAATTACCACCGCCAATTCCCGGGCCGTTTTCGGGTGTTAACCAGTATAAAGAAACCATGAGCAACCAGCAACCAGATATATTACTGATCTACACCGGGGGAACCATCGGGATGGTACGCGACTACCAGAGCGGGGTGCTGAAGCCCTTTGACTTTGAAAAACTGCTCGACCAGATCCCCGAATTGCAGCAACTCGATTGCCGCATCCATTCGGTGTCGCTCCAAAAGCCGATCGACTCCTCCAATATGGATATCCCGCACTGGCACGAAATGGCGGGCCTTATCGCCTCGAACTACGATGCCTACGACGGCTTTGTGGTGCTGCACGGCAGCGATACCATGAGTTACACCGCCAGCGCCCTGAGCTTTATGCTCGAGAATCTGTCCAAGCCGGTGGTGCTCACAGGCTCGCAGCTCCCTATAGGCGATCTGCGCACCGATGCCAAGGAAAACCTGATCACCTCGGTGCAGATGGCGGCCCTGCGCGAGAACGGACGCCCCCTAATCCAGGAGGTCTGCCTGTATTTTGAATTCAAGCTCTACCGAGGCAACCGCACCTCCAAAATGAATACGGAGCACTTTGAAGCGTTCGATTCACCCAATTACCCGGCCCTGGCCACCTCGGGCGTACACCTGAAGGTGCACCGTGAATACCTGTGGAAACCCGCTTCTGCCAAACCCCTGAAGCTGCATACACGGCTGGAGAACCGCATCGGCATCCTGAAATTGTTCCCCGGCATGAACCCGCAATGGGTGGGGAACCTGTTGCGGAGCCCGGGGCTCAGGGCGGTAATTTTGGAAACGTTCGGGGCCGGGAACGCCCCCACCTCCCCCTGGTTGCTGCAGGCCTTTAAGGAGGCCGCCGATGCCGGCCTGTACCTGGTGAACGTTACCCAGTGCCGGGGAGGCAGCGTTCTCATGGGCCGGTACGAAACCAGTGCCAACCTCGCCGACATCCCGCTTATTGACGGCAGGGACATCACCACTGAGGCGGCACTGGCCAAGCTCATGTACCTGCTGGGCGAGGAAGTTTCGCATAAGTCATTCAAAACCATCTTCGAAACTTCGCTGCGGGGCGAAATGTCTTAATTTTGAAGGCTTATATTTTAAATACTCCCGATTTTTTCGTTATTTGGGCACCCCTATTTAAGGGGATTTAGAGTGGTGGCCGAGTGGTCGAAGGCGCACGCCTGGAAAGTGTGTATGCACCAAAAGTGCAT
>JBNKGM010000063.1:0-18975 GCA_050289825.1 Robiginitalea sp.
TGGACGAGCCCACCACCCACCTCGACCTTTACCACAAGGTGAAAATCCTGAAGGGGTTGCAGGCCATTGCCCATGAAACGGGGAAAACAATCATCTTTACCACACACGAAATAGACCTGGCCATTCAGCTCTGCGACTACGTGCTGGTGTTGCGCAACCGGGAATCATCTTTCGGGTCGCCCTGCCAGCTGATCAATGCCGGGGCCTTTGGCAGCCTCTTCCCGGAAGACACGATTATTTTCGATCCGAAAATCGGCCGCTTCCAGGTTAATAAGTAATGGGGCGGGCTGCTTCCCGAATGCAGGCTTCTTGTTATCTTTACCCAAAGCGCATTGCCAAATGAATGAATTCTGGACCTACGCCGCCCTGGCCCTTGTTTTTCTCGCCTCGGGATACTTGTTGGGGAGCTACATCCACCGGCTAAAAATACAATCCGCCCGAAGCGCCCTGGAAGAGCGAGAACGCCAATTGGGCCGAAACCTGGAAAACCTGGGTTCGGAGTTGCAGGCCGCAAGAGGGCAGAACCAGGCCCTGCAACAGGAACGGGAACGCATGGGGCTTGAACTGGTAAGGCGCGAATCGGAGATTGCCAACCTGCAGGAAAAGCAGCGGGAGCAGAAAAAGCAACTGGAGGAGCTACAGCAAACCTTTACCGCCGAATTCGAGAACCTGGCCAACAAGATCCTCGACGAGAAGAGCGTGAAGTTCACTGAGCAGAACCAGAAAAATATCAAGAATATCTTGTTGCCCCTGCAGGAACGCATCCAGCTTTTTGAAAAGAAAGTAGAGGAAACGCGCAAGGAGAACTACGGCATTCACCAGGCGCTGCGCGAGCAGCTGATGAACCTGCAGAACCAGAACCTGAAAATTACCCAGGAGGCCGAAAACCTGACCCGGGCACTGAAAGGCGACAGCAAGATGCAGGGGAACTGGGGTGAGCTCGTACTGGAGCGCGTCCTGGAAAAATCGGGCCTTGAAAAAGACAGGGAATATTCCGTACAGCAGAGTTTTACGCGCGAAGACGGCAGCCGGGTAATGCCCGATGTGATCATTAACCTGCCCAACGGGAACAAGATGATCGTCGATTCCAAGGTTTCGCTGACCGATTACGAACGCTATGTGAATGCCGAGGAAAACCAGCGGGAAGCCTACCTGAAGGAGCACGTCAATTCCCTTAGACGGCATGTGGAACAGCTTTCGGCCAAGAAATACGAAGATTTGTACGAAATGGAGAGCCCCGATTTCGTGCTCATGTTCGTGCCAATAGAGACCGCCTTTTCCATAGCCATCAATGCCGACAGCGATTTGTACAACAAGGCCTTTGAGCGCAACATCGTAATTGTTACCCCTTCTACCCTGCTGGCCACCCTGCGCACCATTGACAGCATGTGGAGCAATGAGAAGCAGAGGCGAAACGCGGTGGAGATTGCCCGGCAGGCAGGGGCCCTGTATGACAAGTTCGAGGGCTTTGTAGGCGACCTTACCCGGGTGGGCAAGAAAATGGACGAAGCCAAGGATGAATACCGGGGGGCCATGAACAAGCTTGTCGAAGGGCGCGGCAATATTCTGACCAGCATCGAAAAATTGAAGAAGATGGGGGCCAAGGCAAAGAAATCGATCCCCGAACCCTTGCTGAAGCGGGCCAGGGACGCCCAGGAAGAAGACGAGGCCGAATGGGAAGAAAACCCGAGTGACCCCTTAAATCAGTAAGCCGTGAGAAAAGCCCTTTTTGCCAGCCTGGCTATTATAGCCCTACTGCTCGCTGCCACCTATGCCTTTATCTATTACGTGCCCTACAGCGAAGGCACCCGTTCGGGGGAGCTGATCAAAATCAGCCACAAAGGCGTGCTCATCAAAACCTGGGAAGGGGAAATCAGTCAGGGCATATCAGGAGCCCAGATATTTGCCTTTTCGGTACTGGACCAGGAAACCGAAGTGATCGGCAAACTCGACGAATACCAGGGCCGTTATGTGAAACTGCGCTATATGGAGCGTTACGCGACCTTCCCCTGGCTGGGAGATACCAAGTACTTCATTACCAGTGTGGAACTGGAAGATTCCCCCCATTACCGCTGAACCACCGGCTCAGGAAAGCAGAGAGGCCGCTTCGCGATCGAGTATCCAGAGCAGCCGGCCATCTGTGGGCGCAACCCGCGAGGCTGGAAAATTTTGGGCTTCAGGGCCTCCTTCCAGGATTTCCCTCACCCGGGCTGCCTTATCCTTACCGTTAACCAGGAAAACCACCCGGGCCGCATTGTTGATAACCGACCCCGTAAGGGTTATGCGTTGTTGCCCGGAGTCGGGGTGTTTGGCTACTTCGCAGAGAGACTGGGAATCCCAGAGGGATGCCTGGTGGGGAAATACCGAGGCGGTATGGCCGTCGGTGCCCATGCCCAGCAAGACCAGGTCAAAACGCGGCAAACCGTTCTCGGCCGGCAGCAGTTTGCGCAACTGCTCCTCATAGCGCCGGGCTTCCAGTGCCGGGGCAGCCTCTCCCTGAATGCGGTGGATATGGCCTTCAGGCACGGATAGATGGGTGAATAGCCGGCTGCGCGCCATCCCGTAATTGCTCTCCGGGCTGCCCGGCGGTACGCACCGTTCGTCTCCCCAGAAAAAATGCATGTCTTTCCAGGGCAGGCGGTACCAGTAATCTTCGGCCAGTAAATCGTACAACACCCCCGGGCTGCTTCCACCCGAGAGGGCCAGGTGCTCCAAACTCCCTTCCCGCCCCCATTCGGCCATTTGTTCGGCCAGGGCTTCGGCCCCGGCCATGGGTGTATCAAAAACGGCTATTTCCATAGTTCTGTGCTGTTGCGAAATTACACAAAAACAAGAAGTGTCTATCAAGTGAGGTATCCGATTTTACGGGGAATAGGTTTCCGGGATCTAAATGGATTATTTCACTTATTTTTGGGGGCGCTGAATATATTTTCCTCCAATAGCTCCAGGGAAAAAGCCATCAAATGGCCCAATTCCGGTAACAGTTTTTTATGCTTCAGAAAGCTTCTTATCAATTCGGACTTATAGGCCTGGGGGTCATGGGCCGCAATTTCATCCTGAATGTGGCCGAAAAGGGCATACGGGTTCTCGGCTATGATCTGAATGAAGAGCAGGTTAAATCGCTGAAGCACGAAAAGAAAAATCAGGATCAACTCCATGCTACTTCGAATCTGGAGGCTTTTGTTCAGGGCCTGGAAAAACCACGGAAGATTATGCTTTTAGTACCTGCCGGTAAACCGGTAGATGCGGTAATCGAAGCCCTTTTGCCCCTCGTGGAAGCAGACGACCTTATCATTGACGGGGGGAATTCGCATTTTGAAGATACAGACCGCCGCGAATCGTACCTGAAGGCTAAAGGAATCCATTTTTTTGGCTTAGGTGTGTCGGGTGGGGCCAAGGGTGCCAGACGAGGCCCGAGTATCATGCCTGGAGGCGATCGCAATGCCTATCGTCTGGTACAGCCTGTCTTCGAAGCTGTCGCAGCCCGTTATAATGGGGAACCATGCGTGGCCTACCTGGGTCCCAAATCGGCTGGGAATTACGTTAAAATGATCCACAACGGGATCGAATACGGCCTGATGCAACTCATCTCCGAGGCCTATGACTTACTCAAACAAGAAGGAGGCCTTTTAAACCCGCAATTATCAGAAGAATTTCAACGCTGGAATGAGGGCCGATTGCGGTCATTCTTACTGGAAATCAGCTCCCGGATCCTTCTTCACAGAGATCAGCTTGGCACCGGCGAACTACTTGATGCCATTTTGGACAAAGCGCATCAGAAAGGGACCGGAAAATGGGCTTCAAAAAACGCCATGGACCTGGGGGTACCCGTACCTACCATCGATGTTGCGGTAAGCATGCGGGCCGTTTCGGCCCTGAAAGAATCGCGGGTGGCCGCCCATACCCGTTTTCCCAAGCCCCCCGCAGGGCCGGCCGACACGAATCTGGCAGGCGATTGCGAAGCTGCGCTTTACTTTGCCTTTGTGCTTACCTATGCACAGGGATTTCACCAACTTTCTGAAGCCTCGCGGGAATATGGCTACGGGCTCGACCTTGCCACCGTGGCCCGCATCTGGCGGGCCGGATGCATCATACGTTCGGCGGCCCTGGAACCCATTGCCGAAGCCTTCGAGCAACAACCCGGGCTGGCAAACCTCTTGTTGGCCGATGCTTTCCACAAGCCCCTTCAAGAGGCGTCTCAGGCGGCGCGGCGCATCGCCGCCCGCTCGGTTACCTCGGGCATCCCCATGCCGGCCCTTTGCAGTGCCCTGGGTTATTTTGACGCCTTCACCTCAGGTCGCCTGCCCATGAACCTGGTTCAGGCGCAGCGCGATTACTTCGGCTCACACACCTACCAGCGCCTCGACCGCGACGGGGTATTCCACACCGACTGGGAAGGCGAAGCCTCCTAGAAGTTGAACACCCGGCTCAGGTTGAAGCCAAAATAAATAATCCCGTCGCCCCAGTCCCCCACGGCATTGCCCAGGAACCCGCTTTCGAAGGTGGGTTGCGCATTGGTAAAATGCAATTGAAAAACATGCCCGCCGGTCTCGATATCGACCCCGATAGACAACGGGTTCACAAAGGGCGACCCCTCGGCCCGGTTCAGGTGCCAGCCGTAGTCCAGGTTCAGGCTCAGGCGCTTGCTCAGTTTATAGCGCCCCCCGATACCGAGGGCAAACTGGGAGGGGTCCTGGCCGGGGTAATCCACATACCCTTCGTGAAAATACGTAGGCATGAGCTCCAGGGAGAGCCGCTCGTCAAACTTACGGGAGATGAGCACCTGCTGGGTTACCGACAGCCGGTCGCTGAAAGCGACGGGTATAGCGAGCAAGGCCTCATCAAGTTGGGTGTTAATGGCGAGCTGGCTGTAGCCCACCACGCTAACCGGCACACCTGCCTGCTGCCTGAGCAGGCTGTACTTCAGCGACAGGTCATAGGTTTTATTAAAGGAACTGCGCGAGGCTGAAATGTTGAATCCATCGGAGATGCCATAGAGGAAATGGAGGCGCGTATTGGCAAAATCAAGGCCGAAGAAGTCGTCAAAGCCGTTGCTGATACTCCCGAATCGGTGTGAGACCACAAAATAGAATTCGCGTTTGGCCAACAGGCGGGTCGATTCGAAATTGACAATTTTCAGGCCTTTAAAAGCGGCATCGGCCACCCGGGTTGTGTCTGTTTTATCAATGGAGTCGAGCAGGTTGTCCTGACCACAGGCCAAGGTGGGAAGCAGGCATAGCCATGCCTGCAGCAACATCTTTTTCATAGCGGTTGATTTTTGTTTAGCAAGTTGGTGAAGCCCCTGGTCAGGACCCGGGCAACACCTGGTTTTTTATTAAACATACACAATATTTTTTATTGCAGGATGTTGATATTCAAAATATTGCCGCGCACTAAGAATTTGTAACTACCGAAGCAACCCTGCAGGCATTCTGCCATCTCTTAAAAAATTGCACCTTGTTGCCAAGCCTGCCGGGATTTGGCGAACCAACCTTTTACACACTGAAAACCCTATTAACTCAGCAACTATGAAAAAGATCCCGTTAATTTTGCTGGCCATGATGTTGGCCAGCGCTGTATCCTGCTCCAAAGACAGCGGCTCAGACGAAGCCAACAACCCCAACAACGAAGGCAACAACCCCAATGATCCCGACCCTGACCCGGAGGCCCTCTCCTACGCTGCCGACATACGCCCGATCTTCACAAGCAACTGCAATTCCTGCCACGGCGACCCACCTACCCAAAGCGCCCCCATGTCGCTCATTTCCCTGGCACTCATCAAAGATGCGGTTGAAACCCGAGGCCTGCTAGGCCGCATCAACAACAACGCCGACCCCATGCCCCCTACCGGACTGATGCCCCTGGCCACCCGGCAACGGATTGAGGAGTGGGTAAACCAGGGCTATCCGGAATGAAGC
Source organism: Robiginitalea sp. (assembly GCA_050289825.1). Lineage (GTDB taxonomy): Bacteria > Bacteroidota > Bacteroidia > Flavobacteriales > Flavobacteriaceae > Robiginitalea. The sequence goes on from JBNKGM010000063.1 coordinate 5,919, forward strand.
CCGTTATCTGGTTAACGGCCGTGTTCGCCCTGGCTGCGATCGGTGTCAGGGCGCAGGCCGAGTATGTTACTCGCAGCGGGATAATCCGCTTCAATGCCTCCACGCCCCTGGAAGACATCGAAGCCGAAAATTCGCGGGTAAATGCCATCCTGAAACCGGAAAGCGGGGCTTTCGGGGTGGTTTTGCTTATTTCCGAATTTGAATTTCCGCGCAAGCTCATGCAGGAGCATTTCAACGAAAATTACCTGGAATCAGAAAAGTATCCGAAAGCTGTCTTTTCGGGTACCATCGAGGGAAACTGCCTCCCTGAACCCGGAGGCAGCGCCAAATGCGGCATCAGCGGCACGATTACCCTCCACGGGGTGGGCCGGCCGCTTACCGCCGTGGCCAACCTTATGCATACCGGTTCGGGTTACAGACTCCGATCGGCCTTTGTAATCAGGCCCGAAGCTCATGAAATTAAAATCCCAAAGCTGCTCTTTACCAAGATCGCCCAAGAGGTACAGGTAGAAGTTGACCTGGTGCTGGAGCCACCCCGATAGGGCAACCTTCTTGTCGGCGCGGCTTCGGGGCGCACCCCGATTAAATTTTCGGGGTGGGCCGTACAAGTAATGCAAACTTAAAGTAACTTCGCTCCGTTTTTCAGTAACGCATTTGTCGCTGTATCAAAAAGTTCGGGCGGTGGAACGGGAGTTTCGCCACCTGGAAAAGGAGGTAGCCGCCTTTCAACAGGCTACAAACCTTTCGTGCCTGACCGGCTGCGGCCATTGCTGCCGCTTTCCGGATATTTCGGCTACCCCCCTGGAATTTTTACCCCTGGCTTACCACCTTCATAAAACCGGCCAGGCCGAGATCTGGTACGAGCGTCTTGCTTCGGAATCTGAAACCCTGTGCCCCCTTTTCACCCCCCTGCTGCGCGCGGGTGATAAGGGCTTTTGCAAAGGCTATGAGCACAGGGGCATGATATGCCGGCTGTTCGGTTTTGCCGCCATGACAGATAAAACAGGGAAGCCCCGCCTGGCCAGCTGCAAACCCCTGAAAGAAGAGCGCCCCCAGGATGTTACCCGGGCCGCGGCCTACCTGGAAGCAGGCGGGCAGGTGCCCATGATGCGTGATTATTATTTCCGGCTTATGGCCATAGACCCCAGGCTGGCCGAACGCCTGATCCCCATACGAGAAGCAATCAGGCAGGCCCTGGGTACCGTAATGGCTTATTACGCCTTCCGCAGGCCCAGGAAAAGCAGCTAGGTACCACCCCCAATACAGACAAAAAAAATCCCGCCGTGGCGGGATAAATTTAATCTCCCGGATTCCGAAGCATAACGCTCGGAATCCCGGATCTCAATTACTTACTCAGGTACATGGTCCGCCTCGAATAGAGGTTGTAGAACTCATCGTCCTTGAGGCTGTCTATAAACAGGATGCTCTCGCCGGTGCTCTTCATCTCGGGCCCCAGGTTCTTGTTCACCTTGGGGAACTTGTTGAAACTGAAGACCGGTTGTTTGATCGCGTATCCGTGCAATTTCGGGTTGAACGTAAAGTCGCTGATCTTTTTCTCGCCCAGCATTACCTTGGTCGCATAATTCACATAGGGCTCTCCATAGGCCTTCGCGATGAAGGGTACGGTGCGCGATGCCCGGGGGTTGGCCTCGATCACATACACCTTGTCGTCTTTGATGGCGAACTGGATGTTGATGAGACCCACAGTGCCAAGGGCCAAAGCGATGGTATGGGTATGGTCGCGAATCTGCTCCATCACAAATTCACCCAGGTTAAAGGGAGGCAGGGTGGCGTTGGAGTCTCCCGAGTGAATCCCGCAGGGCTCGATATGCTCCATAATGCCAATGATATACACGTCTTTCCCGTCGCAGATGGCATCGGCCTCGGCCTCGATGGCCCCGTCTAGGTAGTGGTCGAGCAGCAGCTTGTTGTTGGGGATCTTGCGGAGCAAATCCACCACATGCTCTTCGAGCTCTTCTTTGTTGATTACGATCTTCATGCCCTGTCCACCCAGTACGTAAGAGGGGCGCACCAGAAGCGGGAATTTCAGCTTATCGGCCAGTTTCAGGGCCTGCTCGGCGCTTTCGGCCACGCCGAACTCCGGGTAGGGTATATTGTGCTCTTTGAGCAAGGTTGAGAAACTACCCCGGTCTTCGGCCAGGTCGAGGGAGGTGAAGCTGGTGCCTATGATCCGGATACCGTATTTATCGAGTTTTTCGGCCAGTTTCAGGGCCGTTTGCCCCCCGAGCTGCACGATGACCCCTTCGGGTTTTTCGTGCAAGATGATGTCGTAGATATGCTCCCAGAAAACCGGTTCGAAATAGAGCTTGTCGGCCGTGTCGAAATCGGTCGAAACCGTTTCGGGGTTGCAGTTGATCATTATGGTTTCATACCCGCATTCGGCAGCCGCCAAAACCCCGTGCACACAGCAGTAGTCGAACTCGATGCCCTGACCGATCCGGTTGGGGCCCGAGCCCAGCACCACGATTTTTTTGCGGTCGGTTACCTCACTGTCGTTCGCCACGTAACGCGACCCGTCGGGCCGTTCGATTTCCTCTTCGAAGGTAGAGTAGTAATACGGGGTCATGGCGCGGAATTCGGCCGCACAGGTATCGACCAGCTTGTACACGCGCTTGATGTCTAACTCCATCCGCTTGGCATGCACCTCGCTCTCCCAGCACTCGAGCATGTGGGCGATCTGCCGGTCGGCAAAACCCTTTTGTTTGGCCTCCAGCAAGAGTGACTTGGGCAGGCTTTCGACGGTGTACCGGCTGATTTCCTTTTCGAGCTGATAGAGCTCTTCGTATTGCTTGAGGAACCACATGTCGATCTTGGTGATCTCGTGGATGCGGCTCAGCGGAATGCCGAGCTGTATGGCGTCGTAGATCACAAACACCCGGTCCCAGCTGGCGTTGGTGAGCTTGTCGATGATCTGGTCGTAGTTGGTGTAGCTCTTGCCGTCAGCCCCCAGCCCGTTACGCTTGATCTCGAGCGACTGGGTGGCCTTGTGCAGGGCCTCCTGAAACGAACGGCCGATGCCCATTACCTCCCCTACCGACTTCATCTGCAGGCCCAGGGTGCGGTCCGCCCCCTCGAATTTGTCGAAGTTCCAGCGCGGGATCTTAACGATTACATAGTCAAGGGTGGGTTCGAACAGGGCCGAGGTCGATTTGGTGATCTGGTTGTCGAGCTCGTCGAGGGTATAGCCGATGGCCAGTTTGGCGGCAATTTTGGCTATGGGGTAGCCCGTTGCCTTGGAGGCCAAAGCCGAAGAACGGGAAACCCGGGGGTTAATCTCGATGGCTATGATATCTTCCTTTTCGTCTGGGCTTACGGCAAACTGTACGTTACAGCCCCCGGCAAAGTCGCCAATGCTGCGCATCATCTTGATGGCCATGTCGCGCATGCGCTGGAAAGTGCGGTCTGACAGGGTCATGGCCGGGGCCACGGTAATGGAATCGCCCGTGTGTATGCCCATGGGGTCCATATTCTCAATGGTACAGATAATGACCACGTTGTCGTTTTTGTCGCGCAGCAGCTCGAGCTCGAATTCCTTCCAGCCCATCATGGCCTTGTCGATCATGACCTCGTGGATGGGCGATATCTCGAGCCCGTGGCTGAGCAGGGAATCAAAATCTTCAGGCTGGTATACAATGGAAGCCCCCGCCCCGCCCAGGGTAAAGCTGGCACGGATAACCAGGGGGAAGCCGAAGTTCTGGGCAATTTCCTTTCCCTGCAGGAAAGAGGTGGCCGTTGCCTGGGGCGCCATGGGAATACCAATCTTTTCCATGAGCTCACGGAACAGCTCCCGGTCTTCGGTAATGTTGATGGCGTCGATGTCTACCCCGATGATCTCGATGCCGAAATCGGTCCAGATGCCCTTGTCGCCGGCCTCAATACAAAGGTTCAGGGCCGTTTGCCCGCCCATGGTGGGGAGTACCGCATCGATTTCGGGGTGGTTTTTCAGTACCTGAACGATAGACTTGGTGGTAAGAGGCAACAGGTATATATGATCGGCCATGGTGGGGTCGGTCATAATGGTGGCCGGGTTGCTATTGATCAATACCGTCTTAATGCCATCTTCGCGAAGGGACCTCAGCGCTTGTGAACCCGAATAATCGAATTCACAGGCCTGTCCGATTACAATAGGTCCGGAACCAATAATAAGTACACAGTTGATGTCTTTCCTTCTGGGCATGTTATGACGGTTTTTTTGAGATTATAGTATAAAAAAAAGGTGTTACAACAAGAGTAACACCTTTGGATTTTATGATGGGGTAAACCATTATTTTTTGTGTCTCGGCTCGGAGGATACACTCAACTTCTTACGTCCTTTCGCTCTTCTGCGGGCCAATACCTTCCGGCCGTTCGCAGTAGCCATACGCTCCCGGAACCCGTGCTTGTTTCTTCTCTTTCTCTTGGAGGGTTGAAATGTTCTTTTCATGTTGGAGAATTTATCCGCAGCCCGGCCGTAAATCGGCCTCAAAGCCTTTAAAAATCTGGGCGCAAATATACGAAGAGTTTTGGCAATCCCAAATCCAAATAAATTTTTTTTAGAATTGTTTTTACTACTTTTGCTCTAGCTTTTCCAATGAGCATTTTCCATGCTGAAACCCTTCTTTTCGCTTTTGGTTTTCCTGGTTTCCACCGTGGGCTCCCATACCCTGGCTCAGGAACCGGAACTTTTGGCCTACAGGCTCAGGAAAGGAGAGGTGCTTGTTGTGGAGCAAGAGGCTGAACAGCAGATTACCCAGCAGATCGATGGGTCGGAGCATCGGCTCACCAACCGGGTTTCCGGGAAACTCCAATTCAAGGTAGTCGGAAAACAGGACGGCAATTACCTGTTGGATTTTGAATTTAAAGACCTGGTCTTCAGCATCGTCAGCAACATAGAGGGCGAACTTCTGAACATCCGCGCCCAGGAGCTCGACCCGACCAATGTGCAGTCGCGCCTGTTTCACAGCCTGCTTAACACCCCTGTGCGCATGGAACTCAGCCCGCGCGGGAAAATATTGGAAGTTAAGGGGGGCGACAGCCTGGTGGCGCGCATGGTGGCCAGCACCGGCCTTGAAGACGGTTTCACCAAAACCCTGATCCGCAAATCACTCGAACAGGAATACGGCTCCCGGGCCCTGGCAGACAGCTATGAGCAGCTGACCTTTTTCTACCCTGCCGGGCAGGTACAGGTGGGGTCTTCCTGGAAAAACACCTTCGGAGGCAAACTCGAGGCCTCGAATACCTGGACCCTCGACAGCCTGTTCGCAGACCGGGCCGTAATCAGCGGGGAAGCGGCCATCAGCATTCAAACCGAAGAGCCCGGAACTGCCATGGCCCTGGAAGGAACCCAGCACACCCTCATAAAAACAGACCGCCGCAGCGGCTTTATGAGCCAGATGAACGTCGAAAGTTCAGCCGAAGGGGTTTCTACCCTGGCCCAGACCGGAAACCTGGAAATCCCGACCCGCATAACCACACGAATTTCGTACACCCTTATAGACCACAAACATGTTCAATAAGAATATCAAACTAGCCCTGGCCATTCTAACCGTAGGCTATGCAGGCTATCAGTTCGTTCAGGGAGGCATCGGCAACGGCATCGCCCTGCTCCTGCTGGCCGGTATCTTCGTATTCCTCTACTTCCGCAATGAAATCATTTTGCTGTCGTTCTTGCGCATGCGCAAACAAGACCTTGACGGCACCGAGCGCTGGCTGAACCGCATCAAAAAACCCGAGGGGGCCCTTACCACCAAACAACAAGGGTATTACAACTACCTGCTGGGGATAATCTACTCCCAGAAAAACCTGACCCAGGCCGAAAAGTACTTCCGCAAGGCGATAAAACTGGGGCTGAACATGGACTACGACCTGGCCATGGCCAAACTGAGCCTGGCGGGCATTGCCATGCAGAAGCGCCGCAAGCGCGAAGCCACCACCCTGCTTGCAGAGGCTAAAAAGCTCGACAAGAACAACATGTTGGGCGAGCAGGTGAAAATGATGCAGCAGCAGCTCAAGAAGATTTGAGCAAAGGCCATCCCGATAGCTGTCGGTTTGGAAAAAATTCAAAACTGGCTGAAATGGCATCCGGAAGGTAAAAAGTTGGATTTTCAAGGCTCGAACCCCTCCCCCGCCCGACTTCAAGTTACTCCCCGGGCCTGCAACTTCAATTCGCAAAGCCCGATTGCCTCCAAAGGGCCGCAACCCTGGCCGTCCCATCGGTGCTTTCCTTCCCAATCGCCGGAAAAAATCCAATTAAAAAACCCGCTCTGAAAACGCAGTTTCACCAGCGGGTTTGTGCTTTGAAAGGGTTTGGAATTCCCCCCCTGCCTACGAGGCAATCGGAGGTTATGGAGGGTGTTATTTGCTGTCGCTTAAATGGCCTGCTTCAGGGTAGTCTGAAGAAAATGCTCAATATGTTCCACCCTCAGGGGCGCAGTGATGAACCCTTTTACGTATTGGGCGTATTCCAGCGCCTGCTGCCGGTCGTTCGGGTTTATCGAAGCGGTAACGATTACAACTTCCAAGGTGGTTGGAAAATTTTCCAACTCCATAAACTCCAGGAATTCAAACCCGGTCATCTCGGGCATGTTGATATCCAGGAACACGAGGATTCGTTTGTCACGCTCTTCGGAAAACCGGATTTCATCGAGGGCGAGTTCCGGGTTGGTAAAAGACCGAACCTTCTCATCGAGGCCCAGTTTGCGGAATTGCAGCGTATTCAAGGTATTGACCAGGTCCTGATCGTCTACCAGATAGATTTTTGAATACATATCACTAAGTGTTTCGGGTTATACTTTAAAGCTCCCCCAAAAAAAAGGACAAGACCGCAAAAATGTTGTAAAAGAAAACTTACCAGTTGCTAATCCGATGATTTTATGCTTTTAGGAATAATCTGACAAACGGAAAGCGTTGCCCGCCCTATTTCAGACCATTAAAAATCCCCCCGCCAGCCTCAGGGGCCCGTCCGGTAATAGCCTTTCAGCGGAATGGCTATCTGGTATTTCTTGCCCGAGGCATTGTTCAGGTGGGGTTCGCGCAACCAGGGATTGTGCCGCTTGAGGATCTTGTAATTGATTTCGTACTGTTTGGCGAAGGCCGCGAAATCGGTCACCGGGGTGTCTACCTCTACCTGGAAGGTGGGGACGTTGTTGTAAAAGTCTTCCTGGGTTACCACATACCCGTACTTGTCGGGGTACGACAATATTTCCTTGATGGCCAGGATGCGGAATACGTAGCGGCCGGTTTCCTCACCCAGCAAGAGGTCGTAATAGTCGCCTGCCTTCTGGATGTTCATGTATTTGTCAATGGAGCCCGTACCCGTGTTATAGGCTGCGGCGGCCATGGTCCAGCTGCCGTACTTCTCCTTATAGCGCTTGAGGTACCTGCAAGCCGCCTCGGTAGCTTTCTCGAGGTGGTAGCGCTCGTCTACGTTGTCGTTCACCTCCAGGCCGTATTCGCGCCCGGTTGCCTTGAGGATCTGCCAAAAACCGGCTGCACCCGCCGGGGATACCACATTCTGCAGGCCGCTCTCGGCCACTGCCAGGTATTTGAAATCGTCGGGAACCCCGTTTTTAGCCAAAATAGGCTCGATTACCGGGAAATATTTATGGGCCCGCTTCATCAGCAGCAGGGCATTCGATTGCCAATATGTGTTAACCAGGAATTCCCGGTCAATACGTTCCAGCACTTCCGGATCTTCCTGAGGCACGGCCTCTCCGGCGAAAACCAGATTCTCCGGGATGTCGATGGCCGAAATCCGATAAGCCGGGCTCACATTTTTATCACCTTCCCCGCCCCCGTTTGGAGCAGGACCGGCCTCTTCCCGGGCGGGGGCCATGCCCTGTTGTACGGCAAAAACCAGGGTACTCAACACACTCATCAGACCAATAACCATCAGACTGTTTCTTAAAAACCGCATAACGAAGCATTTAGGGTTGTAACCTCAAAGGTATTAAATAGAACTCCGATCTTGCAAAATAATTGCAGGGAGGTGTTCATTGAACCACCTGAACCGGTGAATGATCATGGTATGGGTGCCGCCGGGTACGGGTATGCACGGGCCGATGTAGGCATAGGGGAAAACCGAGTCGCGGTCGCCGTGCAGGTGCACCAGGTCAGGAAGAGCGGCTTCCCGATCCCAGTTTACGATGCGGTCAATGGCCCAGTCGAGGTAGGCCGGATCTCGCATGGCCAGGTACCGCTGGTACAGGTGTACCCGTTTTTTGACCGGGTCTCCAAAGGCAAAGCGGGCCAAGATGTCTACCTGATTTACCAGGCTGGTGGGCAGTATTTTGTGAAGGCGGGTGACGCGTGCCAGGAGCAGGCGGCGGGGCATTTCGTGACGGCATTTGATGCTCGAAATAATGATTACCTGCCTCGGCTGCACGAATTCAGCCATCTCCTGTACCAGCATCCCCCCAAAAGAAACACCGATGAGAACAGGCGAACGATGGGTGATTTGCCCGGCCATTTGGGCCGCGTACTGCCTGAGGGTCATATCGGGTTCGGGGAGGAACCACTCCAGGAACCGGCATTCGAATCGGTCTTCGGGCAGACTGATATGTTCAAATATATCGGGGCTGGCCGCCAGGCCGGGCACGAAATACACCGGGATACGCACTGAGGAAGTTTGGCTCAAAACTGGCTAAATCTTAGGTTCTTAGCATTTTTTTTGCTAATTTAGTACCCTGTCCGCAATTTTTCCCGGCTTCGGGAAGCAACTTGTAGGACGGGCATTTTACGGGCTATCATAGTTCGTAATTTTTTTAGCGCCAACCAAATAAATCGAGACACATATGAACGAACTGGCAATCAAGGACAACAGCTTCCTGCGTCAATTTGAAGTGCGGGTGGAAGGACATCTGGCCAAGATCGAGTACTCTTCCCAGGAGCGGAAGATTTTCCTCACCAAACTCGTGATTCCGGAGGCCATTGGCAGGGAGGGTTTCCGGGAGGATTTCATCCGGGCCGTGCTGCACCACATCCAGGAGCAAAACCTGAGGGTGGTACCCACCAGTCCGCAGATCGCCGGTTTCCTCAGGAAGAACCGCCAGTACAAGGAAATGTTGCCGGTCGGTATCCGTATCTGAAAAGGCTTATAGAGACCGGGCATGCCCCGGTTCGGTAAGAATCCCGCCATAAGGCGGGTTTTTTTATGTCGGTACCCCGGCCGTGTCGGGCTCAAAACGCACCAGCCCGTCTGAGTCGATGCCAGTGAGGCGCACCTGGTGTACGGTGCCCACCAGGGTAGGGTCCCAGGGCGCTTTTACCTTCACGTAGTTCTCGGTAAAGCCGTGGATATACCCCTTCTTGTTCTCGCCCTCGAACAATACGGTGCAACTCCTGCCCAGCTGGCTCCTGTAGAAGGCCCGTCGTTTCTTCTCTGACAGGCTCCGCAGCATCTTGCTGCGGCGGCTGCGCTCTTGCTGGGGTACCACACCGTCCATTTCGGCAGCCGGGGTGTCGGGCCGCTCTGAGTACGTAAATACGTGCAGGTACGATATATCGAGCCCGTGCAGGAAATCATAGGTTTCCCGGAAGTGGGCCTCGGTTTCGCCCGGGAAGCCCACAATCACATCAACGCCGATACAGGCCTGCGGCATGACCTGCCGGATGCGGTTTACACGTTCGACGTAGAGTTCGCGCAGGTACCGGCGACGCATGCGATTCAAAATGTCATTGCTGCCGCTCTGAAGCGGAATGTGGAAATGCGGCACAAACCGCTTGCTGCCTGCCACAAAATCGATGGTCTCGTTGCGCAGCAGGTTGGGCTCTATGGACGAAATCCGATAGCGGGCAATCCCCGGCACCGCATCCAGCGCCTGAACGAGTTCGAGGAAGGTATGCTCGTGCTTTTTGTTGCCATATTCCCCCTTGCCGTAATCGCCGATATTTACGCCGGTGAGCACAATTTCGCGTATGCCCTGCCCGGCTATTTCGCGGGCATTGGCCAGCACGTTCTCAAGGGTGTCGCTGCGCGATATGCCGCGCGCCAGGGGAATGGTGCAGTACGTGCATTTGTAGTCGCACCCGTCCTGCACCTTCAGAAAGGCCCGCGTACGGTCGCCTATGGCATAGCTGCCCACATAAAAGTCGGCCTGGCCGATCTCGCAGGAATGCACCTTGCCGAAGGCATTCTTTTCCAGATTGTCTAGGTAGTCGGAAAGCCGGAATTTCTCGCTGGCCCCCAGCACGAGGTCAACGCCGGGAATGGCGGCGATCTCGTCGGGCTGCAGCTGGGCGTAGCAGCCCACCACGGCCACGAAACCGTCCGGGTTGGTGCGCTGGGCCTGGCGCACTACCTGCCGGCATTTCTTGTCGGCATTGTCGGTTACCGAGCAGGTATTGATCACGTAGAGGTCGGCCGGCTGGCCAAAGGGCACCTTTTCGAAGCCCTCTTTTTCCAGGTCGCGGGCAATGGTGGAGGTCTCTGAATAATTCAGTTTACATCCCAGAGTGTAGTATGCAACTTTCTTGGCCATGGCTTACGAATGCCTTCTTCGGGCGGCAAAGATACCAAAACTTGGGGCAATTGCCGGGGGTACCCCGGTGCCTTTCAATACTTTCGGTACTTCCGGGTATCTTCGTACACCTGTTTGAGGATGCGGGCGTCTTCGTCGGTAAAGGCCACCCCGCGCCGGGCCATCATCACCTCCGCCGCCTCGAACGACTTTTCGGGCAGGTAGGCGCTGAAGCCGGTTGCCCCACCCCAGGAGAAGCTGGGCACGAAGTTGCGGGGGAAGCCAGGGGTATAGATGTTGCAGCTCACCCCGATTACGGTGCCGGTGTTGAACATGGTATTGATGGCCGTTTTGCTGTGGTCGCCCATCATAAGCCCGCAAAACTGCAGACCGGTAGGCTCGAAGCGCTCGGTCTCGTAGCTCCACAGCCGCACCTTGGCGTAGTTGTTCTTGAGGTTCGAGTTGTTGGAGTCGGCCCCGATGTTGCACCATTCGCCCAGCACCGAATTGCCCAGGTACCCGTCGTGCCCCTTGCTGGAGTAGCCGAAAATGACCGTGTTGCTGACCTCCCCGCACACCTTGCCGTAGGGGCCCACGGTGGTTGGGCCGTAGATTTTGGCGCCCATTTTGACCACCCCGTGTTCGCAAAGGGCAAACCCGCCCCGAATCATGTTGCCCTCCATAACCTCGGCATCTTTCCCGATGTAAATGGGGCCTTCGGTGGCGTTGAGGATGCTGTGTTCGACCCGGGCACCATCCTCCAGGAAAATGCGTTCGGGGGCTATGAGCCGGTTGGTGTCTGAAATTGGGGCCGATTTGCGGCCGCGGGTAATGAGTTCAAAATCGGCCTCCAGGGCCACCCCGTTCTGGGAAAAAATATCCCAGGTATTGCGGATTTGCAAGGGCTCCCCCGCGTAGTCGACCCGCACCATCCCACCCAGGTCGGGGGTTGAGGTAACCTCCCCGCTTCGGTAGGCCAGCAGCAGTTCGCCGGCATAAAGCGCCTGCCCGGGCTGCAGCCCCTGTACGGCGGCAACCAGCCGTGGATCGGGAATTACGGAACCGTGAAGCAGCAGGTTGTCTTCCCCCCTGACCAGGGGGAATTTGCCCGAGAGGTAGCCTTCGGTCAGAAAGCTTACCGATGCCTTCAGGTGGCGTTCCCACTTCTCCCGAATGGTGAGTATGCCGATGCGGATGTCGCCAACCGGCCTGGTAAAGGTAAAGGGCAACAGGGCGCTGCGCCGGTCTCCGTCAAAGAGGATGCAGTGCATGGTCGTATTTTTGGCAAAGGTACGAAATGCCCCGCAGCGAGCGGTTGCCGCTTGTCGGCCATTCGGGGGGCTGGTCGAAAAAGGGGCGAAAAAAAAAGCGGCCCCGGGTCGGGGCCGCTTTCACTGCGGTATACGAAAGCCCAATGGGGTTATTTCTTTTCGAATTTCTTGTACTTGCTCTTGAATTTGTCGATACGACCGGCGGTGTCGACCAGTTTGGCCTTCCCGGTGTAGTACGGGTGCGAGGTGCGCGAGATCTCGAGCTTCACCAGCGGGTATTCCACCCCGTCGACTTCCAGGGTTTCCTTGGTATCGGCGGTAGACTTGGTGATGAATACATCGTCGTTAGACATGTCTTTGAAAGCGACCAGTCTGTAATTTTCGGGATGAATTTCCTTTTTCATGCTGCGCAAATTTGAATCCTGCTAAATTTCAGGCTGCAAATGTAAACATAAATATTCAAAATCTCCCAAGGGATTCTCAGAATTTTCGTTGGAAATTTTTTACCTTTCCACGTAAAAAGTCGCCCCTTCGGGCTACCAATAATCAACCTAATATAAAAGAAAAACCATGGAAAACACCCCACCCTCAACCGGCAAATACTCCCTGAATTACGGCCTGCTGCTCGGAGCCGTCGGCGTCGCATTCCAACTGATGCTTTATTTCGTAGACGCCCACGTGAACCAGAGCCCGGTCGTTCAGGTCGTTAATATTGTCATCTCCGTTGGAATTATTTTCTGGGGCATCCTTTCCTTTAAAAAGGCTAATGGGGGCTACCTGAAAATCGGGGAAGCCCTGAAGATGGGGGCAGGCATGAGTTTGATTTCCGGAATTCTATCTGTCATCTATGTGCTCTTCCTCACCAATGTGCTCGATCCGGAATACGCTTCCAAAATGATGGACCTGCGCCTGGCCGAGGCGGTGGAACAAGGCCAGATGACCTCTGACCAGATCGAACAGGCCAAGGAAATGGGTAAGAAATTCTTCTGGTTCGGCTACCCGGTCATGCTGATCGTTTCCGTGATCTTCGGGCTTATCATCGGCCTGGTGGGCGGACTCATCTTCAAAAAATCGGCCGAGAATTGATATTGGCCTAAAGTCGTACCTTTGGAGCAATCGGAAATCCTGATATGCGCCTATCAATAGTTATTCCCCTGCTCAACGAAGAGGAATCGCTCCAAGAACTCCACGGTTGGATTGTATCTGTTATGTAATCCAACCGTTTTTTGTACGAGATTGTTTTTATAGACGACGGAAGCACCGACCGCAGCTGGGAGGTGATACGGGAACTGGCCGAATCGGACCCGAATGTGCGGGGCATCCGGTTTT
>JBNKGM010000064.1:0-18727 GCA_050289825.1 Robiginitalea sp.
GTGTCTTCAAAATGGCAGGGCCTGGTGCTGGCCGTTTTTTAGTGGATGTGCTTGTGGGCGTGGTAAGACGAACGCACCAGGGCGCCGCTTTCCACATGCCGGAAGCCCAGTTCCAGCCCGATTTCCCGGTAGGCGTCGAATTGTTCAGGGGTAATGAACTCCGTTACGGGCAAGTGCTTGCGGGTAGGCTGCAGGTATTGCCCGATGGTCACCACGTCAACCCCTGCCCCGCGCAGGTCGTGCAGGGTCTGCACCACTTCTTCGCGGGTTTCGCCCAGGCCGAGCATGATGCCCGATTTGGTGCGCCGGGCCCCCTGGTCTTTCAGGTAGCGCAGTACCCCCAGGCTCCGGTCGTATTTGGCCTGGATGCGTACCTCGCGGGTAAGGCGCCTTACGGTTTCCACGTTATGGGAGATTACCTCGGGGGCTACACCCAGAATACGGTCGAGGTGTTTCTCGATGCCCTGAAAATCGGGGATGAGTGTTTCGAGTGTGGTGTCGGGGTTCATGCGCCTGATTGCTTTGACGGTCTCGGCCCAGAGAATCGACCCCATATCTTTCAGGTCGTCGCGGTCTACCGAGGTTATCACGGCGTGTTTGATACCCATGATTTTGATGGAGCGGGCCACTTTTTCGGGCTCGGCCCATTCTACCGGTCCGGGGCGGCCGGTCTTGACCCCGCAAAAGCCGCAGGAACGGGTACAGACATTCCCCAAAATCATGAAGGTGGCCGTGCCCTCGCCCCAGCATTCCCCCATGTTGGGGCAGCTGCCCGAGGTGCAGATGGTATGCAGGTTATAGGTGTCTACCAGGCCCCTGAGTTGGGTGTACTTCTTGCCGGTGGGCAGTTTTACCCTTAGCCATTTGGGTTTTCCTTTCGGAGGGATTACCGATTCGGGAGCGGTCGTACTCATAGCTGTGATTTGCGCAAATATACAAACAAATTCACCCATGGAAACGGACGGGGGGCGGGGGTCACTTACCCTGGGAAGCTTCGGCAATAAGCCCGGCCAGCAGTTTTTTGGCCCGCAGCAGCTTTACTTTGATGTTGTTCACGGGTTCGCCCAGCTGCTCGGCAATTTCGGCATAGCTCATTTCCTGGAAATAGCGCAGCTCTATAACCTGTCGGTAGGCCGGTTTCAGGTCGCGCAGGTAGCGCAGCAGGGTTTTCAGGTTTTGCTCGATTATGAGCTGGTCTTCGACCGAGGGCGATTCGTCCAGGATCAGTTTCATGGCGTCGGCCCCGTGGTTTTCAGAGCTTTCCAGCACGTTACGCTTGCGCTTGCGCAGCATGTCTACGTGCAGGTTCTTGGAAATGGTGATGAGCCAGGTGTTAAAGGCGTACTGGGGGTCGTACGACCCAATCTTGTCAAAGGCGCGCGAAAAGGTCTGGATGGTGATGTCTTCGGCGTCGTTTTCGTTTTGGGTGCGTTTGAGCTGGTAGTGGTACACCTCGTGCCAGAAACGGTCTAAAAGCTGGCTGAAGGCCACCTGGTTTCCGGCCCTGGCCCTGGCTATGGTCTCTTGAAGTATGTCGTTTTCCGAGATCAAATACGAGCGGTTACCTTCCCCGAAACGGCTATGCTAACGGGCTGTCAGGCCAGTGTTTCCTGCTTGCAGTCTTGCTCTTCCGGAAGTTTGCCGCACATGCTGCACGCTGCGCCTTCCCGGTTCAGGTGGGGGCTCTGACTGGCGCAGGTCCCTGCAAATTTCCCATCTTTTTTGGCCCAGATCTTAATCGAAATCCCCGCAAAGGCGAGGCCCAATAAGCCGATACTGAGAAGAACGAGTTTCATGGGGTAATAATTTGCACAAAGATACAAAAAAAAGCCCCTAGGAAAAGGGGCTTATGGGCTGAGGGCCTTTGTTTTTCAATACGAGAAATCGGCTACGATATTTTGAACGGTAGGCGTGGAATTGCCGCCTTTGGGCTCTATGGTTATGTAACTGACGCTCTTTTCCCCGTAAGGCAGGGCCAGTAATTTGTCCTTGCCCCCGAAATCGCGCAAGATCCCAAGGTTCACCATCTCCCCGTTTACCTCGGCCCACATCTGGTAGTCTTTATCGGCCGGCAGGTTGGGCAGGTTGCGCACGTTGATGTAGGACAGCTTTTTAACGGGGTTTATGTAGGCGATGGCCTTGAGCTCGCGCGCCTTGACGTTCCCGTTCACCATAAACTTGCGGGTCTCGGGGTTGTTGAGCACGATAAACTGGTTGCGCACGTCTTCCAGTTGCGACTTCATGTCGGCTTCCAGCACGCGGATTTTATTATTGACCAGGGCATTTTCGTGCTGCAGGCTCTGGTTCTGGTTCCAGAAGAAGAAGGAGGCCCCCGCAAAGAAAAAGGCAATTATTGAGGCAGCCACGGCATAGCGCATAAAGCGACTGCGGTGGGCGCGTTCCTTTCTGACGCTTTGTAAAATGCGTTCGCGCAGGCCTTCAGGCGGTTTTACCGCATGCAGGCGGGCATAGGCTTCTAGGTTGTCTTGCAGTTCGCCGTAGGTTTCACGTACCTCAGGGTACATGGCCAGGTAGCGTTCGACCCGGGCGCTTTCCAACTCATTGGTGGTGCCCAGCAGGTACTGCTCGAGCAGGTCGGAATCCAGGAATTCACGTATCTTGTCTTTCATGGCATTGTCAATATAAAGCAGGCCAGCAATACCGCCGGGGCGTAAATCTTCTTGAGCTCCCTCAGGCCGATCTTGAGCCGCGACTTGATGGTTCCCAGGGGGATGTCCAGTTCTTCGCTCGCTTCCTGCTGGGTCATACCCTCGAAGAAAAGCGCCTCCAGAACTTCCCGATACTTGGGGTCTATACTGCGCAGGTGCTTGCGCATGTCCATCAATTCAGGCTGTATGCCGTCCACACCTACGCTATATACGTCTGAAACGTCGATTTGGATTTCCCGGTCTGTTTTTGTGCTGAGGCTGCGCAATTTGTCAATGGCTGCATTGCGGGTAATGCGGAAGAGCCAGGTAAACAATTTGGCTTTGGCGGGGTCGTAGGTGTCGGCCTTTTTCCAGATCTTCACAAAGCTTTCCTGCACCACGTCCTGGGCCAGCTCTTCGTCCTTCACCACTTTGAGCGCCACCCCGTAGAGCGTGTCTCCATAATGTTCGTAAAGGAGTGAAATAGCTTTTTCGTCTCCTTCGCGCAGCAGTTCAACGATATGTTTTTCGAGCAGCGTACTCATGATTGGGGCGGGCCTGTAAAAAGAAAGAAGCAGGCATCCAAACCCACTGCCTTCAACGTATATAGGGAAACGCTAAGTTAGCAAAAATTGAGCTCTGGCGTTTTTCCATTTATTGAGTTCTTTGTACAAATCTTCAATTGTACAATTTGTTTTGGTTAGTTTGGTTTGGTATAACCCCCGCCTGGCGATTCAGTCAGACGGGGGTTATTTTATGCGATTGGGGGCTCAGATAATATTCACTTCCGGCTCGATCTCAATGGCAAAGCGCTCCCGAACCGCAGCCCGGATCTCGTTGGCCAGGGCGAGGATGTCGGCCCCGCTGGCCGAGCCGTAGTTTACCAGTACCAACGCCTGGTTGCGGTGCACCCCGGCATCGCCACGCCGCGCCCCTTTAAAGCCGAGCTGTTCGATGAGCCACCCGGCAGGCACCTTAACCCCTGATTCGCCCTGGGGGTAGCCGGGCAGGTCGGGATACGACTCCCTGAGTTTGGCAAAATGGGGCTGGGGGATTACCGGGTTTTTAAAGAAACTGCCGCTGTTGCCCAATTTGGCCGGGTCGGGGAGCTTGCGCCCGCGGATGGCCATCACGGCCCGGGCCACGTCCATAGGGGAGGGGTTCTGCACCCCGCCCGCCTGCAATTCGCCGGCAATGTCGCCGTATCCGATGCGTATCTCGTGCCCGCTGCGGGTGAGTTCCAGGTCTATCGACCAGATAATGTAACGGCCTTTTTCGGCCTGCTTGAATACCGAATCGCGGTATCCGAACCGGCACGATTCCTTGTCAAAATGCCGCAGTTCGCCGTTGGCGACCTCCACAGCCTGGAGGCCGTGCATTACATCTTTGAGCTCCACCCCGTAGGCGCCGATGTTCTGCACTGGCGCCGTGCCTGCCTTTCCCGGAATGAGCGCCAGGTTTTCCAGGCCCCCGTACCCATGCTCCAGGGTCCAGAGCACCAGCTCGTGCCAGTTTTCCCCGGCCATGGCCCGCACCATCACTTTGTCGGCGGTCTGGGATACGATTTCGCGCCCCTTGGTGTCTATGTAGAGCACCAGGGCCTGCAGGGGCCCGGTAAGCAGAAGGTTGCTGCCCCCGCTCAAAACGAAGGGGGCAGGCAGCCCCGGGGCTTTTAAGGCTTCCCTCAGGGTGGGCAGGTCGGTAATCCTTATAAAATGACTGGCCGGGACGTCAATCCCGAAGGTGTTGAATGGTTTTAGCGATACGTCCCGTTCAATGTGCATTGCCCGGGTATTTTTTGAGGGCTTCGGCCAATACCCGAACGGCTTTGCGGAGCCGCTCCTTAGAGAGCACGTAGGCAATACGCACCTGGCTTACCCCCAGGCCGGGGGTGGCGTAAAAGCCGGCTGCAGGGGCTACCATAACCGTTGCTCCTTCCCATTGGAAGGATTCGAGCAGCCACTGGGCGAAATGGTCGGCGTTGGCCACCGGGAGCTCTACCATGCAGTAAAAAGCCCCTTGCGGGCGGGCCACTTTCAATCCAGGGATGCGTGCCAGTTCTTCCAGCAGCAGGTCGCGTCGCTGGCTGTATTCGCTTATGACCTCCTCGAAATAGCTGTTCGGCGTATCGAGGGCGGCTTCGCTCGCCAGCAAAGCGAAGGTGGGGGGTGAGAGGCGCGCCTGGGCAAATTTCAGGGCGGTCTGCATCAGGGCCGCGTTGCGGCTGGCAATACAGCCGATGCGCGCCCCGCACATGCTGTAGCGCTTGGAAACCGAGTCTACCATTACGGCGTGCTGCTCGAGCCCTGGCTCCCGCAGCACCGAGTAATGGGCTTTCCCGTCGTAGGCGAATTCGCGGTACACCTCATCGGCGATCAGGAATAAATCGTGCCGTTTCACCAATTCGGCCAGCTTCCTGATTTCGTCGCGGGTGTACAGGTACCCCGTGGGGTTGCCCGGGTTGCAAAGCAGGATGGCCCGCGTCCGTGGGCCGATACAGGCCTCAAAGGCCTCGATGGGCGGCAGGGCGAAATTGTCTTCTATCTGCGAAACAACGGGCACCACCGTTATGCCGAGGGCCGTGGCGAAGCCGTTGTAGTTGGCGTAAAAGGGCTCAGGGATAACGATCTCATCCCCGGCATCTGCCACGCAGCCCATCACGAACGATAGGGCTTCCGACCCCCCCGTGGTTACCAGGAGCTGCTCCTTGGTGAGGGAAATGCCGTGTTGGCCGTAGTAGGCAGCCAGCTTGCTGCGGTACGTATCGCTGCCTTCGCTGCGGCTGTATTCCAGCACTTCGATAGTGTGGTGGCGCACCGCATCCAGGGCCTGGACAGGTGTCTTGATATCGGGCTGTCCGATATTCAGGTGAATCACTTCGACG
This sequence comes from Robiginitalea sp., assembly GCA_050289825.1. GTDB lineage: Bacteria > Bacteroidota > Bacteroidia > Flavobacteriales > Flavobacteriaceae > Robiginitalea. The sequence goes on from JBNKGM010000064.1 coordinate 5,533, forward strand.
CCACGGGCCTTGGCGGCTTCGGCGAATGGGACCAGTTTGCGGATCGGAGAGGCTGGCATGGCCAGGCCTTTTTGGGAGAGGGCGGGCATAATACGGGATAATTCTAGGCAAAAATGAGAAAACTAAACGGTCTGCACAAGAACCTGGGTCAGGCATTCGGGGTAGGCCCCCGGCCCCGCCCAAAGGAATGTTAAAGTCTGGGGGTGTCTCGCGAAAATTTTTAACTTTAAGACATACGCCTCTAGTTATGAAGTTGTTGCAAGCCGGTTTTGTGGTACTACTGGCCTCCCTGCTGGCCCCCGTTTCGGGCCTGAACGGGCAGCAATTCAGCCTGCCGGAATCGGAGAAGAGCAGCCCGAAAATACGGTTCGAGCTGGTGAACAACCTTATGGTGGTGCCCCTGGAGGTGAATGGCACCCGGCTGAGTTTCATCCTCGATTCGGGGGTGGGCAAACCCATTCTCTTCAACCTGGCCGACCAGGACTCCATCGAACTTAAAAACGTGCGGAAGCTCACCATACAGGGGCTGGGCTCCGGCGAGCCCATAGAAGCCCTGAGCTCCGTGGGCAACACCTTCCGCCTGGCATCCCTGGAAAACCCGAACCAACAGGTCTACGTGGTACTCGACAAAGACCTGAACTTTTCGCCCGCCCTGGGCATACCCATACACGGCATTATCGGCTACGACCTGTTCCGCGACTTTGTGGTCGAGATCAACTACGGCCGCCGGTTCCTGCGTTTCCACGATCCGAATACCTACAAACCCCGCAAAGGCAAGGGGACTCAAACGCTGCCCCTGGATGTCGACCGCAAGAAGGCCTTTCTGGAAGGGAGCGTGGTGGTGCGCCACGGGCAGCAAGTGGTCCCCGTACGCCTGCTCATGGACACCGGCAGCAGCGACGCCGTCTGGCTGTTCCCCGATGAAGAAGAGGGTTTGAACGTGCCCGAAAAACACTACGACGACTACCTCGGCAAAGGCCTGAGCGGCACCATTTACGGGAAACGCACCAAAATCAGTCAGCTGCGCCTGGGCGATTTCGTGCTCACCGATACCAAGGCAGCCTTCCCCGACCTGGAATCCCTGCAGGGCTTAGGTGATCTGGGGGAACGCGACGGCAGTCTGGGAGGGGAATTGCTAAAGCGCTTCAACATGGTGGTGAACTACCCCGCCGGGGAGGTTACCCTGAAGAAGAATAACCATTTCAACGATCCTTTCCTCTTTAATATGGCCGGCCTTGAGCTGGAACATGCGGGCATGCGCTACATCGCCGAGCGTATTGCCGATTCGCGGGGCGTGGTTATGGAATCTGACGACCCGTTCGGCAATGTGCAGATCTTACTGGAAGGCCAGACCCGCCTGAGCCTGGTGCCCGAAATCGTGGTTTCTGCCATCAGGGCCGGCAGTCCGGCCCATGAGGTGGGCCTGCGCGAGGGAGACGTAATTTTGGCCGTAAACGGCAAATCGGTGCATAAATTCAAGCTGCAGGAAGTGATGGGCATGATCAACGACAAAAAAGGCAAGCGCGTAAAGCTGCTCATCGAACGCTTCAACCGAGACCTGCTCTTCTCCTTTGTGCTGCGCGAAGTTTTCGAATAAAAAAATCCCCCGGCAGAAGCCGGGGGACTTTATTTTGTCGCCTGGGCTTTATTTAGCGGCCGTCCATCCCTTTAACAGTGCCCTTTATTTTCAGGATAATGGTTGGAGTGTCAGCATTGGATATAACCGTAATCGCTTTGCGGATCGGGCCTACCCGGTTGGTGTCGTATTTTACCTGGATTTCTCCGGTTTGCCCGGGCTGTATGGGGGCCTCGGGTTTTTTCGGGATCGTACATCCGCAGCTTGAGCTCACCTTGCTGATCACCAGGGGAGCGTCGCCGGTGTTAGTGAATTCGAATACCCGAACCCCGTCGCTTCCTTTTTCAATTTCTCCATAATCGACCGTGTCAGACTTAAATTCGATCTTAGCAGTCTTTTCCTGGGCTGAAACGCTCCAGGTCAGTAGGCCGATAAAGAGTAATAGTACTACTTTTTTCATAGTGAAACATTTTGGGTGAACTTCAAATGTAGCCATTGCCTGACCAACATCCAAAATTCTTTTGTTATGTTCTAACGTTACTTATTTTTGTTTCGTATTAATTTTGCGGACATTTTAACAGCTTCCCGGGTCCATGGCAACGTTTGGGCCCGTTTTCGCTTCAAATCTCCGGAGTACCCGTTCAAAAACCGTACCAAAAGATGGAAATCCCTACGAAATACGATCCGCAACGCGTTGAAAAACAGTGGTATGCCTACTGGATTGAACACGGCTATTTCCATTCAGAACCGGATGATAGGGAACCGTATACCATCGTAATACCCCCTCCCAACGTAACCGGGGTGCTCCATATGGGCCATATGCTGAACAATACCATTCAGGATGTGCTCATTCGCCGTGCCCGCATGCTGGGAAAGAATGCCTGCTGGGTGCCCGGCACCGACCACGCCTCTATCGCCACCGAGGCCAAGGTGGTGGCCAAGCTCAAGGCCGAGGGGATTTCCAAGCACCAAATCGGCCGGGAGGCCTTTTTGGAGCACGCCTGGGACTGGACCCACAACTACGGGGGCGTTATTTTGGAACAACTCAAAAAACTGGGGTGTTCCTGCGACTGGAACCGTACCAAATTCACCATGGACCCCGACATGGAGCAATCGGTGATCAAGGTGTTCGTAGACCTGTACGAGCAGGGGCTCATTTACCGTGGGTACCGCATGGTGAACTGGGACCCGGAAGCCAAGACCACCCTCTCTGACGAAGAGGTGAATTACGAGGAACGCCAGGGGTTCCTGTACCATGTGGCCTATCCCGTGGTTGGGTCTGACCAGAAGGTGGTTATCGCCACCACCCGGCCCGAGACCATTTTGGGCGACACGGCCGTTTGTGTGCATCCCGACGACGAGCGGTACACCCATCTGCACGGCAAGCAGGTGCGCGTGCCCATCTGCGACCGGGTTATCCCTGTAATGGCAGACCCCTACGTAACCATGGAGTTCGGGACAGGCTGCCTCAAGGTGACCCCGGCCCACGACGAGAACGACTATGTGCTGGGGCAGAAACACGGCCTGGAAATCATCGACATCTTTAACCCCGATGCCACCCTGAACGCCTACGGCCTGCATTACGAGGGCATGGACCGTTTCGAAGCCCGCAAAGCCATGGCCGCCGAATTGGAGGAGAAGGGCTTTCTGGTGAAGAAGGAAACCTACACCAACAAGGTGGGGACCTCTGAGCGCACCCACGCCGTCATTGAACCCCGGTTGTCGGACCAGTGGTTCCTGAACATGGAGCAGCTGGCCAAACCGGCCCTCGATGCCGTGCTCAACAGCGGGGAGGTAAAGCTGGTACCATCCAGGTTCGACAATACGTACCGCCACTGGATGGAAAACATCCGCGACTGGAATATTTCCCGACAGCTCTGGTGGGGGCAGCGCATCCCCGCCTATTACTACGGCCCTGGCAAGGATGAATTCGTGGTGGCTGAAACCCCGGAGGCCGCCCTGGAAAAGGCGCGGGAGCGCAGTGGCAATATGAGCCTGCAGGCCGCCCAGCTGCGGCAGGACGAAGACGTGCTCGACACCTGGTTTTCGTCCTGGCTCTGGCCTATCTCGGTTTTCGGGGGAATTCTGGAGCCCGACAACTCCGAGGTGAATTACTACTATCCGACCTCTGACCTGGTTACCGGCCCCGACATCTTATTTTTCTGGGTGGCCCGGATGATCATGGCCGGGTACCACTACCGGAAGGAGCCGCCCTTCAGGACCGTTTACCTTACCGGCCTGGTGCGCGACAAGCAGCGCCGGAAAATGTCAAAATCACTCGGCAATTCGCCCGACGCCCTCCAACTCATCTCCGATTACGGGGCCGACGGGGTACGGGTGGGTTTACTGCTGAGCGCCGCCGCGGGCAACGACCTGCTCTTCGACGAGGCGTTGTGCCAGCAGGGGGCCAATTTCGCCAACAAGGTCTGGAACGCCTTTCGCCTGGTCAATGGCTGGGAAGTGGCCGACCGGCCACAGCCCGAAGCCGCCCGTTTGGGTATTGCCTGGTACCGGGCACGCCTGAACGAGGCCCTGGTCGAAATCGAGGACCACTTCGGCAAATACCGGATCTCGGATGCGCTGATGGTTACCTACAAACTGGTATGGGACGATTTCTGCTCCTGGCTGCTTGAAATCGCCAAGCCCGCCTACGGCGAGCCGATTGACCGGCAGACCTACGAGGCCGTGACCGGCCTTTTTGAAGATAACCTGCGCCTGCTGCACCCCTTTATGCCCTTCTTAAGCGAGGAGGTCTGGCAGCACATTGCCGAGCGCAGCCCCGCCCAAGCGCTGGTGGTGGCTCCCTGGCCCCGGGGCGGGAAGCCCGATGCCGCCCTGCTCGCCGGGTTCGATTTTACCCGTGAGGTCATATCCGCCATACGCACCATCCGCAAGGAAAAGAATATCGCCTTCAAGGAGGCCCTGTCGCTGCGCTTGCTCGACGAGGAGAAAATCGGCAGCACCTGGGATGTGGTCATCGCCAAGCTGGCCAACGTTACCGATATAGCGGCCGTAGCCCAGGCCCCGGAGGGTGCCCTGTCGTTCCGGGTAAAGAGCAACGAGTATTTCGTACCCTTGCAAGGCGCCATAGACGTGGAAGCCGAGATTGCGAAGATCCAGGAAGAACTGCAGTATACACGCGGGTTCCTTGCCTCGGTTCAGAAAAAACTGGCCAATGAGCGCTTTGTGAGCAATGCTCCCGAACAGGTAGTGGCTCTGGAGCGCAAAAAGGCTTCGGATGCCGAGGCGAAGATCGAAACCCTGGAAAAGAGCCTGGCCAACCTGCAGTAAGCCCTGCAGCCGGCCAGGCGTATAACCGATTTCTTTTTCCTACCCTTTGAAGGGGTCGGCCTGTTCCGGGCTCAGGGCTACCCGGTTTTTGGCAAAACGGTACGTCACCCCCACATTGATCAGGTAATCGGCAAAGGCGGCATCCCCGTTTCGAGGCTCGCCCGTAATGGCTTCGGTTTCCCGGTCGGTGACGCTCTGCGGCCGCTCGCGCCGAACCGCAAAAGGCACGCTCAGGTTGAGCGCCAGCGGTCCGCTTACATAGCTGAGGCCCGGATCTACTGCCAGCACGTTACCGGGCCTGCGAAAGCCCTGGCTCCCACCGATCAGGTCTTCAACGGGTACCTCGTCATAGCGGGCCCCCAGGGAGGCTGTGAAGGTGTCTGAAAGCGGATGGCTCACCCCCAGGCGCAGGGAGAACTGGTCGGGGACCGACATGACGGCCTCATTCAGCAAGATTGGGCTCAGCGTTTCGCGGAAGGTCCGAACCCCGTTGGTTTCCCTGGGATTTGAAAGGTAGAAGCCCCCGCCGTACACGAACCAGGTCGGGGAGAGTTCCCGGTAAAACTGGAATTCGGCCGTGATCCCGAACCCGCCGTCCCCGGGCTGTATCGACTGGTCGACGGGCCGCACTTCGGGCTCCCCGTTGGGACCCACATTATAAAAGATGTCGGTGGCCTGGTAATTGCCGGTCGGGAGTTTCATTCCCAGGGCCAGGGCGATATTTCCCTTGGGCAGGGCAGTAGGGTCGATGAGCCAGTAGCCCACGGTCCAACGCACGTCGCCCAGCCCCCTTGAAAAGGTAGTGTGACGCTCGGTGCGACCGTGCTCGTACAGGGACGAACGGGTGTTGATCACGGTAGGGATAACCAGGGCGGCGTACCAACGGTTGCTGATGCCGTAGGTGGCTACCCAGTCCCAGGCGTGGGCATGGTTGATCACCTCGGTCTGGTTGGCTACACGGTCGGGTTCTTCTTCGGTGCCCCGAAAATGCCGGAACGATTTAAAATACCGATAGTTGACGCTGAGCATCAGTTCGCCGGAGCCAAGCAGGGACGATTCGGGGTGCGCCCCCGTACAGGACGAAAAATGGCGGATGGCAACGCAACCCTGGGCTTTCAGGGAAGGGGTTGCCCCAAGCAGGGCCAATAGGCAGATACGCCAGAACTGGCGGAAGTACTTCTGAGTCATAGTTGCTGTTTTAAGTGGCTGTTGATACTGGCCCTTTCCAGAAGGGTGTCGTCTATAAAGAGGAAAAGTTAGCCGGCCAGCTAACTTTTTCCCTCTTGAACTAAACTTTTAACTAAACTTAAAAACCTGGATAAAGTAGTACCTTTATCGAGAGCTAAACTACACCAGAAAGGCCTGCAGAAGGGCTAGCGAGGGGTTAAAAGGTTAAACGAAAGATTAATGAAGTTAAGCCCTGGTTAAGAGCAGGAGCCCTTTGTGAAATAACCCGTTAATTGTTGGTGCGTTTTGAGAAAGAGGAACCTGTTTATCGCACTCTTTGTGGTCTCCATCGTAGGGCTGGCCGTGGTTCAGTACCAGTACCTGCGAATCGGGCTGAACCTGGCACGCATCCAGTTCAGCCAGCACATTGCCGATGCGGGAACCGATATCCGTACCGGGCTCTACGGCCGCACCCAGCTCACCTACCTGCTCGAAAGCGCGCTCGAACGCGACAGCACCCGTTTCAACACGGGCCTCGACCACATGACCGATGCGTCCCGCCATTACCTGGAAGACTTCCTCCGCGAAAAACTGATCGACAATAAGATCGACGCCGAATTCTCCTTTTCCCTGATGACGCGCGACAGCAGCTTTTACCTGGCCTCGACCCCGACCCTCGAACGCGGTGCCGAGGGAATGACTTACCCCCTCGAACTGGAGGGCTACCTCCCGGCCCGCCTGGGGCAGCGCCTGATCTTGCAGTTGCAGTTTACCGACCTCAACGGGTATTTCATGCGCCAGCTCAACGGCCTTACCCTGCCCAGTCTGTTGTTCCTGGCCGGCATCGCCCTGGCCGTGCTTTGGGTGTTGCGCACCTTTTACTGGCAACAGCGCACCATTACCACCACGCACGAATTCATCAACAACCTGACCCATGAGCTGCGCACCCCGGTTTTTTCCATTAGCCTGGCCGCCAAAATTTTGAAAGAGAAAGTGCAGCAGGCCGAGCAGCCGCTCACCGAAAGTATTTTGCAACAGACGGCCCGGATTTCTGACCATATCGACAAGGTGCTCGAACTGGGCGGATTGGAGCGTTCTTCGGCCGCCATGCCCCTGGAGGAGATCGATTTCAGGCCTTCCCTGGAATCGGTTTGCGCCCAGTTTGCCGCATTATGCCAGCTGGAGGGGACCGTCTTTACCCACGCCCTTGAGGAGGGCCCGATGCCCGTGAAGGCCTCGGTTTTCCACCTCGAAAACGCCGTGAACAACCTGCTCGACAACGCCCGGAAATACGGGCGCGGCACCCCTGTACGGCTGGAGGCCAGGCGCAAAGGGCAGCAGCTCGAGATCGAGGTGAGCGACCAGGGGCCGGGCATTGCCCCCGACGAGCAATCCAAGATCTTCCGTAAGTACTACCGCATCGCCGATGGCGACCGGCAGGGGGTACGTGGGTACGGCCTGGGGCTGAGTTATGTGAAAACCGTGGCCGAGCGCCACGAGGGCCGCATTCTGGTGCACAGCAGTATCGGAAAAGGCACGGCAATAATCCTTGTATTACCTTTGTTGAATCATGGAGGCACGCAGATATAAAATACTACTTGTCGAAGACGACCAATCCCTGGGTTACCTGCTCTCGGAATATCTGGGGATGAAAGGCCTAGATGTGCGCTGGATACAGCAACCCGAAAAGGTGCTGCCCCTGCTCGAACAACAGGGTTTTGACCTGATCATCCTCGATGTGATGATGCCCGGCCTGGACGGTTTTAGCCTGGGCGAGCAGATTCACGAGGCGTTCCCTGAACTCCCCTTTATTTTCCTTACAGCCCGCTCCATGAAGATCGACGTGCTGAAAGGCTTTTCGGTAGGGGCGGTCGACTACCTGAAAAAGCCCATTGACGAAGAAGAACTCGTGGTGCGCATCGAGGCGCTCCTGGCCCGGCTCGAACCGGTTTCCCAGGCCGGGGGGGAGCAGTTCCCGAAATTGGGGGCTTATGAATACGACGTGCAGAACCAGCAGCTTCGCCACGGGGAAGAGGTAATTACCCTGACCACGCGCGAAAACGAATTGCTGGCTTTTTTGCTGCGCCACCCGAACCGGCTCTGCACACATAGCGAAATACTCAAACGTCTCTGGGGGCGCAACGACTATTTCAACCGGAAAAGCCTGAACGTTTTTGTGACCCGCCTGCGCAAGCACCTGAGCCGCGACCCCTCCCTGAAGATTGACAACATCCACGGGCAGGGCTTTATTTTTCGGGTTCCCGGGGGGTGAGGGGTAGGCAATTAGCCAATTTGCCAATGTGCCAATGTGCGTAAGGGCTTTTTGACCAAAGGGGAAGTGCCCCAACCCCTGAGTAAAAGTTAATCGCCGTTGCCGCAGTTTCTAATCAGGAAATGGGGTTCTCTATACCCCGAAGGGACACTTAACCCATCTTCAAATCGGCAAATTTTCAAATCCCCCAATTAGCACATTGCCACATTAACACATTGGCACATTACTTTTCTTATTTTTGGAAAAAGCACCCCTTCATGGAAGCCTACGCCACCGCCCTGTTGTACGCCATTCCCTTCTTCCTGCTGCTAATGGCCCTGGAAGTAGGCTACGGCGCCCTGGTCAGGAAACAGAAATACCGGGTTATGGATACGGTAAGCAGCATCAGCTCGGGCTTTACCAATGTGGTGAAAGACTCCCTCGGGCTCGGTCTGGCCCTGGTTACCTACCCTTTTCTGCTGGAGCACCTGGCCCTGCTTGAACTCAAGGCTACCTGGGCCGTCTGGCTTGTCGCCTTCCTGGCTATAGACTTCGCGGGTTACTGGAACCACCGGCTGAGCCACCGAGTCAATTTTTTCTGGAATCAGCATGTTATCCACCACAGCAGCGAGGAATTTAACCTGGCCTGCGCGCTGCGGCAGCCCATCTCGAACCTGTTGGGTTATTTTCCGCTCTTACTGCTCCCGGCGGCCCTGTTGGGGGTGCCCGAACAAGTAATCGCCATTCTGGCGCCCATCCACCTGTTTGCCCAGTTTTGGTACCACACCCAGCACATCGGGAAGATGGGCTGGCTCGAATACATTATCATTACCCCTTCGCAACACCGGGTACACCACGCCATCAACCCCGAGTACATCGACAAGAACCTGGGGCAGATCCTATGTCTGTGGGACCGGCTTTTCGGCACGTTTCAGGAAGAACTGGACGAGGTGCCCCCCCAGTACGGGGTGCTTAAGCCTGCGGCTACCTGGAACCCCATCCTCATCAATTTTCAGCACCTTTGGCGGCTGGTGCTCGACGCCTGGCATGCCCGCAGCCCCTGGGACAAATTGCGCATCTGGTTTATGCCCACAGGCTGGCGGCCTGCCGATGTGGCCGAACGCTACCCGCGCACCGGCATCGAAGACGTATACCATTTCGACCGGTACGAAACCCCGGCGAGCCCGCTTCTGAAGGGATACGCCCTGTTCCAGATGTTTGCCACCCTGGGCCTGCTCATCTTCATGTTCTACTATTTCGGGGAGATTCCGGCCAGCGGGCTGCTGCTGTTCGCCTCTTTCCTTTTTATCGGTATTTACGGCTACACCAGCCTGATGGACCGGAAGGGCTACGCCGTTTGGATCGAGCTCCTCCGTTCGATAGCCGGGCTCTGGCTCATCTACCGCACCGGCGACTGGTTTGGCATTGACTCCCTATGGGGGTACGGGAGTGCCCTGGTAGCCCTTTATTTTGGAGTGTCCCTGCTCGGTGCGCTGTACTTCGGGTTTGTGGAAGCCCCGCCCCGACAGTCTGCGCAGGCTCCATCCGAACTCCGCCCTTAACCGCATTTTCATGATACGACCTTACATCTTAGCCGAGACCAACTGGAAAGCCCTGAAGGAAACCCGTTTTGAAGTGGCCATCCTCCCCTGGGGGGCCACCGAGGCCCACAACTACCACCTGCCCTACGGGACCGACAATATCGAGGCCGACGCCCTGGCCGCGGCCGCAGCCGCCTATGCCTGGGAGCGGGGCGGCAAGGTGGTGGTCTTGCCCACCATCCCTTTCGGGGTCAACACCGGGCAGGCCGACATTTACCTGGATATCAACATGAACCCCTCTACCCAGCTGGCCATCCTCGACGACATTGCGGCAACGCTGAGCCGGCAGGGCTTGCGCAAATTGGTGGTCTTCAACAGCCACGGGGGAAATAACTTCCAGGCGCTGTTGCGCGAACTGGGCCTGCGCTACCCCGACCTGCTGATCTGCATGACTAACTGGTTCAAGGCGCTCGACCGCTCGAAGTATTCAGAAGCCCCGGGCGACCATGCCGATGAGGTAGAGACCAGCCTGCTGCTGCACCTGAGGCCCGAACTGGTGCTGCCCAGGGAGGAGTGGGGGAGCGGTACATCGCGCCCATTTAAAATTCAGGCGCTGCGGGAAGGATGGGCCTGGTCTGAACGCAAATGGTCGCAAGCCACCGTCGATACGGGGGTTGGAGACCCGGCGCGGGCCAGCGCTGAGAAGGGCCGGGCCATTACCGAAGCCCTGACCGAACAGATCGGGCGCTTCCTGCTGGACCTTTGCCAGGCCGACGCCGACGACCTCTACGAGGGCGAGGCTTCCTAAAGTTTGGGGATTTCCTTATTAACCAGGTCGATATATTCCTGCATGGCCTCTTCGGGCGTCATGTTGCGCGCCTGGATCAGGGCATTGGCCTTAAAGGCATTGATCAGGGGTGTTTTACTGCCCGGGTGGCTGAAATTCTGGTTGGCAATGCGGTAGTAGGCGTAGAGCTTCAGCAACAGGTCGGCCGGGAACGGCCTGGTATAGCTGTTGACCACTTCCACGGCCTTCAGGAATTCAATGCGGAGTTCATCAGGCTGCATCATCTTCTTCTTTCCGGGGCAAGGTGGCCACACAGGTAACGGCTCCCTTCACTTTTTGATCGAGTTTAACGGTAATCTGGCACTTGAGCGGGAGCAAAAGGTCTACCCGCGAGCCGAACTTGATAAAGCCGGCATCATCGCCCTGGTGGACGCTTTCGCCCTCCTCGGCGTAATTCACAATCCTCCGGGCAACGGCCCCGGCAATCTGGCGGTATCCGATTTCCCCGAACTGGGGGGTGCGCATCACCACGGTGGTGCGCTCGTTTTCCTCGCTCGATTTGGGGTGCCAGGCAACCAGGAATTTGCCCTTGTGGTACTTGGAATAGGTGATAACCCCGCTGGCCGGGTAACGGGTAACGTGCACGTTTAGGGGCGACATGAAAATCGACACCTGAATGCGGCGGCCTTTGAAGTATTCGGTTTCCTCGACCTCTTCGATGGCCACGACCTTACCGTCTACGGGCGCCACAATTTCGTCGAAGCGCATGGGGGACGAGCGTTTCGGGTTGCGGAAGAACTGCAGGATCAGCACCAGGCCGGCGAGCAGCAGTAGCAGCAGGCCGATGCGCAGCCAGTCGGGCCCGACATAGAAATGAACGGCCAGGCTTGCCGAACAAGCCACAAAGAAACTGATTAGAACAATGTTTTGTCCTTCTTTATGAAACATAACTCAATGCAATTAATGTCAAATATGCGAAAGGTGCGGCAAATACCAAACTGTCGAGACGGTCGAGCATACCCCCGTGCCCCGGTAAAATGGCCCCGCTGTCTTTAACGCCGGCGGCCCGCTTCAGTTTGGACTCCACCAGGTCGCCATAGGTGCCCATGCTGACCAGAACCACGGCAAGGGCCAGCCAGTGGGTGGTACGGAGCACCGGGGTTGCCCAGCCCAGTACCACAGCGGCAGCCAGGGTAAAAACCAGCCCGCCCAAGGTGCCCTCAATGGTTTTCTTGGGCGAAACGCTGGGAAAGAGAGGACTCTTGCCCAAGGTGCGGCCCACCAGGTAGGCGAAGGAATCGTTTACCCAGATCATGATAAAAATACCCATGATGAGGTATTTGGCGAAGGTCTGGTCTTTGTAGGGAATCATCGTCAAAAAGATACACCCGCCCCCCAGGTAAAAAAGGCCGATCAGGAATTTTTGGAGGGTGGTAAACGGGCTTTTCCGCTCGCGGTACAGGAAGACGATCAGCGCCAGGTTAACCACCAGGGTAAGGGCGAGCAGCGTGCGGATGAGCAAGGGGTCGCGCGTCAGGTAAATAAAGACCCACCAAAGTGCCAGGTAGGCGATAAAAATATAATACCCGCGCAAGAGTACCAGCCGCTTGTATTCGTAGAGGCAGGCCAGGCCAAATACCATAAACAGGAAATCGAAGGCGTCTGAGCTCAAAAAAATAGCCGACACCAGCAACAGAACGTATAGGGCGCCGGTGAGCAGGCGTCGGAATAGTTCTTTCATATTACAGGTCTTCCAGTAATAAGAGGTAAAGATGCTTCGAACTGCTCCCGTAGGTAAGGAAGTCCTTCGAATTCTCGTTGGTGGGCTGAAAGTGCTTCAGGGTGGTAATGTTGGCCGGGATCTGGTTCTTGTACTTTTTCTTGATGATTTTCAGTCCGTCACTGATGCTGTCCACCAGTTGGCTGGTGGTGGCGAAAACAATTATGTTTTCGGGGATTTCATGCAATTTGAGTTCCTGGAGCTGGTTGGAGCTCACCAAAATGGAGCCGTTCTGGGCGACCAGGTGTTCGCAGGTGGTGAAGAAAACCTGTGCCCCAGAGAGGGTTTCTGAAAAGCTGATCTGCTCGTTCGAGAAGCGCTGCTTCAATACCGGGTTCAGCGTAAAAAAGGCGGCTTCCTGCCAGTTGTTTTCCTGCCTGATGTTTTTCAGGGCTTCCAATATTTCCCCGAAGTTGTCGCAATAGATAAACTTACCCCCGTTCTTCTTGAACTGGATCGTAAACTTCTCGTCGACGGGAATTTTCAGGTCGGGCATGTGAACGCCCCGGGTCTGAACCGTTTCTTTGGAACGCTTCGCCTTTTTACCTCCCCCGAAAAGTTTATCAAATAAACCCATGCCGTGCATTTAGTCCCTGTACAGGCCCGTTTTCTGCGGGCCCGGGGCAGGGCGCCCTTAGCCTTTCTCCTCTACGGGGTTCTCTTCCGTTTCGGTTTGCGTATCTGTGCCGGTGGCATCTTCTGGCTGGGTGGTGTCCCCGCCTGCCGACGCATCATCGGTTTCAGGTACGCTAATGGCTTTTTCCTGGCCTAATTTATCAAACTTTTCGAAAGGCCGCTTGCC
>JBNKGM010000065.1:0-18719 GCA_050289825.1 Robiginitalea sp.
GACCTGATTGCGGCATTAAGAAGTTTTTAACCGCTTTATGAACATGGGAAACCGGCTATAATTGCGCCAGGTCCCGGTTTGGATATAGGCAGGGATCGGTTATCTTTAAGGGCTTAAAAAGGCTGGCCCTGAAGGCCCGATTCAATTATGGCAACTTCCAGAAATCCGTATACCGGGAAAGAGCTCCATTCCTTTCGCGAACTTTCAGAAAAAGAGCTTAACGACTGCATGTCCACGGCGCAACAGGCTTTTACCTCCTGGAGGTTGCAACCCATTGAACAGCGCTGTTTACTGCTCAGGCAGGCTGGCACGGTGCTCCGCAGCCGAAAAGGGGAACTGGCAAGGGCCATGACCCTGGAAATGGGAAAACCGATTACGCAGGCGATAGCCGAAATCGAGAAATGCGCCTGGCTCTGCTACTATTATGCTGAGCAAGCGCCAGCCCAGCTGGCCGAGGAACCTTTTCAAACGGATGCCGCTCAAAGTTATGTGCGGTTCGATCCATTGGGCGTTGTGCTGGGGGTGATGCCCTGGAACTACCCATTTTGGCAGGTACTCCGTTTTGCAGCGCCTGCCCTCACAGCAGGGAATGCCGCTTTGCTCAAGCACGCCTCAAACGTGTGGAAATGCGGGGAGCTCCTGGAATCGGTTTTCCGGGAAGCGGGCTACCCCAAAGGGGTATTCCAGTTTTTGCCCATTAGCAGCAAACAGGTCGGGCAGGTGTTGGAACACCCTTCAGTACAAGGCGTTAGCCTTACAGGCAGCACCCCCGCAGGGGCTGCTGTAGCTTCCCGTGCCGGGAGCCTTATCAAAAAATCGGTTTTGGAGCTCGGGGGCAGCAATGCGATGGTAGTCTTCGAAGACGCTGCTCTGGAGGCTACGGTAGATACCTGCATTCAGGCCCGCTTCCAGAATACCGGTCAAAGCTGTATAGCCGGAAAGCGGTTGTTGCTGCACGAAAGCATTGCAGACCATTTTCTGGGGCTTTTGGTCGAAAAGGTCAAAGCCCTGCGCAGCGGAGACCCTGAAGACCCGAACACATTCATCGGCGTTCTGGCGCGTGAAGACCTGGCCGCAGACCTGGAGGAACAAATGAAAAACTCCCTGGCCCAGGGAGCCAGCCTGCTTTGCGGCGGGAAGCGCAAGGGCGCCTACTTTGAGCCCACCGTCTTAACCGGAGTTACGCCGGGAATGACGGTATTTGACGAAGAGACCTTCGGCCCCTTGCTTGCAGTCACGCGATTTAGAACCGAAGAAGAGGCTGTTGCCCTGGTAAACCGATCTGTTTTCGGCCTGGGGGTTTCACTGTTTACTGCCTCTTTGGAGCGGGCACACCGGCTACTTCCCCAACTCGACGAAGGCGCCGTATTTGTAAACGAACTCGTAAAAAGCGACCCAAGGCTGCCTTTCGGGGGCGTGAAAATATCGGGCTACGGACGGGAATTGTCGCAGGAGGGGATTCGGGAATTTGTAAATAAAAAAACCGTGTATATCGCCCTTAAGACTTAAAGTCATAAGTCTCATTTTTACTGTTAAATACATCGATACTATTAAATAAATAGTTTAATAGTATATAAACACCAGACGCACGTAGTTCATACGAAGATTTCCAAGAAGGTAAGCGTCAGGACGATCAGGATTTTGACTAGGGTTGGCACGGTTCTATTCCAGCGTTTAGGAACTTAATTTAAGGCTTCCTCAAGAAACCGCCATGGACTTTAGGAAAACTTTAGCCTGCCACAGCTTCTTTTACCGATTGCGGAAATCAACTCCGATTTAACACCGGGGTAACCGGGGTCTCGCCTGCTCCGGAGTATCTTTGGCGAAAACTCGTGCCATGCGCTTTCATACCAGAAAATGGGTAAAACCCGAAGATCTCAATTCCAACGGCACCTTATTTGGAGGGCGCCTGCTGTCGTGGATAGACGAAGAAGCAGTCCTTTACAGTATCATTCAGCTTGAGAATAAGAAAATAGTAACCAAGTATATGTCCGAAATCAACTTTATGAGCACGGCCGGGGCTGGGGATATTGTTGAAATCGGGATCGAGGTGGTGAAATTCGGGCACTCCTCCCTAACCCTGCGTTGCGAGGCGCGCAACAAGATGAACCAGGAAACCATCGTAACGGTAGACCAGATTATCCTGGTGAATCTCGATGAACAGGGCAAACCCAAACATCATGGCAAAACCAAGGTCGAGTACGTGAAAGACCGCCTGGCCCGGGAAAATCAGCCCTGAGGCCAGTTACGCGCTATTTCCTGCACCTGGTCCAGTACCCGCAACAGGTTGCCTCCCCATAGTTTCCGGATTTCCTCTTCGGTATAGCCCCGCTTTACGAGCTCAAGGGTCACATTGAAGGTTTCGGATGCATCCGACCACCCTTCAATGCCGCCTCCCCCGTCAAAATCGGAACTAATGCCCACGTGGTCAATGCCAATTTTTTGGACCATATAATCGATGTGGTCTACGAAATCGGAAACATTTACAGCCGGAGGGGCATCGGGGCGTTGGCGGGCCATTTCGTCGGCCACCTTGCTTACGGTCGGGTAGTTGGCCACCACCGCCTCCTGCTGCTGTTCACTGAGCTGCCTGAACTGCGACCAGTCGGCCCATTCCAGTCCCAGGGAGTCTGCCACTCGGGTTCGTAATTCTTTCATATAGGCGTCGCGGGCTTGGCTTTTAGCGGTATTGAGGTAAGAGCCAAAGGCTACGGTTTGCACCACGCCTCCATTTTCTTTCAGGCGGAGCAGTTGCTCATCATCCAGGTTCCTGCTGTGGTTGCACAGGGCCCGGGCCGACGAATGCGAGGCGATGATGGGGGCTTTGGACAGCTCGAGCATCTGCATGACTGCCTCTCGGGAAGGATGGGAAATATCGATCATTATTCCCAATCTATTCATTTCAATTACAGCCTTTTTACCTAGTTCACTTAAACCATTGTGCAACCATGTGCTGTCGGCTTCTCCCGTATTGGAATCGGAGAATTGGCTGTGTCCGTTGTGCGCCAGGGAAACGTACCGGGCGCCCATTTGATGGTATTTCTCAAAATTAGATAGGTCTTCCCCCATGGGGTACGCATTTTCCACACCAATCATGGCTATTTTTTTCCCGGCCTCGTGCAGGCGGCGCACATCGTCGGAGGTGAGCGCCAGGCCAATCCTGTCGGGTGCGATCTGCTCGCACAGCCGGTGAATGGCTTCAAATTTCGACATGGCATTGGCTTCGCCCCGTTGATATCCGCCGTGAGTAAGGGAATCCTGGCCTGTATACACGATGAACCAGGCCACATCAAGTCCTCCGGCCTCCATTTTCGGGAGGTTCACCTGGGTACTGAGCTCCTGGGTGTAATTCAGGCTGTCGGTGAAGTTGGTCACATTGATATCGTCGTGGGTATCGATGGTTATAACAGCCTGGTGAATGGCCCGGGCGGTTTCTTCCAGGCTGGGTTCGGGGGCCTGCCCGGAGGGGCCGCAGCCTGCGAGCAGAGCCAGCAGGGACAGGGTAGGGTAAATGTTTCTCATATTATTCGTGTTACCTACAAATACTGGGGTTTGACAACAGTTTGGGAAAGATAGGGAACAATTAATTGTAGGCCCTTGCCTGAATGTGGATTTTTAAGCCATTAATCGGTAAAACGATACCAATCACCCGAAACCAATACCATGCCAACCAGCTCCCGAGATATTCTCGATCAAATTGCAGACCTGCAAAATGCCCTTGACGGATTTTCCTTCGACCAGCTTACCGTATCGGAAGCCCGGGCCCTGAAATCGTCGTTCAACCAGTTCCGTTCAAGGCTCGAAGACAGGCTATGGGCCCCGGACGGAAGTCCCCAGGCCGTATCAGAGGCAGATCAGTTCTCTGAAGCCGGCGCAAACCGGCCTTCTGACGATGCCATGACAAAAATATTGGCTACCGTAAGCCACGAGATGCGCACGCCCCTCCACGCTATTTCGGAATTGGCCCAGCGCCTGAGCCAAAGCCAGCCGAATCGGCAACAGACCGAACAGGCGCAAGCCATCGGCGCCGCAGCTGAAACCCTGCTTCAACTGGTAGGCGAACTGCTGGAATACGCCCGGCAGCAAACCGACCAGGAGCCGGTAGCCAGCCTCGCTTTTAACCCAAGGCAACTCATCGAACAGGTAAGCTATCTGTGCAGTTCACTCATCATTTCCAAAAGCGTGACCTTCCATTTAGACCTTGATCCCAATACCCCGAAAGAACTGGTTGGAGACCCTTCCCGGTTCTCCCAGATCTTGATGAACCTGCTCGGCAATGCCATCAAGTTCGTAGAGCAGGGGCGTATTGAATTGCGCATCTGGCCCGATTTTCAGGAGGGCCGTTGCCTGTTGCAAGGGGAAGTACGCGATACCGGGCCCGGCATTGCCGCCTCAGAGCTGCCCTTTATTTTCGATGCCTTCAGGAAGGGCACGGGCCCTTCTGAAAACCCGCAGGGGATTGGCCTGGGGCTTAGTATAGTAAAAAATTCACTCGATCGGTTGGGGGGCAGTATTTCTGCAGAAAGCCGGGCAGGGGCAGGCACCACCTTCCGGTTCGGCATCCCTTTCCGCCTGCAGACCGGTGAGACGGAAGTGAAAGGCCCCTCCCAGGAAAGCCGGCAACGTCCGCTATCTGGCAATACCATCCTTATCATTGAAGACAACCTCCTAAATCAAAAGCTCCTGGCAACGCGCCTTAAAGGGTGGGGGTGCCGCGTCCTAACCGCCGAAAAAGCCATCCATGGCATTGAAATGCTCTCAGAGGAAGCAACAGACCTCGTATTAATGGATCTTCGTATGCCTGGCATGGACGGTTATCAGGCCAGCGTGCGCATTCGTAACCACAATGAGCCGGCCATTTCAAGAATACCCATTGTGGCGGTTACCGCCGACCTCACGGCCGAAGACAGTGAGCAGGTACGACGGGCCGGTATTAATGATGTTGTACTGAAACCCTTTATCGCCGAAGAATTGCTGGAGAAACTGCTTCGGCAATTAAACCCGATTTCCAGGCCTGCCCCTGAAGAATTTCCCGAATTGTCAACCGATTCACAGGCCAACGGCATCCTGAACCTGAAACAGATCTTAAATGACTGCATGGGCGATATGGAAATGCTGGAAGAAATGACCAAACTCTTCAGGGCCAACCTGCTGGAATTCCTGGGGGCCCTCAAAACCCACCTGACCCTGCTCGATTACGAACAGATAGAGGCCTGCGCGCACAAAGTAAAGGCCGGTTTGAAATTAATGGAAGTTCAGTCGTGGCTAAGCAGGGTAGAAGAGCTTCGCGAATTGAACCGCACCCAATCGGGGGTGGAACGTATGCGACAGATTTACCGGGAATTGCTGGAATCTTACCCGTCCCTTGAAGAAGAACTCCAACAGGCATTGGAGCAAATCAAAAAAGACAATCTCCATGACTGATACCTATTTATTGCTCGCCGAAGATGATATCATGCTTGCCTCTCTGCTCAAATTCAGGCTAGAGAAAGCCGGGTATCGGGTAGACCACGCTTCAGATGGCCGACAGGTAAAGGAATATGTGGGCCGGCAAATGCCCGACATAATCGTAAGCGACATTATGATGCCCTATTTCTCCGGGATTGAGCTGGTAGACTATCTGCGCAATGACCTGGGAAGCCAGGTGCCCGTGGTAATCATATCTACAGCAGGAAATGAATCAAATGTTTTGAATGCCTTTGAGATGGGGGCCGACGACTTTATTTCAAAGCCCGTTAGCCCATCTGAATTGCTCATTCGGATTAATAAATTATTGAGAGTGCGAAAAACTTGAACGTCTTCCCCCTGACATACCGCATCCCAAGCTTGCTCGAAGCCCCGCAACTCCACATGGACTTGCTCTGGGGTCTTGCGGCTTTTTTTGCCGTTCTGGGGGGAATTTACCTGTTCCTTACCTTCTGGATGCGCAACCGCATCTCTGCCAAACGCGAGGCCATCAGGCTGAAAAAGCGCGACCTGGCCCCGATGATCAGCAATTTTCTGTTCTACCAGCACGAATCCGAAGACGAAGACCGGGACACCTATATTGCGATGAAAATCGAAATTCGGGAATTACTTAAACTACCGCTGAACCGGGAGGTGATGTCGGAAGTGCTGATGGACCTGCGCATGGATGTTTCGGGCGATGCCCGCGAACGGCTCTTTCAGCTGTTCCAAGACCTGGGTTTGCACCAGGATTCTTTCAGGAAGCTCGAGAGCTGGCGGTGGGAACGCATTTCCAAGGGCATTCTGGAACTCACCGAGATGCAGGTAGAGAAAGCCTACCCGTTCATCCGCAAATTTATTAACGACCGCCGCAGCGTAATCCGAAAACAAGCGCAGCTCGCCACGGTCATGTTGCGGGAAGAGGGCATCACCTACTTTCTGGATACCGCCCATTACAGCATTTCGGAATGGCAACAGCTCAAACTCCTGGAAATCTTACGGCTTCGGGAAGACTACAACCCGCCCCGCTTCAGGGTATGGCTCACCTCAGAAAACCGCGATGTGGTGCTATTCGCCTTAAGGCTAATCAGGCATTACCGGCAGAATGATGCCGAGAAAGCACTTATAAAGCTGCTCGGCCACCGTAACCAGGTCGTTAAAGGAGCGGCCCTGGAGTGCATTCGGGAATTCCGCTTCAGCTCGGCACTCGAGCCGATTATATCCTTATTCCCAAGGGTTAATGAAGAATTGAAATTACTGATACTGGACACCCTGGCCCTGATCGGCTCGGAATCTGAACTGGGTTTCCTGAATGAGCGCGCCGTGAACGACCGCAATTTTATTATCCGTTCCAAAGCCCGGGCGGTAATGAATCTGCTCAAGCCAGACAGTGCAATGCCCGAGGTACCGGCTGAAGATTCGCAAATGGAAGCCGAACCGCTCGAAACTATTCAAAAGGAACCACCTACCTTTCCAGACCTGGAACTCCCGGCCGATAGCCCTGAGGAAAATGAGCCTTATCAGGCCGACACCGGCTTGCTCTGGGAACCAAACTTCGTGGAGGTCTCTGAAGACCAGGCGGCAGAGGCGGGCATCGGCACTTATGGCGAAGCAGTTGATGCAGATTTCTCAGGTTCTGCAAAGTCTGAAGACGAATGGGAAGAAGATGTAGCCATTTTCGAGGTCTGCTTCCTGGAAGAATTGGAAGACATTCTCTCAGAACTCGACCCGGCGGTGGAACCTGAAGGCATCTTACCCCTCGATTTCCTTCCAATAATAACTGAAGAAACTGAGAGGGCCGAACCCGGGGCAAACCTGGCGGAACTGGAAGTGGTGGCCGAATGGGTCGTGCCCGAGGCCAGTCGGGAAGAATCGAAGCTTCCACGCCCCCCTGATTTGAGAGAAAACCTGAAAGAGGATTTCCTGCCGCTGATCGTACACGACCCTGTAATTGCAGAAGGGGCGGTAACTTCCCCACCCGCCGACCCCCCTGAAGTAAACATGGGCGGTCTGCCCGGCCCGCCCATCCAGTTCTGGGAACCGATTTTCGAATTGGATGAGATGCCCCAGCCCGCAGTTTTGCCGGCCGGGGAGCCTTATTTTAAACAGGTTCCTGATTTTCGGGATAACCCGTTGGAGCGTTTTTCAATATTCCGGGAATTGTTCCGGCAAATCGATGCCGATTCCAAACTGATCTTACTCAAGGAGCTTGTGGAAATCGGGGAGGAGAAGGAATGGGAGTTCCTTCATGAATTGCTGGCCGATTCAGACCCCAGGGTAACCCGGCAGGTCTCGCGGGCCATTCAAAGTCTTGGCGATAGACTCGGGCTAGAGGAGGCTGCCCCGCAGCCCCAAATTGCACCTGGTGACCAGGAAGAGGAACTCGTGGAACTCTTTGGATTTGAATTGGATTTAATCGGGGAATCAGACACAGTCCAACCTGGGGCAGAAAAACCTACCCATACACCAGTTTATCAAACCGGGAACCGTTGGCTGCGCTGGGCCGGCAAACCCAAAAAGCAACCCCATGAATAACGGGCTTCTCGACATATTACTGGAGTATATCAACATCGTCTTTTTGACGTTTACGGCCGTTCTGTTTGCCGGGTTTGCGCTCATGGCCTACCTCTCGTCTCGCAATTCCATTCACTACAGGAACAAAAGCGCGGTAGGGGATATCTCCCGCATCATGGCCTCGCCCCTTGCGCCGGGTATTACCATAATCGCCCCCGCCTACAACGAAGGCCTGACCATCGTGGAGAACATCCGTTCCCTCCTTTCGTTGCGGTATGTAAATTATGAAGTGATGGTCGTTAACGATGGGAGCAAGGACGACACGCTTCAGAAAATGATCGAGGCCTACGATCTCGAAAAAATCGATCGCGATATTGACCCCAACTGGCCCTGCAAGCCCATTCGGGGCATTTACAAATCCCGTCAGCGCTCCTTTGCAAAACTTACGGTCATCGACAAGGAAAACGGGGGCAAGTCTGATGCCCTGAACACGGGAATTCGGCTCTCTGAAAATAAATATGTTGGCTGTATAGACGTAGACTGCCTGCTATTGCCCGACGCCCTGCTCCATGTGGTACGGGCATTTTTCCAGCCGTCGAGCAAGCGGGTAATCGCCGTGGGCGGGGTAATACGGGTAGCCAATTCGTGTAAAATTGACGGGGGGACTCTTGAGGAAATCAGGCTGCCGAAGAACTGGCTGGCCCGCTTTCAGCTGCTCGAGTATACCCGCTCCTTCCTGCTCGGCCGGATGGCCTGGGGGCGCATCGACAGCCTGCTGATCATTTCAGGTGCCTTCGGCTTTTTCGACCGCGAAATAGCCCTGCGCGTCGGGGGTTATGACACTGGTACAGTAGGCGAAGACATGGAGATTGTCTTCAGGATGCGGCGTTATATGCACGAGCGCAGCATTCCGTATACTGTCGAATACATTCCCGACCCCCTCTGCTGGACCGAAGTACCCGAAGACTTGAAAATCCTGGTTAACCAGCGCGACCGCTGGTCGAGGGGGAACCTGGAAACCCTCTATCGCCACCGAGACATGTTTTTCAACCCCAAATTCGGACGGCTCGGACTTTTGAGCTACCCGTACTGGTTCTTCTACGAATGGCTGGCGCCCATCCTCGAATTCCTGGGGTTCTTTTCGATCTTACTTTTCCTGTACCTCGGCATACTAAACTGGGACTTTTTTGTGGCCATCACAGCCATGGTCTATTGTTTTGCGCTTATGTTCTCGGTCTACGCCCTGCTCTGGGACGTCTGGTCGTACAACCAGTATACGCGAACCCGCGATATCCTGATCCTGCTTTTCTGCGCCATTATCGAACCCTTTACCTTCCACCCGCTGGTGGTGTGGTCGGCCGTAAGGGGCAATTATAAAAAACTGTTCAAAATCAATACGGGCTGGGGTTCCCAGGTTCGTAAAGGATTTGCAAAAGCCTGATGCCATGAAGTGGTTCACCTTTTTACAGGCCCGCAACGGGAAACACAACCTGAAGGATTTTACCAGGCTGGTGCTGGCATTTTACGGCTGCCTCGTCTTGCTGGCGCTATACCAGCAGGTGCGCCTGTACGAGCAAGGCGTGCTCGACGGTTTTCTGAACAAGAACCTCCTGCTGCTCGGCATGCACCACCTGGGCTTCACGGCCCTCCTGGCCCTCCCGCTTGCCTTCCTCTTCAGGTATCTGGAAGGGCGTAAACCCACATGGGGATTTCGCATTTCCATTGCCTTGCTGATGGCCGGACTGCTTTGGGAACTTGTGCTTACCGAGTATTTTATCGACCGGTACGAAGTAATCGGGACCGGGGCAGGCACGCTGCTCTCCCAGGCTTTTTCAGGCACCTACCTCTTGCTGACCCTTCTGCTGGCCGGCATCGTTTTTGGTTCGGCCTTTCGCTTGTTTTACCGGTTCGGGCAGCGTATACACCGCCTGCTTAGCGGCATGTACCCCTTTACCGTAATTTTGTTTTCCCTTTTTCTGGCGACCCTCCTCTCTGAAAAAAGACCGGTGAACCTGAATAAAACCCAGTACCTGGTTCAGGAATACCTGCGGGTCTGGACCGATTCCGACGTTTACGATGGGGCAGAACCCTATCCTTTTTACAAGCATTGGGAAAAGGGCGATGCCCTGGGACCCTTCATCGACTGGCCGGACCAACCCCCGCATATCGTGGTGATCGCAGTAGAGGGCCTTAGCTCTGATTTTGTGGGCGAAGGATCTGCATTCCGGACCTTTACCCCGTTTTTGGACTCCCTGAGCAGGAAGGGTTTGTCCTGGAATCATTTTCTGAGCAATGTGCGCGAAAGCAAGGCTGCCATGCCGCTCATTACCGGCTCGGTGCCTTACGGCCGTTCCGGTTTTACGGCCGAACGGGACATTCCGGCCCGGCTAACCCTGTTTTCACTCCTGAAGAAAAATGGCTACCGGACCAGCTTCCAGTACGGCGGGAATGCCTCCCTGCCCGGTTGGGATCGCTTGTTGTTCGAAGAACGCGTTGATGAGCTTGCCGATCGCAAATCATTCGGGGAGTCGTACCGGCCGCAAGACACCGACCGGGCGGGGGTCTCCCTCGGATATCCAGATGAGGCCTTGTTCGACCGGTACCTGAGCACACGTACCCCAGGCACAGAACCCCGCCTGGACGTTTTCCAGACACTGAGCACCGCCAAGCCTTACCTGATTCCCGGGGCAGCAGCCTACAGGGAGCTGGCCCAACAGCGGTATGAAAACGGTTCTTTCGGTTCACGAGAGGCGCGTGTGGTACGCAAAAACATTGACTTCATGGCTGCCATGATTTACACAGACCGGCAGCTCCAACGGTTTTTCACTGCATTTTCCAAAAGGTCGGGCTACCACCACACCCTGTTTGTGGTGACAGGCACCCACCACCCGGCCGAACTGGCTGCAAAAGGCCCGCTGCAATCGTACCAGGTACCCCTGATCGTCTACAGCCCGATGCTTAAACGAAATCTGAGCATTGATGAATTGGCATCTCATCTCGACATTGCGCCGTCCCTGCTCGGCAGTCTTGGCCGGCGCTACCAGATGGACCTGCCTGAACGGGCTTCCTGGCTGGGTTCGGATTTGATTTCAGGGCAACAGGCCAGCCCCGGAAAAAAGATACCCCTCTATGAGGCTTCTGCCTCCCTGCGTACCCTGATCGCCGGATCCAAGGTGATTTCAGTTGGCAGGACCTATGGGATTGGCCCCAAACTGGCATTGGCGGATTTGCCTGACGGTGAGCCGGAAGACCTGCAAGAGCAATTAAATCATTTCAGGTCAATTAACCGCTATGCGGTAGAAGAGGGGGCTCTTATGCCCTTTGAGGCCGCAACTTTTGACAAACTGTATCCCAGGCCCGACAAAAAGGAAATGGTCTGGATACACAGCGTTTTCAACGGCCCGGATATCGACAACGCCTACGCAACCGCCCGCCAATTGGCCCTGGATGGAAACTATGAAAGAGCCAGCCTGCTTTGCCGGTTTATCCTCTCGGAGGTACCCTCGCATGTCGATGCCGAGATTTTACTGGGGCGTATTTATGCCTGGCAGGCGAACTACGACAAAGCGGCCGAGCTCCTGGAGCAGGTTGTTCAGAAATACCCGGTATATGCCGATGGTTATTCGGCCCTGTTAGACGTGTATTTCTGGTCGGGTCAGGATCAGAAATCCCTGTACCTGAAACCAGCTGTTGAAACCCATTTGAAATCGAATCGGGAAATCAGCGAAAAGCTGGAGCGTTCGGCCCTGAGGCTCTTATCAGACGAAAATACCAGGTTATCGCACCAGGTCCGGGAATTTGTAGTAAGCCAGATCACACAAAACTCTTTTGAATGAAAAGATCCCTAGCAACCGGCTTTTTGGGTTTCCTGCTCGCCTCGGCAACCTTATGGGCACAGCCTAAAGCTCAATATGACCCCGACGTGGCTTTTAACCGAGCCCGCGACCTGGCTTTTGAAGGCCACCGGAGCGAAGCCCGGGATACCCTGATTCGTATTCTGTCAGATTACCCCGACTATACAGACGTGCAAACCCTCCTCGCCAAAACCTACAGCTGGGATGGCGATTTTGACCAGGCCCGGCGGCATTTTAACCGCATTACCAGCCACAAACGCCAGCTTGAAGAGGTCTGGGTTGCAGCCATACAAAATGAGCGCTATGCGGGCAATCGGTCCCTTGCCCTCGGGTTGGCCAACAAGGCCCTCTTGTATCTCGGTCCAAACACCCAGGTTGAGGCGCTCCGCCAGGCCATTATTGAAGAAAACCGCCCGTTAGAAAACCCGGAAGCAGCAACAGAAAAGGCTGCCAATAACCTCCTGTCGCTAACCAACGACCTGGAAGTATTTAACACGGGGTACGACCCCATGTATTACACCAGTCTTGAATACCAGCGAACCACCCCGCTTGGGAAAGTGCTGCCGCGGCTCAATTACAGCAATCGTTTTGATACGCAGGGCCTTCAGGCTGAACTAGACCTCTACCCGGTGTTGAGCAAAACCTTGCACGGATACCTTAATTACGGATTTTCAGAAGCCTCCATATACCCAAACCACAGGGCCGGTGCTGAATTGTACGCAAACCTTTCAGGGGGGCATGAGGTATCCCTGGGGGCCCGCTACCTCGATTTTCGCGAAAGCACCGCCAGGCTGCTCACGGCCTCCTATGGCCTGTACCGGGGCAACTATTACATAAGCCTGCGTCCGTATCTGAGCCTTTTCAAAGACAGAAGCCCGGGCATTTCTGGGACATTCCTGGTTCGGAGGTATCTGAGCGATGCCTTCCATTACCTGGGCCTCAGGGGTGTTTTCGGATACAGCCCCGAAATCAGGCAACTCCGCTCAGGAACCGAATTGCTGGCCGAAACGCTGCTTTTTGTAGAATCTCAACAATTACAGCTGGAATACCAGTTCACGGGTGCCGGGGCAAAAAACCGGTACAGGGCGCAGCTCGGGGTAGGCAGGCAGGAATTCGTACTGGAATCGGGATCTTTTTACTGGATATTCCAGGCGGGAGTCCGCTATCAATACGGTTTTTAGGAAGAAACCCACAACAAATCCCCTTTATCAACAGGAACCTGTTCTTTCACCACAATTTCTTGTTCCCGAGTTCGTTTAATATTAGGTTTAAGTGTCTTTTTCAAGACATCCCAAATTTTACCAGAGTACAAACCTAACCTACCGGATTAGCATGTTATACGAAACCTACGGGGAGGAATACTTGAATTTCCTCCGGGAATTAAATGAAATCTTAAGTATTAATGAACTTGCTGCCTTAGACTACCTGTAGTCTGTAAGGCCGGTTCGTATCCCAAAATCCTACTTATGGCAAATCAAAATCAAGACAATGCTGCGTATCTGGATTTTATCCAGTCATTAAATGAAATCCTTACCGATTTCGAGATCAGCAGGCTTAATTGTTCATGACCGTTAAGTCTTAGTGTTTAGTGTGCAAAAAGCGGCCCCAAAAGGCCGCTTTTTTTATGCACCCAGATACGTTTTCAGTAGTTTGCTGCGCGAGTGGTGCCGCAGCTTTCTGATAGCCTTCTCCCTAATTTGGCGCACCCGCTCCCGGGTCAGGTCGAAGGTCTGCCCGATCTCGGCCAGGGTCATCGACTGCTGGTCGCCTATGCCGTAATAAAGTTTGATCACGTCGGCTTCACGGGGCGAAAGGGTATCAAGGGCCCGGTTTATCTCCGTGTTCAGGCTTTGCAGGATCAGGCCTTTGTCGGGACGGGGCGATTCCCCGCTCCTGAGCACATCGTAAAGGTTTGAGTCTTCGCCTTCCTTCAGGGGGGCATCCATGGACACATGCCGGCCGGCATTCTTGATGGACTGCTTCACCTCGGTTAGGGTCATATCGAGCTCCCCGGCGATTTCTTCGGCAGAAGGCGGACGCTGATGAGCCTGTTCCAGGTAGGAAAAGGTTTTTTTGATTTTGTTGATCGAACCGATTTTGTTCAGCGGGAGCCGTACCACCCGCGACTGTTCGGCCAGGGCTTGCAAGATGGATTGGCGAATCCACCAAACGGCGTAGGATATGAATTTGAAGCCCCGGGTTTCGTCGAAACGCTTGGCAGCTTTTACCAGGCCCACATTTCCTTCGTTGATCAGGTCGGGAAGGGTGAGACCCTGGTTCTGGTACTGCTTGGCTACGGAAACCACAAAGCGCAGGTTGGCCTTGGTCAGCTTTTCCAGGGCTGACTGGTCTCCTTTTTTTATACGCTGGGCGAGTTCTACTTCTTCATGGGCGGTAATCAGGTCTATTTTACTGATATCCTGCAGGTACTTGTCAAGCGATTTGGAGTCCCGGTTGGTCACCTGCTTGACAATTTTCAATTGCCTCATGTATGGATTTAAGGATTAAGAGTTAACATCTTCTCAGTATACGGCTTTATTGCCATTTTTCCAAAGGACTTGCGCCTTTCTTTTACATATTTTATGAATAGTTCCAGCGGCTCTGGAAAAGCTGCAGCCGACCGCCTCCTTGCGAATGTAGCGGATCTCGCATATCTTCGTCGGGATGAGTAAAAGAGCGCTTCGGAAATATATAGCGGAACTGGATCGGGAAGCCCTGGCCGAGCAATTGATCGACCTGTACGACCGATTTCCCGAGGTCAAGACCTACTACGATTTCGTTTTCAACCCGCGTGAAGAAGCGCTGCTGCGCGACGCCAAAGCACGGATCAGCAAGGAATATGCCCCCCGGGGGAAAAGAAGGCCCAAAGCCCGGCGATCGGTAGCCCAGAAGTACATTCGCCAGTTTCGGGTACTCGGGGTCGACCCGCCCTTGCTGGCCGACCTGATGGCCTTTAACCTGGAAACGGCCAGTCGCTTTGAGCGATCGAGCCGGTGTCCCGACGCCTTCTACCGGAGTATGCTGAACTCCTGTCGGGAGTGGGCCCAGTACCTGGTGCACAACGGGCTGTGGCAGGATAGTGCCGTACGATTCCATGACTTCCTCGGGTCGGTCAGGCAAGCAGCTTGGCCCAACCTGGACCAGTTCGAAGCCCTGGCCGAACAACTTGAAACCAATCGCTGAGACTTATGGCACTGGTAGTTATACGAAATGACGACAAAACAGACCGATGGATAAAGGCCTTCAGGGAGGCCGATCCGACAATCGAGGTATTCGATTACGCCAGGCCCCATCCGAAAGCAGCTGTAACCATGGCTGCCGTCTGGAAACACCCGAAGGGCAGCCTTGCTGAATATCCGAACCTGACTGCCGTTCACGGCCTGGGGGCAGGGGTAGACTTTATTCTGGAAGACCCCGACCTCCGTCCCGAATGGCCGGTGCTGCGTGTAACAGACCCGTACCTGGCAGCCGATATGGCGGAGTATATCCTGGCCCAGGTATTGGCCTACCTGAGGCAATTGCCCGAATATCAAACCGATAAAACCAATGCCATCTGGGCACCCCGGCCCTATCGGCGAATCGGCGACGTAACCGTGGGGCTTATGGGCCTTGGCACGCTGGGCAGGGCGGCAGCCCGGTTGCTTACTGATGCAGGTTTCAGGTGCAGCGGCTGGACCCGTCATTCCAAACCGGAAGTCGATTTTCCGGTATTCAGCGGGCCACAGGGTATGAGTCCCTTCCTGGCGTCATCAGATGTACTGGTGTGCCTGCTCCCGCTTACTCCCCAGACACGGGGTATCCTGAACCGGGAAGTTTTCGCCTCGCTCCCGCAGGGCGCTTACCTGATGAATGTGGCCCGGGGACCCCTGCTTGTCGAAGCGCACTTGCTGGAAGCCCTTGAAAACGGTAAATTGTCAGGAGCCTGCCTGGATGTATTTGCGCAGGAGCCCCTGCCGGGTACCCATCCTTTCTGGAAGCATCGGGCCATCCAAATCACGCCCCATATCGCTAGCGTATCTGAACCCCGCTCGGTGGTACCCCAAATTTTGGCCAATTACCAGGCCCTGTTACAGGGTGGAAAACTGCATAACCTCGTTTCCCGCGGCCAGGGTTATTAACGAAGGCTGTTGAGAATTCGTCCCGTCAAATTTTCTCCCAAGCGCAAAAAACGGCTAGTTTTGCAAAATTCGGCCCGCTTTAACCGGAGGAGCCATAAAACCAAGTCAAAAAGCTGTATTGGGCGCACAAACCGAATCTACCGAGAAAACGCTTTACGATTATCAGCTGGAGGACCTGAGCAAAATTTTTAAATGCCTGGAAGAATCTCCCGATGATGTCAACCTCCTGTACCAATTGCCTACAGGAGGCGGGAAAACCGTTGTGTTTTCGGAGATCGCCCGCCGTTATATCCGCTACAAGAAAAATAAGGTGGTGGTGCTTACCCACCGCATCGAACTGAGCGTACAAACCTCAAATATGCTCAAGGGTTTCGGGGTACGGAACAAGATCATCAACAGCGATGTCAAGGAATTAGACGAAAACGAGTCGTACGAGTGCTATGTGGCCATGGTCGAAACCCTGAACAACCGGTTGCAGGACAAGGCCATCGAACTGGAGGGCGTTGGGCTTGTGATCATCGACGAGGCGCATTACAACTCCTTCCGCAAGCTTTTCAAGTACTTCGAAAAGTCGGTAATATTGGGGGTAACCGCCACCCCCTTGAGCTCGAACATCAAGCTACCGATGAAGGATCACTACCGTAAGCTGATTGTTGGTGAAACCATCGCTTCCCTGATCGAAAAGAAATTCCTGGCCAGGGCCAACATGTACAGCTATGACGTTAGCCTGAAATCGCTGAAACTCGGCATCAGCGGAGACTATACGGTCAAGTCTTCAGATGCCCTGTACGGCAACCAGCAAATGCTCGGCAAGTTGCTTGCGGCCTATGAAGAACTGGGGAAAACCAGCAAGACGCTCATTTTTAACAACGGGATCAGCACCTCCAAATACGTTTATGAAACCTTTCGCAGGGCAGGTTACCCCATTCGGCATCTCGACAACAAAAATTCGGCCTCCGAACGCCGGGAAATCCTGGACTGGTTTGCCGAAACGCCCGATGCCATCCTCACCTCAGTGAGTATTCTAACTACCGGGTTTGACGAACCCACCGTAGAAACCATTATCCTGAACAGGGCCACCCGCTCACTTACCCTGTATTTCCAGATGATTGGTCGGGGTTCGCGCATATTGAAAAACAAAGATGAATTCACCGTGGTTGATCTGGGGAACAACATCGCCCGTTTCGGGCCCTGGGACGGCCCGGTAAACTGGCAGGACATTTTCCATTTCCCCGACTTTTACCTCGACAACATTCGCAGTGACGACGAGATTGAGCGAGAGTTTGTCTATGAGATGCCCGCGGCTCTCCGGTCTAAATTCGCCAATACCATCCACATTGATTTTGATGTGAAGGAAGTGTACAAAAACGTGTTTGCCCAGGGGAAAAAGTCAAAGGAAGTACTCGAAAAAAGCATTGAGCAACACGCCCACATGTGCCTGGAAAACAGCAAGGACGTGTTCCAGGCCCGCATGCTGGCACGCGAGCTCTCCGAAGAGATCGAATATCGGATCAAGCAATATTCCCAGTGTATTATGAACAACACAAAGAACTACCGGGAGTGGTTGCAGGAAGATTATGAACGCAGGCTGCGCCTGCGTATTTCGCAACTCTTTGCGGCACGCATGTAATCCGGTGTTTGCCTATTGGAAGCAGCAGGGCTGTTTCCCTAATAAGATCATACCAAAAGCCAATCCTATGAAACCAACCTGGATCGAAGCTGGAAAATTTGAAGACATTACCTACCTGAAGTGCGACGGGGTTGCTCGAATTGCCTTTAACAGGCCCGAGGTTCGAAACGCTTTCCGGCCCAAAACCACTGCAGAGCTCTACCAGGCCTTTTACGATGCACAGGAAGACCGCACGATCGGCGTTGTATTGCTAACAGGGGAGGGGCCTTCCCCCAGGGATGGGGTGTTCTCCTTTTGCAGCGGGGGCGACCAAAAAGCGCGCGGGCACCAGGGATACGTGGGCGAAGACGGCTACCACCGTCTGAACATTCTGGAAGTGCAACGACTCATCCGCTTTATGCCCAAGGTGGTTATCGCTGTGGTACCCGGTTGGGCCGTGGGCGGCGGGCACAGCCTGCATGTGGTGTGCGACCTGACCCTGGCCAGCGAGGAGCACGCCATTTTCAAACAGACCGACGCCGATGTGACCAGTTTTGACGGAGGCTATGGCTCGGCCTACCTGGCCAAGATGGTGGGGCAGAAGAAAGCGCGGGAAATTTTCTTTTTGGGCCGGAATTATTCGGCCCGGGAAGCCTTTGAAATGGGCATGGTCAACGCCGTTGTGCCCCATGCACAACTCGAAGATACCGCCTACCAGTGGGCCCGCGAAATCTTGGCCAAATCGCCTACTTCAATCAAGATGCTGAAGTTTGCCATGAACCTTACCGATGACGGTATGGTCGGGCAGCAGGTCTTCGCCGGGGAAGCTACCCGCTTGGCTTATATGACCGACGAGGCTATTGAAGGCAGAAATGCCTTTCTGGAGAAGCGAAAGCCCGATTTCGGCAAGGACCGGTGGATTCCGTGAAGGAATTTTTAGTTACGTAATTTCCGGATAAGGAAAAGTATATAGCCTTTTACAGGCCTAAGAGCTAATCTGACAAACTCAAGAATCGTTACCGCCGGATCCCTGAACATGTGCCGGACAGGGGTGTGGTTCCAAATATATTTCCATCTGAAAAACATCCCTGGATGCTTTAGCATGGCGATGCGCAGGCCGTGCCAGGTGTAGTAGGAGGTTTTTGCATAGGAAGTAACCTCGAATTTTTTCCCCAAAAC
>JBNKGM010000066.1:0-18405 GCA_050289825.1 Robiginitalea sp.
CATACACCACCGAGGGCGAGGTTTCGTAAATGTATACGTATTTGGTGTTGTACTTCGGGTTATCGGCAGGGATCTTGCTGATCTCCTCCGGGCGCTGGTCGGCAACGGCCCAGGGGCCGCTCGGGTTACTGGCGGTAAACCAGATGGCATTATCGCAGAGGTAATACGTGTTCTTGTCTTTAAAAACCGCACTTTCCGTATTGACGGCATACTGGAGCTGAAGCCCAGGTATTTCCTTGAATTCCGGGGTCCCGTTGTAGGTAACCTCGCTTGCCTTGGTGTCGCGTTTTACCGCCGCGGTTTGCGGAATCTGGGCATCGTAAACGGCATTCTTGGCCTGAAGGGTACCCGGTACATTGGTTAGCACTTCTGCCTTTTTGCTGTCTTCGGGTATGTTTTTAAAATCTTCCGGAAGCTCATCGGGCGACAGATACTGCCAGGAGCCCTTGATGTCTTTTGTGGTAAACCACCGGCCAGAGAGCAGCACGTAGAATTGCTGGTTCGTCACATTCATGAACAGGTCGCTCTCCGTATTTTCCACATACAAAAGGTTGGTGTTCTGAATGGGGGCGTATTTGGCTTCCCCCTGCAGCACCACCAATTCGGTAGGTTCGGTTACCACGAGAATTTCAGGGGGAGCACCAGAATAAGCGTCATCGCCCTCTGAGTTGTCTCCCTCGGTGCTCATCGCCGCTTTTTTGGCAATACCCGAAACCTTCGATGGCACCTTATCTACCTGTTTCCAGGGGCCCTTTACAGTACTGGCCTGATACCAGAATTCCCCGCCTTTTAAATACAGCGTTTTCTTCTTGGTGTCGCGCAGCAGGAATGCCCCGGTATTTTCAACCAACTCGTAGCCGCTTTCGGCGGTTTTGAATTTAGGCTCCCCGTCAATTGGTACCAGAGCGGTGGGCTTGTTGGCAAATACGATTTTCGGGGGGTCATTCTTGAAATCGTCTGCATATACGCTTACCTCCTCCAGGCTTTCCAGCAGGTCGTCCAACGGAAATTCGATATCCCAATTTGGTATTTCCTCATTGATGAGATTTTCCAGCTTCAACTTGTCTTCCTCAGAAACCTCGTCTGACAGGCGAACCTCATCAATTTTGGTGGAGACCAGCACCGCCTGCCGGTTGTCGCGGTCTACATCGACCAGCGAAGTGGTCCAGAGCATCCCGAATTGCGGGTCGGCCCCTTGCCTTTTCACAGCAAATGCCAGGTTCGATTTCAGCCTGTTATCGATGTACGTGGAATGCTCAGGCTGGTACAGGGTAATGGTGTATTCCCCTTTTTCAATATCTTTTGGCCACACCAGGGCCTCGCTTTCCTGAGCCGGAACAAGGGCCGGCATCAGTAAAACAGCCCAGAGCAAGGCCGTGAAAAAATAGCGGGTTCGAATTTTTTTCAACTTCATAAGTTCCTGTTTACGTGTGTCTTAATTTGTGGGCGCCACCTTTTGCAGGCTGGCTGCAACCGCCTCGGCATAGGTCAGGATAACTACCTGACCTACATGCAATTGTTCAATCAGGGATTGGTCTTCCATGGGTATGGTAACATAGTTTCCCCGCGGCCCGCGCACAGTAGCCAGCATATTGGGCCTGTTCAGTACCTCAATGGTAACAACAGCCTTTACCATGGCCCCTACCACCGCCCCGGGGTCGACCCCTTCAGGTGTCCTTCCGGCTTCGGCCACCAGTTGCAAGGGTTCGTTGCTTTCTTCGGGAGTGGGCTGCCTGAATTCAGCTTTAATATAGGCCCAGTAATCCAAAATTACCAGGTCGCCTACCGCTATTTCGTCAAACCGTTCTACTGCGTCACCTGCTGTAATGGTAAGCAGCCCCCCTTCCCCATCTGAAAGGGTTACTTCCCGGCTTTCCGGGTTTATGTCCTTTACGATACCCTGCAAACTAATCAGACTCCATTTTTCGCGGGGAGGCCGGTCTTGTTGGGTATCCTGGCCAAAGCTGTTTGCGCCGGTTAATAGAATCAATCCAAGTAACAGTCGTATAATTCCAGTTTTCATAGTAAGGGTGTTTCTGCAGGCCATTAGGTTAATGGGAAACAGGCCAGGCAACCATTCAGGGGCAAGGCTTTAGGGCAACCGCTGAAAGACGCCCGGTTTGCATGCATCCAAAGCTCTTTTTAGACTGCATGACTTCCGGAAACCGCAACCTGCCGTTGCGCAATTGTCAGTTATTGAATTATCTTATTCTTCACCAGGGAATTCACCAGTTTTTTGGCGTAGCTCTGGGCGCCCGATTCAAAAGAACTCGGATCGGTGATGTTCGATTGTCCTGACCAGACCAGGGCTTTCTCGGCTGAAGACTCGGTGGCATCGAACAGGCGGGTTTCCACTACATAGGTCCTTTGTTCGCGGTAATAGGTATTGGAGTACATGTAGTTGTAGCTGCCGTATATATAGCGGCCGTAGCCGTACCCGTAATACCCGCGCCCTGCATACATGGGCCCGTAAACCGGATTGCTCTCGGCTACATCGCGGGTGTTCACATCGAGCAGGGTGGCAACAATGACCCCGTCATAGCCCCCTTGTTTAATCTTATCGATGATCCGCTCTTCTGAAATTTCACTCATGTCGTTGATGGGCGGAATCAGGGAAAGGCTGTTTTCTGCCGAGATGCCATTATCACCCAGTAGTTTTACGGTGGTATTCTCAAAGGTGGAGCGCGACTCCAGATTGCGGGAGGCCCCGATTACCAGAATTTTATTAAAATGCTTACCGGTGAAACCGTCGCGAGACCAGGTGTGCTTCATGGTGGAACTGCACGATAAAAACAGGATGGCCAGGGCCAGGGCCGACAGGTAGTTCATTCTTTTCATAGGTTCAAAGGTTTTTTCAGTGTTTAAAAATTTTGGCGAATTTGGTATCTATCCCCGGTATTCCGCCTCGAATCCGCACCAGGATACCTCTGAGAAATACGGCTGATTATGCTGCACTTTCCGAAAGGGGAAATTACAATATAACAGGCGCAATTACAAATATATAAAGCTTCCCAATCCTTCCGTATCGCCCAATATCAAACTAACTAACGGTGAATGGCTTGAATCGGCAGTCCAACTGAAAAATCGACATAATCATTCTTTGGGCCTACCCGGCTAATGCCCCTTACCACAAAGATTTATACGCAAAATGGGGCTGAATTTTCTAAAAATTGTTGCAGTTTTGCCAAAACTCCCATCCTCTAAGGCGTCCACCGAATGCAAGCCGTGGATTTAAAATGGTATAAACCAAAGAAAGAATATGAGATCAATTTTTGTAAGCTGTCTGTTAGTTATAAGCCTCTTAACCCAGTCTTGTTCGACCACCAAGGTGCTGAGCTCCTGGAAGGGCGAGGCCGACAACGTGGCCAAATTCAAGGAAAAGAATGTACTGGTAATCGCCCGCACGGCTAACGACCACGCCCGTATCGCCTTCGAGGAGAAAATTGCAGACCAATTGCGCGCCAGGGGAATCAAGGCAACGGAAAGCTTTAAAAAGGCCCCGAAAATCTACCCGAACCGTGAAATCACCGAAGAACGGGTTGCCCTGATCAAAAGCCTTCTGGACAGCGAAGGGTTCAACGCCGTGGTAATTACCGTTATCAAAGACGAGGAGCAGGTAACCAGTACCACCTCCACGGGTGCATATATCGGCGTTTACAATAACTACTACCCGGGCTACTATGGCAGCTTTTACAGCTATTATGCCCACCCGTACGCCTATGGCCCCTATTACGATTCCTTTGGCGGGTATATCCCGATGTCAGAATCGACCCGAACCTACACCAACTACATATTGGAGACCATTGCCTACAACCTGGATGAACCTGCCGAGAACCAGATCGTGGCTGTGGTAACCTCCCGCATCGAAGACCCCAAGGAGGCGCACAAAACAGCGGCCGCTTACGCCGAAAACATGATGAAGAGTCTGAAGTAACGGGCTTTCACACAGGCGAAACCCACCGGGTCAGAAGGTGTGCAATTAGCGCTGCAGCTCGGGTAAAATGCCTTTGCCATAGGTGTTTATGCTTTTGGTGAACTGGCTGTTGGAGATTTCAAGTTTCCGCACAGACTGGCTGGGTACTATCCTGACTTCCCCGGCGTCGTGCCTGGGGGCGTCGGGCAAAAAAACCGTGCTAAGACTTTCGCCTTCTTCTACCAGGAAACCCAGATTCCAGGATTCTCCATCCTGCACCAGCACCGGGGATAGTTTATCTTCGACTTGCTGGCCGATAGCATCGGCTGTTATGGATTTCAAGAGAATATAACCCGGAAGGTACACCAGCACATTGTCTTCAAGCCTGGCAACCCAGTATCTGACCTTTTCAGAGCGGAAAAGCAATCCCGCGAAAAAACAGACTACCAGCAAAAGTAAAATGGTCAGGGTTTTACTGCCGTCAAAGCCTAAGATCAGCTCGGGCATATACCGCGCAATGGGTTCTGATAGTTTCAGTAGTACCTCGTAACCTTTGCCGATTAATATGTAAAGCAATACGGCCGGCAACAAAAACAAGATACCCCCCGTAAGGGTCGATCGCAGGAAAAACAGGATGGTCTTCATCAATAAATCGGTTTAGTTCTATCGGTCAAAATAGGAAATATCAGCATACAAAGCCTGGAAACGAAACACATACAACGAACTCAGAAAACCGGAAAGGTGAATTACCGCAGTCAGGAACCTCCTCTTAAAAGGCCTCCATTACGCCAAAGTAGATTCCCTGGTTGCCATCTACCCCCAAGGCATAATCGAGGCGGAGGTTAATTTTTTTCTCGGGAGAAACCATATAACGCAGGCCCAGGCCGGCGCTTGGCAGCCATTTTCTTTCAAATTCTTCCTCCCCGTTATTCTCATTGCCCCATACGCTCCCGCTTCCGCCAAAGAGCACCGCGCCCCATTTGCGATAAATATGCCACCGCAGTTCGGCCTGGGAAGCAATCATATTGCGCCCTTTGTATTTGCCGGCCTCATACCCCCTGAGGTTGTTGCGTACGCCGTAATTCTGGTACCCGTCAAAAGGCACATCCCCAGAGGCAAAACCGCCGGCGATATTTAACCCCAGCACCAGGTCGTCTTTCAGCGTTTTAAAATAGCTGAACTTGTAATCCGTGTCGACGTAGTTGTTATCGCTGCCCAGCCAGGTGGCATTGAGCTTGGGCCTGATGCTGAAGGTGAGCCCGCGTGAGGGGTTATAGGGGTAGTCGCGGTTGTCGAAAGAAAAATTGAGCCCCAGACTCGATACAAAATTGTCGCTAATGCCGTTTTGCTCGAAAAAATCGCGGGTAAAGTCATTTTCGGCCTCTGTCCCCTGGTCGAATTTATACTTGGTTTTGGTGCCCAGGTACAACATGCCGAGGTAGAAATCACCTACAACCTTACGGCTGTATTCAGCCGTAACGAAGTTGCGGATCTCGGAATAAACCAGCCGGATGTCGTTGCCCTGCTCGTCGTAATCAAAGTCGTTGTTTACACGCAAGGTGCCAAAGCCAAAGGCGGCCCGGTTTTTATCCTGGTTCCAGAAGAACCGGCCAAACGGGGTGAAGATATAACTGTTGTTGGTCGTATAAATCGCGTACAGCGACACCAGCGACGGGGGCGACGCTGTATCTTGCTTGTCGATCTTAAAAAACCCCATGCCAAGGCCTCCGAAACCGGTTTTCATTACCGGGCTGTTGCTTACCAGCGGTACAACGAGGAATGTTTTACTGGCCTCGTTAAAAGTAGTGTCGGCCTCCTGGGCCTGCTGCCCGTAAACCACTGAGGATAGGAAGCACAGCACCACTGCAAACAGGGCCTGATAAGAATAATATCGCAAAATTTTTAATTTCATTTACCTGGTATTCACAGTAGGGTAACAATCATAAAAGGTTGGCTGCCCCTTAAGGCATATTTGCGGTTATACCCGCGGCAGTCTGCTGCTTTGGTATAATCCGGTTCAGTCGGTGGTGGGCGTTTCCGGGATATCCCCTTCCACCCCGTAATTCTTTTTCGGCGGGCTGTACAAGCGCAGCCTCAGGATAAAATCGTTTGAATTGGCATTGGTTTCCGTAATGTTCTTTTGCCGGTTAAAAATCAGATAGGATTCAATCCGCCAATCGCTTTTAAAGCGGTAGCCGATTCCTGGAGATAAACGCAGCAAGTCATTGAACCGGTCTGTTTTTTTCAGGTTCATGAAAATCTCTGCCTCCATGGGTATGTAAAACCCATCGGTAAACTCCAGGTGCAATCCGTCAAGGGCAATCCGGGTCGATATCCGGTACCGGAACCGGAATCCGGTCTGCCACGATGAGTTTCCGAAAGTACGTTGCAGCCGTTCTTCAATGCGCGCATAATTCCTCAGGGTTATTTGTTTGATGGTGGGGATATCAAAGGTTAGCCCCTGCAGGAGCCTGATTTCTAAATTGTCGTCGGCATTGTTGTTTTGGGTATAGATAACCCCGCCTCCAAGTCGAAACGACTTTAAAAGGGGCTTATCGGTAAGGATAACCCCTTTGTTTCTTTTGTTCTTAAAGTCGAGGGTAGAGATCACCTGAAAGCGGTTGTACACCTCGGGGGTAATCTTCCTGAATGCAAATTGGGTACTCAGTGTCTTGTATTCAGACAGCAGGGAGGTGGGATTGTAATCCAGCCACAATTGCTGGTTTACCCGCACGTCAGAATCCACAATGCTATCCTGGCAGTTGCCGGCTGCTCCCTTAAAAAAGAAGAACAGGGCTGGCAACAAAGCCTTTAAAAGGCGACCAGCAGACGCGAGTTTGTTCACCGCCGAAATCAGCATAAAGCAAGAAGGCTTTTGAAGGTACATACATGGTTTGGGCGACGGGATCTTGGCGAAGGTAATAAAATGCCGGTTGTGTTGCTCAGGCAACCCCGGGCCCACTTACTTTACCGTATATCCCTTCCCTTCCATGCAGGCCGAAAAGGCCTTTTTAAAATTGTCCATAAGTTCCTTCTCGGCAGCGGCTGCCGCCTGGTTGTTCCGCTGCTGCTGCACTTCATCGCCCACCACCTTGGCGCGACGGCCTCTTATTCCTCCCAAAACGGCGCCCATGGCCGCACCCTTGCCCGCATCGCCGGCTATGGCACCTAGAGCTGCTCCGGCAGCTGCACCCCCGGCTGCGCCAACGATGGCTGTTCCGTCGGCAGACCGGTCGACCTGAGCGGCCTGTACCTGAGGAGGGTTAATCGGATCAACGCCCGACTGTTCTTTCGCCCATTTATAGCAGGCGTATTCGTCGGCTTCCTGTGTGTCTTTGTCCTGGTTGTTAGACGGGAACACATATAATCCCAGCCCGCCGGCAATAGAGGAGTTATTCTGGGCCATGCCAGTGGCACCAAGGCCCATTAATACAACGGGAAGTACCTTAAAAACGATCCTATTCAATGAATTCATAACTACAGGTCTTGTGGGTTGATAAATACATAGCCCAGTTGGCGCAGGGCATCAGCTTCATTGTAGAAGGTGTAACTCTTGGCGATTTTGCCGTTAACCAGCTGGTAGACCGTATTGGCCCATATGGTTACGGTTCCCCGGTCGTCACGAAATGTAATTTCCAGCTCGGCCCAGTTCGAGACCCAGTCGCCCAGGTTCTCGCCTTCTGCCACCTTGGTAGCCACATTGCGAGAGCGCTTGTATTCGATTTTCTGATACAAGTCTTTCACATTCTTGCGCCAACTCGCAATAGCCCCAGCTTTGTTGATGGTATCGCCGTAGGAGGGTCCTATGCCCATATAGTCGTCGGCCAGGAAGGAATC
The DNA here is from genome assembly GCA_050289825.1 of Robiginitalea sp. Taxonomy (GTDB): domain Bacteria; phylum Bacteroidota; class Bacteroidia; order Flavobacteriales; family Flavobacteriaceae; genus Robiginitalea. The sequence goes on from JBNKGM010000066.1 coordinate 7,751, forward strand.
CATGGCATCGAAATCCATCTGTTCCACGGCGGTAATGTAGTTGTCGATAACCGCCAGGTTTTCCTGGGATACATCCTCCCTGGAATTACAGGCCCAAAGCGCTATGGAGGCAGCCAGGACCAAGACAATTTTCTTCATAAGATCTATTGTATTTTAATCGGGGTGCATACCCCATGTTTGATTAAACCTTATTGTGCCTCCTTTTGGAAAGGATACACAACCTTCCAGTCTTCCTTCATGCTTACAACCGTCCATCCTTTGGCAGCGGCCTCCTCCAGGCCCTTATCGAGGCGGCCCACGGAAGAATCCTTGTCATAGGCCCATTCCCGGTCAGCATCGGTATGGTGAATGTAAAGTTGGAACGAAGGAAGGGTATTTGAATCTGTCCACTGCAGCATCTGCAGGTCGCCATCGGAGTTCCCGGCCGCGAAAACGGGTTTCCGGCCAATAAATTTGTTGATCCCAACAGGCTTGCCGGCCTTGTCATCAATAAAATCAAGTTCGGGCAGCCTCCTGATTTGGGGTACGCCCTCTTCAAGCACGAATTCGGTTTTGATGCTGCTGCCTATTACCTGGTCTTTTGGCACCCCGTAAACCTGCTCTACCCAGGGCCGCATGAATTCGATGCCGCCACCCGAAACGATAAAGGTTTTAAAATCATTGGCCCGCAGGTATGCCATGAGTTCGAGCATGGGTTGAAACACCAGGTCGGTAAAGGGCCTGTCAAAACGGGGGTGTTTTGCGGAGCCCAGCCAATCTTTAACGATTTGCTCGAATTCTTCCGTGGTATTCCCGGCATGGGTAGCCATCACAATTTCTATGATGCCGTGCTCCCCGAAAGAACCGAGCGTTTTCATGTCGTTTTCCAAAACGGCCTTAAAGGGCTGCTGTTCTTTCCATTCGGGATGTTCAGCAGCCAGGGCCTTTACACGGTCTATGGCAAAGAACAGTTGGAAATAAGCCGGTTGTTCTGACCACAGGCAGCCATCGTTGTCGAAGGTGGCGATGCGATCGGCCACCGGAATAAAATCAGGGCTATTGGCATCGGTGGCTTGCTTAACAAAAGAAAGAATGCCCTCCTTGGCTTGCCCTTCGTTCCAGGAAGGCAAGGGGTCTTGAACTTCGGCGACCGTTTGTTCTGCCGTATCTGATTGGGTTGCTTCTTTGCAGCTGGTATTCACAACCAGGAAGGCAACAAAAACAGAATTCAGTAATTTTTTTCCTTTCATGCTTCTCAATTTAAAATAAAAGGCAGGCAAGCTGCCTGCCTTTTATTGGCGAATAATTTTATCCGTGATTAGTTGCTTTTGGTAGTCATCTCCTCGATCTGCTTTTGCACTTTGGAAAGGCTCCAGTCACCAGCCGTCTGGCTGGGCGGGTAATCTTTGAAAGTACTCAGGAAGTTAAAGGCATATCGCTGAATGGCAATCAAGATATACGCCCTGTCGATGTACCAGTCGTAGTAGGTATTTGAACCTTCAATAGCTTTTTCAAAGGGATCTCTCCTTAGGTTAATCAGGTAAGGAGCTCTGAGTTCCACAAAGGGTTCCAGCCAGATCTGAAGCTGATTGGCCCGGTTCTCCAGGAACATGGCTTTCCAGTCCCCGAACCGCAAGGCAGCTATTTCTCCGGCATCATTCACATAAATAAATCCTTCTCTCGGCGATTCGCTCACTTTTCCGGTCAGGTAATCCAATTGGTTTACACCATCGAGATGATTCCGATAGTTTCTGCCGCCTATGGTCACGCCTTTTTTGACTTTGGCAACAATATCGGGTTCGCCGGCAATGGCGGCGAAGGTGGGCAGCCAGTCCTCATGAGAAACAATGCCATTCAACATTTTCCCGGCTGGGAAATGACCGGGCCATCTTACAAAGGCAGGCACCCGGAAAGCACCTTCCCAGCTGCTGTTCTTTTCTCCGTGGAAGGGAGTAGTACCGGCATCGGGCCAGGTATTGTAGTGGGGGCCGTTATCGGTAGAATACATAACCACGGTATTGTCGGCAATGCCCAGCTCCTCTAACAGGTCGAGGAGTTGCCCAACATGCATATCGTGCTCGATCATCCCGTCGGTGTATTCATCATTTCCTTTATGCCTGCGGTCTTCTTTCACGTGGGTCCTGAAGTGCATGCGGGTGGCATTCCACCAGGTAAAGAAAGGCTTTCCGGCAGCCACCTGCTTCTTAATAAACTCTTTCGCCGCTGCGAGAGACTCATCATCCATGGTCTCCATGCGCTTCTTAGTCAGGGCACCGGTATCTTCGATGCGCTGTCCGCCCTTTCCGTCGGCCCAGGAGTGGATAACGCCCCGGGGGCCAAAAGTTTCCCTGAAAGTGGTTCCGTCTTTCAAGATCATATCTCCCGGATAGTCGAAATTTTCCGGTTCTTCCTCTGCATTCAAATGGTAGAGGTTGCCGAAAAATTCATCAAACCCATGGTTGGTCGGTAAATGCGAATCGAGATCGCCCTGGTGGTTTTTCCCGAACTGACCGGTGGCGTAGCCCTGGTTTTTCAGTACGGTAGCCATGGTAATGTCGCTTTCCTGCCAGCCTTCCTTGGCGCCCGGCATGCCCACCTTGGTCATACCCGAGCGAACCGGTACGCTGCCGCTGATAAAGGCGGCCCGCCCCGCTGTACAACTCTGTTGGGCGTAATAATCGGTAAAGCCGACCCCCTCGCGGGCAATCCGGTCAATATTGGGTGTCTGGTACCCCATCATGCCCCGGTTATTGTAGCTAATGTTCCAGGTGCCAATGTCGTCTCCCCAGATTACCAGAATATTCGGTTTCTTGGCCTGGGCGTAAGTTGATAAAGTGGCAAAGGCCAGAAAAACCAATGCTAGGGACGTAATTACTCTTTTCATATAGTTGTGTTAACGGTTTGAGTGTGAATATAAAAAAATTTCTTTTGTCTTCTATTTTGGTATAATGAAAGCGAGTATCAGCCACCCGCCGCATCCCTGACACAACGGAATCCGGTGTGAACCATGCCGGTGTCTTGCGAAGTAGGCATGCGGGCCGAGACCCGGTAACTGGAACAGTAATTGTCGTTGCACAAAAACGACCCGCCCCGCACCACGCGCCGGGGGTCGTACTGATCCTGGCTGTAGTTGCTCTTTGCCGGGCCCTGGGGGTTGTCGGCCACCTTTCTGGGGTCAAAAGACCGGTAGTAGGCCTCGTCGAACCAGTCGGAACAGATTTCCCATACATTGCCCGCCATATCGTAAAGCCCATACCCGTTTGGGGGAAAGGATTTTACGGGAGCGGAATAATAAAAGCCGTCTTTTTCATCGTTGCTGGTCGGGAAGGTACCCGTCCAGTAATTGCATTTCGGACTGCCGTCTTCCACGTATTCCATACCCCAAGGGTAAATGGCATTGTCCAGGCCGCCGCGGGCCGCCCATTCCCATTCGGCCTCGGTGGGCAGGCGCTTACCGGCCCATTTCGCATATTCAAGGGCGTCATAGTAGGCGATGTGCACCACTGGGTGGTTGTCTTTCCCTGCAATGGAGCTGCCCGGGCCCAGCGGGTGTTTCCAATCGGCCCCGGTAACCCATTTCCACCATTGGGAATAATCCATCAGATTCTGGACCTGTTTCGGTTGAACGAATACCATAGATCCTGGCTGCAGGGCCTCCTCGGGGGGCTTCGGGGTGCCGGGAGGCACTTGTTTTTTAAGTTCCTCCCAGTCTATCGGCCGCTCGGCTATGGTCACATAACCTGTTGCTTCGACAAAGGCCCGGAACTGGGCATTGGTCACCTCGTGCACATCCATGTAAAAAGCATCAACGCGAACCGGATGCTGCGGAAATTCCCGCGGAAGAGCCCATTCTGAATCGCTTGCGCCCATTTGGAAGGTACCGCCGGGTATCAATACCATTTCGTCGCCCTCTACCTTATTATTCACAGCATTGCCCGTACCTTCGGAACCATTTGCTCCGGGGGTAATTACCCCTGAAGCGTTGGCCAATATAGCGGCTCTGCCTCCTGCCTTTTCACAATTGGTGTGGTCGGTCATGCTGTCGGTATGCTGGTGCAGGTTCGACATGCCAGCTTCCTGATTGTCTTCTGAATGCGTCTTTGATTCTTTGCAAGCCGTTAAGGCAACAAGCAAGACGCAGAGTACTATCCGCTTCATCTGTCAAAAATTAAAATAGACCCCCAGCGTGCCCCGCTCTCCAACTTCCGTGAAAACTCCGAATTCTTCCGTAAAAGCATAGGCAATCCCGATATATGGGTAAAGCACAAACCTCCTGTTGAATCGACCAATTTCAGTTCCGGGAAACAGGTCGAGTCGTTCGGGCAAACCCAGGGCTTCCTGTAAATGAAAATCGAGAATCCCGAAAAAGGAGGTTTCCCGCTCGGTTTCAATGAAATAAAACTCCACCCCTGCCCCGGCAGAGAACCAACTGTTAAAACCGTGGTCGTACATGAGGGATATACCATTGCCCCGACCGTAGTAGGCCCAGGCCGTATTCAGGCGGTTCTCCCCTTTCTCACCATAGGCATCCTGCCCAAAGGCCGTAGACGAACCTGCCAAAAATAATAGGCAAATAACAAATACACGTATTGGCATGGCCATGCGGCAAACTTGATTAGATAGCAAAATATAAAAGGTAATTCGCCAATATGGGGACTGATATTGAACCGAGGTTGGTGCTAACCGGCTGCAAAATACTACTTTATTTTCTATGGAGGAGCTTTTTGCTATAAAGAGTAGGTTACCCCAATGCCATAACGGAAGACCGGAAGGGTCAGGTCTTCCTTCAATTTATTGTCGTTGAACTTGAAATCGGCATTGATCAGGTCAAAGATGCTGTGGTTCTTGAGGGCCTCGTTCAGTTCGTCATAAAATTCGTCGGGAGGGGGAATCCTGTTCTCCAGTTTAAAGCCATATCGGCCGGCCCCGGGCCCCGCAATCAGGAAATCGATGCCGAAACGCTCAGAAACCTTCAGTTTGTACCCGACCATCAAACCGGCAGAGAAGACATTTATTTTGCCATCATAGGCAATTACGAAAGATTCGCCCTGGCTATTGATAAAAGTACCTGTGATATCTGATTTGTAACTCACATAGCGCAGGTAGGCGCCGAAATAAAAGCCCCGGGTCATCCCGTTTTCCTTTTCATTGAGGTAATACCGGAATTCCGGGATCAATTTAAGGCCCGAATACGTCAGGTCGCTGGTCTTTAATTGGGGACGGTCTATGCCTGACAGGTTAATCAGTCCTTCCTTTCCCTTGTAACCAACTGCCATGCGCAACCCCACGTGCTTACCAATAGCCCGCTCGTAGGTTAAAAGATAAGAGCCGTTAATAAGGTCGGTGGCCGTAAGGCCCACATCGTTATTCCTGATTTTTTCATCGGTGGTTTGCTGGGCCTGCATGGGCGCCAGCATACAGAGCATAATAGCTGACAGGTAAAAATATTTCATGGCGTGTTCCTTTACAGGTTGGTGCGCATTGCACATGGAAAGGTAGTTTATTTTTTGAAATGGAAACACCGAAACACGACAGATGGCATGAATGAATTGAAAAGTTTCATTCCTTTTTCTAGCTCCTTTTCAGTATTTTCGAAGGTGTTTCCTGACAGGAAAGTTGCCCCTGCAGAGCACCCATTGATTCTAAAAATATGCTTGATCCGGAATCCCAGAAACTATTCAGGAAATATAATCTTCGGGCAGAGCGCCACAGGATCGCCCTTGAAAAATTACAGCTTGCCTGGATGAAGAAGACCCTTACCCTGTCAGCCCTGGGTTTTGCCTGTTACCGTTTTTTTTATTCGCGTCAGGAATCGGGCAAAGCCCCCATTATAGAACTATTTAACGGGAGAAACGTTGGGATTTTTTTGATTGGCCTGGGCATATTGGGTTTGTTTTTGGCCACCGTGCAGCATGTGCGCAACTACAGCCAACTCCGGGCCGATTACAGTCATATTCGCTATTCGGTTGCCCTGGTGCAATCGATACTCCTTTTGGTGTTTTTTGTTTTTCTGCTGGCCATGGTGTTTATGCATATGTAAGCACCTTTTGGCTTTTCGATTGTAATTCCCTAATTAACTGCACTATGGGCTTAATTGCTTCTTTATCTACATAATCAAAGCCCTCCCGCTCTTCACGAGCGGCTGCCCGGTCGGGGTTGAAAAATGCCCCAATTTTCATAAGCAACCTGAGCCCCCAGGGAAGTTTTTTCGGATCCATACGCCCCCGCAGGGCTACATGTTCCATTTCGGACAAAAAGTTCGCCGGTAGTGACGCCCCGACCCACCTGTCGAGTTTAGCGCTCGCCCCTGCACCCGAAACTGAAAACAGCACCTTCGACCGCCCTTGAAGTGCCTGCAGGTTTGCCTTCACCCACTGGCGAAAAATCAACCGATAAAATATCAGCGCACTTCCCAAGATCAGGAAATCATAATCTGCAGGCCTTACATCCGGGTCGTCAATGGCATAAACCGGTAACCCGGTTGCTTCACCAATCCATCGGGCATATTGGGCGGTACTGCCAAACCTGCTCGCATAAAAAATGGCACCTTTCATTTCTAATGGGCATTTTGATTGGACCAGGTAATTTAATTGAATAGACAGCGACTAAAAATGACATGCCTCATTCATAGGATCTTATTCACTGTCTGATAACTGTTTTTTTTCTTTTTGACCAGCCAGTTATAGCCTTATTACAAGGGCTGAAATTATGAGCATTCTCATATTGCAAGGGCTATTGAGTCACCTGTCAGGTGTCCAGGTTTCAGGCGCTTAAAAGTCGTACTCCGGAAGCTGATTTATATCATGTAATCGGGTAAGGCAAGCCAGTACCTTTACATCGACTTTAGAAAATTCCACAAAAATTCGGGATATGAAAACACTTACGGAAAAACAAATGAGCGTTTACAAGTTCGGCGACAAAAAGGCCGACGGAGGCCGTGAAATGAAGAACCTGCTAGGTGGCAAAGGGGCCAACCTGGCAGAAATGAGCCGAATCGGCATACCGGTGCCTCCGGGCTTCACCATTACCACCGAAGTCTGTACCGAGTACAACCAATTGGGGCGCAAAGTAGTCATCGATCGCATCGAACCTGAAGTGCGGGAAGCGATAGAGGGCATTGAACAAACCATGAAAACGGTTTTCGGCGACAACAACAACCCATTGCTCCTCTCTGTGCGTTCCGGAGCCCGGGTCTCCATGCCGGGGATGATGGACACTGTACTAAACCTGGGGCTTAACGACGAATCGATTGAAGGGGTTATAAAAATGACCGGAAACGAGCGATTCGCCTGGGACTCCTACCGTCGCTTCATCCAGATGTACAGCAGCGTGGTAATGGGCCTGAAACCCGAAACCAAGGAAGACCTTGACCCCTTCGAAGAAATCATCGAACACCTGAAAGACAAACGGGGAATTGTAGCCGATACCCAGTTTACCGTACAGGACCTGCAGGATCTGGTATATGACTTTAAGGAAATTGTCCGCAAGCGCACCGGGAAAGACTTCCCAACCGATCCCTGGGAACAGCTTTGGGGCGCTATCGTTGCCGTATTCGACAGCTGGAACGGCGACCGGGCCATTTATTATCGGAAAATGCACGGCTACCCCGAAGACTGGGGTACAGCGGTAAACGTGCAGGCCATGGTCTTTGGCAACATGGGCGACGATTCCGGAACCGGGGTTTGCTTTACGCGCGACGCCGGGAATGGCGAGAACAAATTCAACGGGGAATACCTGATCAATGCCCAGGGCGAAGACGTCGTAGCCGGCGTACGCACCCCCCAGCAAATCACCAAACTGGGCTCGCAGCGCTGGGCTGAACTGGCACAGGTGCCCGATGAGGAACGGCTGGAAAAATACCCGTCCCTCGAGGAGTTGATGCCTTCCATTTACAAGGAACTCTTCGAATACCAGCGCACCCTTGAGAACCACTACAAAGACATGCAGGACATGGAATTCACCATCCAGCAGGGCAAACTCTGGATCTTGCAGACCCGGAACGGCAAACGCACCGGAGCTGCCATGGTTAAGATTGCCATGGACCTGCTGCGCGAAGGCCTTTTAGATGAAAAAACCGCCCTCATGCGCATAGACCCCATCAAACTTGACGAATTGCTCCACCCCGTATTTGACCCCAAAGCCCTGAAAGAGGCCGATGTGATCGCACAGGGTTTGCCAGCCTCCCCGGGCGCCGCAACCGGGCAGATCGTCTTCTTTGCCGACGAGGCAGCCAAATACAAAAACTCCATTTTGGTGCGCATTGAAACCTCACCCGAAGACGTGGAAGGCATGAACCTGGCCCGCGGTATCGTTACCGCACGGGGCGGGATGACCTCCCACGCCGCCGTGGTGGCCCGCGGCATGGGCAAATGCTGTGTGTCTGGCGCCGGGGCCTTGAAAATCAATTACAAGGCACGTACCCTTACCGTGGGTGACCACGAATACCACGAAGGCGACTGGATTTCCATCAACGGCTCTACCGGGAACATCCTGGAAGGCAAGGTGGGCACCAAAGAACCTGAGCTCACCGGCGAATTTGCCGAACTCATGGAACTCTCCGACAAATTTGCCAAACTGCAGGTGCGCACCAACGCTGATACCCCCAAAGACGCACAGGTGGCACGAAGCTTTGGCGCGGTAGGTATCGGCCTGACCCGTACCGAGCACATGTTCTTTGAGGTAGACCGTATCAAGGCCATGCGCGAAATGATCTTGTCAGATACCCTGAAAGGCCGCAAACAGGCCCTGCGCCAACTACTGCCCATGCAGCGCGGCGACTTTGAAGGCATCTTCCGAGCCATGAAGGGCTGCCCGGTGACCGTGCGCCTGCTCGACCCGCCCCTGCACGAGTTTGTGCCCCATCAATTGACCACCCAGAAAGAGTTGGCCGAAGACATGCACATTTCCCTGGAAGCCGTGAAAAGCAAGGTAGCCGAACTGGAAGAGTTCAACCCCATGCTGGGGCACCGGGGCTGCCGTCTGGGCAACACCTACCCTGAAATTACCGAGATGCAGGCCCGCGCCATAATCGAAGCTGCCCTAAACGTGAAAGCGGAAGGCATCGAGGTGAAACCCGAAATCATGGTGCCTCTGGTGGGAACCGTGGAAGAGTTCATCATGCAGAAAGAGGTGATCCAACAAACTGCGGAAGATGTGTTTAAAAAGCGGAACGACCGGGTAGAGTACCTCGTGGGTACCATGATTGAAACCCCGCGGGCCACCCTGGTAGCCGACGCCATTGCCGAACACGCCGATTTCTTCTCTTTCGGCACCAACGACCTTACCCAGATGACCTTTGGGTATTCGCGAGACGACGCCAGCAAGTTCCTGCCCATCTACCTTGAAAAAGGCATCCTGAAAGCCGATCCGTTCGAGGTGCTCGACCGGAAAGGCGTAGGCCAATTGGTCGAAATGGGTACCAACAAGGGACGCAGCGTGAATCCGAAGCTCAAAGTGGGTATCTGCGGCGAGCACGGAGGCGAGCCGAGTTCTGTTGAATTCTGCCACCACGCCGGCATGAATTACGTGAGTTGTTCCCCGTACCGGGTGCCGATTGCCCGGGTAGCCGCCGCACAGGCCGCCCTCAAGGCGTCTTAGGCACTCCCTCATCGGGGGGCATCATTCCCGAAATCCCCGGAAGCCGTATAATCGGAGTCCGGGGATTTTTCATTTTCATCGCCTGAAAAGGGATACCGTGCAAATCGCCGTGGAATCCCTTATTTTTGCAGGAAACTCCTACTGGGCATGTTTGATTTTTTCACCAAGAAAAAATACCTGGCAGATTCCCTGGTGAACTTTGTGGACATCCACAACCACATTTTGCCAGGCATAGACGACGGTGCCCAGAACCTGGAGGAATCCATGGCGCTTATCCGGGGCTTCGGCGAATTGGGTATTTCCCATTTTGTAGCCACCCCACATATTCTGCCCCCCCTCTACCCCAATACTCCGGAAAGCATAGGCCAAGCACACGGCCAGCTCATGGACCTGCTCATGGACCAGCACATGACCCACGTGGCCATTGAACCCGCCGCCGAGCACATGATAGACGACACCTTCGAAGAACGGCTGGAAAAAGGGAGCATCATGCCCCTGCGCAAAAAATTCCTGCTGGTGGAAATGTCGTACCTGCAGCCGCCCCTTAACTTTGAGGAGGCCATCCTGCAAATCTCGCGCAAGGGTTATACGCCTATATTGGCGCATCCCGAACGGTATGGGTTCCTGCACCAGCGCCCCGGTACCTACCGGAAATACGCCGAGCAGGGAGTCATGCTGCAGTTGAATTTGTTGAGCCTGGGAGCCTATTACGGGAGCGATGTGCAAAAAATGGCCTATTCCCTGCTGGAAGACGGGTTAATCGATTTTATCGCTTCCGATGCGCATAGCGTACGTCACCTGGAGGCGTTAAAGACGATTGGTTTGCGGGAAAGAGAACTACGGCTTATTGAGCCTGTACTGCGCAGTACCATAGAGACCATGCTCTGATCCACCTCCCCCTGGGGCAGCCAAATCACAACATGGTCTTATAAATTTTCAGCTGGTTTTAAGAGGCAAACTGCCACCACTTCTTGGCGGGCTTTCCGTAGCCGTAGCCGTATTTGCCGCCATAGCCCAGGTTGGTGTCTTTCACCCCGTTTACCACAAAGGACAGGTTTTTGAGCTTGCCTTCTTTCTGG
>JBNKGM010000067.1:0-16787 GCA_050289825.1 Robiginitalea sp.
TAGGGGGTTTTGTCGTGGGAAAACCGCACGTCCCGGTAAATCCGGAAGAGTTTCATCCCTTCGATATCGTCATGCGACCGCAGGGCATCGGTTACCCCGTGGAAGAAATTCTTGGCGTTGGCCTGGGCTTTTTTAAACTCCGGCTTGTGCAACTCGAACCACTCTCGGGTGTTGTTGGCTTTCAGCGTTTTTAAAAATTGGAGTGTTTCGGGAGTAATTTTTGCTTTTTCCATCTGAATGGGGAGTCTTGACCGGTTAGCTGCTATTGGCCCCGGTTTCATACATTGCTAAAGTTAAACAAAAACCAAAACAGCCCTTTGTATTATTGGTTACCTTTGAATAGCGCATTACTCAGTTATGGATAAGAAAGAAATCGTACGACAAATAGAGGCCCATAAAGACAACCCCTGCCTGAAATTCCGCCTGAAAGACCGCACGGAACGCTTTACCGACCTGTTGTTCCTTACGCTGTTCGACCAGGAAACAGCCGTTGCCGAGAACCTGCAGCGGTTGGAAAACGATTTTGACGAGCTGGTAGACCTGGCCTGTTGGAAAACCGATAAACCATGCCGGTCGGTCTGGGATGGCTACCTGCAGCAATTGCCTGCAATCCTGGAAAAACTGAACCTCGATGCCAAGGCCATCTGGGAATGTGACCCGGCCTCCCTTTCGCTCCAGGAAGTCTATATGGCCTACCCCGGCTTTTACGCAATAGCCATCTACCGCCTGGCCCATGAATTCTACCTCAGGGGGTTCCCGTTGGTCCCCCGCCTGATGACGGAATACGCCCACCGCCGCACCGGTGTGGATATTAACCCCGGCGCCCAGATCGGCAAGTCCTTTTTCATCGACCACGCCACGGGGGTGGTCATTGGCGAAACAGCCGTCATCAAAGACAACGTGAAAGTATACCAGGGGGTTACCCTTGGTGCCCTTTACGTGGCCAAAGACCTGCAGCAAACCAAGCGGCACCCGACCATCGAAAACAATGTGACCATTTACGCAAACGCCACCATTTTGGGGGGCGATACGGTGGTGGGAGCCAATTCGATCATTGGCGGTAATGCCTGGCTCACCGAATCGGTGCCACCGAATTCCACCGTGTTCCACACCCCCGAAATCAAAATAAAAACCAAGGAGCATGCCCGGTAGCATTCTCGACCTGATCGGAAACACGCCCCTGGTAAGGGCCCGAAACCTGGTAAGCAATCCGCATGTTGCCTTGTACTTCAAGCTCGAAGGCCAGAACCCGGGCGGAAGCGTAAAGGACCGGCCTGCCCTGAACATGATCCGCAGCGGCCTGGAGCGGGGTGAGATTGCCCGTGAGAGCCGGCTCATTGAAGCCACCAGCGGGAATACGGGGATTGCCCTGGCCATGATTGCCCGCCTCTACGGCCTTGACATGGAGCTGGTCATGCCCGAAAATGCCACACGCGAACGGGTACAGACCATGCGGGCTTATGGGGCGCGCGTTACCCTAACACCTGCCTCGGAGGGCATTGAAGGGGCGCGCGACTACGCCGACAAAATGGTTAGGGAAGCGGGTTGCCTCATGCTCGACCAGTTTTCAAACCCCGACAACTGGAAGGCTCATTACAAAACCACCGGACCGGAAATCTGGAACGACACCCAGGGCCAAATTACCCATTTTGTGTCTTCTATGGGTACGACCGGCACCATAATGGGAACAAGCACTTATCTGAAGGAACAGGCCGCCCAGGTGCAGATAATCGGGGTGCAGCCCGATTCCCAGGCCAGTATTCCGGGTATCCGGAAATGGCCCGAGGCTTACTTGCCGCGCATTTACGATTCAAAAAAGGTAGATCGCATTCTGGAGGTCTCAGAAGCCGAGGCCCGGCAAATGAGCCGGCGCCTGGCCGCTGAAGAAGGTATCTTTGCGGGCATGAGCAGTGGCGGGGCGGCTGCGGCAGCAGTAAGGCTGGCATCCGAACTCGATGCCGGACTCATTGTGTCGATTGTTTGCGACCGGGGCGATCGCTATCTTTCCTCTGATTTGTTCGACACCTGACAGGGCAGTCTATGCACACGGGTGTGGCACACTACCTCCACCCTCCCCCAAGGGCCCGGTACAATTCCACCAAAGCCCGGAGCCTGCCGTACTGCGCGTCTACATATCTCAATTCGGTGCTCAGGGCATTTTGACGCGCCGTGAGAACCTCCAGGTAATTGGCCAGGCCATTGGTGAGCAGTTCTTCCGAAAAGTCCTCGGCCAGCGACAAGGCTGCCACTTCCTGTGCCCTGGCAGTGGCAATAGCAGTCTGCGCCTGCAGGTCGTAGAGGGCATCCGACACTTCCCGGCCGGCAATCAGGAGGGATTTCTGGAAGTCAAGCGCTGCCTGTTGCTGCCGCGCCTGGGAAACGCGCAGTTGTGTTTTAAGCCGCCTCCCGTTAATCAGGGGTTGCGACAGGTTGGCCAGCAATTGGGAAAACAGGGAACTGCTGCTGAGCCAGGTCTCTATCTGCAGGCTTTGGAATCCGCCATTGCCACCCAGACTTAACGTGGGGTACAAACTGGCGCGCGCCACGTTGGTGAGCTCGAAAGCATTGACCAGGGCGTATTCCGATTGCATCACATCGGGCCGGTTTGCCAGGAGCGTGGAGGGCACCCCGGTTTGCAGTGCCGGGTTTAACTCCTGGGCATCGAGCCGGCCACGGGCAATTTCATGGGGCGCTTCGCCCATCAAGAGGCAAAAACTGTTTTCGAGCAGCCGGATGTTTTTTCGCAGGTCTATCAGAATTATCTCGGTAGAATACACCTGGGCTTCGGCTCCTTTTACCGCCACTTCCGATACCTGCCCGGCCCCTTTCAGCGCCTGTATGGCTTCCAGGCCCCTATGGCGCGAATCCAGGGTGAGTTCGGCTATAACAGCCTGTTTATCAAGGGCCAGAAGCTGGTAGTAGGTTGTGGCCATGGAGGCAATCAGGCGGGTCTTAATGGCCCGGTGTGCTGCCGTGCTTTGCAGGTAGGCAGCTTGAGCCGCACGCTTGTTGCTGCGAATCTTGCCCCATATGTCTGCTTCCCACGAAAGTGACCCGGATAGCTGGAACTGCTCGATGGGCTCGCTAAATAAACGCCCGAACTGGCTGTTCGGCGAATTCTTGGTGCGCGTAAAGCCGGCTGTGGCAGAAAGGGTTGGGTAATACCCGGCCTTGCCCTGTTGCAGGTATTGCTCCGTGATCTGGATATTCTGAAGGGCAATACGAACATCCAGGTTGTTTTCCAGGCCTTTTTGAATGTAGCCCTGCAAAAGGGGATCTTCAAAAACGGCTGTCCAGGGAAGTGCTGCCAGGGAAACGCTGTCGGCCTGGAGGCTGTCGGCGCGATAGGTTTCTGCTATGTCCAGTTCGGGACGGGTGTATTTCCGGGCTGTGAAGCACGACTGGAGCGAAAGGATCAGGGCGAAGAGGAAAATGGGGGCAGATAACCTCTTATAATCACAGGCGGTGAAGGGGCTCCTTTTCATGGTTCCTGTCTATTTTGCGGGTTTTGCGCGGCGGCCGGCTTACCTGACAGTCGTTCCTGCCACCCCTGAAATACAACAAACAAAACCGGGACAACAAACACCCCCAAAACGGTTCCAACCAGCATGCCCCCTACGGCGCTAAGGCCTATGGACTGGTTGCCAACCGCGCCGATCCCGGAGGAAAGGGCCAGGGGCAACAGGCCAAAAATAAAGGCAAAGGAAGTCATCAGAATGGGGCGCAGCCGCACCTCGGCCCCCTGCACGGCAGCTTGCCACAGCGATAACCCCGCCCGCCTCCGTTGGATAGCGAATTCGACAATCAGGATGGCGTTCTTGGCAAGCAGCCCGATGAGCATGATCAGGGCGATCTGAAAATAAATGTTGTTGTCAAGCCCTTTGATGTTTACAAACAAAATGGCCCCGGCCAGGCCCATGGGAAGCGACAGCAGCACAGCCAGGGGAACGATATAGCTCTCGTACTGTGCACTGAGCAAAAAATACACGAACACCAGGCTCAATATGAATATGAGGAGGGTTTCGCTTCCGGCCGCCGTTTCTTCGCGGGTCAGGCCGGAATATTCGTAGGTGTACCCCAGGGGCAAAACCCGGTCTGCCTCATCTTCTATGGCCTTAATGGCGTCACCTGTACTGTAACCAGGGTTGGGGACTCCGGTGATCCGAACGGCGCTGAGCAGGTTGAAGCGTTCGACCAGCTCGGGCCCGTATATTTTTTTGAGGTTTATGAACTCACTCACGGCAACGGATTGACCCTGGGCGTTTCGCACAAAAATCTGGTTCAAGGAGTTCTCATCGGCCCGGTCTTCGGGTTTGGCTTGTATCATAACCCGGTACTGTTTGCCGAATTTGTTGAAGTCGGTGGCGTAAATACCGCCGTAGTACCCTTGCAAGGCACCAAAGAGGTCGGTTGTGGTGAAACCGGCCATCTTGGCCTTCTCCACATCGAGTTCGAGTTCGTATTGCGGGAAATTCGGATCGAATTGCGCGATGGCATACTGGATTTCAGGCCGGGCGTTGAGGGCGGCGAGAAAGTCATTCTTAACC
Organism: Robiginitalea sp.; assembly: GCA_050289825.1. GTDB lineage: Bacteria > Bacteroidota > Bacteroidia > Flavobacteriales > Flavobacteriaceae > Robiginitalea. The sequence goes on from JBNKGM010000067.1 coordinate 4,548, forward strand.
TGGTTAATACCCTGCCAGTCTTCGGTTTCGGTGGTTTGCATCTGCAGTTCGAAACCTGAACTTAGCCCGAAGCCGTTTATGCTGGGGGGGGTGAAATAGATAATCTGGGCATCTTTGAATGCCGCGGTTTTGGCGAATAGCTTTTTGATGGTGGCATCGACGGAAAGGGAGTCTGCTTTCCGCTCTGACCAATCTTTCAGCTTCATGATCGAAAAGGCATAAGACCCCCCTGAAACCCGGTTCAGCAAGGCAAAGCCAGCCACGCTCATGCGCGCCTGGATGACATCGGTGGCCTCGTATATGGAATCGAGGGCCCGAATGGTATACTCGGTTTGTTCAAGGGTAGTGCCCGGGGGCATACTCACATTGGCGAAAATGACGCCCCGGTCTTCGTTGGGGACAAACCCGCTCGGTGTTACGCGGAACAGGAAAATGGCAAGACCAACAAAGAAGGCCAGGCCGAATGCGGTAATCCATTTGTGTTTTAACAGGCGCTCTACCGCACGGGTATACCGGTTGGTAGTAGCCCTGAAACCGGCATTGAACGCCTCAAAAAAGCGATGTATAAACCCTCTGCCTGCCTTATCGGGGCTGTGCGGCTTAAGAAAAAGGGCGGCCAGGGCCGGGCTAAGGGTAAGGGCGTTTACGGCCGAGATCAAAATGGAAACAGCCAGCGTTATCCCGAATTGCTGATAAAAAACCCCTGATGAGCCCCTGATGAATGATACCGGGATAAAGACGGAAGCCATCACCAGGGTAATCGAAATAATGGCACCAGTTATTTCACTCATGGCGCTTTTGGAAGCCTCCCGGGCCGAAGGCGCCCCGGCCTCGAGTTTGGCATGCACCGCTTCAACCACCACTATGGCGTCGTCGACCACGATGCCGATGGCCAGAATCATCGCGAAGAGCGTCAGCATGTTGATGGAATAGCCAAACAACTCCAGGAAAAAGAAGGTGCCGACAATAGCCACCGGTACCGCAATGGCGGGAATCATGGTGCTCCGCAAATCCTGCAGGAAAAGGAAAACGACTAAAAACACCAGAAGGAAGGCCTCTATTAAGGTCTTGACCACATGCGCTATGGAAGCATCCAGAAACTCTCTGACGTTGAACGGGATTACGTAGTCGATCCCCTTCGGAAAGCTGGCCTTGCTGGTTTCCAGGATATTCTCGACCTGGTCGATGATGTCCTTGGCATTGGAGCCCGCTGTCTGGTAAACCCCTACAGCCACTCCCGGGTAGCCCATCCCTGTATTTTTCCTCACGTAGCTGAAAGCCCCCAACTCAATTTCTGCTACGTCTTTCAGCCTGAGAAACCCGCCGTCGGGGTTTGATTTCAGAATAATATTCTCATATTCTTCCACCTCAGAGAGCCGGCCTTTGTATTTTAACACATATTCATAGACCCCCTGGGCATTTTCTCCGATTTTACCCGTAGCCGCTTCCCGGTTCTGTTCTGACAGGGCAGCCTGTATATCGGCCGGCACCAGGTTGAAAGACGCCATTTTTTCGGGGTCGATCCAAATGCGCATAGCGTAGTCCTTGGAGCCGAATACATTCACGTTCCCCACCCCGTTAACCCGTTGCAGGCGGGGCACCAGGTTTATCCGGGCGTAGTTCTCCACAAAGGTGGCATCGTAATCGGGGTTGGTGGAAAAAATGGAAAAGAACAAGAGGGAGCCGGTTTGCGATTTTCGAGTGGTAACCCCGGTTTGCACCACCTCGCGGGGCAACAGGCTGGTGGCGCGTGCCACCCGGTTCTGCACGTTTACTGCGGCGATATCGGGGTCTACCCCCAGTTCGAAAAACACGTTGATACTGGCCGATCCGTCATTGCTGGCCGATGAGGTCATATAGGTCATCCCTTCTACCCCATTGATCTGCTCTTCCAGCGGAACTACCACACTTTTTAAAACCGTGATGGCATTGGCCCCGGTAAAGTTGGCGGTAACCTGGACGGTTGGCGGAGCAATTTCAGGGTACTGCTCTACCGGCAGGGTAGCCAGTCCCAAAATCCCCAGGATAAAGATGAGGATAGATATTACCGTGGAGAGGACTGGTCTTTCGATGAATTTTTGAAACATAGCGGCTGCCTGTTATCTGGGTTGAAAAATCAGTTCCTGACCGGTTCGATGGCTTGCCCGTCTTTGAGCTTTGAAACGCCTTCAGTGACAATGGCAACCCCGGGTTTGAGGCCCGACTTCACCAGGTACTCCGTGGCTGTTTGGGCGCTAATCTCAATAGGCGCGGCGCTAACGGTCTGGTCGGCATTCAGCAGGTATACCATTTTATGGCCCTGCAGGTCTACGGTTGCCGTCATGGGCACGACCAAAACGTTTTGGTAGGTGGTTGGGATTCGGATCCGCCCGCTGCTTCCCGAGCTCAGCAGGTTTTCTGGATTCGGAAAATCGGCCCTCAGGCTAACATTGCCTGTGGAACGGTCTACAATGGTATTGACCACGGCAACTCTGCCGGGGTGCATATAGGGCTCCCCATTGACCATGATGAGTTCGACCCTGCTATCGGACGCCTTTGAGGCAGCCGTTGCCGAATCGACCTGTTGTAGCTTCCACTGCAGCAGCTGTTTTTCATTCATTGAAAAGTAGGCCCTGATTTCGCTGACATCTGACACCACCGTCAAGGGTGTAGCAATGGTATTACTGACCAGGGCGCCCTCCTTAAAGGGTATATTCCCGGCATACCCGTCTAACGGGCTGTTCAGGTTGGCGTACCCGATATCGGCCTGCAAGCTCTGGTAATTACTTTTGGCCTGCTCCAACCGGGCACGGGCCGTTTCGAGCTGAATCTTGCTTATAATCCCCTTTTCGACCAGCGGAACCAGTTTATCCACTTCGACCTGGGCGACATTAACAGCCGCCCTGGCGGCTGCAGCATCTTGGGTTAGGCGGGCGGTCTCGAGGCGAAACAGGGGCTGACCCTTTCGTACCTGTTGGCCTTCCTCAATAAAAATCTTGTCGATAAACCCGCTAACCTTGGGCCTGATTTCTACATGCTGGAGCCCTTCCAGAGAGGCGGCAAAAGTTTCATAAACAATCCGCTGCTGGGGTTCAAGGGTGGTGACCTGAAGGGTTGGCACGGCCTGGGCGGGCCGTTGCTGCTGCTGTTTTTCGCCGCAGGCCACAAAGAGGCTCAAAGCCGCAACACACAGAAAACATGGGATGGGGTTCATAGTGCTTTTATTTGGCGTTTCATTCCTGTCCTTCGGTGTATTTCCTGAATTGGTCCAGGCTGTTTCGTATCAACTTCTCACTTTGGTCCAGGAAATCAAGATACAGTTCGGTACGCTGCCCGTACCTCTGGTAGTGGGCCTTGTTATGTTGTTTGTTGAAATTATTTACCATTTCTATTATAGCGCGATCCTTTTCGATCTTTTTCTGTTGTTCTTCCAGTTTGGAACGGAAAAAAGCCTTACGGGCAGCAATGGTAAAATGCCGTTTGCGATCTCCCGGTTTGGTGTAATAGGTAACGACACCCATTTTTTGCAACAGGTTTAAGGCAGTGGAAACAGACCCCTTGCTGGCCCCGCGATTCGACTGGCAATCGTCAAAGGTCAGGCCCTGGTCGTCTGTAAGTACCAGATCGGCATATATACGCGCCGCCAAGGGAGGCAGCCCGTATTCCGCCTCAAGATGGATCCCCAGGGTTTCTATAAGCGTCCCCCGTTTTGACATAATAAGACCGGTTTACATAAAAGTACATTTAGTTCAGAACAAAACAAACTAAAAGTTCACGAATTAAAGGCGGTCAGTCCGCCGATTTATTATGGCATCAAAACCAATGTTTTCTCCTGAAGTAAAAAATCATACCCACAAAAATGAGGACCATCAGCCCCAAAACCATGAAGTAGCCGTACTGCCACTGCAGTTCGGGCATGTTTTGGAAATTCATGCCGTAGATTCCGGCAATAAAAGTCAATGGAATAAAGATCGAGGCCATGATGGTGAGCACCTTCATCACTTCGTTCATGCGGTTGCTTACGCTGCTCATATACATCTCCATAAGGCTGAATGCCATTTCTCGCTGTATATGAAGGGTTTCATTGATTTCTGTGGAGTGGTCGAGCACATCTCTCAAAAAAGCCTGGGTATCTTTGGTAATCAGGGTTGATTCCGATTGGATCAGGCGGCCGAGCAATTCTTTTACGGGCCCCATCCAGGCCCTGAGATTGATTATCTCCTTCCGCAATTGCTGTATTTTGTAGGCTGTGTGGTGGGTTGGCCTCGCGTATATTTCATCCTCTAATTGATCGAGACGCTCCTCGGTTTGTTCAAGAATCATGAAGTAGTGGTCGACCAGGGCATCGAGCAGGGCAAAAAACAGGTAATCGGCACCCCGGCTGCGGATACGCCCCGACTTGTCTATGATACGCTGCCTGACACGATCGAAAACATCGGCTTCAATCTCCTGGTAAACATACACCCGGTTTGGGGTAAGCACAAGTGCCACGTGTTCCCTCACGATTTGTTGTTCCGCATTCAGATACAGCATTTTGAAGACCCCGAAGATGTATTTCTCGTATTCGTCTACTTTCGGGCGCTGCTCGGTGTTCACGATGTCTTCGACCACCAGGCTGTTCAAATCGCTTACGGTACCCAGGCGACTCATAAGTTGCTCGTCGCTGACCCCAACCACGTTGATCCATTGGGTCTGGCCAGAGGCTGGTTGTTTTTCGAGGTCTTCGGGAACAGCAATAGCACACTTTTCGTACGCATTCTCGTCGTACGAAACACATTCGATTTTTGATGGACTTCCTTCGCGGTTGCCTAAATAGGTTACCGTTCCGGGGGCTGCGCCTAATTTGCGGTGGCGCTTCCGCGTTCTTTGCGACCGGGTTTTCTGACGGTTGCCTGTTTTTTTTGACATCTGCCTGAGGTTTCTCTAAAGATAGCAACTAATGATTTCTTCTGGCAAATAGGATTGCATGGAAAAATGGGATTGCGGTATCTGTTGAAGGCTATGCAATAGAAAAAGTACGTCAGGCACTAAAAAGAGCAGCGCCCGATGCTACCCGGCAGATTACCCGGGCTGCAGTCCGTGCCACAGTGTCGACGAAGTGCAACTTTCAGGAGACTTTAGCGCCGACCCCCTCTTTTCACCACGCTTTGGCCACGCTTCGCAACATTGCCTGACGTTCGTCGAATTCTCTGAAATATTCACTAAGCCCCCCCGTTCTAAATGTGATTTTAAAAGTACCCCCAATCTGTGACTCGTTTTCCGAATTCTGCCCATTACCGAAGGCCTGTGATCTGGAATGTTTGCCGCAACCTGAGCCTGGCGATTTTGCCTGTTCTGATCGTGTTTAACTTTTACGGCCTGTATTCCAATACCTTTTATTTGCTCAAAGTAGATAATTACATATTTCCACTCCTGACCATTTTGCATTTCGCTTATCTCCATATCCTCCATCTGAAAGTCAGGGAGGATGATTTTGTAGATCATCAGCTCCGAAACCTGGAGTATGGCATGTATGGTATGGTGTTTATTTATGCGTTCAAATGGATGGACACCCTCTATGTACTGATGAGTTACAACGATTACGACCAACAGATTCTCCCGGAAACATTCCTGCCGGCAGGTCTGACCTTATTTTGCCTGCAAGGCATGCTGATCGCCCTGACCTTTGCCGCTTTTTACTATCGGAAAACCCTTGTGGGGGCTTATAATTTTGACCGGGTGCATGAAAATATCGATTCCTGGCGCTGACCCGGGAATTCTTGTGTTGTGGCCAAAACGGCCCCGGTTAGCCGGGGCCGTTTTATTTTGGAGTCACTGGTGGCTAGGCTACAGGCCGCGTATGTAGCTTCCGTACAGGTCCTTGAACTGAAACCCGTCTGAAAACCGCGATTTGCTGAGTTTTTCATAAGACACCAGACCCCAAAGCACTATTTCCTTGACCAGGTGCCGAGAGTCAGGTCCAAGTTCGGGCTGGAACCGTTGCAGTAATGCCTCAAGGGGCCTGATGGCATCGAGCCGGGCCTGGTACTCGGCATCAGACAAGTCGTCGTCGAGCTCCAGGCCTTCCCCTTCAAAAAACCAGTGGATCAGGGTATCGTACGGGCTCTCGGCATCCTTGCGCTCCAGTTTCTTTATTTCGGGAAACAGGCTTGCAAAAAGGGTTTTTACCGCTTCTTCGAGCAGGTGTATGGCCACGCTGTCGGCTCCCTCCTGCTCTCCTTCGTACACGAGTTCTATTTTACCGGTTACGGCAGGGACCACCCCCATAAAATCACTCAACCGCACGGTAGTTTCCGATTCGCCTCCGCGCAGCATACGGCGTTCGGCCGTGCTGACCAGGTTTTCAAAGGCGGTGATACTGGTTCGGGCGCTTACACCGCTTTTTCGGTCTACGTAATCACTCCGGCGGGCCTCAAAACTGATCTGCTCCAGCAGGTCGCGGGCCAGCTCGGGGATGTGAATCCCTTTCTCCTGGGCGGCATCAAGGCTGGCTTCCTGCCGCGTAATTTTACGGGCAGTGGCAATGTCTTCGGGGTAATGGGTCAGAATTTGCGAGCCGATGCGGTCTTTAAGCGGGGTTACTATACTGCCCCGGTTGGTGTAATCTTCCGGGTTGGCCGTAAATACAAACTGTACATCAAGGGGCAGGCGCACCTTGAACCCCCTGATTTGGACGTCTCCCTCTTCCAGGATATTGAAAAGCGCCACCTGTATGCGGGCCTGCAAGTCGGGTAATTCATTGATGGTAAAAATGCAGCGGTTGGCCCTGGGTATCATGCCGAAGTGGACAACCCGGTCATCGGCATAGGAAAGTTTCAGGTTTGCCGCCTTGATGGGGTCAACATCGCCGATCAGGTCGGCCACGGTCACGTCGGGGGTGGCCAGTTTTTCGTAAAACCGCTCAGAACGATGCAACCAGCTGATTTCAGTTGCATCGCCATGGGCGGCAATCGTTTCCCGGGCATAGCGCGACAACGGGTTCAACGGGTCGTCGTGCAGTTCCGACCCGGCAACCTCCGGCACCCACTCGTCGAGCAGGTTAACCATAAGGCGGGCCAGCCGTGTTTTGGCTTGTCCCCGAAGGCCGAGCAGGTTTATGTCGTGGCGCGAAAGCAGGGCTTGCTCGAGCTGGGGTATTACGGTGTTCTCGTACCCCCATATCCCTTCAAAGGCCGGTTTTTTCTCGCGTATGTGACTTATCAGGTTCGCCCGGAGCTCGTCTTTTATGGAGCGCGGTTCGTAACCTGACTTGCGGAGTTCCCCAAGGGTGCGAATGCCCGGTGCTTCTTGCTTGCTTGCTTTCATGCTGGTCTGTTTATCCTCTCAGAAATTTTTTTCGGTTGGCTTCGTAATCTTCAAATATCATTTCCCCCAGTCCTTTCAGCCCGGTGAACAGGGCCTTTCCCTGGTTGGCTTCTGTAAAATGGCGCACAAATTGCATCAGATACGGGTCCCTGGCTATCATAAAGGTGGTGATGGGGATATGAAGCTTCCGGGCCTGGCTGGCCATGGTATAACATTTCTCGACAATCAGGTCGTCGAGGCCCACGCTGTTTTTGTAATAGGTGCCGTCGGGCATGCGCAGGCATGACGGTTTCCCGTCGGTAATCATAAAGATCTGCTTGTTTGTATTGCGTTTGCGCCGCAGCAGGTCCATGGCCAGCTGCAGGCCCGCCACGGTATTGGTGTGGTAGGGCCCTACCTTCAGGTATGGGAGTTCCCCGATGCTGATGGGCCAGGCGTCGTTTCCGAAAACCAGGATGTCGAGGGTGTCTTTGGGGTAGCGGGTGGTAATGAGTTCGGCCAGGGCCATAGCCACTTTCTTGGCAGGGGTAATCCGGTCTTCCCCGTATAAAATCATACTGTGACTAATATCGATCATCAACACGGTACTCATCTGCGCCTTGAAGTGGGTGTCTTCAACCACCAGGTCGTCCTCCTCAAGGCGGAAGCCGTCCATGCCGTGGTTTACCTGTGCATTGCGCAGGCTCTCGGTCATGGAAATCCGCTCCAGCCCGTCGCCAAACCGGTATGCCCTGAAATCGCCCGTGTGTTCGTCTCCCGGTCCGGCCTTCCCGGTGCGGTGGTTGCCGCTCCCGCGGCGCTTCAATTTCCCGAAAATCTGTTCAAGGGCCCGGGTACGCAGCATACGCTCCAACTTGGCACTGATGGCCAAGCCTGATTCCCCGGGAGAACCCTCTCCCTCACCGTCGGGCCCGAAACGGGGCTCTTCTCGCAGGTACCCCTTTGCCTTCAGGTCTTCGATAAAATCGTCAATGGTGTATTCAGGGGTGGTGAGCTCGTATTCCTTGTCGAGTTCTCGAAGCCAGTCGAGGGCTTCCTCCACATCGCCTGAGGTGTGTGTAATGAGTTCCTGGAAAATATCGAATAATTTTTCGAACGGGCTTAACTCCGGAGCCTCATATGACGTAAAACGAAAGCCGATTCTCTGTTTCATAGCTGATCCTAAATTAGAAAATTCGACCCGCACCTTCAAGCATTTGGGAAAACTTAACGCCTGTTGCGGTGCCGCTCCCTGAGCAGGGCCACCACTTCTTCCAGCCTGAACCCCCTGGCCTGGAGCAGAACCAGCAAGTGAAACAAGAGGTCCGCGCTTTCGTTGAGGAAGCGCTCATCGTTTGAAGCCATGGCTTCGATAACCGTTTCCACGGCCTCTTCGCCCACTTTCTGGGCGATCTTGGGGATACCTTCCCTGAACAAGGAAGCCACATAGCTGCCCGTAGGGCCCGTGGCCGAGGCCGCCTCCGTTTTCCGGTCGGCGATCAGCCCCTGGAGTGCGGCGAGAAATTCGAGGCCTTCCCGGTTTTCTTCGGCCCAGCAGGTATCGGTCCCGGTGTGGCAAACCGGGCCTGATGGCCTGGCGCGCACCAGGAGTGTATCCCGGTCACAATCAACCTTCATGTCTACATATTCGAGGTAATGACCGCTTGATTCCCCTTTGGTCCAATGGCGTTGCTTGCTGCGGCTGTAAAAGGTAACGCGTCCGGTCGTCTGGGTAGCCTGCACCGCTTCGGCATCCATATAGCCAAGCATAAGCACGGTGCGGGTCTCTGCATCCTGAACTATGGCCGGCACCAGCCCGCCTCCTTTTTGAAAATCGATTGCTTCCATGTTTCAAGTCATTTATTGGCGCACGGGTATATTACGAGTTGCCAGATACTTTTTAAGATCAGGGATGGGAATTTCCTTAAAGTGAAATACCGAGGCTGCCAGGGCTGCATCGGCCTTTCCTTCCAGGAAAGCATCTGCAAAATGAGCCATGGTGCCGGCGCCGCCCGAGGCGATTACCGGAATGTTGACCTCTTGTGAAAGCCGGGCCAGGGCCTCGTTGGCAAAGCCCCCTTTGGTGCCGTCATGGTCCATGCTGGTAAAAAGCAATTCCCCGGCTCCCCGGTCGGCCACCTCCCGCGCCCAGGAAAAGAATTCGACTTGAGTGGGAACCTTGCCCCCGACCAGGTGTATAAGCCATTGCTCTCCAACCAGCCTGGCATCCAGGGCCACCACGATACACTGAGACCCGAATTTTTTGACCAGGGTGTCGATCAGGCCGGGGTTGCGTACAGCAGCCGAATTGACCGATACCTTGTCGGCCCCGTTATGCAAGAGTAAGTCAACATCCTCTACAGATGCTATTCCCCCTCCGACCGTAAACGGTATATCGATGCGTTCGGCCACCCGCCAAACCAGGTCGGCCAGGGTTTTTCTTTTTTCTTCGGTGGCAGAGATGTCCAGGAAAACCAGTTCGTCTGCCCCTTCGGCCGCATAAGCCGCAGCCAGCTCGACTGGGTCGCCTGCATCGCGCAAATCAACAAAGTTGACGCCTTTTACCGTACGGCCGTCTTTGATATCCAGGCAGGGAATGATGCGTTTTGTTAGCATGCTAGTGCTCGTTTTTGATGTTCAGGTCGGTACCGCTGTAAAAGCCAAGATCGGTATCGGTTGCGGCTTTCAAGGCCCAGGCAATCTGCCCCGTGTGGTAACTCAGGTGTTCGACCGCGTGCAAGGCCAGGCCAAGACCACTCAGGTAGAAGCCCTGCACCTTTTTTTTATGCAACAATTCAGCTTCGGATGCCTTCAAAATCACTTCCCTGGCTTCGGCCACCGTTTGCAGGAAACGATCCCATACTTCCTGCTGATCGGGTTGTGCCTCGTGCGAGAACTCGGCATCGCGGGCCCGGGTATCGGCCTCCCCTCCCAGCCCGCTGATCACATACTGCCTGATATTGCCCGAGAGGTGCAACAGCAGATTGCCGACTGAATTAGAGGATTTGTTGGGGCGTTGCCAAAATAAGCCCGGTTGCAGCCGTTCCCGGCAAATAGCAAGCATGCGCACCGATTCGTCTATGCGGTACAGGCAATTCGTTTTGAAATCGTCACTCCAGGATTGTTTCACAGCTACGGGTTTGATGTTATATATTCTTCCAGTTCCTCCAGGGTCAGGGTTCCTTCATAGAGCGCTTTGCCGATAATGGCCCCTTCACAGCCTACCTCTTCCAGGGCTCGCAGGTCGCTGAGATTGCGCACGCCCCCACTGCCGATCAAAGCAATGCCATGGTTGCCAGCCTCTGTTTTTGTCGCTCCCAGGAGGTTTTCATACAGCTCCAGGGAAGGCCCCTGGAGCATGCCGTCCTTCGAAATGTCGGTACAAACCACGTAGCGAATGCCGAGCTGTCTGTATCGACTTACAAAAGGAACCAGGTCCTGGTTACTGCTTTCCAGCCAGCCATTCACCGCAATTTTCCCGTCCTGGGCGTCGGCGCCCAAAATGATTCGATCCGGGCCGTACTGCTCGATCCACGACTCGAACAAGGCCGGGTTTTTAAGGGCGATACTCCCCCCTGTTATTTGGGTGGCCCCACACTCAAATGCAATGCGCACATCGGCGTCTGTTTTTAGTCCGCCACCGAAATCGATCTGCAGGGAGGTTTCAGCCGTGAGCCTTTCCAGCACCCGATAATTCACGATGTGCGACGAGCGGGCCCCGTCGAGGTCTACCAGGTGCAGGTAGCTTATGCCGTGATCTTCGAAGGCTTTAGCGGCATCGAGCGGGTCTTCGTAATACACCTTGCGGGTGTCGTAATCGCCCCGGGTAAGGCGCACGCATTTGCCGTCTAAGATGTCTATGGCCGGGATAATCCTCATAAAGCAGGCAATTCTAAAAAGTTCTGCAACATGCGGGCCCCGGCCTTGCTGCTTTTCTCGGGGTGGAATTGGAGCCCGTAAAAATTATCCTTCACCAGGGCGGCGCTGTAGGGAAAGCCGTAGTCGCAAACCCCGGCCGTTTCCGTACAAAGGGGGGCGAAGTAGCTGTGCACCAAATACACATAACTCCCTTCTTCAACCCCATTAAAAATAGGGCTTTTTAAATGGGTAAGGCGGTTCCATCCAATCTGGGGCACTTTCAGGTTGTCGGGAAATCGCACCACGTCTGTGTCGAAAATACCCAAACCCCGGGTATCCCCTTCCTGCGAATGGCGGCACATGAGCTGCATGCCCAGGCAGATGCCCAGCACGGGCTGTTTCAATTCCGGGATCAGTTGGTCCAGCCCGCTGTGTCGCAGTTTGGCCATGGCGCTGGAGGCCTCCCCCACCCCGGGAAAAATAACCCGGTCGGCCCGCCCGATGCGCGCCGGGTCGGCGCTCAGTTCGGGCTTATAGCCCAACCGCCCGAAAGCGAACCGGAGGCTCTGAATATTTCCGGCCCCATAGTCAATTATTACAATATCCATTAAATCATGCCTTTGGTAGATGGGAGTATCATTTTATCAGGGTCGCGCCGCACCGCCATTTTGATCGCTTTGGCAAAGGCCTTGAAAATCGCCTCGATCTTGTGGTGCTCGTTCTGCCCCTCCGCCTTGATATTCAGGTTCGCGCGGGCACTGTCTGAGAATGACTTGAAAAAATGCAGGAACATTTCCGTAGGCATGTCCCCGATTTTCTCCCTGTTAAACTGAGCCTCCCAAACCAGCCAGTTCCGGCCGCCGAAGTCAAGGGCCACCTGGGCGAGGCAATCGTCCATGGGCAGGCAAAACCCGTATCGCTCCACCCCGAGCTTGGCTCCCATGGCCTGGTCGAAGGCGGCCCCCAGGGCAATAGCCGTATCTTCAATGGTGTGGTGCTCGTCGACCTCCAGGTCGCCTTTAACGCGAATGGCGAGGTCTATCTGCCCGTGGCGCGCCAGTTGGTCGAGCATGTGGTCGAAAAAAGCCAGCCCGGTTTTTATATCGCTCTTCCCACTTC
>JBNKGM010000068.1:0-15958 GCA_050289825.1 Robiginitalea sp.
GTGCGACTCGATAAACATCGGCTGGTCGAGCATGGGGGCCACGGCGGTGAAAGCCGGGTTAAAACGCTCTACATGGCCCACCTGGGCCTTTACCTTATGGCGCTTCACGAGGGCCATGAGTTCCAGGGCCTCGGCGTGGGTATGGGTAACCGGTTTTTCGATAAAGACGTGCTTTCCGGCCTGAATGGCCTTGCGGGCACAATCGTAGTGCGATAGGGTAGGGGTTACCACATCGACCATGTCTACCGCCTCGATCAGGCGGTTCATATTGTCGAAATAGGGGATGCCGAATTCCTGCGACACCTTGCGGCCCTGTATCTCGTCGGGGTCGTAAAACCCGACCAACTCATACCTGGCCGATTCTTTGAGCAACCGCAGGTGGATTTTTCCCAAATGACCTGCTCCGAGTACTCCGGCTTGTATCATCTGCCTTGAATTTTTGTCAAAAATAGGGATAGTTTGCGAGACCGGCCCCAAAGTGCCGCTGCCTTCCTGCAGTTAAATACCAGGGCCGGCGTGCCATCTCGGCCAGCCCTTATTTTTACAGCGCGGCTTTTGGAAGAAACTCCCGATAATGTCTAACTTAGCCACAAACCAAACACACTTGAAAGACACCCTTAAACACCGGGGCAAACGCAACCAGCTGGCCGAGATTTTGGTGTCTAAAGGCATTGACGACAAGGCCGTACTGGCCGCCATCAAGGCGGTACCGCGACATCTGTTCATAGACAGCAGTTTCGAAGACCATGCCTATCAGGACAAGGCCTTTCCCATAGATGCCGACCAGACCATTTCACAGCCCTATACGGTAGCCTTTCAAACCAGTCTGCTGCAGGTGAAGCCGAACGACCGCATTTTGGAAATCGGCACGGGCAGCGGCTACCAGACTGCTGTGCTGTTGCATATGAAGGCCCGTGTGTATACCGTGGAGCGCCAACTCACCTTGTTCAAGAAAACGAGCCTGTTTTTCAAGAAAATGGGGTACCGGCCCAAAAAGTTCCTGTTTGGGGACGGGTATAAGGGCATGCCTGAAGATGCCCCTTTTGACGGTATCATCGTCACGGCCGGGGCGCCCGAAGTGCCCAAACCCCTGCTGGCACAGCTGGCCATAGGCGGCAGGCTGGTAATCCCGGTAGGTGTCGAAGACCAGACCATGATGGTGATCAGGCGTAGTTCTGAACGAAAATTTGAGCGCCAGTCGTGCGGTGCCTTCCGTTTCGTCCCCTTGCTTGAAGACAAGAATTGATTAGTTGTTGTAGGTTTTCTTAACGCGGTCGAGCTGCCGTTTTGATTCGCGCGTTTTGATGGTCTCCCGCTTGTCGTACTGCTTTTTACCGCGGGCCAGGGCGATGCGCAGCTTGGCGAACCCCTTCTCGTTTACGAACAAATTCAGCGGCACGATGGTCAGGCCGGTGGTGCGCACCTCCCGGTCTAGCTTTTTGAGCTCCTGTCGGTTGAGCAACAGCTTGCGTTCGGCTTTTGGGAGGTGGTTGTAATGCGTCCCGTGGCTGTATTCCTCCACGTTCATATTAACCACGAAGAGTTCGCCCTTTTCGTTGAATTCGCAGAAACTTTCCGAGATAGACGCCTTACCCTCCCTGATCGACTTGATCTCGGTACCGGTCAAAACGATGCCTGCCACATAGGTATCCAATACCTCGTAGTCGAATCGGGCCCGTTTGTTTTTGATGTCTATCTTCTTCTGCATGGCAGGCAAAATTAGCACAAATAAAGCGTAAATGGCCTGAAACGGCAGCGGCTTCTGACGAATCCACCAGAATTTCTCAACTTTGCATAAAAGTTGAAATGGCTATGAAATACCTGATTGTACTTCTGTCGGCAATGGCGCTTGTGGCCTGCCGCGAATCGCGCGAACCGGCCCTCACGGCCGAAGAAGTGGTAAACCGCGCCATCGAGGTGGCTGGCGGAGACCGCTACCGCACCAGCCGCATCGACTTTGAATTCCGGGGCCGCCGTTATGTTTCCTATCTGGAGCAGGGCAAACGGGTGCTGCAACGCCTGACACCTACCGATTCGGCCCTTATCGAAGATACCCGCATCGACGACAGCTTCAGGCGACGCATAGGCGATTCGACCCTCGTCCTGCCCGATAGCACCAGCCGTAAATTCTCAAATTCAGTCAATTCGGTCCATTACTTCGCCTACCTGCCCTACGGCTTGAACGGGGCTGCCGTTCAGAAGGAATTACTGGGTACAGTTGCCATCGGCAATTCGGAATACTACAAAATCCGAGTCACCTTCCGGCAGGAAGGAGGAGGGGAAGACTATCAGGATGTATTTGTCTACTGGTTCAATACCCATACCTTCCGCCCCGACTACCTGGCCTACTCTTATGAAACCGATGGGGGAGGGCTGCGTTTCCGCGAGGCCTATAACGACCGACAGGTGGGGGGTATCTGGTTTGCCGACTACCGGAACCTCAAACCTGCAAAGGACGTGCCGGTGACCAGTCTCGACAGCCTGTTCCAGTTAGGCGAAATGGAAGAATTGTCGCTCGTTGAATTGAAGGATATTCAGGTCAGTCCGGGCAATTACAACTAAAGTGCAGACGGCTAACGGCTGGCCGGTTACCGAATAAGGTCACGATAAACAGGCTGCCGTTGTCGGTGTCGTCCATGGCGGTAAACTTCTCTTCCCCGATTAACTTGTTTACCATTTCAGGGGTGGTATTGCTGTGGCCCACCACCAAAACGTTCTTGCCCTGGTTTTCCCGCTTGAACTGCTCGATGTCGATGTTTTGCGGATCGTAGTATTGCACGGTGATGTCTTGTTTGACGGCGGTGGGGGCGGCCGTCATGGAAGTGCGCTCGAAATCGGTGGTATAGATGGCATCCAGGGGCACCTCACTCAGAATTTCGGCCCAGTGCATGGCCCTGCCCAGTCCTTTCTGGTTCAGTTCGGGGTCGAGGGCCTCGGGGTCTGAGCGGTCTTTTTCGGCGTGACGGATCAAATAAAAGGTCGATATCTGAGGCGGAATGTCTTCCTGTACTACTTTGTTGTCTTCCTGACATCCCAGGCTTACCAGTAAGGCAATTCCCCAGATAAACGGTTGAAATCTTTTCATAATGAAGCGGTTTGCGTAACTTTGTCAGCCTTTGAGTATCTAACTGTATTTCAGCAAAAATAGTATTTAGATACCGGATTTATACGGGACGCTGTATGGGAAAAAGGATTTTTGTGTGCATCGCCCTGCTGGTGGCACTCCCCATGCTTTCCCAGCAAGCGACACTTCCACCCGATTTGCGCCAGCACAACCTGCTGGCGGTTAGTCCGCATGTATTCAACCCGACCTTTTCCCTGGAACAGAAAACGCAGCACGAGATAGCCTTCTGGTCGCGCTGGCAATGGCAGACCATAGACGGGAACCCGACCACGGTTTTGGCCGATTACTCGGCCAATTTCGGCCGGATAGCAGCCGGGATCGGGTTCTTTCAGAATAACATCTACCACTTTCAGCAAACCGGGTGGATGCTCAACCTGGCCTACCAGATCCCGATTAACGACCGGGCCCGGGTAATTCTGGGGACCAACTTCTACGGGTACGTGCAGCAACTCTCAGACAACCGCCTGATTATTAGCGAACCCATCCTGCCTTTCGGGGATGACACCAAAGATTTTATCTGGCGCCTTAACCCGGCAATTCAGTTCAGTTACGACCGTTTTGGGGCCTCCCTGGTCTTTGAGAACCTTCCGGACTACAGCTTCGACGCCCAGGGACCGGCCACCCGATCGGGAGACAGAACGTTCCTGCTCATGGGGCATTACGCCTTCGACCTGGGAACGGGCAATGGCGCTACCTTAAAGCCCATCCTCTATTTCAAGAAGATCCCTTCATTCGATTCCCAAGTTGGCCTCACTGCCCTGTACGACACCGACCGCTACTGGGTGCAGGGAGGTTACAACAGTTTTTATGGCCCATCCCTGGGTGGCGGAGCCCGGCTGTTCCAAAATTTTTCCCTGGGGGGCTTGCTCGAATTTGGCGCTGCCAAAGACCCGAATGCCGTAAATACCACCTTTGAGGTATTTGCATCGTATCGTTTCGGCGAGCGGGACCCCCGCCAGAAAGTGGTGGGCTTCGAAGATGCTGTTGAAAAAGAACTCAGTCTCGAGGCCGAACATGCCGATGCGGCCCGACTGGCCCAGGAAAATGCCCGGCGCGACTCTCTGCAAACCGAAATGGCCCTGCAGGAAGCACGGCAGCGCGATTCGGCCGACGCCAGGGCCCAGGCCGTAGAAAAGACACGCAGGCAACAGCGCAGGGAGGCCGCCCTGCTGGCCGCTGCAGAGGCGCAACGACGCGATTCCCTGGCTGCCGAACAGGCCCGCCTCCAGGAACAGAACCTGGCCGCCCAACAGGCTGCGGCCCAAACCAGGCGCCGCGATTCACTGGCGGCTGCCACCCGTGCTGCCGAGCTTGCCGAGGCCGAAAGAAAACGCGATTCCCTGGCCGAGGCCCGATTGGCCGTTTCTGACGAAGAGGTAAAACCTTTGTCTGGGGAGGTCTATCAGGAGGTTTCGGCCGAAGAGGGTCTTGAACCCGGCTTCTACCTGATTGCCAACGTGTTCGGAACCTCTCGCTACCGCGATGCCTTTGTGCGTGAACTCCGCGCCAAGGGG
The DNA here is from genome assembly GCA_050289825.1 of Robiginitalea sp. GTDB lineage: Bacteria > Bacteroidota > Bacteroidia > Flavobacteriales > Flavobacteriaceae > Robiginitalea. The sequence goes on from JBNKGM010000068.1 coordinate 4,639, forward strand.
TTTGAGCCGGGCCATTTCTACCGGGCAGCCAACAAGTTTAACTACGTGTACCTGGAACGGTACGCCACCATGTCGGAGGCCCGGGCGGCGCGCGACAGCCATTTCGGCGGTAAGTATGCCGGCGACCTCTGGATTTTCAGGGTGCGCTAAGGCAACCTCAGTTTTTTATTTCCTTTTTGAGAAGCAATTCCAGGTAGGCAATGGTGTTGAGTAGGTATTTCCGGTCAGACATAATGGTCGACATTGCCACTGCACCCTGGATCATGGTATAAAATTGCCTGGCGAATTGCAGGGGGGGTACGGGCAGGCGAAATTCGCCTGTATTGGCCCCTTTTTCGAGCACCAGGGCTATTTTTCCTTCCACGGTGCGGGCCGTTTCCCGGGCCGCTGCCGCCAGGGTGCGGTGGTTGTATTGGGCATCTATCCCTACATTCAAAACCGGGCAGCCCCCCATGTCGCGCGTAAAATTGTCGTAATTCCGGTAGAAATCGGTCAGGCGCAACAGTACTTCGGTAGCGGTACCCGGGGCCTCGACCACCTGGTCGAGGGCAGCCAACAGGCGCTCGCTGTTGTGCCGGAAGGCGGCAAGGGCAAGGGCGTCTTTGTTTTCAAAATTCCCGTATAAGGCGCCCTTTGTAAGGCCGGTTGCTTCGGTCAGGTCGCTCATACTGGTTCCCACATAGCCCTGCCTGTTAAAAATAGGGGCTACCGTTTCAATGATATAGGCGGTGGTACGTTCTGCTTTGGTGGTCATCGGTGGGAGTTTGTCACGAATATAAAACTTAGATACGGAATGGTATAAAAGTAACGAAAATAAAAACCCCCGGCCAAGGGGCCAGGGGCTAGTTTCTACCATCGGCAGGCTTTACCCGACCAATTCCCCCTGGTTCCTGAATACAAGTTCGTCGTTGAAGCAATCGATCAGCACCACGCTCTCGGCATGGATCTTACCGCTGAGCATTTCTTTCGAAAGGCTGTTGAGTACCTCTTTCTGGATGAGCCGTTTGATGGGCCGGGCCCCATAATGGGGGTCATAGCCTTTTTCGGCCAGGTAGGTAATTGCTTCTGCGGTGGCGTCGATGGTGATGTGCTGGGCCGCCAGCATTTTCTTGACCTGATCAAGCTGCAACCGCACCACTTCGCGAATGTCGTCTTTGCTCAGCGGGGTAAACATGATAATGTCGTCAATCCGGTTGAGGAATTCGGGACGAATCGTTTTGCGCAACAGGCCGAGCACCTCTACGCGGGCCGCTTCGGTGGCGCTGTAGATGTCGTCGGTCTCCTCGAATTTCTCCTGGATGATGTGACTGCCCATGTTGCTGGTCATGATGATGATGGTGTTCTTGAAATCGGCTACCCGTCCCTTGTTGTCGGTCAGGCGTCCCTCGTCGAGCACCTGCAGCAATATGTTGAAGGTGTCGGGGTGCGCCTTCTCGATCTCGTCGAGCAAGATTACGGAGTAGGGACGGCGCCGCACCGCTTCGGTGAGCTGCCCGCCCTCGTCATAGCCGATGTATCCGGGAGGGGCCCCCACCAACCGGCTAACCGCATGCCGCTCCTGGTATTCGCTCATGTCGATGCGCGTAATGGCGTTTTCGTCGTCGAACAGGTAAGCGGCCAGGGTTTTGGCCAATTCGGTTTTCCCAACCCCGGTACTGCCCAGAAAGAGGAAGGAGCCAATGGGCCGTTTAGGGTCGTGTAGCCCGGCCCGGCTGCGGCGAATAGCGTCAGAAACCGCCTGTATGGCTTCGTCCTGCCCGATTACGCGCTGGTGGAGCACCGCTTCAAGCCGCAGCAATTTCTCGCGTTCGCTCTGCAGCATTTTGCTCACCGGAATGCCGGTCCATTTGGCCACCACTTCGGCTATGTCTTCCTGGGTTACCTCTTCTTTGATCAAGGTGCCGCCTTCTTGCTGGCGGGCCAGTTCATCCTGCAATTGCTCCAGGTACTGCTGGGCCTCCTTGATTTTTCCGTACCGCAGTTCGGCCACCTTGCCGTAGTCGCCGTTGCGTTCGGCCCGTTCGGCCTCGAGCTTGAATTCCTCGATCTCGTGTTTGGTGCGCTGAATGTTTTCAACCACCGATTTTTCGCTTTCCCATTGGGCAAACAGCTCTTTGCGGTCTTCTTTCAGGTTGGCCAGGTCGGCGTTCAGGGCCTTGAGCTTGGCCTGGTCGTTTTCGCGTTTAATGGCCTCTATCTCGATTTCGAGCTGCATGATGCGCCGGTCGAGCACGTCAAGGTCTTCGGGCTTGGAGTTGATCTCCATCCGCAGTTTTGAGGCGGCCTCATCCATCAGGTCAATGGCCTTGTCGGGCAAAAACCGGTTGGTGATATACCGCTGCGACAACTCCACGGCTGCAATCACGGCTTCGTCTTTGATGCGCACCTTGTGGTGGGTTTCGTATTTCTCCTTGAGCCCTCTCAGAATGGAAATGGCGCTTTCCGTGTCAGGCTCTTCTACATTTACTTTCTGGAAGCGACGCTCCAGGGCCTTGTCTTTTTCGAAATACTTCTGGTATTCGTCTAAGGTGGTGGCGCCGATGGCCCGCAACTCGCCCCGCGCCAGGGCCGGTTTCAATATGTTGGCCGCGTCCATGGCCCCCTGTCCGCCCCCGGCGCCCACCAGGGTGTGGATCTCGTCTATAAACAGCACGATGTTGCCATCGGAAGAGGTAACTTCTTTGATCACCGATTTGAGCCGTTCCTCAAATTCGCCTTTATATTTGGCCCCCGCGATCAGGGCACCCATATCCAGGGAATAAAGCACCTTGTCTTTCAGGTTTTCAGGCACGTCGCCCTGTACGATCCGGTGGGCCAGGCCTTCGGCTATGGCTGTTTTGCCCGTGCCGGGTTCGCCCACCAGCATGGGGTTGTTCTTGGTGCGGCGTGACAGAATTTGCAAGACGCGCCGTATTTCCTCGTCGCGCCCGATTACGGGGTCGAGTTTTCCCTGGTCGGCCAGCTCGTTCAGGTTACGTGCGTATTTCCCGAGGGCCTGATAGGTTTCCTCGGCGCTCTGGCTTGTAACCTTGCCGCCCTGCCGGAGCGATTCAATGGCTTTTTTAAGATCGGCTTCGGTAACGCCCTGGTCTTTCAAGATGCGCGAGACCTTCGATTTCGAAGCCAGTATGGCGAGCAACAGGTGTTCTATCGAAACGAATTCGTCTTCCATTTTCCGGGCAATGCTACTGGCCTCATTCAGCGTCTTGCCGGCTTCGGGAGAAAGCATTAGATTGCCGCCAGTGACCTTGGGAAAGCTCTGCAGCTCCTTGTCGAGAATCTGGCTTACCAACGAGGCGTTAACCTGCAATTTTTTGAGCAGGTAGGGCAGTACGTTTTCGTCAACCTGTTCAATGGCCTTATACAGGTGTTCGTTTTCGACTTGCTGGTGCCCCATTTCCTGGGCCAGTTGCTGGGCCGTTTGGATGGCCTCTTGCGATTTTATGGTAAAATTATTTATGTTCATAGCTTCTTTCTTTGCAGGTACGTCCTGCAGATGTCAAGAATCTTACCAAGACGAGACCCAGGACAGAATGTCAGAAAAAACAACTTTAAATCAGACAATTAGTCAGCCGAATGCGAAGCATGAAAAAGTGGGTTAAACAATGGCTCGGCCCTGCAGGTGCGTCAGCCGGGGAAGGCGGAAATACCTTCCCCTGGGTAGCTCTGGCCGAGGTAGACCAACTTGAGTTTATCGGGCAGCAGACCGGGGAGGGGCTGCATGTCGTATTCAAGCATTCGACCCGTTGCGGGCTCAGCGCCATGATGCTGAGGCGCTTTGAGCGGGTATGGTCGCAGGAAGGCCCCGAAACCACCTTTTACCTCCTCGACATTCTGCGGCATCGGGGGCTTTCAGAGGTCCTTGCCGAGCAGTCGCAGCTGCGCCACCAGTCGCCCCAGGTTCTGCTTTTTAAAGCGGGCAGGTTGGTGGGGTCGGCTTCTCACGGCGATATCTCAGGCCTTAGGCCCGAAGACTTCCGGCCATAAAAAAACCCCGATCGCGCAGACCGGGGTTTCTGGTGCTTTGGGTCAAAGCCCTAATTAAATCGTTGCTGGGTAAGGATGCTTTTCAGGCGCGCCTTTAAGTCTTCCCCGGCATCGTAAACCATTTGTTCATTAGAAGGAAAGGGTACGGCAGCCAGGTCGAGCAGGGCTACCAGGTCGTTATCCAGGGCCCGTTTGTCGCCGTCGTAATTGGCGTATATGTGTTGGAATACAAATTGGCTGGCCAGCGGATACGAATTCACCGCCTGCTGTGAGCGCAGGTCAATAAAGTTCACATTGCCGTTTACGTGCACCGTCTTTTGCTGGGTAAACTGGTAGAAATTGCAGCGTACGGTGCGAAAGCGGTCTACCTCAATCTTGTTGCCCAGGCTGTCTTTCACCACGTTGCCTTCGCGGTCAAGCAGAAATTCGGTGCCGTCTTTTACCTGCCGTTCCTTGATTATCTGCTTCTCGCTTACCTGCTCGGGCGAAATTACGATATCGCGGAAGGCTACCTGCATTTCATAATCGTAGTCAACCGCATCGAGCGGGTTGGTGTGGTACTCGGTCCACAGGTTGTTGAGCCCGTAGGTGTTGAAGTTCAACAGGTCGGCTTCCAGCCGTTCGGGTACGATTTGCTGGGTGTCGTTTATCATGGTTACCATGACGTAATCGAGTCCCTTCTGGCGGGCCGCCTCCATGAGCTGGCGCGTGTTGGCATACCCGGGGTTGATCTGCTCCAGGTATTCGAAGTCTTCATAGGCCTGCCGGTAATCGTGCTTGTTCACCGCCCTTTTCATGAGCTGGTTCGCATTGGCGTACAGGTATTCAGACAACTGGTCTTTGGTCTCCAGAATTTCCCGGTCGTAGTTTCGGAACGAGAAGCGCGCGTCGCGGTTTTCCTCATAAATGGGAAGCGGGAGCAGGGGTTCGATCCGCTGCTGGATGTTTTTCAGGTTGTTGTATTTCTTGAACAACGTTTCCAAATTTGCCGGGTTGCCGTCTTGCTTCAAAAATGCAATTTCCTGGTTTTCCCGTACCGAGTGCTTGGCAAAAGCCTCTTCGAGCAACACCACATAGGGCTGGTTCCCTTTCCGTGTTTTGTTGTCTGCCAGGTTGTCGATGGCCCGGTAAATGGCCTGTTCATAATTTCCCGTGTTCAGGGCTTCCTGGGTCTTTTTTACACCTCCGCAGGAAAGCATTAAAAGTGCGGTAAAACCGCAAAGTAGTGCCTTTTTCATGATGGTTTGCTTTAGGGGTTCGACAAAGGGGATTCAATGCCCGTGCCAAAACCGACCAGGTATAGAACGAAAATCGACGAAAGTTCGTATAAGTGGGATTAAGATACCTGTTTCAGGACGGCATCAGAGGTTCAGGGCCGGCAGCAACTGCGTGCGAACTTCCCCGAAACCGATGCGCAGGCCACCTTTCTGACAGAAGCCGCGAAGTACTACCGTATCGTGGTCCTGGATAAAGGTACGTGACTGGCCTCCGGGCAGTTTCAGGGGCCTGCTGCCAGCCCAGGAGAGTTCAAGCATGGAACCGTATGAGTCTTCCGTGGGGCCCGAGATCGTGCCTGTACCCATCAGGTCACCGCTGTTTACCTTGCAGCCGTTTATGGTATGGTGGGCCAGTTGCTGGGCCATGGTCCAATACAGGTACCTGAAATTGGAACGGCTCACTGTGGCGGCCGGGCCATTTGCGGGAATCAGGTCTACCTCGAGCTGAATGTCGAAAGTGCGCTTGCCATCCTGCTGCAGGTAGGGCAGGGGTTGGGGCTCCTGTTTCGGGCTTGAAGTGCGGAAAGGCTCCAGGGCATCTAGGGTCACTATCCAGGGCGAAATGGACGAGGCGAAATTCTTGGCCAGGAAGGGCCCCAGCGGCACGTATTCCCATTTCTGGATGTCGCGGGCGCTCCAATCGTTAAAGAGGACCAGTCCGAATATATAGTCTTCTGCTTCCTTTACCGGGATAGGATCGCCCAGCACATTGGCATCTGTGGTCACAAAGGCCATTTCCAGTTCAAAATCGACCTGGGCAGATGGCCCGAATACAGGGGTTTCTGCCCCTTTGGGCAAGAGTTGCCCATGCGGCCGGCGCACGGGAGTGCCACTGGTGATTATGGAGGAACTGCGCCCGTGGTACCCCACGGGCAGGTGAAGCCAGTTGGGCAGCAGGGCTTTCTCGGGGTCGCGGAACATGCGCCCGACATTGGTGGCGTGTTCCTTGCTCGAATAAAAATCGGTGTAGTCGCCGATCTGTACCGGGAGTTGCATCTCGATTTCGTCCAGTTCGAAGAGGATGATCTTGCGGTGGTCGGGCTGTTGCTGCAATTCGGGATTTTTCACGTCGAAGACCTCGGCGATGCGGTTTCTGACCAGCCGCCATGTTTTCTTGCCGTCCGAAATAAAATCATTCAGGGTATCCTGCAAAAAAATATCGTCCGTGAGGGGGATGTCTCGAAAATAGCCCAGTTGGTGCATGGCCCCCAGGTCTATGGCCGTGTCGCCGATGCGCGTGCCGATGGTGATTACATCATCACGGGTCAGGAACACCCCGAAGGGAATGTTCTGGATGGGGAAATCAGAATCGGGTGAAACGGGCAACCAGGATTTGCGGTTGGGATCATTGGCCTTGATAGACATGGGCTTCTGTTAATGAATGTTTGATAAATTCCTCAATCAAATATATCATTTTCTAGGTTTAAACAACCCTTGATTCGTACTTTTACCACGCGTTTAACAACCCGGCCCGTACAGGGCGTCTGCCGACGTTGCAGTGAGGTTCCCGCACCTCGGGCGACCCTTGCGGACGGGCCTGGGAAATGCCACTAACAGCACATAAAACACTTCATGGAGAGAGACCAACAAATTTTTGACCTGATCCGGGCCGAAGAGCACCGGCAACTCAATGGCATCGAACTGATCGCTTCCGAAAACTTCACCAGTCCGCAGGTCATGGAGGCCGCCGGCTCGGTGCTCACCAACAAATACGCCGAAGGGTACCCGGGTAAAAGGTATTACGGCGGGTGCGAAATTGTTGACCAGGTCGAAACCCTGGCCATTGAGCGGGCCAAGGAGCTCTTCGGGGCGGTGTATGCCAACGTGCAGCCGCATTCGGGCTCACAGGCCAATGCTGCGGTGTATCAGGCCTGCCTTCAGCCGGGTGACACCATCCTCGGGTTTGACCTTTCGCATGGGGGGCACCTGACGCACGGTTCCCCAGTGAATTTCTCCGGGAAACTGTACCGGCCGGTTTTCTACGGGGTGGAACGCGAAACCGGACGCCTCGATTACGACAAAATCGCCGGTATCGCAAAAAAGGAGCGACCCAAAATGATCATCGCCGGGGCTTCGGCCTATTCGCGCGATATGGATTTTGAGGCCTTCCGCGATATTGCCGATTCGGTCGATGCCTTGGTGCTGGCCGATATCTCCCACCCCGCGGGACTCATTGCCAAGGGCATTTTGAACGACCCCATGCCGCATTGCCATTTTGTGACCACGACCACCCACAAAACCCTGAGAGGGCCCAGGGGGGGTATGATCCTCATGGGCGAAGATTTTGAAAACCCCTTTGACCTGCGCCTTAAGAACGGATCGCTTCGCAGCATGTCGTCCCTGATAGACCTCGCCGTATTCCCCGGTAACCAGGGCGGGCCCCTTGAGCACATCATTGCCGCCAAGGCCGTGGCTTTTGGCGAAGCCCTTACAGACGAATTCCTCTATTACGCCCTTCAGGTGCGTAAAAATGCCCAGGCCATGGCCAAGGCATTCGTTTCGCGGGGGTACAACCTGATCTCGGGGGGCACCGATAACCATATGATGCTGATCGACCTCCGCAACAAGGGCATTACCGGAAAAGAAGCCGAGCAGGTGCTGGTGCGGGCCGATATTACCGCCAATAAAAACATGGTGCCTTTCGATGACCAGTCGCCTTTTGTCACTTCAGGAATCCGCTTCGGAACGGCAGCCATTACCACGCGGGGCCTTAAGGAAGCCGATATGGAAACCGTGGTTTCCCTCATAGACCGGGTTATTGCAGAACCGGGTTCAGAGGCTGTGGCACAAAAGGTAAAAAAGGATGTGAACGCCCTGATGAGCGGGCGGCCGCTGTTCGCAGGGTAAAGTAAAGGCCTGCGGTTAGATCTGGGTCGGATTTCCGTAATGCAGGGTGGTGCCTGCCAGGGTTTGGCGGGCTTTCAGGTCGTATATGCGGGCGTCGACCTCGGTATCGAAGTAGGCAGCCCAAAAACCGTAGAAATCAGAGACATCGTTTGCATGGGTTACGGAATAAAACACTTCCTTTTCCTCAATTGCCGGGATGTATATTTCATTCGGTATTTCCTGCAAACCGTTGGTCAGGTAAACAAAATGAGCCGCCAGGGTTTCAAGCAGGTGGTCGAATTCGCGCGGGATGCTGTGCGGGCCGCTTTTGCGGATCACAATTAGTATATCATTCAATTCCAGGCTCAGCTCTTCGATATCGACGTCGCGGATATTCTGCATTTCCAACCCCTGCAATAACTCTTCAAGACGGGATGGGCCCGACTGTATCGTATTTGAATAACCGCTACCCCAATGGCCCCTCCGGTGGTGGTGCAATACCTCCAGCAACTGTAACGGACTGTATAGGTGCAGCACCAAATCCTGCCCACCGTCTTCGGCTATCCAGAACTTGGCCGAGGCTTCTGCAAAAAAGAAACGCTCCAGGTCTTTTAAAAAATCATTTAGCCCACAGAGGGGAAGGGGAGACCCGATTTGAACGGCCTGTTGTCGGGGAAACTTGGAATTTGACGCGCGCATACTTCATTCAGCCTAAGGGATGTTATCAAAGTTATGTCCATTAGGAATTAAAGAATTATAGAAAAACCATAAAAAAACTATGGCTTTTCCATAAATAAATACGATTTAAGGGGCTTGTTGCGCACCCCGGGGGGGGAGGTTGCGGATCAGATAAAACCGCGTTCCCGTGCTTCGGAAATGAGGGCCTGGTCGTTTTGCTTTTCGATTCCGAACAGTGATTTGATGTGCCTCTTCCGATTCTCGATGCTGGGCAGTGACAGGGAAATGTGGTTCACCATATCTTTGGTTTTGGTGCCGATCGAAAGGTGGTAAAGGATCTTCCGGTCGTTGTCGTCCAGGTCGATGCTGTTGGCCATTTTTTTGCGGATGGCAACCAGGGCTTTCTGGGTGTAATAGGGGGGGGAATGGAGTACGGTTTCCACCATGGCCTGTAACGACTTCTGGTCGATTTCCGATTTGACCATATACCCTTCGGGGTTTACCGTCTGCATGATGCTGTTGATACGGTAGTTATCGCTGAAAGACGACATAAATACCACCTTAGACCCCGGGCTGACCTTCCGGGCCAAAATGCCCAGGTCTTCTCCGGTCTTGTCACAGTCGCCGTTGGAACCCGAGAGCTGGATGTCGAGCAAGATGATCTGGTAAGGGAGCCGGTTGGCTGATTGCTTGATGGCGTGTTCGGCTTCGGCAAACGTCTTGGCCGTGTCCATGTGAATTTTGGAACCCTCCAATTCATAGTCCTCCAGGATAAATTTATACCCCATGGTGGTCATTTCATGGTCGTCGACCGCTAAAATTCGGATGATATTCATGTAGTTTCTATTCGTTCTCCTGCATGGGCCGGGTTGCGGCCAACTTTTGTATTTGCTCCCAGCGGGTGCCCGCCGTGATGGGGTAGCTGCAGGGCAACTTCGGTACCCTGCCCCGGGGCAGATCGCACCTGCCACCTGCCGCCCAGCTTTTTAACCCGAGATGCTATGTTTTTCTGGCCGATTCCTTTTTTACCCCTCGAAGGCTGGAATCCCACCCCGTTGTCGCGGATGTTCACCCGCAGCATATAAGGCTCCGAGATCATTTCTATGACCACCTCCGTGGCCTGGGCGTGCTTTATGGTGTTTTGAAGGCATTCCTGAATAATGCGGTACAGGTTAATCTTTACCTCACCCTGCAGTCCGTCCCAATCGGTTTCCTTGTCGTAATCGAAGTGGTGGTCCAGGCCGGCGCCTTCGCAAATGCCGGTAACCAATTCTTCAAGCGAGATAATAAAATTATGAAATTTCTGGTAGGCCGCATCGCTCAGCTCGTGCGAAATGCCGCGGATTTCTTCCTGTACCCCTTTCAGCTTCTCGATGGCCAGGGCCCGCATTTCGCGGGAGGCCTCGTCTGTTTTGGCGTTTAGGCCCAGCAATACCATGCGTACGCCGTTCATCTCGCCCAGCACCCCGTCGTGCAACTCTTCGGAAATGCGCTTCTGCACGGCCTGCTTGCCTTCCTCGATTTTTTCGTTCTGCCCCAGCATGAGGTTAAATATCTCCTGGTTGGCTTCCTGTTGCTGGTGCTGGAATTTGAACCGCTGGTTGCGGATGCGCATGGAAATCACCGAAAAAAGGATAACCCCGATAAGTATGGCGCCCAGGGCCACGCCAATCCAGAGCAGGCGCTGGCGCGATAAAAACTGGTTCCGGGCAATGTATTCGTCGGTTTCGTATTCGACCCGTGCCAGTTTGTTGCGGTTCGACCGCTCTTCTTGCAACAGGCTGTCTTGCAGCCGAAAGAGGGCCTCTGAGATGGCCGGGGCCCGCTCGGGCTGCGCCTTGATTTGCAGCTTTAGGATATCCTGCAGGCCGTCGAGCTCGGGCACTTCCAGGGCAATGGCCTCGCCTTTTGCCAGTTCGGCGATGGCCTGCGCGGTATCTCCAACCTTTAAATAGTATTCCCCCAAAAAGTAATGGCTGCGAGGCAGGCTTCTCTGGTCATCAATTTGTTTCCGTATTACCAGGGCTTCCCTATATTGAGCCTCAATACTATCCAGATTCCCAAGTTCCAAATTTGATCTGGCCAGGTTTACCAGTGCCCGCGCATATAGCTTAGTTTCTTCTTCATTGTTTTTGGTGTTTTTTAAAACCAATTGGAAGTTATCCCGCGCTAAAGCAAAATTCCCCATTTCATGCAATACATAACCGAGATTATTCAAGATGGTATTGTAGGCATTCTTATTTTTGGACGAATCTAAAAACATGAGGGCATTTTGATAGTCAGTTAAAGCCTGATCATATTCCCCAAGCGCCGTTGAAATCAATGCGAGTATATTATGACATCTTAGGAAGTCTACATCTTGGGCATTTGATCCCGCTTCCTCGAAAAGTTTCATTGAATTATAGGCATGCTTTTCTGAACTTACATAATCATCTGCATAATAGTATGTTAGGGCAATCCCTAACTCGCTTTTTCCCGACAATTCGGGTAATCCCAGTTTGTTGAATAATTTTAACGCCTGATTAAAAGAATTCAATGACCTAGCGTAGGAT
>JBNKGM010000069.1:0-15750 GCA_050289825.1 Robiginitalea sp.
TCTATATAGCGCTGCACGATTTTGGTGTAGTGATTCCGCCCCCTCCTGGTATCGATCTGGCCCAGGCGGTTGTTGAGTTCAATAAAGCGCTCGGAAGCCAGCTTTGCATAGGGATACACTTTCAGGGTCTTGCGCCTGAGGATGTAATAGCGGAGCTTGTCGTCGTACGAATTGAAGCGGAGTTTCCCGAAGATATAAACTTCGTCCAGTTCGATAGAGCTCCGAAAGATGGAGTCTCCCTCGAGTATGATCATCTCCTGCTGGGATGAATCGAGGGGCTGCTCCGGAAGCTGGGCCGCAAGGGGCAGCGGGAGCAGCGCGAACATCAAAAATGGACGGATGAGCCGCATGGTTCTCAAGTTCTAAAGACCGTGTCAAAATTAATGATTATGCCAGTGGGCAACTATTAAATAAAAGTGAATATTGCTAAGTTTGCAGCAAAGACTGATCGAACATGACTATAGAGCAAATTTTGCCCGCTGCTTCCCTCGAGTTTTTCGAGAAATACCTCAATAATGCCGCTCCGACCGGCTATGAACTGGAAGGGCAGCGGCTGTGGATGTCGTACCTGAAACCCTATGTAGATACTTTTATTACCGATACTTATGGGTCTGCCGTAGGGGTAATAAACCCCGACGCCCCTTACAAGGTGGTGATCGAAGGCCATTCGGACGAAATTTCTTGGTACGTGAATTACATCACAGACAACGGCCTTATCTACGTGATCCGCAACGGTGGAAGCGACCATCAGATAGCCCCTTCCAAGTGGGTGAACATACACACCCGCAACGGTATCGTGAAAGGCGTGTTCGGCTGGCCGGCCATTCACGTGCGCGATAAAGCAAAGGAAGAGCCGCCGAAACTCGAAAACATCTTTATTGATATCGGCGCCAAAGACAAGGCAGAAGTCGAGAAGATGGGGGTGCATGTGGGCTGCGTCATTACCTATCCCGACACCTTTCAGGTGGTAAACGGCAACAAGTTTGTCTGCCGGGCCATCGACAACCGGGCCGGGGGCTTCATGATTGCCCAGGTAGCCCGTTTGCTTAAAGAGAACAAGAAGAAACTTCCCTTTGGCCTGTATGTGACCAATTCGGTACAGGAAGAGATCGGCTTGCGCGGGGCCGAGATGATTACCCAGCGCCTGAAGCCGAATGCCGCTATCATTACCGACGTCTGCCACGACACAACCACCCCGATGATCGACCAGAAAAAAGAAGGGCACATCGAGCTGGGCCTGGGCCCCGTGGTTTCCTACGCCCCTGCCGTACAGAACAAGTTGCGCGAGCGCATCCTGGATACGGCCGAGGCGAAAAAGATCCCGTTCCAGCGCATGGCCGCCTCCCGGAGCACCGGCACAGATACCGATGCCTTTGCCTACAGCAACGGCGGGGTGGCAGCGGCCCTGATCTCACTGCCCCTGCGCTACATGCACACCACGGTAGAGATGGTTCACAAAGATGATGTGGCCAATGTGATTCGTCTCATTTATGAGACGCTCCTAAGCATCAAGGCCGGGGAAACCTTCAGCTACTTCGACTGACCGGTCACGGCCTCTGACGCATGGATGAGCTGCTCGATATCTGGGATGAGGAAGGCCGTCCGACCGGACGCACGGCATTAAAATCTGAAGTGCACCGCCAGGGATGGTACCACCCGACGGTGCACATTTGGTTTTATACGGCAACCGGGCAGGTATTGCTCCAACTCAGGGCCGCCGGTAAAGACACCTACCCGGGCTTGTGGGACGTATCGGTTGCCGGCCATCTCGGAGCCGGGGAATCGCCGGTTAACGGTGCCTTACGCGAAATTCGGGAAGAGATCGGGCTGGAGGTGGAGAGCCGGGAACTGGAACCGGTCACCGTTCACAAACAAAAACACAGGCATCCGAATGGCATTGTAGACTGCGAATTCCGCCATGTATATATCTGTTTGCTGCGCAGGCCCCTTCGGGAACTCACCCCCCAGGTCTCGGAAGTTGACCAATTACGGCTGCAACCCCTGCCGACCCTGGCCGAAGAGGTATGGGGCCTGGCCCGCCCGGGCATTTACGTGCCCCACGGCACCGATTACTACCGGGCCGTTTTGCGGGCTATACAATCACGTTTGTAGGCTGCGGGCAAAAACCACCCAGTCTTCGCGCTTGTAGGTTTGCTGGCTTCCTTCTGACATGTTTTTTACAATAAAAGTGCCCTTGGCAAGCTCTTCCTCCCCGATTAGCACCACAAAGGGGGCGCCCCGCTTATCGGCGTATTTGAATTGCTTCTGGAGCTTGGCGGCTTCGGGGTACAGGTCGGCCCTGAGGCCCCTGTCGCGCAGGCCCATCACCAGCTTCAGGGCTTCGCGGGCCTCTGCCGTCCCGAAGTTGATGCAGAACACGTCGAGGCTGTGGTCGAGCTGGTCGGGGAATAGCCCGAGCTGTTCCAGCACCAGGTAAATGCGGTCGAGGCCAAACGAAATCCCAACCCCGCTGAGCCCCTGCAGGCCGAATATGCCGGTAAGGTCGTCGTAACGCCCTCCCCCTCCAATGGAACCCATGGGTACGCTGTCGGGGGCTGCCACTTCCAAAATAACCCCGGTGTAATAGTTCAGGCCACGCGCCAGGGTAATCTGCAGCTGGCAGGCCGAAGCCTTGAGTCCCAGTTTAGAAGTTTGGGCAAAGAGTTCATCCAGTTCGGCAACGCCTTCGAGTCCCGTTTTGGAATCTCTCAGGAGTTCCTTCAGTTTTTCGAGCTGCCCCTGGGCCTCCCCGCTCAACTCAAACAGGGGGGCCGCCTTGGCAACGGCTTCTTGTGGAATGCCTTTCTGAAGCATTTCTTCTTCCACCTTCTCGCGGCCGATCTTGTCGAGCTTGTCGAGGGCTACCGTAAAGTCGACCAGGTACTCGCCAGCCCCGATTACCTCGGCTATGCCCGAGAGCACCTTGCGGTGGTTGATCTTGATGGTTACCCCCTTCAGGTCGAGTTTGTTAAAGACCCGGTCGTAGAGCTGCACCAGTTCCAGCTCCTGTACGATACCCCCTGCGCCCACCACGTCGGCATCGCATTGCCAGAATTCGCGGAAGCGCCCCCGCTGCGGCCGGTCGGCCCGCCATACGGGCTGTATCTGATAGCGCTTGAACGGGAAGTCGATCTCGTTCTGGTGCATGACCACATAACGCGCGAAAGGGACGGTTAGGTCGTAGCGCAGCGCCTTTTCACAGAGCTGGGGGGTCCATTGCTGAGCATTGGGTTCGGCCAGGTCTGAAGGCTTCAGGTTTTTGACGAAATCACCCGAATTGAGGATTTTAAAGATCAGCCGGTCGCCCTCCTCCCCGTACTTACCCATCAGGGTGTCGTAATTTTCAAAGGAGGGGGTCTCAATGGGCTGGAAGCCAAACCGCTCAAACTGCTCGCGTATAACGGCTGTAATATAGTTGCGACGGGCCACTTCGGCCGGGGAAAAGTCGCGGGTCCCTTTGGGGATACTGGGTTTCTGTGCCATGAATTTGCCTTCGGTGGTGCAAATATAACAGAAAGCCGTTTTTAAGCCAGCCGCGCGGTGGCCTAGATTTCGACGATTTCCTCGAACCAGCGGAAAAGTTCGCCCTTGGTGATCACGGCCCCTTTGCGGATAAGTTCGAATTTATCGCGGTTGGGGTCGTCTGAATAGGCCTTGGAGGCCGTGAGGTAATCGACCCAGTCAGATTGCCAGTTTTTCTTGAACCACCCAAAGCCCTCAGGGGTCTGCAGGTCAATTTCGGGGTTGTTTACCTTCACGGAAATAAGCCGCATTTCCTTCTCGGGCAGGTGGAACAGGTGCATGCTCTGGGGGCCGATATTTTCCATATAATCAACCCGTGTGAGTACCCCCTCCCAAATCAGGTCGCTGAATACGTCGAGCTCCTGTTCGGCTACCTGCGGTTTTTCGGTCTTCAGCTGAGACCATTCCTCTGCAGTGATCGACTGGGTGGCCAGGAAATTGATGAATTCGGGGTGGAGTTCTTCGAACTGTTCGCGGGTGAGTCGGGTATATTTCATAAGGCACCGCCCGGCGTTGGGGCCGGGCGGTGCAAATTTAAGGTATCTGGTGCCTAATTGAAAATATACCGGACCCCCAATTGGGCCCTCCAGCGCGACCGGGCATCGGTAGCCGCCGTAAAGGTTTTTGTAAGACTCTCGTCAAAGGTATAAGTCGGGACATTGTCTGCGTCTCGGCTTACCCCCACCAGTTGGTTAAAGGCTGGTTCTTCGACCACTCCCCAGCTGGAACTTACCAGATTGCCGATATTCAGCACATCGAGGCTGAGCTGGATGGTGTGTTTTTCGGCCACCTTGATATCCTGCAAGATTTTGACATCCCAACGGCCCCTCCAGGGTGCCAGGGCGCCGTACCGCTCTGCGTAGCTGCCCCGGTTTTCGCTCAGGTAGTCGTCTTGCTGTATGAAAGACTCGAAGGCCGCAGCGTCGGTCGGGTCTGCCCAGTTCATCTGCTGTACCTCCTGGGAGGTGGGGATGTACAACAAGTCATTGATGCTGGAGCCATCGTTGTTGATGTCGCCCCCGTAGATGTAGTTGTACCGGTTGCCCTTGGCATATTCGAAAAAGGTGGAGATGGTGGTGCCAAAGTCAAAGGCTTTTGAAAACACCCCGATGAAACGATGCGCATCCCCGTACTTGGAATGGGCCAAAACATCGTTGTTGGCATTGCCGACTATGGCATTGCCGGCGAAGGCATCACCTGTGATTTCGGCTTCGATGGAATTCACCTCCTTGGCATTCAGGTAGCTGTACGCCAACCGTCCGTAAATGCCGTTATTCCAGGTCTTTTCGGCCTTGACTGCCACGTTCCAGATACGCCCCTGGTCAGAATTCGTAAAGACATAGGCGCTTGTCGGCCCGCCGAAAATCTGAGATTTATCGTCATTGGTGTATACGGCCCGGTTGTCTACGCCGGCAAGGTTGGCCGAAGGCGTGTCAAGCCCCCAGTTCTGAACGTGCGGCGCATTCAGGTCACGGGTATATGAAACATCGCCCGAAACCACCAGGTTATTTTCAAAGCGCCGGTCTGCGCCGATATTGGTGCGCCATACCTGCGGGAATTGAAAATCAGGGTCGACCACCTGGTAAAAGAAAAAGTCGACGCCCTGCACCTGGTTGCCCAGCCATACAAAGGGGAACCGCCCGGTAAACAAGCCACTGCCCCCCCGAATTTGAAGGGTGTTATCGCCCAATACGTCCCAGTTCAGGCCCAGGCGGGGAGAAACCAGGAAATTGTCGTTGGGCATTTGCTCTGAATCGAGGAAAACCGGTTCCCCGGTCTCGGGGTCGAAATATTGGATCGACGGAATGTAGGTGCCGTTTGACCCTCCCTTTCTCGCAATGTTATCACGCACTTTGTCTGCTGTGTCAAAGTACAGCGGCTTGTCTACGCGCACCCCGTAGGTCAGTTTGAAATCCTGGGTTACGTTCCATTCGTCCTGGGCATAAAAGGCGAATTGGCCCACGTTTGTCTCGGCCAGCGACCAGCCCCCCGGATTACCGGTGCCGTTGGCTTCTAGGGTGCGGTCGGTCTGGATGGCGGAGTTGAAGGCTGCCTGCAGGGCACCTGAAGTGGCAAAATCTTCAAAGCCTGTAATGGTCGTGGTCGGGAAAAACACCCCCTGGGCCCCATAGGTCCCAAGGTTGAACGAGTTGTCGAACTGGAATTTCTCGAAGGAGAACCCAAAGGTATATGTGTGGTCGCCCTCAAAGATGCTCAGGTTATCCGTGATTTGAAAGACCTTTTGGTCGAGGGTATTGTGAATGGAAAAGGGTTCGTGCCCGGCAATTATATAGTTGGAGCTGCCCGTGGCATCGAGGATCGTGATTGTGGGCGCCGGTGTGGAAAGCGGGTTGCGGAAATCGTCGAAGTGTGTGTACCCGACCCGCAGCTTATTGGCCGCCTCGTCAGAAATCGCGCTGTTCAATTCCAACTGAACGGACTGGATTCGGTTGTTGATCTGATACCCGGTATTCTCGAACTGCAGGGTGGAGGCATTAGGCCCGCGAAAGCCCAAAGCGCTGGGGTGGGCCGGTTTCTCCTTCGAAGCGTCGAGGAAGTTGTAAATCAAGGCAAGCCGGCTGCTTTCATTGATATTCCAATCCAGTTTGAATATACCCTTCACCGATTCCTGCGCAAAATTAAATCCTTCATATCGGCCGGGATTGTAATAAAGGGGGTTCCCGAGGTCATCCCTGCCGATGACTACCTGGCGAAGGTAGGAGTCGACCAGGGCAAAATCGGAGGCGCTCACGCGCGACTCATTGATGCTTCCCGAGCCCCTGTTCGGCACAAACCCGGCCGTGCCGAGCTCTGTGAGGTCGTCACGCTCAAAGTTGGCGAAAAAGAAGAGTTTGTTTTCCACAATGGGCCCGCCGACGCTCACGCCGAACTGGGTCTGTTCAAGGCCGGTCTTAAAAACCTTGTCTCCGTTAATTTTTCCACCGGTCAGGTCGTCATTGCGGAAGAAGCCGTACACCGTGGCATACACCTCGTTGGAGCCGCTTCGGGTCACCGCGTTCACAGAGGCCCCGGTAAAACCAGACTGGGTAACGTCATAAGGTGCGGTGGCAATCTGAATCTGATCGATGGCATCGAGGGAGATGGGGGTGGCATCGGTCTGACCCCCGGGCTGGGCAGCGTCAAGGCCGAAGGGATTATTGAAGATCGCCCCGTCGAGGGAAAAGTTGTTGAACTGGTCGTTGCGACCGGCAAAGGAACCGTTGCTCGCAGTGGGTTCGAGGCGGGTGAAATCGTTGGTGGAACGCGAAATGGTGGGAAGCCGTGTTAATTCCCTGCGCCCCACGGAGGTTTCTGCCCCCGTGCGGTCACTGCCAAAGGTGCCGCCCCGGTCTGAGACCAACACCACCTCTTCCAGAGCCTGGCTTTGCTCCACCAATTCTGCATCAAGGGTGTAGGTTACCCCCAGGGTCAGAAATACATCCGACTCTTCTTTGGGCGCGAAGCCCACATAGGTTATCGTGATTACGTACGGCCCCCCGACCCGGAGGTTCAACAGGTTGTACCGGCCGTCTTCGTTCGAAGTGGTACCAAAGCGGGTGCCCGTGGGCATATGAACGGCAACGATGTTGGCGCCCAGGAGGGGTTCGCCCTGAAGGTCTGTTACGGCACCCCGTATATTCGAGGTGGTGACTTGCGCAAACGCGGTTAGCGAAATCATGCAGGCGATCGAGAATAGAAGTCTGAGTTTCATGGTGTGGTTGAGTTAGTAGTGCTGGCAATCAGCCCATACAAGATAAAAAAAAAGGAGCCATGTTTACACGGCTCCTTTTTGGTGGAAAGAATTTGTTTTTAAGCCTTCTCAGGCACCACTTCAAATCCGAAATCGATCTGTACTGCGCGGTGCAGGCGAATCTCGGCTTCGTAAGGTCCGGCGCGTTTTATGGCACCACCTTTGATGGCAATAAACTTCTTGTCGATTGCGAACCCGGCGGCCTCCAGGGCTGCTGCCAGGTCAATGTTGGTAACCGATCCGAACAACTTGTCGGCCTCTCCAACCTTGGCAGGGATCTTAACCTCGAGCTGCTTCAGTGATTCGGCCACTTTGCCGGCTTCATCGATGGCTTGCTTTTCTTTGTGCGCTTTCTGGCGCAGGTTCTCGGCAAGCACTTTCTTGGCCGAAGGCGTGGCCAGTACAGCCATTCCCTGGGGAATCAGGTAATTCCGTCCGTACCCGTTCTTAACGGTTACCAGGTCGTCTTTGAACCCGAGGTTCTCAACGTCTTGCTTCAATATCAATTCCATGATTCCTTCGGTTTACTTTAATAAATCTCCTACATAGGGCATGAGCGCCAGGTGGCGGGCCCGTTTGATGGCCTGGGCCACTTTCCGCTGGTACTTCAGGGAAGTCCCGGTAAGGCGGCGCGGCAGGATTTTTCCTTGTTCGTTCACCAGTTTGATCAGAAAATCGGCATCCTTGTAATCGATGTACTTGATACCTGATTTTTTGAAGCGGCAGTATTTCTTCTGCTTGTTGGTTTCGATGTTCAGCGGGGTCAGATAACGGATTTCCCCGTCTTTCTTCCCTTTTGCCTGTTGTTGCAAATTGGCCATATCCTTAGGCTTTAGCTTTTAATTTGGTTCTGCGTTTCTCCGCCCATGCTACGGCGTGCTTGTCGAGTTTCACGGTCAGAAAGCGCATAACGCGCTCGTCGCGTTTGAATTCCTGCTCGTACGGGCCGAGTGCCTCGCCCGGAGCGGTGAATTCGAACAGATGGTAGAATCCGCTCTTTTTGTGCTGAATGGGATAGGCCAGCTTCTTGAGTCCCCAATTCTCCTTGGAGACCATTTTGGCACCATTCTTGGTCAAGAAATCTTCAAATTTCTTAACTGCTTCCTCTATCTGCGTTTCAGATAGAACGGGATTTAAAATGAAAACAGTTTCGTAATGGTTCATATAATTATAACTATTAAAAAGGAGCGCAAAAGTAATAATTCTTACCTGCAATCACAAGAAATCGATAAAAAGATCGTTATGGTAGAAGAATTCTGAAAAACATAGGCTTAACCTAAACCCAAATCAAATCAAAGACGGTCGTTGCCAACGGTACAGATTTCCACACCATGTTTACAACTTTTGTTGCGCTAAGGCGTGTTGAATGAGTACCTTTGACAATGATTTAACCCCACAAATCAACCATTTATGAAACTTAGAAGTATCGTGGTTGACGATTCATCGATGCAACGGATGGCAGTTGCTAAATTGGTGAATAATCATCCAAACCTTGCTCTGGTTGCCGAGTACAGCAATGCGATCGAAGCTAAAAACGGTATCAAGAACAACGAAATTGACCTGATTTTCCTCGACGTCGAAATGCCGATTATCAATGGATTCGACTTGTTGGAATCTCTGGAGAACCGCCCACAGGTAATTTTGATTACCGGGAAGCCCGACTACGCCTTAAAGGCTTTTGACTACGACGTTACCGATTACCTGCACAAGCCCATTACCATGGCCCGCTTCGACGCCTCTGTCAAACGTGCGGTGGCCAAGTACGAGCAGCTACACAAGGTAAACGAAGATGAAGAGCACATTTTCGTGAAGAGCAACCTGAAGAAACGGAAGGTCATTCTCAGCGAAATCAAATGGGTTGAAGCCCTGGGTGATTATATCAAACTGGTTACCGACGAGGCCAACATAGTGATACTTTCCACTATGAAGGCTTTTGAGCAAACCCTGCCCGAAGACAAATTCCTTCGCATTCACAAATCCTACATCGTGAACCTGGAAAAGATCGAGAAATTCAACAGCAAGAATGTTGAAGTAGGCGGACGCTCCATCCCGCTGAGCCGGAACAAGAAAACCGAGCTGGCCGAAGCATTGAGCAACGTCTAATCAGATATAATCCACGTTATAGATAACACGAATACTTCTATACTGTGAAATAGCATTGAAAGAATGTTCAATTCTTTTGATGCTATTTTTTGTTGGGCCCAGGCCCTGCCCGGGCGGGATCTTCAGGAGGATGTTCTTGTGATACAGGTTCCTGATGCGGGCAACGGGCGGATATTCAGGGCCCAAAACCTGCTTATCGAACCTGAGGCGCAGCGACCTGGCAAACCAGTCGGCCCCCTCCCCCACCCGGTTGTACTCCTTATGGGCAAACGTAATCTTGATCAGCCGCACAGCCGGCGGGTACAGGAATTGCTCCCGTTCGTATACCTGGTCCCGGTACATGCCCTGGTAATCGCCTTTTGAAACCTGCTGTAAGATCTGGTGATGCGGGTTGTAGGTTTGGATTAGCACCTGCCCGCGCTCGCGGGTGCGCCCGGCCCGGCCCGCCACCTGGGTCAGGAGCTGGAAGCAGCGCTCATGGGCCCTGAAATGGGGAAAATTGAGCAGGGAATCGGCATTCATGATGCCCACCAGTGACACATGCCTGAAATCGAGGCCTTTGGTGAGCATCTGCGTGCCTACCAAAATATCCGTCTCCCGGGCTTCAAAGGCTTCAATAATGCGCTGGTACCCGTATTTGCCCCGCGTGGTGTCGAGGTCCATCCGGGCCACGGCGGCATCGGGAAAGAGGGCTTTGAGCTCTTCCTCGACCTGCTCGGTGCCGAAACCGCGGGTATCGAGGGTGGCATTGCCGCAGGCCTCGCAGGTGGCCTCCAGGGGCCGGTGGAAGCCGCAATAATGGCAGCGCAGTTCCTTCCGGTACTGGTGGTAGGTAAGGCTTACGTCGCAATTCACGCATTGGGGGGCATGCCCGCAGCTGGCACACTCTACGATGGGGGCAAACCCCCGGCGGTTCTGGAAGAGGATCACCTGGTTGCGGGCGTCAAGCGCCTCGGCAATGGCCAGCCGCAGCCGCTCCGAAAAATGGCCCTGCATGCGCTTGCGGCGGAAGGCGTCACTCAGATCTACCAATTCCATCTCGGGCATCAGCACATTGCCATAGCGCCGGTCCATGCGCACCAGGGTGTATTTGCCGGTGGCGGCATTGTGGTAGCTCTCAATACTGGGGGTGGCTGAACCCAGCAACACCTTTGCTTTATGGTAAGAAGCCAACACGATGGCAGCATCGCGCGCGTGGTAGCGGGGGGCCGGGTCGAACTGCTTGAAGGTATTTTCGTGTTCTTCGTCTATCAGCACCAGGCCCAGGCTTTTAAAGGGCAGGAACAGGGAGGAACGGGCCCCCAGAATCACCGCGGCCTGCTCGGCCCCTGCTTGTACGTGGTACCAGAGTTCGGCCCGCTCCTGCAGGTTCTGCCGGGAGTGGAAAACGGCCACCCGCGACCCGAATACTGCCTGCAGGCGGCGTATGAGCTGTTCGGTCAGGGCAATTTCGGGCACCAGGTACAGCACCTGCCTGTCCCGGTCGAGTACGTCCTGTATGAGCCGGATGTATACCTCGGTCTTACCCGACGAGGTTACCCCGTGCAGGAGCACGGTCTTCGCGGCTTCGAAACCGGCGCGGATCTGCCCCAGGGCCGCGGCCTGGTCTTCGTTGAGCTCGGGCAGGCCCGAAACCGGGGGTGACCCGTCAAAGGCGATACGGTCTTCTTCGAGCAGGTATTCCTGCAGCACCTCCTTGTCGATAAGCGCCTTCAGGGCTGCGCGGCTCGCCCCGGCCTGCTGCTCCAGTTCCTTGCTTTTCACGGGTTTGTCGTGCCCCTGCTGCATTTGAAACAGCTGCAACAGCAGGGCCGATTGTTTCGGGGCCCTTGAGAGGGAATCGAGCAGGGCCTCCAGGGCCTGATCTTCCACGTACTGTGGGTGCAGGCGGATATAGCGCGACCGCTTCGGCACGTAGCGTTCTTCCAGTTTTTCCTGCAGTCTGATGGCCCCTTTGGCCAGCATACGGTGCAGCAGGGGCAGGACGTTTTTCCGGTCTACGATCTCGCTGATTTCGCGAACGCTGAGCATCGACTGATGCTCCAGGGCCTCCAGGATCAGGAATTCGGAATCGTCGAGGGGGGTGTCGCCTTCCTCCCATAGCGGGTTGCCCAATACGCGAGTCTCGCTTTCGAGCAGGAAAACCGAGGGCACGGCCGTGCGGAATACCTCCCCCAGGGTACAGAGGTAGTAGGAGGCAATCCATTGCCAGTGCTTTAGCTGATTGGCCGAAACCAGGGGTTCCTGGTCGAGTACCCGGTAAATTTCCTTCGGCTGGTAGGCCGCAGGCCGATCATGGTGCAGGCGTACCACCAGGCCGGTGTACAATTTGGTTTTGCCTAAGGGCACGGCTACCCGAATCCCGGGCCTGAGGGCCTGTTCCATGCCCGGGCCCGCCACATACGTATATGTGCGTTCAAGGGGGATCGGCAGCAAAACGTCTGCGTAATAGTTCATGGCGCTTTAGGCGGGCAAACCCTTTTATTATCGGGAACGGCTCAGGGCCCCTCCCCGTCTTGTTGCATGCTTCTTCTCAGGTAATTGAGCGTGGCGTTGAGTTCGAACCCCAGCAACAGGATATTGGAATTCAGCCAGATATAGACCATTAAGATCAACAGTCCGCTCAGGGCCCCGTACAATTCGTTGTACCGGGCAAAGGTGTCAATATAGACCCCGAAAAGGTACGAGGTCAGCAAAATGAGCAAGGTAGTCATCAGGGCCCCGTAGGAGAAAAAACGGGCCTGTTTGCCCCCGGCAGTCCCGAAATAATACAGGATGGCCGTGGTCAGGTACGTGAGCAGGATAAAAAAGAGGACCTTCCCGATCTGCGCCCCGATAATATCGCCCTCGCCCAGCACCAACCCGCTGGAACGGGCCGTGATATCGGTAAGGTAGCCCAGCACATAAAATTCAAAGTACACATATACCACCGCGCCAAAGATCAGCAAGAGGGAGAGAATAAGCCCGACCATGAGCGCATAGGCGTACTGTTTGAAAAAATTCCGGGTCAAGTCGATGTGGTAACTGGTTTCGAACCCACCAAAGATGGCATTCACCCCGTTGGTCATCAGTAAAATGGAGATCAGGAAGGCCGAAGACAGCCAGCCGCCTTGCTTTTGATCCTTGATCTGCTGATATACCTCCGAAAAATAATCGCCGGTGGCCGTGGGCAGGAAGCCCTCCATAAAATTTAGGAACTGGGCATCAAAATTGCTGTTGCCCACGCTGACGTAGGGAATCACATAGGGTACCAGGGTCAGCAAAAAAATCAGGAGGGGGAAAATGGCCATAAACAGGCTGAAGGAGATGGCGCTGGCCCGGGTAGACAGCGCGCCCCTAATGATGCCGCGCACGTACATGGCGACCAGGTCGAAAAGCGAAAGGCCTTCAAAGGCGCGAAGCTGCACCCTTTTAAGCACAAATACCAGCCAGCTCAGTACCGGTACGTCATCCAACCGCTCTTCCCAGGTCTTGCCCATTCAGACGGCTTTTAAGCTCAGGTCAAGATTGGCCACCGAGTGGGTCAGCGATCCCGAGGAAATGTAATCGACCCCGCAAACCGCATAGGCCCTCAGGTTTTTTTCGTGTATACCACCCGACGATTCGGTTTGGCAGCGCTTCCCAATAAGGGACACTGCTTCCCGGGTATGGTCCAGGCTGAAATTGTCGAGCAAGATGCGGTGAACGCCCTCAGACTTTAAAATTTCGGCCACCTCATCCAGGTTGCGGGCCTCCACGACAATCTTCAAATCGCGCCCGGTGCGTTGCAGGTAAGCACGGGTTTTGGAGATGGCCGCTGTAATGCCGCCCGCAAAATCGATATGGTTGTCTTTGAGCATGATCATGTCGTAAAGGGCAAACCGGTGGTTTTCGCCACCCCCGATTCGCACCGCCCATTTTTCCAGGGCGCGTATGCCGGGGGTGGTTTTGCGCGTATCGAGGATGCGCGCCCCGGTTCCCTCCAGTAAATCTGCATACCGCCGGGTCTTGGTGGCTATGGCGCTCATGCGCTGCATCCCGTTCAGCACCAGGCGTTCGGCTTTCAGGATGGCCTGCACCGGCCCGGATACGTAAAAGGCAATCGCCCCGTGTTCGACGGGCGTGCCGTCGGGCAGGAGCACCTCCATTTCACACCCCGGGTCTACACCTGCAAAGACCTGGCGGGCAAAATCGACCCCGGCAAGAATGCCTTTGTCCTTTACCAATAATTTGGCTCGGCCCGTGGCATTTGCAGGGATGCAGGCCAGCGAACTGTGGTCCCCGTCGCCCACATCTTCGCGCAGGGCATTTGAAATGATCAGGTCTATTTCGTTTTGAAATTTTTCAGCTGAAATCATAGCGTGGAAATCCTGCACTAAAGTAGTAAAATGTTTGCGGACCGGGGGTAAGGCCGGCGATTTCAT
This sequence comes from Robiginitalea sp., assembly GCA_050289825.1. Classification (GTDB taxonomy): domain Bacteria; phylum Bacteroidota; class Bacteroidia; order Flavobacteriales; family Flavobacteriaceae; genus Robiginitalea. Next base: position 13,780 of record JBNKGM010000069.1, read on the forward strand.
GAATTGGGCAGGATGGGCTATTTTTAAGCGATGAAATTGCTCCTGCTAACCGTTGGGCCGACAGACGACCCCGCCCTGCGCGCCCAGATAGAGACCTATGCCACCCGTCTGGGCCGCTACATCCCGTTCGAGATGGAGAGCATCCCCGACGTGCGCGGCCGGGGCGGGCTTGACCCTGCCGTGCAAAAGGCCAAAGAGGCCGAGCAGCTCCAGCGGCGGCTTCAGCTCCAGGACGTGGTATGGATCCTCGACGAAAAAGGGAAGGAATTTACCTCCCGGGGTTTTGCCCAGCACCTGCAAAAATGCATGAACTCCGGCCCGAAAAGGCTGGTGCTGCTTATCGGCGGGGCCTACGGCTTCGACCCGTCCATCCGGCAGCAGGCCCAGCAGGCCGTGAGCCTCTCGCGCATGACCTTTAACCACCAGGTGGTGCGGCTGATGGCCGTGGAGCAGCTCTACAGGGCGTTTTCCATTTTGAAGGGCGACCCGTACCACAACGACTGACCCAACCTAGCAAAGCAACCCGAAACCTATGACCCGTAGTTCTGCTCTTCCCGCCCTGATGGCGACCCTGGCACTGGCCATTTCCTGTTCGAAGACCACTCCGCCCGCCCCGGTCGGCCCCCTCCCCTCTCAGCGGCAACTGGCCTGGCACGACCTGCAGTACTACGCCTTTGTCCACTTCAATATGAACACCTTCACGAACCGGGAATGGGGCACCGGGGCAGAAACACCGGTCCAGTTCAACCCGACAGAACTGGATGCGCGACAATGGGCCCGCGTAGCCAGGGATGCCGGCATGAAAGGGATTATCCTCACGGCCAAACACCACGACGGATTCTGCCTCTGGCCCACCCGCACCACAGCGCATTCGGTGAAGCATTCCCCCTGGCGCAACGGGCAGGGCGACCTGGTGCGCGAGGTAGCCGAGGCCTGTCGGGAGTACGGACTTAAATTTGGTATCTACCTCTCCCCCTGGGACCGCAACAACGCCCATTACGGCACCCCTAGGTATGTGGAAATCTTCCACGAGCAGTTGCGCGAGCTGCTTACCGGGTATGGCCCGCTCTTCGAAATCTGGTTTGACGGGGCCAACGGGGGGTCGGGCTATTACGGAGGGGCCAATGAAACGCGCAAGATCGACAACCGGACCTATTACCAGTGGGACAGCACCACCGCCCTGGTGCGCCGCTACCAGCCCGATGCCGTGATCTTCAGCGACGGCGGGCCCGATATACGCTGGGTGGGCACCGAGGAGGGCTGGGCCGGGGAGACCAACTGGAGCATTATGCGGCGCGATGAAATCTACCCGGGCTGGGAGCGGTATGAAGAATTGCGCTACGGACATGAGGACGGCACCCACTGGCTGCCGGCCGAAGTGAACACGAGCATCAGGCCGGGATGGTACTACCACCCGGGCGAAGACCACCAGGTCAAGACGCTGGCCCGTTTAGTCCGCACCTACTACGAATCGATCGGGCGCAACGGGAATTTTCTGCTGAACCTGCCTGTTGATACTCGCGGCCTGGTACACGAAACCGACGCAGCCCATCTGCTCGCCCTCAAAAAACAAATCGACAGGGACTTTGCCCGTAAGCTGGGCATAAATGCCTCGGCCTCGAACGTACGTGGCAGGGAGGCCCGCTTTGCCGGCGATAAGGCCGTTGACGGCGACCCGGAAACCTACTGGGCCACAGACGACGGCATGCATGCAGGCACCCTTACAGTTACCTTCCCTGAACCGACTGAGGTAAACCGGCTTGTTTTGCAGGAATACATCCCCTTGGGGCAGCGGGTCAGGCAATTTACCGTGGAGGCCGAAACCGGCGGTCGCTGGGTGGCCCTCGATACACAAACCACCATAGGATACAAACGCATCCTTCGGTTCGACCCGGTAAAGGCCTCGGCCATGAGGGTAAACATCCTTGACGCAAAAGGCCCGGTTGCGCTTTCGAACCTCGAACTGTACCG
>JBNKGM010000070.1:0-15721 GCA_050289825.1 Robiginitalea sp.
TGTCGGGCAGCCTCTTCCGCCTGGTGTTTTTGATGGTCGCACTGGTGCTTTGGAATGGGTACCTCATCAATTACGCCCGGCGGAACCCGGTGGAAAAGGTACCCATGGAAACCTCCGGCCAATCGATTAGCTGGCGCAACGGCCTTGTTCTGGCTTTGCTTGTCGGCACCTTCTCGGTGGTCACCTATGGCCTCATAGTCCTGGATTGGGGCTTCAACCACTTGTCTGCCTGCTTTTTCGCCATGGGCCTGGCCGGTGGGCTGATCTCCGGAATGGGCCTTAACGGGGTAGCGAATGCCTTTGTGGGAGGGTTCCGGGAAATGATCTTTGCCTGCGTGGTAATAGGCCTGGCCGGGAGTATTTCCATTCTGCTGGGGAAGGGGCTGGTCATCGATTCGATCGTTTATGGCCTGTTCAGCCCCATGGAAGGCCTTTCCGCCTCCATCTCTGCCCTGGGGATGCTTGCCAGTCAGGCGCTGTTGCACTTCCCGGTGTCCAGCTATTCCGGGCAGGCGGTCCTGACCATGCCTATCCTAACCCCCCTTTCCGACCTGGTAGGCATTTCAAGGCAGGTAACGGTGCTTGCCTACCAATACGGGGCTGTCAATATGGACATCATCGTACCGACCAACGGGGCCCTGATGGCCGTGCTGGCCCTGGGGGGCATCTCCTACGATAAGTGGTTGCAGTTTATCTGGAAGCCGGCCCTGTTGCTCTTCGCCATTGCAGCCGTGGCGATCGTAGTGGCCGTACAGACCGGATATTCCTGAGGCCGGAGGTTGCCGCTTAGCTGAATCTTTTCAGTTCCCGGAACGCCTCCTGCAGTTTTTGGGTAACCGGGCCGGTTTGTCCCTTTCCAATGGCTTTCCCGTCGATATGGGAAATGGCCATAACCTGGGTGCTGGTGCCCGTTAAGAAAGCCTCATCGACCCCTGGCAGCCCGATAGCCACCCCCTCTTCCCGGTATGCGATGCCAAGGTTCCGGCAGCATTCCAGCACCACCTGGCGGGTAATGCCGTCGAGGATAAAGGTGTCGGCAGGGTGGGTGTAGACCACGCCGGCCCGCACAAAGAACACATTGCAGTGTGAGGCTTCCGTGAAAACCCCGTTGCGGACAAACAGGGTTTCATAGCAGCCGTGCTCCACGGCGAACTGGTTGGCCATCACATTGCCCAGCAGGGAGGTCATCTTGATATCGCAGCGCGACCAGCGGAAATCTTCCCGCGTAACCGTGGAAGCCAGGGTTTGGTTGATGTCGGGCAGGGTTTTGGGCCAGGCGTACATCAGGGTCGTGGGCTGTACTCCTCCGGGGTAGGCGTGCTGGCGGGGGGCCACCCCCCGGGTCACCTGTATGTAGAGCAGGCAGTCTTTTCCGGTCAGGCCCGAGGCCCCGAGCAGGGCCGGGATGTCGCGTTCGAGGGCGCTCACATCTAGGTCGAGGTCGATTTCCCCCAGGCACCGCCTCAGCCGCTCCATATGGGTCTCTTTATAGAAAAACCTCCCGTTGATCTGCGCCATTACTTCATAAATGCCGTCCCCGAAGAGGAAGCCCCGGTCGAATACCGAAATCCGGGCGTCTTCGGCCGGTACGATTTCCCCGTTGAGGTATACGTGCGAAGGGTAACTGTTTTTGCTGGCCATGGCGATGTGGTTTGCAGGTAATTTTTTCTTTAGGCAAAGGTATGAAAGTGCCTTCAGCTGTTCAGGATGCCCCCGTCTATGGTAAAGGCTGAACCCGTGATCCAGGACGCTTCACCGCTGGCCAAAAAGAGCGCCAGGCTGGCGATGTCTTCCGGCCTGCCCAGCCTTTTGAGCAGGGTGGCCTTCCGGGCGTTTTCAACGGCGTTTTCCGGGTTCTTGAAGGCCGATGCCGATTCCCACAACAGGGGGGTGTCTACGGGCCCCGGGCAAAGGGCGTTTACCCGTATCTGCGGGCCGTATTCCACGGCCATCTGCTTCATCAGCGCCACGGCCCCGGCTTTGGAGGCGCAGTAGGCCGGGTGGTTCGGGAAGCTCTTGTAGGCGGCGATTGAGGCATTGATCAGAATACTGGCCCGGTCGCTTTTCAGCAGGTGGGGAATGGCGGCCCTGCACATATAGAAAATGGCCCCCAGGTTGGTGTCGAGGGTTTGGTGCCAGTGGTCGACCGACAATTCGGTTACCGAACCCAGGCCCAGCACCCCGGCATTTAGCGAGAGCATGTCGATTTGGCCAAACCGGGCGAGGGCTTCCTGCACCAGGCGCTCGTTCTCGGCAGGCTTGCTCACATCGGCGGCTATGAAATGCACTTCCGGGTTGGCCTGCCCCAGGGCTTCCGCCAGGGCGTTGCCGCGTGCCACATCGCGGCCGGTGAGCAGCAGGCGGGCGCCTTCGCGCGCAAAGGATTCAGCAATGGCGCGGCCCATGCCGCTGGTGGCACCGGTAATGATTGCGACCTGGTTTGCTAGTTTTCCGGGCATAATCTCAAGGCTTGAATTTACTGTGGGTTGGCTTCCGCCAGGCCTGACTCCGCAAAGCTCACCAGCTGCCAGTAGGGCGGGGTATAGGTGTTTTCCGCTCAAAGGCTTCTACCTTTGCCCGGGTATAGGTTTTAAGCGTCTGAAAACGATCCACAAAATCGTTGTTCTTCAGGGCCTGCACGGCCGACATCCCTTCGGGAATAGGGCCCTCTTTTCCAAAGGTGTTGAGCAAGAAACAATACCCTTTGAGGGCCCGGGCCACAGGCAGCAGCCACATAGTGTACCCGAGCTTTTCACCGGCATTGGCCTGCTCGATCAGGGCGTCCATCACGGCGTTGTCGAGGTGGTCTTGAAAGAGCGTTTCCCGGTCGCGCCATTCGCCCACCACGCTCAGCATGGGGTCGTATTCGAGGTCTGAAGGCATTTGGGTAACAAAGTGCTCCACGCCAAAGTCGTGCAGCCAGTTCATGATGCCATCCGACGAAATGGTGGAGGTAAATTCCCAGAGCTGCACCCCGTTCTGTTTGTAGGCGTAAGACCCCACCTCCGAACAGAACATGGCCGAATCGTCGAAATAATCCATTTTGAAGTCATAGGGGATATACCGGGACCGGGCTTCCTGATACATATAGCGCGCCGCCTGGTGCGGGAGCAACGGGTTTTCCTGCAACGCTTCGAGATCTGCCCGGGGCCGCATCACCATAAAGCGCAACTTTTTGTCCTTTAGGTATTCTTCCAGGGTGGCGATAGCCACCCCCTTTTCGATATGGGCTTCCACCAGAAAAGGTTCCCTGGTTTCCTCGTCTATGTACACCAGGGCAACATGTGAAAAATTCCCCGGAAAGTCATTTCCCCTTGATATGAATGCAGATACCTCGGCTCCGCCGCGGCTTACCAGTAAATCCCCGCTGTGTACCTCGATCCCCAGAATCGATGCTTCAGGGGTGGCAGAGGGTTCGTCTGTAACGTACATGGTCGTGGTAAACTGCGCCTGCGTTGACTGCAACAAAATCTCTTCGACAGCTGCACGCACCCCGTACAAAACGCGATACGACTGCTCGCGTGCGCCGGGGCTATTCATGTCCCAGCGACTGGCGTCTTCCTTCATTTTCTTCCGGATGCGGTTGTAAAATTCGATATGCCAGCCCGATTTGTCTGGCTGGGCCGCAATCAGGGGGGCGATCTGGAAAAACCCGTCCAGGACTTGTGGATAAAAGGTATCCCCGGGGGCAATTTCCAGCCCTTCATGAGCTTCCAACAGGCTGTCTATTTCAAGGCTTTTGCGTTGCACAAGCGAATCCAGCAGCGCGGGCTGCATGGACTTCCCTTCTACGAAGGTGTTTTCCAGGTGTTCCCACAAGGCATCGCGGTCCCAGATAAATGGGGTTTCAGACGCCTTTTGCACGTCTGCTTCTTTTTCGGGGAGGGGGATCAGCAGCAAGGCGTATAGGCCAATCAGGATGGCCGTTATTTTTAAGATTTTCTTCATTCTTGAGTTTTCTGCAACATGCTTGTGCCGCATGTTATCGGCTTAATGATTTTCTGGATGTTCACCCGGGCCGTCTGTACTTTCAAAGGGCTGGTTAACCGGCCGCATGAGGCCACCGCGCATAACATGGGTAATGGACCGCATGTTGGCGATATCGGCAGAAGGGTCTTTATCAAGAATAATCAGATCGGCCATTTTTCCGGCCGCCAGCGTCCCGAAATCGTCGCCCCTTCCCATGGTCTGGGCGCCGATTTTCGTACCCATGACCAGAATTTCGGCCGCCGGGATGCCCGCCCTTTGCATGGCCTCCATCTCGTCGTAAATCGAAATGCCATGCAGGGTGCCCGGGTTGCCGGCATCGGTCGATACCGCAATGGGGATGCCCGCCTCGTAAACCCGCTTCAGGTTTGCCGCCTGTACGCTATCCATGGCTGAAATGGACGCCTCAAGCCGGGTCAGCATGTTGTCATAGCCGTCCGGGTTGGGCAGGTATTTGAAGAAGCGGCCAGCCGATTGCACCAGGTTTCGGGTCTCGGCATCTACGGCCTGGTTCGGATCGGCCATCACAAAATCGCCCTTCAGGGCCTTGTAAGCGTTGAGGTAACCCCGCACCACCACCAGGGTCGGGCAGTACACCGCACCAGCCTTTTTGGCCAGTTCGATGAATTCGTCATCGACCAGTTTGTCGTCTACACTGTGCACCAGCACCCGGGCGCCAAGCCGCAGGGCCTCCTTGGCCTGGTCGAGGTCGGTGGCGTGCACGATCAGGGTGTTGTGCTGCTTTTCGACTTCGTCGGCCACGGCCCGCAAGCGCTCCATAAAGGCCGCATCTTCCAGGGCCAGCCCCCAGATTTTGATCCCCTTCGAACCCAGGCTGGTATTCTGGCGCACGGCTTCCCTGCCGAACTCGGGCGACTTCAGGTTCAGGAGTTGTTTTTGCGACGGGGTGTTTATGTCTGCCAGGTTTTCATCGGGCACGGGCGTGAGCAGGGGGCCGGCTGCGGCCACGTGGGGCGCATTCCGGTTGTTTTCGGCTGTAACTTGCAGGCCAATGGTCCAGGCGTAGCCCCCCACGTCGTACACGGCCGTTACCCCCGAACGCAGGTAGGCCTCGTAATACCGGTCGGGATGTTGCTGCAGGTAGGATTGTAGCTCCGCGTAATCGATGGTATCGCGGATATCGAGGGCATCGGGACGCCCGTCGAAGAAGCCCGTCTGGCCGAAATGCACGTGGGCGTCTACCAGGCCAGGGGCAACGAACCGGCCCGTGAGGTCGCGTACCTCCGCACCATCCGGGATAGCGGTTTCCGGCCCGCCCACGGCCTCGATTGTCCCCCCTTTGATCAGGATTACACTATTGGGCACCACGGCCCCGGTGCCGTCGAAGAGGGTAGCCCCCTTTAATGCGAGTATTTCAGCGGTTTCAGGGTTCTTGGGCTGGCAGGCGAGCAGCAGGGCTGCTGCCATAAAAGACAGGAGGGCGGTTGGTTTCATACGGGTTTATTGCCGGTTTGGTTTGATGGCAGTGTGAATCACGCCCTCTAAATATAGCATTTATTGGTTTGGGTCGGTTGCGGCTTTACGGCTGAACTTGTGGCCGTGTACGGAATGGTCGACATACTTAGTCGGCCGGGAGGGTTTTTTTGCTGAAATCGAACTGCTGCCGGAGTTGCAGCCAGAACACCTGGTTGTGGGCGTAAACCGAGGGGGTTTGGGTACTGGCAAACTGGTTGTTCCAGGTCAGGGCAATGGCAAACGACTTGTTGAACCTGAAGGTGGGGCTCACCAGCAGGCGGTTCTGGTCAAAATGGGTATGGGTTACCAGGGGGCCGAAATTCAGGAATAGTTCATCGCCCAATTCCAGTATAAATTGGGAATCGGGGTTCTCCTTAGAAAGCCTGAAAAGCGGGATGCGCACAAAGGCCGCATAGCGCAAACGGAAGGTAAACCGGTCGGTTGCCTGAATGCGGCCATCCGAAACCGGGTAAAACAGACGCTCTTCGAGGCGCAGGCGATGGACCAGACTGAATTTACGGAAGGGTTGGGTTACCTGAAAATCTTGGTAGGGCCTGAACTCGACCCGGCTGAGCGTGTCCTGGAGATAGAGCCCCAAATGGGCCAGGCCGGCAGCCAGTCGCATGTTGGGGGCAGGGGCGTACCCGATGGAACTCCGCACGATGTAGGCCGAATTTTCGCGGAAGTCGTCCTTCCAGCGCAACCCCCCGTCGAGCTGCAGGCTCCAGTGCCGATTCAGGGTAGCCGACCCGTAGTATTGCACCCAGGTTTGGGTGGCGTGGGAGACCTGTTTTTCCTGGGCCTTGCAATAGGTACCCCAAAAAACAGCGAAAAGCAGGGAAAGAAGTGCGGTGCGTCGGCCTGGGGAGCGGTAACTGCGGGCCGGGCATAAGCAGTAATTAGTTGGGTTTCCTTCCATAGGATTCATCCCTCGAGCAGATTCCAAAAGGCCGTTTTGCCCTTTAATACGGGCCTTTTCGGCTGGTACGAATGTAAGGAGATTTCCGCCCCGGTCTACCGGAAAATACCCTGCTGGCCACATTAAGCAGTGAGATTGCCCTCATGGGATGCTGGCACATGGCCAGGCCGTCCATAGAGGGGATTCCACCATAGGTAGCCATAAAATAGGATAGCCCCCCATAGCCATGACATGGTAATGATGTACAACCCATATCTTTTAACGGGATAGGGGGCATACTGGCCGAAAAGGAATTGAATGGCTGTGTCAAAAAAGAGCAGAAAGATAAAAGTGGCAGGTGTAAAGCGCAACAGAGAACCCAGTGCCCGAAACCCGGTTTGCGTTTCGTTCGAAAAACGTATCTGCAGCCAGGGTGCGTTTGCGGTTGCCGCATTAATGACCCTGAATTGACCGTTCCAGTTTAACAGGGTTACCAGTTTTCGGAGCGACTTGCGTTTGTGAGTTCCGAGAACTATTTCTATGTCACCTTCGGGCCAGGCACTGAATGCCAACAGGTAAATAAGCGCATCTTCGAAGAAATGTCCAAACCGAAACCCGGTGAAGGCAAACATGGAAGCATGAAAAATCACGATGCTCCAGAAGGCCGTCCGGTGCCACTTTCTGAACAGCAGCAAAACCGAAATGCTCAATTCAAAGGCTATGGAACCCCAGGAGATAAGACGGGCCAGCCAGCGCTCTGAAAACCATTCGTGTGTGAGTTCGTAATACGGATTGCCAAAGGCATGCAGCAGCATGTTGTGCATAAACTGCCCGTTCCACCAGTCGAGTTGGACAATTTTGTTGAGGGCAGCCCCGAAATAGACCAGGGAAAATTGAACGATGAGCAACCAGGGGTACTGGTCTTTTTTGGTCAGGCCACACAACAGAAAAATACAACCGCAAATAAAAATATGATTCCTGAAAACCGGCTTGGAACCTGCCAGTACGAGCATGGTGCAAAGTCCGAGCAAGATGGCCATGGTCCGTACCCTGACATTAAACAATAGCCCGAATCCTGCGATCAGGAAAATAGCCTTTAGGCTGTATTCAAAAAGCCCTGGAAAGGCATGGAACCGATCCAGAAGGGAAAAGAAAGGGATATATGGGTCGGTGATATACCCGTAAAAGCCATTAAAAACCAGCAGCAGCAAGAGTAGCTTGCACATTAGCAACAGGTTATGGTTCATTTCAGGGCTTTGACAGCTCCAGGGATAGTAGGCCGTCCTCATTTTGTAGGGTTGGGGAAGTGCCATTTTTTGTGTGGATGGCCGTTTGTGGAGTATTGAATAAGGACCTGTGCGGAATCGCCGGCGCCGTATGTGGTCTCGTATTGTTCAACGATATCGAACACATTGTGGATGGCCCGGGGCTCCCATCCGTTCAGGAAATAACGATACCGCTGGTCAATCTGTTTGCGGTCCAGTTCCTGATCTTTGAGCCATACCCGGGTGTTGAGGGAGGTGTGTTCGTCGTAAGGGGCCCAGCAAAAGAATTTTTCCGGCACGAAGCGCGCGATCGCCATGGAAACGCATTGCGCTGCCAGAAAGAGCATCCCGATGATCTTGCGTAATCCCATCCGGTTTCGGTTGTTATACGGGTTAAAATAGGTTAAATACCTCCTCGGGCTGTAAAAAATCGAAAAATGGGCTATTTGCCGGGGTGAAAAGTCGCGCGGGCCTTCTTATGGGCCTATTTGGCCTGTTTTAATACCTGACGAAACCGAAAAAAAATTAATTGGTTTTCGGAAGTAAAAAATCGATGAATGGCTCGCGCCATGGCATTCTCCCCCATCAACCCGACTTTGGTCGATTTCATTTTACCGCCTGAGCGAAAGTTCAAAAATTGCACCCTGTAAAATCCCCCATTACATGAAAACAATAGTGCTTTTAAAAGAGATTTACCTGAATGCTTTCAGGGATTTAGGACACTTTCTGCTCAAGAAAGGCCTCAAGATTTTCAGCTGGTTCAGCTTCACCATGTTTTTAATGGTGTTATACGCCTTTATTTTTAGGGTATGCACTGGGTTCCCTTTCGATTAATTGTACAGGGATACCATGAAAAAACCTTTTAATACCGGAGGAAACAAAAAAGTGGACATGATATTTCTTATTTTGTTTTTTTCGCTGTTAATCAGTGTTATATGGCTTGTGGCAAGTCTGATTGAGCTCTACCAGGAGCCGTTGAGATAACCCGCACGGTAGTTAAAATCAGGAGTTTAAAAAAGGAGCCATGCTCCCGGAAACAGCACGATTTTTATCCGGCTTGACCTGACCAACCCATAAACCTCTTCCGACGGCTGTCGGGGGAGGTTTTTTTTAGGGGGTATGGGCATATCAACTATCTTTAGCGAAATTCACCAACCGTGCCTGTACTGAAATCACCCCTGAAATTCCCGATCCTGTTTCTGACCTTCTTACTGCTGCCACTGCATAGTTGCGTGGTCTACCACAAAACGCCTTCTACCCTGGAGCAGGCGGCCGAGCTGCCCATTCGCGCCAAGGTCACCAATGTACAGGGCGAGCAAACCAAATACCGGTACATCATGCTGAAAGACGGGGCGTATTACGGGGTAAAGAAGCAGTCGGGGGAGGTCGTAAAAATTCCCCTGAATGCCGAAGAGCTCGAAAAAGTACAGGTGAAGAACAAGGTGGCCTCTACCTGGCTTACCGTGGGGGCCATTGCCCTGCCCGTGGCTGCGGTAGGTTTTGTGGCCTTGGTGGCTACCGTCTTTTTATTGGCGGGGTAGTGGATTAAACGTGTTTAAAGTTCGTGTTTGAGTCCAAGTTGCACCAACCCGGTTTTAGCAGGGGAGGGTACAGGCTTAGTCCCGCTTCACGGGAATCTGAATATAGCCGTCCCCATACCACCTGATGACCAAGGGCTCTTGTGCATCCTGTATGGTTTCTTCGCTCACGTCTTTGCCCGAGCCGTAGTTCAGTTCCGTAAAGGGCTCTTTGTTGCCATTGACCACCACCACCAACCGGCTGCCCTTGCTTATCTTTTTACTGGTCATCCGTACGATGCCAAAAGGGAGTTTCGTCTTTTCATGGGGTGTTAACAAGTGCCGCTGCTCCCGATCTTGGACAAAGCTGGCCCGGGCCTTGTAGGGGAGGGTCAGGGCAAAGAACCGGCCGTCGGGCGTTTGCTCAAACAGCACCACTGTATAATCAAAGTCCCTTTTATTGACAGACACCGATAGTTCGCCCCCAAAAGACCCGTTCAGTTCAAAACCGGCCTCAAAAGGTTCGGTGGCAAAGGAAAAGCCCTGCCCCACCATCAGGCTATCGGCTACGATAGTCCTCCAGCCGCTTGAATTCCAGGTGAGGTTGCTCCGATCGGAAAAATCAAGGGCCTGCTCCAGGTACCCATCGGGGTCTAAAGGCTGCTCTGCAAGCGTGTAATGAACATCCCTGCCGTTGTTTCCCGTGCCAAACAGCGAGGCAAAGGCCACCCCCGAGCGCTTGTTGCTGAGGTAAAATTTGAGGGTGTCATTCGCCATCTCCTGCAGGGATGGGGCGTGACCCCACTTGTTGGCCCCCATAACCTGGTAGTTGATCTTGTCTTGCAGTAATTCAGGTTTGGCTTTCCCTTTCAAAACATGGTCGAACCATTCAAAGATCAATTCGGTGATGTCGATTTGGGCCACGGGGTCTATATCGTACCCGAATATGCGGCTTGCGGGTTTTTCCTGGGCCCCGAAATGGGTGTAGGGCCCAATAACCAGGTAGTGCGCGGCATTTTCGGTGTATTTGGTGTGCTCCTTCAGATAATACTGCGTGCCTATTTGTCCGCCGTCGTAGTAGCCGGTCGTGGCCAAAACGGGGATGTCAATATGGGCAAACTCCTCCTGGTAGGGCATCATGTCTTGCCAGTAACTGTCATAGGTTGGGTGCAGCATGCGCTCTCTGAACTGGGGGTTGGGCAAAACGTCCAGGCTATCCATAGCCTTATAGGCAACCCCGGTTTCGTACCATTTCAGATTCAGCCCGTGCCACCGCTGCCCATCGTTGTACAGGGTGGTGTCTAAATACTTGTTGTTAGACACATAGTGGTGCCAAGGATAGTGGAAATTCCAGTGGATGCCATTTTCCATGGGTTCGGCTATACCCGGGGCGGCCGCAACCGAGGGGACTATGGTTTTCAGTGCCGGGTGCACCCCGTGTTTTACGGCGGCCCATTGGGTAAACCCCACATAACTGCCGCCGTACATGCCCACTTTTTGGTTGCTCCAGGCTTGTTTGCTGATCCAGTCGATTACCTGGTAGGTGTCGGTTGCCTCATGTTTATAGGGTACGATGGAATCGGGGCTCAGGCCCTTCCCCCGGGTGTATGAAACGACCCCCACATACCCGTGGTCTGCTGCCATCATCGCCCGTTCCAGGTCGTTTTTTCGCGCGTAGATGGTGTGGAAAAGTACCGCAGGGCCCGGCTCCTGCAATGCCGCATTCCGAACTACGATGGCGTGGATTTTGGCCCCGTCGGCCGTGGCGATTAACAGGCTGTCTTGCACCAGGTAGTCGGTGCCGTTTTCGGTGATACGCCTCGGGCTTTGCTGGGGGGCATTGCCCTGGCAAGAGATTAAAAAACAGCAGGTTGCTATGGCAACTATACAGGCTATTCGTATCGGATTTTTCATTTTTGATCGATTTGAATGTTGGGCGTAGCTGTCTTTTAAGCGTTTCGCTTTTGCCGGTTGATTTTTGAAATATGCTATGGCGAAACAGCTACAAACTTGTCCGTTTTTTGAACGCTACGGACTGTCGGGTCGAGAGGGTTACTGTTTCTCCGGTGGTCAACACCAGTTGAAGTGAGTTGTTGAAATACGGATTGATTTCCCGGATGTAGTTCGTGTTGATGAGCTGGCTCCTGTTAGCCCTGAAAAACACATTCGGGTCCAGTTTTTCTTCCAATTGGTTCAGGGAACGTTTGATCATGGCTTTTTCAGGGCCGAAATGGAGGCGGGCATAATTCTCCATGGATTCGATTAAACGCACTTCGGCCAACGCAATGAAATATACCTTTTCGCCATCCTTTATGAATATTTTTTGATGGCTGGCCAACGGCCTTTGCTGCGCTTCTTCCTTTTTGCCGAGTTCAAGCCTCACCTTTTCGATGGTTTGGGCAAAACGCTCTTCCCGGATGGGCTTTACCAAATAATCGAGGGCATTTACTTCAAAGGCCTGAACGGCATATTGATCATAGGCCGTGGTGAACACCACTTCGGGAACAGCGTCCAACTCCTCCAGTAAATCGAACCCCGATTTCCCGGGCATATGGATGTCCAGAAAGATCAGATCAGGATGTTCTTTTTCGATCAGGGCAATGGCCGCTTCCACATTGTTCGCTTCGCCCGCAATTTCAAATTCCGGATAACCGGCAAGTGCTCTCCGAACCTCTTCCCGCGCCAGCCGCTCATCGTCTATGATCAGGGTTTTAAAGGTGCTCATGGCTTGTCAATTGGAATCAGTATGGTTGCGGCGACCATATTGGCCGAAGGAGATTCAACCTTAAGCTCTGCCCTTCCCTCGTATTGCAACAAGAGGCGTTGCCTTAGGTTTTTCAACCCCAGGCCCCCCTGGTCTTCCGCTGAAAGCGCTCCCGGATTTGTAACGGTGATGCGCACAAAACCGTCCTGTTCCATTACGGAAATAGCGACGGTTCCTCCGTATACCTGTTTGTCTACCCCGTGTTTGATGGCATTCTCCACCAAAAGTTGGATGCTCACCGGGGGGATCTTTACCCTTTCGAGGTTCGGGTCAACAGCAAAGTCGACCTGCAACCGTTCTTCGTACCGCAATTGCTCCAACTCCACATAATCGCTGACCAGGGCCAACTCTTCCGCAATGGAAACGGTCGCATGCTCTTTGCCATACAGGGAAGAACGCAACAGGTCAGACAATAAATCGATGGCCCGGCGCGCGCTGTTCGGATTTTCAATAACCAGGGATTTAATGGAGTTCAATGAATTGAACAGAAAATGCGGATTGAGCTGGGCCGACAGGTTATCGAGCTGACTCTGCTTGGCCACCAAAGCAAGCTTTGCATTGACCTGGGTCGTTTCCAGCTCGCGCACGTAAAAATGGTACGCGTGGTAGGCCAGTACCCAAATGGCCATATGCCTCAATCCCGTGATCAAAACCGGGTTCCAGACGGTTAAATTTTCCAGGAAGGTATTGGCATCACGCACCCAATAGATATACCCCGACGTCTTCATATTCATGATGACCATGAACAGAACGGATAAGATCAAGATGGAGGGCACCCCCCGGCTTATCAGCTTCTTGATGCCCAACTGGTTCCATTTCGACTTTTTGGCAACGGCCCTGTACATATGGGTCAGGCCAATGCAAATGGAAACGTCGAGCACATAGTTGGTCAGGGCTTGCAAAACCGTGAATTGGTCGCGTACCAGGGCAATGTACAACCACAACAACGAAACAAGCCCCCAGCCAACGAGTTGGCATTTCCAGTAGAGCGACAGTCGTGTATTTGTTTGTTGTCTAAGCACCGTACCTCTTGTTTTATAGCTTCCCTTTGGGGTATCGTTAAAGCTACTCGGGTTTTGAGTAACCGATTAATTCATTGGTATACAAACCATAGCCGTCATCATTAACATGTTTAACATAGGTTTTTAAATCAGGGGCGTACCACCAAATATCGGTCATCTCGCCTTTAAAACCTCTTGAATTGGTAACAATGCCTTTGTATTCGATCCGATATGCCCTGAATGTTCCGGCTGCCACGGTTACTTCTTCGAAGGCAACAACTTCGGCATCCTGACTGGTTTTTCCTTTAGTGCCTTCATTGTTTTCCCACTCCGATTCGTATTTCCATTTTTTACCTACCTGCAAGGGCCAACTGCGAAAGGGGGTAGGGCCCTGCTCTGGTTTTAAAGTGCTTGAAAGTAACACGGTGTCAGCGCCATTCCACAGTCCTAACTCCCCATTGTAGGCTACCACTTCCTGAATGTCTTCCCCTTCCGCGCGAACCGCTCCATCTACGGAGCGTTCCCATTTCCAAAGCCATTTCTCTCCCATTGCATACTCCTTCGGGGAGGGTAGATCGGTTTTACCAGGTACACAATTCGTGAAGACCAGGAGTACGGCCAGCTTAAGTACTAGTGAATTTGTCATGTCTGCGCGTTTTTTGATTGATTCATACCGCTGTTGTGGTCTTGTTTTATGCACAACTTGGTGTAAATCAATAAAAAACAATCTAATCCGGAAAGAGAAAGTACACAGGCGCCGATTTGGGGGGATGAATGGGGGAAAGGGGGGTGGCAGATGGCCAGGAGCACCAGTGAAAACGAATATTAGGGCAGAAGTCTGGTTTTTCTTTATCCTAAAAAATTACAGCATACTTGTTTTTGTGTCATACTTTCCCATAAACGGACGTCACAAAATCTCCCTGCAAAAACGCATCCGGGTTAATTTGACTTTGCAATACGACCCCTTGAAGGTCAGACTCCAGCAAAAGCTGGGCAGCCTGTATCAAGGGTGCGGCAGTGGTGGCCTGAATAGCGCGCAATTGGTGCCTGCCGACCCACTGGGGCAAGATTTGCTTTGAAACCTCCCGCCTTCTCAATACACCCGAGGCGTCCTTGCCTTCGACTGCTGCATACAATACCACTTGGTCGTCTTCTACATGGGGTATTTCCTCCTCCATCACACCTTGCAGGGCCGCGATAACGTCTTGCTGATTGCCGATGTTTTTCAATTGGTTTGACACCCACTCATAATGCCCGGGGTGCCGCAGCGTTTTGTAATCGAGGGTGCGTACCCTGCCGGCCAGTGCATCGGGCAAATCGGCTGCCCCGCCTGAAGTTAAGTCGTCCTCGTATACAACCCCGTTTATAATAAGCCGTCCCCTTTGCGACAGGGAGCGCAAGGGGGTTTTTTGGAAATTTCGAAGGACGATGGCATCCTTTACATATTCCGTTGCCACACCGACCGGACTCCAGGTAAAGCCATAGAAGTGGGGGGAAACGGCATGATGGGTCAACGCCCCCACCTTGAAACCCAGATAATCTACCTGGTTCACCTTGAAATCCCTGCAAAAATCCCGGAACATTTTATGTGCGAGTACATTGATATAGCCGGGGGCCAATCCGGTCTGTAAAACGAAACCCGTTTTGGCATCCCGGGCCAAGGCCAGGATTTCATGGGTCTCCTCCACATATTCGGTAAGGTTGGCGTAATGCAAATGGTATTTTTTTGCGTAACGTGCCATTTGAGGGGCCAAACTTCCGGGTAGGCAGTCCAGCAAGATGTCGCCTTGTTTGAATAGGGCTTCGGCTTCCTTGCTTAACCCAGTTGGGTTCAATTCAAAAGCTTTGACCTCGGTCGCTTTGTTTGTCCCCTTCTCAATCCATTGAGCCACATCTTGGGCCTTAGACAAGGTCCTATTCCCGATGAAGAGGGTAGGGGGCACCTTGCTCTGCTCGGCAAGAATGAGCCCGACGGCTTCTGCGATGCCGCCTGCCCCGGCTATTAGTATGGTAACGTGTTTGTTCATCTTCCCTTCAGATAAGATTGTTGGCCTTTCTTTGAGAGGGAGATCTATACCAGGTTTTCCAGACCCTTAGGCACGGTCGAAATAAGAAACTCCATCACCTCGCCGGAAGTTAACTCAAGGTAGGGTATAATTTCTTTGGAACCAATGGCGGGCTATCCTGAAGAATGGGCGGTAGGGGTACGTAGCTGCGCCGATTTGTGTAAATCTTCAACAAAAAGTGGACTGATTCACGTCTAAAGTTAAGTGATGGTTTTACTATCTTAATGGATGTCCTTAAAGATAGATTCATAAACCCAAAAAGGCACAAATGCCGGTTGCTAGACATGAAAAAAAACAATTTATACATCCTTTCATTAGCCCTCTTACTGGCTACGATGTGCGGATCTTTTATCTCTATTAGTCAGAATGAAAGAAACATTACGCCTAGCTATGCCAATGGCAGCGGGTATATATGGGAAACCCAAAAGGCTGAAAAAAAGATCATTGATAGTATTTGGGTCAATCTTAGCGTCCATGATAATTTGGGCAACCTGTTAACATATGGCACGACTGTATCAAGTTTATGTCAAAAATTGCAAGTTGATAATGGAAAAGCCGCAATTAAATTAAAGAGATCAGATATTAAAAGACAATTCAGGGCTGTTTCAATTGGGTATTTTACTGTGGAAACCGAGCCTCGCTTTTTTTCAGAGAATGACTCCGTTCTAATCGACTTTGTACTTGCCGAAGATGACAGACCTTTGATAAATTGTGAATAATATCAAGGGTTGGCAGCATCAAGCTAAG
>JBNKGM010000071.1:0-15690 GCA_050289825.1 Robiginitalea sp.
ACCGGGGGGCTTGTGAGCCAGGCCACCTGCACCGAACAATTGCTGTATGAGATCCACAACCCGGCCTCCTACCTCACCCCCGATTGCACGGCTGATTTTTCGCAGGTCGATTTTACGGAAAACGGCCCCGACCGGGTGGCCTTTTCGGGAGCCGGCGGCAGGCCTGCCACCGATACGTACAAGGTGAGTGTCGGGTATCGCAACGGCTTCCTGGGTGAAGGCCAGATCAGCTACGGCGGGCATGGCTGTGTAGCCAGGGCCCGGTTGGCAGGCGAAATCGTGCAGAAAAGGCTGCAAGCGCTTGGCGTGGTTGCAGAAGATCTGCGGGTCGAGCTTATCGGCATCAATACCATAAGCCCGCTTGCCCCCCAAAGGGAGGTAGAACCGGCCGAAGTCAGGCTGCGGGTGGCCGGGCGAACTGCCGACCGCCAGCAGGCCGAAGCCCTGGCTGGGGAGGTAGAGACTTTATATACCAACGGTCCGGCCGGGGGCGGGGGAGCCATTAAAAAAGTGGAAGAACTCGTTTCGGTCGTTTCCGTTTTGGTGCCCAAATCGCAGGTGCGCCCGACTTATATCCACCAGATAACCTGAGCCATGAAATTGTACGAAATAGCCCATTCCCGAAGCGGCGACAAAGGCAATATCTCCAACATTTCCCTGATCGCATTCAACCGGTCAGACTACGAATCACTGGCGAAACTGGTAACCGCGAAGCGAGTAAAAGCCTGGCTGGACAGCCGGGTGCAGGGCGAGGTGGTGCGCTACGAGCTCCCGCAGCTGGGAGCCCTTAATTTTGTGTTGCACGATGCGCTGGCGGGAGGTGTAACGGCCTCAACGGCCCTGGATGCCCATGGCAAGTCGCTCAGTTCTTATCTGTTGGAAATGGAATTGGAAGAGGGGCAATCCTGATTGGGGTCTGAGAGTTGGGGTGTAGTTTGCAAGCGGGGATTTGGGGGCTTTCCCCTGGCACTTGCCTGATAGGCATTTGCAGGGCAGGCCTGTAACTTAATGGCACAGGGGTGGGAGGATTTCCCCTAACCCGATAATGATAGACCTCAAACGGCTAAATTTCAAACTCACCCAAACAGGTTCAAATCCAAATAGGCATTCCTGAGTTTCCCCTCCGGGTCGAATTTCCGGGCCAGGGCAATAAAGTCGTCCATTTTCGGATAGCGCTCATGCAACAGGGCCGGGTCGAGGGAAAAGAGTTTCCCCCAGTGGGGCACCAGGCCGAAAGGGTTCAGCTCGCGTTCGATCATCCCGATCAGGCCGGGTACTTCTTCCGGGTGTTTTTTCCAGGTAAAATGGAAGGCTACCACATCGCGGCCCGAAGCCGGGCTGAGCCAGAAGTCATCGGCGGCCACAGAGCGGATCTCCGAGATATGCAGGTGCGGGAAGATGAGCTCCTTTTGGCGTTCAATGGCCTGCAACACATCCGGCGCATTTTCGCGGGGCACAAAGAATTCGGCCTGCAACTCTTCTCCGCTGCTGGGCATGAATCCCATTTTGAAATGGGGAAGCCGCTCGTACCAGGGGCCGGGTACGCCCATCTGCGGGGTGCAGTTTTCAGCACCCAGGGTAATAATGGGGTGCACATCGCGGTCTGCGGCGCGGGCTCCGTGGAAATCGACGGCAGTTATTTCCCGGTCTGTACCAAGGCGGCTCTTAACCCACACCTGGCTCACTTTCTGATCCATCCAGTCGGTAAAGAGGCTTACGCTGTAACCGGCAGACATAATGGCGTCAAAATTCCGGACGGCTTTCTCAAGGGGCAGGTCCAGGAAAACCCGTTGGGCCACCTGAAAGGTGTCCTGGGCTTGCAGGGTCAGTTGTGAAACCACGCCAAGGGCCCCGAGGTGTACGGCTGCCCCGTAGAAATCGGGATTGTCGCGGGTAAGGGTCCGAAGCTGCCCATCGGGCGTTATAAGATCGAAAGCGACCAGGGGCGTGGCTAAATTCCCGTTGCCCACGCCCGAACCATGGGTAGCGGTGGCACAGGCCCCGGCAATGGAGATATGGGGCAGGGAGGCCAGGTTGTGCAGCGCGAAGCCTTCTTTTTCGAGCAGGGGGGCCAGGTCGCCGTAACGCATGCCGCTTTCCACGGTTACCTGCCTGGAGGCACGGTCTATGGAGACCAGGCGGTTCAGGTTCTCTGTGGAGATCTGGTTGAGCGGGCTGTCGGCAATGTCGTTGAAGCAGTGGCGCGAACCCAGTGCCTTCTGTCTCCCGAGGCTCGCCACCAGTTCCTGCAGCTCGGCCACTGAACCCGGGCGGTGCAGGTTCGGGGCCTTGTACACGTAGTTGGCCGCCCAGTTGGCCCGCGTTACCCTGGGGGGCTCAGGCACTACCGTTTTTTTTGGATCGGGCCGGCAGCCGATTGTGGGGAGCAGCACGCTTCCGGCCACAAAGGCCGAGGAGGTTTTCAGGAACTCGTTGCGTTTCATGCGATTGGTTTACACCAAGGTACGAATTGTAGGTGTTACAAACACCTTTAACTCACAGCGATCCTGCCTGCCCCTTCCGTCGCCGCCTTCAGGAAAAATACCCTCCTTCGCGGTATAGGATAGCCCAATTTGGCATGCGGGCCTGCCAGGCACTACGCTTTGCAGGGCAATTTACGCGCCGAAACGGCCTTCGATTTCCGGTTGTAAAACTTGCTTACTTCCAGTATCAGCAAAACGAGCAGGGCCCCGCCGGCCGCACTCAGAAAATGCGACCAGCCCGGGAATTCAAACCCGAAAAGGGTGCGCAGCACCGGAATGAGCAAGATGAGTATCATGAGGCTGCCGGCTGCCAGGAGAATGATCAGCAATGCGCGGTTTCTTTCAGCCATTACGGCCAGGGCGCTGCGCGTCCTGGACAGCGTGGTAAGAATCAAAAAGATATTGCCTACGATCAGGGAGGTAAAGGCGATGGCCCGAATTTCCCCGTCCGAATGACCCTCCCCTATAGAAAGCAGGTAAACCCCTATCACCATCCCCAAAAGGAGGATCCCGCTTAAAATGCTCCTCAGGAATTTATCAAAGCCGAAGAATCGGGCGTTCCGATCGCGCGGCGGGCGATCCATTATCCCGATCTCTTCCTGTTCCGATTCAAAGGCCAGCGAACAGACCGGGTCAATAATGAGTTCGAGAAAAACGATGTGCAGGGGCATCAGCAATACCGGCAAATCGGCAAAGAAGGCGGGTAACAGGGTGAGCCCGATGATGGGGATGTGGATCGCCATGATATACGACATGGCCTTTTGCAGGTTGTCAAAAATGCGACGCCCCGAACGTATGGCAGAAACGATGGAGCTGAAATTGTCATCGAGAAGTACCAGGGAGGCGGCTTCCCGCGCAACGTCCGTTCCTTTGCCGCCCATGGCGATACCAATATCGGCGGCTTTCAGGGCCGGGGCGTCATTCACCCCGTCGCCGGTCATGGCCACAATCTCTCCATTGGCCTGAAGGGCGCGCACAATCCGGAGCTTTTGTTCAGGGACGATGCGGGCAAAAATAGTGACCGATCCGATTTTTTTGGCCAGTTCCCCCTCGCTCAACCCGTCGAGTTCGGCCCCCGTCAAAACAGCCTCCGCAGTCGACAGACCCGCTTGTCTGGCAATGGTACTGGCGGTGGCCGGATAATCGCCGGTAATCATGATTACCCGCACCCCCGCGCTTTGGCATTGTCGTACAGCTTCCGGGACTTCGGGTCGAATCGGGTCTTCAAAACCGAGCAGGCCCACCCAGGTGAACGGGAAATCCGAAACGTTTTCGGGGAGCACAGGCCCTTCCCAATTTGCCCGGGCCACCCCCAATACGCGTTGTCCCCGTTCCGCCAGTTTGCCGGCCTGCGAAAGGGCTGCTTCCTGCTCCGCTTGGGTAATGGCACATAAACCCATTACCTTTTCCGGAGCCCCTTTGGCGCATACCAGCCATTGCGGCCGATCAGTCTGTACCACCCGGGTCATTACCAAGGAAGAGGGAGTAATCGGATATTCCCGTATCAGGGCAGCCTGCCCGGGCATCGGGGCGGCAAGGGTGTGCACGGCCTGTTCAATGGCCCTTTCCATGGGGTCGGGCGACTGTTCCCTCGAAGCCAGTTGAGCGATGCGTAGCAACTCAGCAACCTGGTCGGCTTTTCCCTCAAAATCCGTACTTGAAAAAAGGCCCTGTTTCGTTCCCAGGGATACGATTTCCATGCTGTTGCGGGTAATGGTTCCCGTCTTGTCGCTGCAAAGCACGGTGGCCGATCCCAGGGTTTCGATGGCCGAAGGATTGCGGGTCAGCACGTGTTGTTGCGAAAGTCGCCAGGCGCCGATAGCCAGGAAAACGGTCAGCACCACGGGAAACTCTTCGGGAAGCATGGCCATGGCAGTAGCCAGGCTATTCAGCAGGGAGTGCAGTAAATTTCCCCGGGTCAGGTAAAAGGCGAGCAAAACCACGGAACTTAACAGTAAACCCGCCAGAAGCAAGTTCCGAGTAAGCCATTTCATCTCGAGTTGCAGGTTTGTAGGGGTAGGGGCAATCCCTTCCAGGGATGCGCCGATCTTTCCAAATTCGGTGTTTGGGCCTGTGTGGCTCACCCGCATGATGCCGTATCCCTGGGTTACCAGGGTGCCGCTGAAAGCCCATGACGTCGGCGTATCGTTTTCAGGCCCGGTTTTCAGTACGGGAATGGATTCCCCTGTAAGAAGGGCCTCGTCAATGGTAAGGTTTGTGCTTTCAAGGATAGGTCCATCGGCAGGGACCCGATCGCCTTCGCTGAGCAGTACCACGTCTCCCGGAACCACTTCCCGTCCGGGAAGGCGAACCTGGACTCCATCGCGCAAGACAAGAGCCCTGGGTGCTGAAAGTTTTTTGAGGGCGTCCAGGGCCCGCTCCGTTTTCTGGTTCTGGTAAAAGGTGAGGAAGACGATAAAAAAAACCCATCCCAGCAAGAGGATTCCTTCTGCTACTTCGCCCAGAAGGAGGTAAATGGTGCCGCAACCGAGCAGCAAGATAAACATCGGCTCCCGAACCGCTTCGGCAGCAATGCGCAACAGGTGCTTGGGCCCTGCAGCCGGAAGCTCGTTGTACCCGAATTCATTCAATCGCAGCTGCGCCTCGCCGCTGCTTAATCCCTGGTGCATTTCAATCGTTATTTGCCAGCCGCGGTCGGCCGGCCGTTATTCCCCGGAAAGCAAGGGGATTACCCAGGTGCCCGTCCTGCCGTCTACGCGCCCCCCCAGTTCGTCAACCACCACCCGGTCGATAATCGACACCCCGGTTTCGGCCATGTGCTCGAAGGTATCTATACCGTCTTCGGGAAAATTCTGGCGGGTCCGGTGAATGTTGAAGCGGTTCGAAAAAGTGCGGCCGAAGGCTTCTTCCACCCCCTGACGGCCCAGCATAAAGCCGAGCAGGCCGCCCCAGGTTGCCGTGGGGTTGTCGGAATCCCACCCGCAGAGGGCCCCGATTTTGATGGTTTCCTTAAGGTCGCCTTCGCCGTAAAACAGGCTCACCAGGCTGGCTGCAAAATTGATGCCCGCCGCAAAGCAACCATTGCAATACAGGTTGCGCGAGGTTACGTCGTACCAATCGGCCTGCTCTACCTGATAGCGCTGATATACGGCGTCGCGGGCCTTTTCCCAGGGGATGCCCGACAGGTACAGGCTTCGCACGAAATCGTACATTTTCGCGGGATACCCGTTTGCGGGCAAGTTTTTGCGTGCCTCTTCGGCCATCGACCAGATGCGTGACTTCATGGGTAAGGCCGGGTTGGTCAGGGCGGCCAGGGCGTGCATCCGCACGTAAAATTCAGAGATATCGGCTGCTTCGGCCCCCGCGGTGGTGCGAATAGGCAGATAGGCCATTTTCAGTGCCATATCGGGCCGACCCGGGGCCAGCAGGCCGAATAGTTCTGTGGTGAGTTGGGCGTCGATCATGTCGAAATGGGGGTTGCGCTCCGGATCACTGGTCTGGGGCGGCAGCACGCCCTGGCGCATCAGGTCGAACGCCTGTTGGTTCGAAACCCACAGGTAGTTTTCCTCCTCGGCACGTATGTGCCGCAGCCACCCGTCGCGGATCTGCTCCGCACTGAGCATGGAAACCCCGTTGGTGGCCAGCAGGTACTGGTACATGTATTCGATGTCGGTATCGTCGTCGGCCCCCCAAACCTCGTCGGGCCCCCTGAATACGAAGTCAATGGTTTCCGACCAGGGGCTTATTTTTTCCGGATCGAAAATACTGGGCTGATCGGGTTTGCCCCAGTCTTCCCGCGTGTAGAAATCGCCGGTGCGGATTTCCCCTATGTTGCCGATCTTGTCCATTTCGGTTACCAGGCCGGTCCAGTTAGCGATGCACTCCCCCAGCCAGAAGCCCTGCAGGTGCCCGCTGTAATCGGCACGTGAAACGGTAAGGGAGTCGGGCCCGTGCGCAAAGCCAAAACAGGGGAGGGCGGTAATCAGGAAAGCGGTGCGGAAAAAGGAAGAAAGCATAAATTCCGGTTTTTTAGTTGGCCGACTAAAGATACGGAATCCGTTTTCTTTGAACCCTATAAAATGCTGCACCCCCCTTTGCGACTGCACCTTTCTTTGTATCTTACCCAGAGAAACCAAACCTATGAAAAACCGAATCGCACTTGCCGCACTGGTAATTCTTGCCGGATGCGGGCAGGGGAAAAAGGAACAGGCCGAGCCTTCCCCCGATGCCGCCCTGGAAACCGCCGCCCCCGAGGTGGCCTACTTCGAAATGCGCACCTATTACTGCAACCCCGGAAAACTCCCCGACCTGGAAGCCCGGTTTAGAAACCACACCATGGCCCTGTTCGAAAAGCACGGCATGACCAACCTGGGGTATTGGGTGCCTTTGGATAATGCAGATAACAAACTGGTTTACCTGCTGGGCTATCCCGACAGGGCATCGCGCGACCGCAGCTGGGAGGCCTTTTCGAACGACCCCGAGTGGCAGGAAGTGTATGAGGCCTCCCACGTTAACGGCCCCCTGGTGGCCCGGGTGGTCAATTCCTTTTACCGGTATTCGGCCTTCTCGCCAAAAATCAAGGCCGAAAACGCGGGGCCCCGTATTTTCTCGCTTCGCACCTATTACACCTTTCCCGGCAAGCTGGAAGCCTTGCATTCCCGGTTTGCCGACCATACCGTCGAAATCTTCGAACGCAACGGCATCCACAACCTGGTGTATTTAGACCTTGATTCCACCGAGGCCGGGGCTGATAACATCCTGACGTACCTGGTTACTTTCCCCGATACGGCGGCCCGCACGGCGAGCTGGAAGAAATTCGGGGACGACCCGGCCTGGAAGGCGGCCTATGAGGCCTCCATCGTCGATGGACGCCTGGTCGATTCCCTAACCGATGAGGTGCTTTTGGCAACCGATTTTTCGCCCATCAAATAAAAAGCTGTTAAACCAAGCGCCCCGGTTTCAGGCGCGTTCGACGCGGATGATCCTGACGGGGCAATTGGCGGCGGCCCGCTTATTGGCCTCCCATTCTTCGTCGCCCACCAGTGCGTGGTAAAAACCTTTGTTTGCAGCCCCGCCCACCAGGTTGCACTTCCCGTCTTTCTTCGAGACCCGCCAGCGGTCGGGAGCGGCTTCCACACAAGCGTTGCAACCGATGCATTTGGCCCGCTGGAAGTGTATGCGAACCATCAGGCAGGCACTACTTTGTAGAGTTTGGCAGAGGCGCGGATTTTCCGGTCGGTCTTTATCGAGAACACATCGCCTTTTTGTACAGCGTCAACCGTCTGGTCGTCTACCCGCAGCTCCCGAACTTCTTCCTTCACCACCCCGAAATCGGGCCCCGTTATCAGTACCGTGTCGCCCGTTTTCAGGCTGTGCGATTCCATCCGGAATTCGCCCACCTGAGCCCGGGGGTAGTATTTGACGCCCCGGCCGATGTAGATTTTCCGCTCGGTGGCCTTCGAGCCGTATGAATCGTTCCATTCGCCCATTTTCCGGCCCAGGTAATACCCGTCCCAGAAGCCGCGGTTGTACACGGTGGCCAGGCGTTCCATCCACCCTTCAATCTTTTCGGGTGTATAGGTCCCTTCCTGTAAGGCCGCCACGGCTTCCCGGTAGCAGCCCACCGTGGTATCCACGTAATCGGCGGCGCGGCCCCGACCCTCGATTTTGAGGATGCTCACCCCGGCCTCCAGGATTTTATCGAGGAAGCCGATAGTGCAGAGGTCTTTGGCGCTCATGATGTACTCGTTGTCGATGGCCAGTTCCTGACCGTCGTCCACGCTGGTTACGATGTATTCCTTCCGGCAGTTCTGGATGCAGGCCCCCCTGTTCGCCGAGGCATTGTGCGAATGCAGGCTCAGGTAACATTTGCCGGAAACGGCCATGCATAGGGCGCCGTGGGCGAATACTTCCAGACGAACCAGCTGCCCTGACGGGCCTTTGATCTGCTGGCGGGCAATTTCCCGGCTGATCTCGGCCACCTGTCTCAGGCTCAGTTCGCGCGAAAGCACCATCACGTCGGCAAAGGCCGCATAGAATGCCACCGTTTCCACATTGGTCACGTTGGCCTGGGTGGAGATGTGGAGGGGCATGCCGATTTGGCGGCAGTACGACAGTACCGCGTGGTCGGAGCCGATAATGGCCGATACCCCGCAAGCTTTGGCCTGGTCTACAATGCCTTTCATCAGGGTGATGTCGTGGTCGTACAGCACCGTGTTGAGGGTCAGGTACGCCTTAACGCCCCGGGCCTCGCAGCGGCTGACGATTTCGCGCAGGTCGTCTCCGGTGAAATTGATGGTTGAACGGGCCCGCATATTGAGTTGCTCCACCCCGAAGTACACCGAATGACAACCCGCACGCAGGGCGGCTTCCAGCGACTCAAAGGAGCCTACCGGGGCCATGATTTCGACCGGTTCGTATCTTTTTGCTACCATGCGATGATTCTAACGGCTCTGGGCCTGTGCCAATTGCGGCACAAAGATACGTCGGTTCCCTGAAATGACGAAGGCCGGGCCCCTACAGGCTCAGGTCAGCCGCATGCACAGTATGGCTTAGTTTGATTTGCCGGGTGCTCTGCGCCTTTGGAAGTTGCAGAAAAGAAATTGCTGTACGGCCCCGCCAGGGGTGCTGTGGCCTGTTTCAAGGCAACCGGTTTGGCTGAAGGTATCCTGAAAAACGGTTTCCAGGGTGGTTGGCTCATACCGTGTGATGACCTTGCCGCTGCATTTTTCCGGGCCGTGGATAGAGAAGGTAGCCACCAGCATATGGCCCCCGGGTTTTACCGCCTGGGAGGCTACTACCCTGTAGGCCTCGACGTCGGGTTGTTCCGTAAAAAAGTGGAATGCCGCCCGGTCGTGCCAGAGGTCATAGGATTCGTCGGGCTCGAAATCGACTACATCCGAGACAACCCAGCGCACCTGCCCGGCCAATGGCCCCAGTCGTTTGCGGGCCCTTTCCAGGGCGGTTTCCGAAATATCGAGTACGGTCAGGTTTTTATAACCCAGTTGCAGCAGGTGGTCAGTCAGCAGGCTGTCGCCTCCGCCTATATCGATGATTCGGGCCGTTTTTGGGAGGTTAAGGGCAGCGATCAGTGTGAGGGAGGTTTCCGGTACGGGTTGGTACCAGCTCACCGTTTCCAGGGGTTTGGACCGGTAGATGTTTTCCCAGTGGTTTTTTCGATCGGTTTGCATGATGGGCAAAGGTACTGAATTTGTGTTTTCAGTGGGTCAGCAACAGCCAGAGCTGGGCGGTGAAAAAGCAGACGATAAGCCCCATGACGATCGGCAGAAAGGTAGACACAAGGGTCCATTTGAGGCTATGGGTCTCTTTGTAGATGGTATAGATGGTGGTCGAACAGGGGTTGTGGAGCAGGCTGAAGAGCATCAGGTTTAAACCCGTAAGAACGGTCCAGCCCCCGGCCTGCAGGATTTGCGCCGTATCGGCCGTGGAATCGAGCTCGAACATGACTCCCGAACCTGCCCCCAGCCCGCCCAGGTTGCTGTTCAGTACCGTGAGCATCAAAATGGTGGGAATCACGATTTCATTGGCGGGGATGGCGATGATGTAGGCCAGCAAAATGACCCCGTTCAGGCCGAAGACCAGGGCCAGCGGATCGGTGGCCTGTATAAAGTGCTCGGCCAGGCTAAGACCGCTTACATGCACGTTCGCTACCAGCCAGATCACGATGCCTGCCGGCACCGCAAATACGATGGCCCGCCAGAGCACAAAAATCGTGCGGTCAATCAGGGAGGTATACAGGGTTTGCAGCAGGCGGGGCGGCCGGTAGGGGGGGAGTTCCAGGCTAAAAGTCGAGGCTTCCCCCTTCAGCACCGATTTGCTCAGGCCCCAAGATACAAGCAGGCTCAAGCCGATGCCGAGCACGGCAATGCCCACTACGGCACCGGCTGAAACCAACCCGGCCCAGGCAGCCGGCACCAGCCCGCCTATAAAAATGGTGGCAATCAAAATCTGGGTGGGCCAGCGCCCATTGCAAAGCGAGAAATTGTTGGTGATAATGGCGATCAGGCGTTCGCGCGGGCTGTCGATTACCCGGGCCGCAATCACCCCGGCCGCATTGCAGCCGAACCCCATGCTCAGGGTAAGGGCCTGTTTGCCGTGGGCCCCGGCTTTCCGGAACAGGCTGTCCATGTTAAAGGCCACCCTGGGCAGGTACCCCAGGTCTTCCAGAAGCGTAAAAAGGGGAAAGAATATGGCCATGGGCGGAAGCATGACCGAAATAACCCAGGCCATGGAAAGGTAGGCCCCGTCTATGAGCACCCCATCGAGCCACCAGGGCAGCTGCAGGGCGGCGGCCCCGGCTTTCAGCCAGGGGTGTACCGTGTCGATCAGGAAGGAAGCCAGCAGGCCGGAAGGCACGTTGGCCCCGGCCACGGTGAGCCAGAAGACCAGGGCGAGCAACAAGAACATGATGGGGAAACCCAGCCATTTGCTGGTAATGATCCGGTCGATTTTCAGGTCCTGGCGATACGCGGCATTTTCGTCTTGCTGCCGAACGGTTTTGCGGGCAATGCGGGAGGCGTCTTCGTAAATCGATTCGATAATGGAATCGTGGAAGTTGACCCCCAGCTCCCAACGCGCCTGGTTGGCGGCCGACAGCAGGTCTTCTGGATTCAGTCGGGGTGTGGCTTTTTTCATGGGCTCAGGATTGGACGGGTTCGGCGCCTTGACGAATTTCGCCCAGTTCCCCTGAACGGATGGCTTCCATAATGCTGTTGTCGCCTTCGAGGAGCCGCAGGGCCACCCATTGCGCATTGGGCAGTTCCGGATAGAGCGTTGCCAGCTTGGAGGCCAGGCCGGCAATGGCGTGGTTCAGTTTGGGCGAGTGGCTCTTGATGCGGTGGGGCCGGCACACGTAGGTACCGTTGGCAACTTCTTCCACGGCAGCCAGCAGCTGGTCCATGCCCTCCCTCCTGCGGGCCGAGGCCGGGATTACAGGAATGCCCAGTTCTTTGGACAGCCCGCGCACGTCAATTTCAATACTGCTGCGACGGGCCTCGTCCATCATGTTCAGGCAGAGTACGGCCCGGTCTGTTATTTCCAGGATCTGCAGGGTCAGGTTCAGGTTTCGCTCAAGGCGTGTGGCGTCTGCCACGATAATGGTCACATCGGGCTGGCCGAAGAGGATGAAATTCCGGGCAACCTCCTCATCGGTGCTGGTCGACAGTAGGGAATAGGTACCCGGCAGGTCAACCATTTTATAGCGCTTTTCGTTATAGACAAAAGCCCCTTCGGCCCGGGCGACGGTTTTCCCCGGCCAGTTGCCGGTGTGCTGCCTCAGGCCGGTCAGGTTGTTGAATACCGTGCTTTTCCCGGTATTGGGGTTCCCGGCCAGGGCCAGGACATAATCAATATTATCCAGGTTCAGGCCCAGCTTCTGCAGGTTGGCTTTGTGGTGGGCCGGGCAGGTTTCACAGGCATTAGGCGTGCTCATGAGGTGCGGTTTTTCGGTTGATAAAAATGAGGTCGGCTTCCTGTTTGCGTATGCCGATGGTGGTACCCATAACCCGGTACCCAACCGGGTCGCACGAGGCGCTGCGCACCTCGGCGGTAATCAGGCTGCCGGGGATAATGCCCAGGTCCATTAGGCGGCGGCGCTGCTGCCCCCTGCAGTTGGGGGAAATGCCGGCCACCTCGGCCGATTCGCCTACTTCGAGGGACGAAAGCAGCGCATTTTTAGCGCGCTCCGGGGCTTTGCCGGGCATCACCTCTACCGTGATGTGGGAGGCGAACAGCGGGGTAAGGGTGCATTCGTCCCCATCGGTGGCGAAGGTAATCCGGTTTTCGGCCACGTCGGTCACATAAACGGGCATGCCGGGGTACAGCCCTTCCACCACCAGTTGCTCGTAAATGCTATTGGGTTCGTCCTCAATATGCACAATGCGGCCCAGGTCGCCTTCCCGGAGTTGGCTCAGGGGCTTGCCGCGCAGTTCGGGCAATTCCCCGTCGACCGAGGGGATGGGGTCGCCGTGCGGGTCAAAAACCGGGTTTCCGATCTGGGCAGCCAGCCGGTCGGTGGCTTCAGGGCTAACCTGGTGTTCTATACGGTCGGCCTCGTGGTGCCAATCGGCCTGGGCCACCCCGGTTTCGTCGGCCAGGTAGCGCTCCCAGATGCGATGCACGCGTATGACCCTCAGGGCATACGACCGGCCCGTATCGGTCAGGGTAAGGCCTTGTTCTGCCATGGAGATCAGCCCCATCTGCAACAGTCGCTCCACCAGCCGGCTGGCTTTGTCGAGGGAAATGTTCAGGTTCCCTGCCAGGCTGTTGAGTTCGCACGGGTGGCGCCGGTATTCGAAATCAAACAGCGCTTTGAGGGCGTCTTCGAGCAAGACCCGCTGGGTGTTCATCCGGCCACGGCTCAGGCGGGCCCAGAGCCCTTTCCCCGGCCAGAAGAACCAGATCAGGGCAGCCACGACAAGCAGGCCGTACCCCAGCATATATCCGGGTCCGCTCTGCAGCAATAGGGGTATATGGGGTACAGCCAGGTTCATGATACGGGTTTGTTGGCGGGTCTGGTTGCAGCAGGGCCGGGACCCGAAGCCGGCTTCACATGAAGGGTCTGGGCCAGCCCGTCGTGCAGTAGCAAAACGGTCCCGGCCACTTCGATTTCGGTCATGCGGGGGTTGGAAATCTGGTTTTTAACGCTGAGTTCGGCCCCCACGGCCAGGCCCTGGTCGTGGCAGAAATCGAAGAAGTCCTTTTCAGAAAGCCGGCTAACCCGGTACACCTGCCCGGCAGCCGCCTGAGAAAGCAGCACGGCGCCCGGGTCGTCGGGCAGCTCGCCGGCCGGGTCGGGTATCGGGTCGCCATGGGGGTCGGTGGTCGGGTGCCCCAGGAAAAGGCTGATACGGTCGGCCAAAAAATCGGAGGTAAGGTGTTCGAGCAACTCGGCTTCCCGGTGGATCTCGTGCATGCCGAGCCCGAATACCTGATGCAGGAAGGTCTCCCAGAGCCTGTGCTTGCGAATTACGCCCAGGGCCATGCTCCGCCCGGCCGGGGTAAGCTTCAGCTCCTTGTATTTTTCGTATTCGATCAGCTCTTTCCGGGCCAGTTTGCGTGCCATGTCGGTGGCCGCGGCATTGGTAATGCCCAGCTCGCGGGCAATGGAGCCGGGCCGTGTGTCGTACCCCTTCTTCTGGTCGAACTGGTATACGGTCTTGACGAAATTCTCGGTGGCTATGGAGACCGGGTTTTTCATGGGAAAGCTAAATATTTAAGTATACTTAAAAAGTAATTCAAATATACTAAAATAAATGATTTGCGCAATGATTTCCGACAGACGGGCCCAAAAAAAAACGGGGCGCCCGGCCCCGTTTCAGGTAGTTATACAGGTTGAAAGGCTCAGTCCAGGTTGCGGATAAGCTGGTAGGTAAACCCGATGATCTCGGCGTAATTTTCGCGCGAAATCTTCTCGTCGATCCCGTGGAAACGCTCAAAGCTCTTGGGGCTGAGGCGTACCGGGTAGAAGCGATAAACGTCGTCGGAGAGGTCGTAGAAGTTGCGTGCGTCGGTTCCCCCGCCCACCAGGCCCGGCACCACTACGGTATTGGGGAAAAGGGAGCGGATGGTTTGTTGAAGCACCCGGAAGCCTTCCGAATCAACCGAGGAGACCGGGGAAGGGTTAGTCAGGAAGCCCACCGGCTCGATGCGGATGCTTTCGTGGATGGTCTGCCTGATGTGTTCCTGTACCGACTCAATAGTTTCGCCCGGCAAGATCCGGAAATTCACGGTGGCCTCGGCCACGGTGGGGATCACGTTGTTCTTCACCCCGCCCCCGATAATGGTCGGGGCGGTGGTGGTATGGGCATTCATCCCTTCCAGAATGGGCTTTTTGAACAGCCACGGGTTGGCGAAAGCCACGCGCTGGGTAAAGGGGAGCTCGGGCCCCAGGTATTCAAGCTGGTAGTCGATGGGCTTCACCAGCTTGTAGGGGAGCTGGTTGTTTTCCAGGTCTACGATGGCCTGTGCCAGCATGCCGATGGTATTTTCCCGGGGCGGGTTGGAACTGTGCCCCCCGTGGGTTTCCACGATCAGGCGAAACGAGGCAAAGCCTTTTTCGGCCAGGTTGATGAAGGCCACGGGCTGGTCTACCCCGGGCACCAGCCCTTCGGCTATATATCCGCCCTCGTCCAGGGTCATCAGCGCTTGAACGCCCATGCCCTTGAGGTATTCCGCAATTTTAACTGCCCCGTTGCCCCCGCCTACCTCTTCGTCGTGCCCGAAGGCCAGGTAGTAGGTCCGCGACGGTTTAAAGCCTTCAGAAAGCAACCGCTCCACACTCTCCAGCACGGCAACCAGGGAGCTCTTGTCGTCAAGGGAACCCCGGCCGATTATTTCCGTATCGGTAACGACCCCCTCAAATGGCCCGGCTTCCCACCGGTCGAGGCTGGGCTGGTCTACGGGTACCACATCCTGGTGCGACAAGAAAATGACCGGCTTTTTGGCTGGGTCGCTCCCCTGCCAGGTGAACAGCAGGCTGTAGCCATTTATCAACGTTTTGGTGAGGTTGCTGTGCACCAGGGGGAAGGTACGCTCCAGGTAATGGTGAAAACCATAGAAGGCCGTCGAATCGGGTACGGCGTCTTCGCTGTACGAGATGGTGGGAAAGCGGATGGCCCCGGCCAGGTGCTCGTAGGCCGAATCGGGTACGCTCACCAGGGCAGCCGGCTCGGCCGAAACCTGTTTGCTTTTCAGGGTAAAGGTATTGAACAGCAGAACCACGGCGAGGAGTACGAGCAGGCCCAGCAGGCCCAGGATGAGTTTTTTCATGGGAACGATCGGTTTAACCAGCCCTTTGGCGGGCCGCCTGGCCAAAATACCAAAAAATGCCGTGTATCCGGCGCCCGTGGTAAAATGCAGATTTTTTGGGCACTTACGGGTTTTCTTCGGGGTCTACGTGTAGC
Organism: Robiginitalea sp.; assembly: GCA_050289825.1. GTDB lineage: Bacteria > Bacteroidota > Bacteroidia > Flavobacteriales > Flavobacteriaceae > Robiginitalea. The sequence goes on from JBNKGM010000071.1 coordinate 15,368, forward strand.
AGGTGCATCAGCCGGTGGGCAAAGGGTGCAAAGAAAACTGCCACGGTAGAGAGAAAAATCACCCCGCTGAAAAGGGCGTAGAACGCCGAAAAAAGCTTGGCAGTTGACTCGGTAAGCACATTCACGGGCCCCATGCCGGTAAGGATCATGGAGGCGTTGTAGAAGCTGTCGAGCCAGCCCAGGCCGGCCAGGTAGTGATATCCGGTTGTGCCTATAAGCAGGGAAACCACCAACAGGGAAACCGAGAAGAAGGTATAGCGGAGTACCCGTTTCAAAAAGGCTTTCCGGGGCAGGATGTTGCGGTTGGTCTTTTTCATGGTTCG
>JBNKGM010000072.1:0-15472 GCA_050289825.1 Robiginitalea sp.
GTCGCTCGGGTCGCCGGGCGTGCCGTTGTCGTTTACACTAGCCGTGCCACTGGCCGGGTCGGTCACCGAAAGGGTGCCTTCGGTGGGCACGTTCGAATCGTTGGCCAGCACGTCGATGTCGACCGGGGTATTCACCTCGGTGGCGGCCAAATCGTCTTCGGCCTGCGGCAGGGTGCCCTGTTCAACAACGTTTACCGTAACGGTAGCCGTGTCGCAGCGGCCCAAGTTGTCGCAGAGGGTGTAGTCAAAGCTGTCTTCCCCTATAAAGTCCGGGTCGGGGATGTAAGTAACCGTATCGTCGCTCGGGTCGCCGGGCGTGCCGTTGTCGTTCACCGTAACCGTGCCGCTGGCCGGGTCAGTCACCGTCAGGGTTCCACTTGTGGGTACGTTCTGGTCATTGTCGAGCACATCGATGACCGCTTGGGTGTTGGACTCCACAGTAGCCAGGTCATCTACGGCCTGGGGGGCACCCCCCGGGCAATCCGGATCCAAATAGTCGGGAGTGCCGTCGTCATCGGTATCGTCGTTAGTCGGGTCGCCGTCTCCGTCCACGTCCTCGTCGGGGGTGGGAAAGCCATCCCCGTCGTCATCAATGTCGCGGTAATTAACATCTTCGGTGCCGTCGGTATCAGGCAGGTCGGTTGCCGGGTTTTCGATTTCGTCGTTTACGTCAAAGCCATCGTTTACATCCGAGCCCTCATACCCGTCGTCCAGTCCGTCGTGGTCGGTGTCGGTGCCGGTAAAGGTCCAGTCGGGCTGCCCGTCGTAGTTAAAGTCGTTGCCCTCATTGTTGTCGGCCACCAAGTCGTTGTCGGTATCGTCATCAAGGTAGTCGGGGGCGTCGGTCCCGTCGGTGTTCTCGGGGGTGATGCCCTCATTCCCGGAGCCTTCATACACATCGTCGAGCCCGTCGCGGTCGCTGTCCGAACCGCTAGGGGGCACATAACCAGCTGTTGACTGGCCTTCCACGTTGTCGGGAATACCGTCGTTATCGGAGTCGATGTCGCGAAAATCGGGCTTGCCGTCCCTGTCGGAATCTACCGGCTGGCACCCGCAGAGATCGTCTGTATCATACTGGTCGTCCAGACCGTCGCGGTTCGAATCAATCCCACTGGGCGCGAAATAATTAAGGTAGTCCTGAACTTCAATATTGTCGATAATCCCGTCGTTGTCAGAATCGATATCCCGAAAATCGGTTTGTCCATCGCCGTCGGTTTCCTTCGGGGACAGGCCGCTGCCCTCCCCGGGATAATCTTCGTATGCATCGTCGAGCCCGTTGTGGTCGGTATCAATCCGGGTGCTATGTATGAATCCGGCAGTGGGCTGGGCCTCCAGGTTGTCATGGATGCCGTCTGCGTCTGAATCAATATCACGGAAATCAGGTATGCCGTCTAAGTCCGTATCTACAGGTATCAATCCCCCGCAGCTTCCCGGGGTGGTTTCATAAGCGTCATCCAGGCCATTGCCATCGGAGTCAATTCCGGAAGGGGCCACATAGGCATGGTCTGACTGGGCCTCAATGTTATCGATGATGCCGTCGTTGTCGGAGTCGATATCGAGGTAGTCTGGCACACCGTCCCTGTCGGTATCGGTCGGGGAGGTATGGCATTGGTTGTCGCCGTCTAAATTGGCATCTTCGCGGCTGTCGATAATACCGTCGTTATCGTCATCTATGTCGACGTTGTCGGGAATGCCGTCACCATCCGTGTCGGGATTCGGCATTTCAACCCGGGTGGCCGGCGCAGCCGGAAAAACCGCTGCCGGGGCCAGGCAGAGCGTACCTAGCACAAAAGCCAGAAGACCAAAGTGCTTCGGGAATGTGGGGTGCGGGTAAAGGTTGTCCATACGTGATCGTTTAGTCTAAAACGCGTCACCATGGCATAATAAAGTAAGCGTGCAAAGTCGATTTGGGGACGACCTAATACCTGTGCAAGATAGCCTTAAATTTGGGAGTATCCATCGGCGATCCGGCCAAATTTTGGTTTCCTCCTTCAAGCGCTTTTTTATTCGTTCAAATGCAGGTTTTCAGGCGATTAAACCCCGGTATACAGGGCCGCAAACGCCGTTGAAAAAAGGGTGGATTTTCACGAAATCCCGGTTTGGGCACCGTTCATCGATCGGGCCCGCTTCCTGAGAACCTGCCCAAGCGCCCCTTTCGGAATACCGCCTCGTTTTGCTGGAAGAAAGCCCGGTTTTTGGTATTTTTGCACAAATTTTATTCCCGCGTGACATTCAAACAAGAAATTGCCCGGCGCCGGACCTTCGGCATTATCTCGCACCCCGATGCCGGAAAGACAACCCTGACCGAAAAATTGCTCCTCTTCGGAGGCGCCATACAAGAGGCCGGGGCGGTCAAAAGCAACAAAATCAAGAAGGGGGCTACCAGCGACTTCATGGAAATCGAGCGGCAGCGGGGTATTTCCGTGGCTACCTCCGTGTTGGCCTTTCATTATAAAAACCACAAAATCAACATCCTGGATACTCCAGGCCACAAAGATTTCGCCGAAGACACCTTTCGCACCCTTACCGCTGTAGACAGCGTAATTGTAGTGATCGACGTGGCCAAAGGGGTGGAAGAACAAACCGAGAAACTGGTGGAGGTATGCCGTATGCGCAACATCCCCATGATCGTTTTTATCAACAAGCTCGACAGGGAGGGGCGCGACGCCTTTGACCTGCTCGACGAGGTGGAACAAAAGCTCGGCCTAACGGTTACCCCCCTGAGCTTCCCCATCGGGATGGGCTACGATTTCAAGGGCATTTACAACCTGTACGAGAAGAATATCAACCTCTTCAGCGGCTCCAGCAAGAAAAAGCTGGAAGAGACCATCTCGTTCGACGACCTGGCGAACCCACAGCTTGAAAAACTGATTGGGCCCCCTGCGGCCCAAACCCTGCGCGACAACCTGGAATTGGTCGAAGGGGTGTACCCCGCCTTCGACCGGCAGGCCTACCTGCAGGGCCACCTGCAACCCGTCTTCTTCGGTTCGGCCCTTAACAACTTCGGGGTGCGAGAGCTGCTCGACTGCTTCGTGCAGATTGCCCCCCCGCCCCGCCCCAAAATGGCCGAGGAGCGTTTGGTAGAACCTGCTGAAACCCAGATGACCGGGTTTGTGTTCAAGATCCACGCCAATATGGACCCCAAACACCGCGACCGCCTGGCCTTCGTGAAAATCGTTTCGGGGACCTTTGAGCGGAACAAACCCTACCTGCACGTCCGCCTGAACAAACCGCTCAAATTTTCGAGCCCGAATGCCTTCTTTGCCGAGAAAAAAGAGGTGATCGACCAGTCTTTCCCGGGCGACATCGTCGGATTGCACGATACGGGCAACTTCAAGATCGGCGACACCCTTACCGAAGGCGAAATACTTCATTACAAAGGAATTCCCTCGTTCTCGCCCGAGCACTTCCGCTACATCAACAATGCCGACCCCATGAAGGCCAAGCAATTGGCCAAGGGTATAGACCAGCTTATGGACGAAGGGGTGGCCCAGCTTTTTACCCTGGAGCTCAACGGGCGCAAGGTAATCGGTACGGTGGGTGCCCTGCAGTACGAGGTAATCCAGTACCGGCTCGAGCACGAGTACGGGGCCAAATGCACCTACGAGCCCTTCCCGGTGCACCGGGCCTGCTGGGTAGAGCCCGAAGACCCGAAAAGCCCTGAATACCAAGACTTTTTACGCGTAAAACAAAAATTCCTGGCTACCGACAAACGCGGGCAGCTGGTATTCCTGGCCGACTCGGCTTTCTCCCTGCAAATGACCCGCGACAAATATCCCGGGGTGAAATTGCATTTCACCTCGGAGTTTGAATAGTCGGCAGACGGAAGCTTCATAAACCCTGCCGGAAGTTCCGGCACGAAAGGCATCACACCGTATGAAAAACCCGAGAAGCCTGGTATTTATCGTGGCGGTGTCGCTGCTCATCGGGGGGCTGCACGTTGTGATTGGCCCCCACTACCAGGGCCCGTTACGGCCTTTTGTGACCGGGTACCTGATGGACCTGCTGCTGCCTATGGACGTGTACCTGCTCTCGCAAGTTGCCCTGCGCAAGGAATACCCCCTTGGCAAAAGCAGGTTACTGGGCGCCCTGGGTACCTTTGGCATTGGCCTGGCCGTTGAAATACTGCAATTTAAGGGCATACCCCTGTTTGGCAGCACCGCTGACCCGCTTGACCTGCTGATGTATGCCGTGGGGACCGGCTTGGGGCTGGGCATCGATTTCGGCCTGATCCAGGTGTGGGAAAAAAAGGGCAAATAAGCAGGTATCAGGCTATACGGGAGCATCCCATTCCCGTCAGGCAAGGGATATGGATGAAGGTTTTGATTCCCGACCGGCCCACCAGCGCATAGACAGCAGGGCCAGTATCAGTACGGGGATAATCAGCACACTGCCTTCAGGCCCAAAAGCTCCGCCAGTCAGGTATTCAGGACCCTTGATGTTCAGCTCAAGCAGGCTGGGTTTACGGTGCCCGCTTGCGCCGAATCCGAATACGGGACCCTGAAAAAAGTTCCATCCGATGTGCATGCCTATCGAGAGCCACAAATACCGGGTGAGCAGCAGCCCGTAAATTCTTAAAAAACCGAAAAGGACGATTATTCCCGTTGAAAGCAATCCGGCATTCGGGTTGGCGACGTGTATAAGGCCATATACAAGGCAAGAAATGGCTATGGAAAGACGAAGACCCATTCCTTCCGTCATATTCCGGAATAAATAGCCCCGAAAAACCAGTTCTTCCCAATAGCCCACCAGCAGGTGCTCCAGAAAAAGAATTCCCAGTGCACCCCATCCGAAGGATTGCAATAACGGCCCGTAGGTATTCAGTGCGCTTTGTGAAGCACTGCCGAATGCCGTTCCCGCCGACTGGATTTCCAAGAGCCCTAATCCCAGGTTCATCAGCAGAAAGATCGCTGCCATGGCACCGCTCAGGCCAAACCCGAAGAGGCCGTCACGCCACGCCTTGCCCCCCCCGCCGAGGCCGAGGGAAACAAAGCTTCGCTTGTCCAGGTATCTGCGGGCCAGGAATACGGAGACTGTTGCAACCAGGGCAAGAATCCCAACTATTACAGGACTGTAGTAAGTCACAAATTCCCTCCTGGTAATTTCTCCAAAGAGGGGTTTCACCAATAATACGGTTATGGCCAGAGACCAGAACAGGATAAGGAAGAGTAAAATCCGCCAGCCCGACCGCAATCGGTTTTCAGAAGTATTGAGAAACATGTCGTTTGTTTGATTGATTGGCCTATTGGACGGGCCAGGTGCCGAAAAGGTTACGTCGCTCCATCTAAAACCGATGAAATGCTTGATCCGTTTTCCAATGCCCGCAACTTTCTGGGGAATGGTCGGATAGTCGTAAGATGGTGCCTTGTGCCTGCCTGAAGCACCGCACTTTCCGGTTAAGCGTTTTGAGAAATTTAATGCCGTGCCAAGGGGCTGGTACTATGCATGTCTCCCCCCCGGCCCGCTGAAAAGAGTGCTGAGGGGCCTATTTCTTAAAGACGAAATACACGGCCAGCACCAAAAAAACGGCGGCTATGCCGTGATTCGGGCGCAGGGTTTCCGTTTTGAAGAAGAGTACGGTAAACAGGGCAAATACCACCAGGGTAATCACTTCTTGCAGCACCTTGAGCTCAACCAGGCTATAGGGCCCGCCATTGCCGTTGTAGCCCAGCTTGTTGGCCGGCACCTGGAAGAGGTATTCGAAGAGTGCAATGCCCCAACTGATCAGGATAACCGCCAGCAAGCCAAGCTTATTGAACCACTTCCATTCGGCAAATTTCAGGTGGCCGTACCAGGCCAGGGTCATAAAGGCATTGCTGAATAGCAGCAAAACGATGGTGAAGATTCCTTTCATTGTGGTAGGAATTTTTGCCGCAAGTATACGGTTTTGGGAGGTTGGTTGTACAGGATATTGATTGGAAGATGCAGGGGGATCTGGTATCTTGTTCCCGGGGGTTGGGGGGGGCCAAACGGCGCAAATGAAAGGCGCTTGCTGGAATGCAGAATAACTTGCAACCCGCGGCCGGGTTAGGGGTTTTACCCTCCGGACAGCCCCGGTGCGGGAGTGTGTCCCCCGTTGGGTATTCTACAGGGTGAAAACCTCCTCTATGGACATCCCGAACACCTTCGCAATGTCATGAGCCAATTGCAGGGAGGGGTTGTATTTTCCCTTTTCCAGGAAGACGATGGTTTCCCTACGAACATTGACCCTGCGGGCCAGCTCTTCCTGGGTAAGGCCGTCCCGGGCACGGAGTTCCTTAATCCGTGTCTGCATCACGGGTTCCGGTTTTTGAATAATAAGCCCAGAAAGCGACGAACAGGACCGCCATACCGAGCAGCCCGGCTTCCAGGGGGAGTTCGGGCCGGATGTCGGAATCTATCGTAAAGATTGTGATCAGGGTCCAGAGGTAAAACGACCACATAAAGGCATTAGCCGCCGCCCGGCGCCTGATATCCTTGCTCAGCTCATCCTCGGCCGGCAGGCCGCGCTTCTCGTCCCGAATGCGCTTTCTGCCCACTATCACGCTGAAGACCACCACTAAAAGTACCAGGGCAGCCACGACATACTCCGTTACAGACAAAGGTTCCCGCTTGGCATAAAACCACAAGCCCATGGAAAAAGTAACAGCCCCGGCCAGGACGAGAATCAGCATTGTTTGTGTCTTTTTCATGATACTAAATGTTATATTTTTCTAACATAAAGTTAGATATATTTAACTTATCACACAAATATTACGGGAGTATATTTCGTGGCGTCCCAGAGGCAGGTATCCGATTGATCCTGCGAACGGCCCCTGCCAACTGCCGATAAAAAAACCGCGCCTTTCAGCGCGGTCTTTGATTTAAGCCTCTCCGGTAGGCCCGAAATTCAGGGGAATGGGTGGCTGGTCGTAGTCTTTTATGTTACCATGCGCCTGTTCGAACCGCTGCACATTCTCACTCAGGGCCTTGAGGAATTTCTTGGCGTGCTGGGGGGTGAGGATGATGCGGCTCTGCACCTTGGCCTTGGGCCGGCCGGGCATGATGCTGATAAAATCGATCACGAATTCAGAAACCGAATGGTTGATGATGGCCAGGTTTGAGTAGGTGCCTTCGGCCGTCTTCTCGTCCAGTTCGATGTTGATCTGTTTCTGCTGGGGTTTTTCGGGAGTATCTGACATGATGCTGTGAATTAAAAAACCCCGGCCAGAAGCCGGGGTTTTCAATACGAATTAGAATTTCAATTCTTCCTTGCGCGCCATGATCTCATCGTACTCCTCTTTGGAGCCGACAATGATGCTGTCGTAGTCGCGCATACCGGTACCGGCTGGAATCTTGTGACCGACGATCACATTCTCCTTCAGGCCTTCCAGGTCGTCTACCTTGCCGCTTACAGCCGCCTCGTTCAGTACTTTGGTGGTTTCCTGGAAGGAAGCCGCAGAGATGAACGATTTGGTCTGCAGGGAGGCGCGGGTGATACCCTGGAGGATGGGGGTGGCCGTAGCCGCCACCGCATCGCGGGCCTGTGCAAGGGTCTTGTCGGTACGCTTCAGAATGGAGTTCTCGTCGCGCAGTTCGCGAACGGTCACGATCTGACCACGCTTAAGGTTCTCAGAGTCACCGGCATCGGTTACCACCTTCTTGCCGAATATCTCGTCGTTCTCCTTGATGAAGTCGTCTTTGTGCACCAGTTGGCCTTCCAGGAAGATGGTATCTCCCGGATCTTCAATCTGTACCTTGCGCATCATCTGGCGAACAACCACCTCGAAGTGCTTGTCGTTGATCTTAACCCCCTGGAGGCGGTACACTTCCTGTACTTCGTTTACCAGGTACTGCTGCACGGCAGACGGGCCTTTGATGGCCAGGATGTCTTCCGGGGTAATGGAACCGTCAGACAGGGCCATACCGGCGCGAACGTAGTCGTTCTCCTGCACCAGAATCTGGTTGCTGAGTTTGACCAGGTATTTCTTCTGCTCGCCTGTTTTGGACTCGATAATGATCTCCCGGTTGCCCCGTTTGATCTTGCCGAAAGAAACCACCCCGTCGATCTCGGTTACCACCGCCGGGTTGGAGGGGTTCCGGGCCTCGAAGAGTTCGGTTACACGCGGCAGACCACCGGTAATATCCCCGGCCTTGGCCGATTTTCTCGGGATCTTAACCAGGATTTTACCTTCGGAGATCTTCTCGCCGTTGTCGACCATCAGGTGGGAGCCCACCGGCAGGTTGTACGAGCGCAAAATTTCTCCCTTGGTGTTCTGGATATGCAGGGTCGGGATCAGTCGTTTGTTACGCGATTCGGAAATTACTTTTTCCTGGAACCCGGTCTGTTCGTCGATCTCTACCTGGTAGGTCATGCCCTGTTCGATGTTCTCGTAGGCAATTTGCCCGGTAAACTCAGAGACGATTACCCCGTTGTAGGGGTCCCACGAGCAAATCACGTCACCCCGCTTGATCTTGGCGCCGTTTTTGACGAACAGCTGCGATCCGTAAGGAATGTTGTTGGTGCTCAGGGTAATACCCGATTTGGCATCCACGATCTTGATCTCGGAGGTCCGGGAAATAACCACATCTACTTTTTTGCCTTCGGCATCCTGGGCCGAAACGGCGCGCAGGTCTTCGATTTCGGCTACACCGTCGAATTTGGCCTCCAGCTTGCTCTCTTCTGAGATGTTCCCCGCAATACCTCCCACGTGGAAGGTCCGCAGGGTAAGCTGGGTTCCGGGTTCCCCGATGGACTGGGCGGCAACTACACCGACAGCCTCGCCCCGCTGTACCATTTTATTGGTAGCCAGGTTGCGGCCGTAACACTTGGCGCAAATACCCTGAGCAGCCTCACAGGTAAGTGCCGAGCGCACCTCCACCTTATCGATGGGGGAAGCCTCGATCTTCTGGATGTCGGCCTCCATGATTTCAGTTCCGGCCCGCAGCAGTTGGTCGCCGGTAAGCGGGTTGAATACGTCGTGCAGGGATACCCGTCCGAGGATGCGCTCCCCGAGGGTTTCCACTACTTCCTCGTTCTTGCGGAGGGCTTCCACCTCAACGCCCCTCAGGGTGCCGCAATCCTCGATGTTGATGATCACGTCCTGAGAAACGTCTACCAGACGACGGGTCAGGTAACCGGCATCGGCCGTCTTAAGGGCCGTATCGGCCAGACCTTTCCGGGCGCCGTGGGTAGAGATAAAGTATTCGAGAATGGAGAGTCCTTCCTTAAAGTTCGAGAGGATGGGGTTTTCGATAATCTCGCCCCCTCCGGCCGTGGATTTCTTCGGCTTGGCCATAAGACCCCGCATCCCGGTAAGCTGGCGGATCTGCTCCTTCGAGCCCCGTGCCCCTGAATCGAGCATCATGTACACCGAGTTGAATCCCTGCTGGTCTTCGCGGATCCGCTTCATCGCCAGCTCGGTGAGCAGGGCGTTGGTGGTGGTCCAAACGTCGATTACCTGGTTATACCGCTCGTTGTTGGTAATAAGACCCATGTTGTAGTTCATCATGATGCCGTCTACCTGCTCGTTCGCATCGGCGATCATGTCGTGTTTCTCCTTGGGGATAATGATATCCCCCAGCGAGAACGACAATCCGCCCTTGAATGCGAATTCGTATCCCATGGTCTTGATCTTGTCCAGGAACTCAGAGGTGGTCGGCACATCAGTGATCGACAAGATGCGGCCGATGATGTCGCGGAGCGACTTCTTGTTCAGCACCTCGTTGATGAAGCCTGCCTGTACGGGTACCACGGAGTTGAACAATACCCTTCCCACCGTGGTTTCGATGATCTTGCTCACCAGCTCGCCGTTTTCGTCCAGGTCTTTCGCCCGCACTTTGATTACGGCGTTCAGGTTCACCCGGCCTTCGTTATAGGCAATCTCCACTTCCTCGGGGCTGTAGAAGGTCAGCCCTTCCCCGATAACGGGCACCTCTTTGGTAGAGCGGCGTTCCTTGGTCATGTAATACAGCCCCAGTACCATGTCTTGAGAAGGTACGGTAATGGGCGACCCGTTTGCGGGGTTCAAAATGTTGTGGGAGGCCAGCATGAGCAGCTGGGCTTCCAAAATGGCCTCAGGCCCCAGCGGCAGGTGCACAGCCATCTGGTCTCCGTCAAAGTCGGCGTTGAAGGCGGTACATACCAGCGGGTGCAGGCGAATAGCCTTGCCCTCGATCAGGCGGGGTTGGAAGGCCTGTATACCCAGACGGTGCAGGGTGGGGGCCCGGTTGAGGAGCACAGGGTGCCCTTTCAACACGTTCTCCAAAATATCCCATACCACCGGTTCTTTCTTGTCGATGATCTTTTTGGCCGATTTCACGGTCTTGACAATGCCGCGCTCGATGAGCTTGCGGATCACGAACGGTTTGTACAGTTCGGCAGCCATGTCTTTCGGCAGACCGCACTCGTACAGTTTCATTTCGGGCCCTACGACAATTACCGAACGGGCCGAGTAATCTACCCGTTTCCCGAGCAGGTTCTGGCGGAAACGCCCCTGTTTCCCTTTCAGGGAGTCAGAGAGCGATTTCAGGGGCCGGTTCGATTCGGTCTTGACGGCCGAAGCCTTGCGGGTGTTGTCGAAGAGGGAGTCTACGGCTTCCTGAAGCATCCGTTTCTCGTTGCGCAATATCACCTCCGGGGCCTTGATCTCCATCAGCCGCTTGAGGCGGTTGTTGCGGATAATCACCCGGCGGTACAGGTCGTTCAGGTCGGAAGTGGCGAAACGCCCACCGTCGAGCGGCACCAGCGGGCGCAGCTCGGGCGGGATAACGGGGATCACCTTCATGATCATCCACTCCGGGTTGTTCTCGCGGTTGTCCATAGACTCGCGGAAGGCCTCTACCACCTGCAGGCGCTTCAGGGCCTCGGTTTTGCGTTGTTTGGAGGTCTCGGTATGGGCTTTGTCGCGCAGCTCGTAAGAGAGCTCCTTCAGGTTCAGGCGCGAGAGCAGGTCGATAAGGCATTCGGCCCCCATCTTGGCGATGAACTTATTGGGGTCGCTTTCTTCCAGATACTGGTTCTCGGGCGGCAGCGTTTCCAGAATGTTCAGGTATTCCTCTTCGGTGAGGAAATCGAGTTGGCTGAGTTCCTCCCCGTCGGGTCCCTTGGCCAGGCCCGGCTGGATTACCACATACCGCTCGTAGTAGATGATCATGTCGAGCTTCTTGGAGGGCAGCCCCAGCAGGTAGCCAATTTTGTTGGGCAGGGAACGGAAATACCAGATGTGTGCCACGGGCACCACCAGGTTGATGTGGCCCACCCGGTCGCGGCGTACCTTTTTCTCGGTTACCTCTACCCCGCAGCGGTCGCACACGATGCCGCGGTAGCGGATGCGCTTGTATTTCCCGCAGGCACATTCGTAATCCTTTACCGGGCCGAAGATCCGCTCGCAGAACAGACCGTCGCGCTCGGGCTTGTGCGTGCGGTAATTGATGGTTTCAGGTTTCAAGACCTCCCCCCTTGACTCCGCCAGAATCGCTTCCGGGGAGGCCAGGCCGATAGAAATCTTGTTGAACCTCTTGACTTGTGTATTATCCTTAAGTCGAGCCATTACAGTATGGTACTTAAATTAGTGGTGTGGTGTTTAAGCTTATTCCTCCAGGCGGATGTCGAGACCCAATCCCTTGAGCTCGTGCATCAGCACGTTGAAAGATTCCGGCAGGCCGGGTTCAGGCATGGTTTCGCCCTTCACGATCGATTCGTACGTCTTGGCACGGCCGATCACGTCGTCAGACTTCACGGTCAGAATCTCGCGCAGGGTAGCCGAAGCGCCGTAGGCCTCGAGGGCCCAGACCTCCATTTCCCCGAAACGCTGCCCTCCGAACTGCGCCTTACCACCCAACGGCTGCTGGGTAATGAGGGAGTACGGCCCAATGGAACGGGCGTGCATCTTGTCGTCGACCATGTGGCCCAGTTTCAGCATGTAGATCACCCCTACCGTGGCTGCCTGGTGGAACCGCTCCCCGGTACCCCCATCGTAGAGATAGGTGTGCCCGTACTGCGGAATGCCGGCCTCCTCGGTGAGAGCGTCGATCTGCTGGATGGTGGCCCCGTCGAAAATCGGGGTGGCGTATTTTTTGCCGAGCTTTTGCCCGGCCCAGCCCAGCACCGTTTCGTAGATCTGGCCAATGTTCATCCGCGAGGGTACCCCCAGCGGGTTGAGCACGATATCCACAGGGGTGCCGTCTTCCAGGAAAGGCATGTCTTCCTGGCGCACGATGCGGGCCACGATCCCTTTGTTTCCGTGACGTCCGGCCATCTTGTCGCCCACCTTCAGCTTGCGCTTCTTGGCGATGTACACCTTGGCCAGCTTCATGATGCCCGCGGGCAGTTCGTCTCCCACCGAAATGGTGAACTTATCGCGGCGCAGGTTCCCCTGCATATCGTTCAGCTTGATCTTGTAGTTGTGCAGCAGGTCGGCCACCATGGTATTGGTCTGGGTGTCGGTAGTCCAGCTTCCGCCCACCAGGTGCGCGAAATCGTCAACTGCATTGAGCATCTTCAGGGTGTACTTCTTGCCCTTCGGCAGCACCTCTTCGCCCAGGTCGTTCATAACCCCTTGCGAGGTTTTCCCGTTCACCAGCTGGAATAGCTTGTCGACCAGCACGTCTTTGAGCTGTTGGAATTTTACTTCGTATTCCAGTTCGAGCTTGGAGATGGCCTCCTTGTCTTCAGAACGCTTGCGCTTGTCTTTGATTGAACGCGAGAAAAGCTTCTTGTCGATAACCACCCCGTTCAGGGAAGGCGGTGCTTTCAGGGAAGCGTCCTTCACATCGCCGGCCTTGTCGCCGAAGATGGCCCGGAGCAGTTTTTCTTCCGGAGTCGGGTCAGACTCGCCCTTGGGCGTAATCTTCCCGATCAGGATGTCGCCCGGTTTCACCTCGGCCCCGATGCGGATCATACCGTATTCATCCAGGTCTTTGGTAGCTTCTTCCGAAACGTTCGGGATATCGTTGGTGAGCTCCTCAGCTCCCAGTTTGGTATCGCGCACTTCGAGTGCGTATTCGTCGATGTGGATGGAGGTGAAAATGTCTTCGCGTACCACTTTTTCAGAGATCACGATGGCATCCTCGAAGTTGTACCCCTTCCAGGGCATAAAGGCTACCTGCAGGTTCCGGCCCAGGGCCAGTTCCCCGCTTTCGGTGGCGTAGCCCTCGCAGAGCACCTGCCCTCGCTTCACCTTGTCGCCCTTGCGGACAATCGGCTTCAGGTTGATGCTGGTTCCCTGGTTGGTCTTGCGGAATTTCACAAGTTCATACGTCTTGGCGTCGTCTTCAAAGCTCACCAGGCGCTGCTCGTCGCTGCGCTCGTACTTGATCACGATGCGCTGGGCGTCAACCGATTCGACCACTCCGTCGCCTTCGGCGTTGATCAGCACACGCGAATCGGTGGCTACCTGACGCTCCAAACCGGTTCCCACAATGGGCGAGTCTGGTTTGAGCAGGGGTACGGCCTGCCGCATCATGTTCGACCCCATGAGTGCCCGGTTCGCATCGTCGTGCTCCAGGAACGGGATGAGGGAAGCCGAGATGGAGGCAATCTGGTTCGGCGCCACGTCGGTGTAGTTCACATCCTTCGGGTCGGTGAGCGGGAAGTCGCCTTCCTCGCGGGCAATTACCTTGTCGGTATCGATGGTGCCGTCATTTTTGAGCGGGATGTTGGCCTGGGCAATTTTCATGCCTTCTTCCTCTTCGGCGCTCAGAAAACGGTAATCGCTCAGGTCTACCTTCCCGTTCTCTACCTTGCGGTAGGGGGTTTCCAAAAAGCCCATGCTGTTGACCTTGGCAAACACAGACAGGGAAGAGATCAGACCGATGTTCGGACCTTCAGGGGTCTCGATCGGGCAGAGCCTTCCATAGTGGGTATAGTGTACGTCACGTACCTCGAACCCGGCCCGCTCGCGCGACAGACCGCCTGGCCCGAGGGCCGACAGACGCCGTTTGTGGGTAATCTCGGCCAGCGGGTTGGTCTGGTCCATGAACTGGGAGAGCTGGTTGGTGCCGAAGAACGAGTTGATCACCGAAGACAGGGTCTTGGCGTTGATCAGGTCGATGGGGGTAAACACCTCGTTGTCGCGCACGTTCATCCTCTCACGGATGGTGCGGGCCATACGGGCAAGCCCCACGCCGAACTGGGCAGAGAGCTGCTCCCCAACCGTTCTTACACGGCGGTTTGACAGGTGGTCGATATCGTCGATCTCGGCCTTGGAGTTGATCAGCTCAATCAGGTATTTGATGATGGTGATGATATCTTCCTTGGTAAGCACCTGCTTATCCATGCCGATATCGAGCCCCAGTTTCTTATTCATCCGGTAGCGGCCCACCTCGCCGAGGTTGTAGCGCTGGTCTGAGAAGAACAGCTTGTCGATGATGCCGCGGGCGGTCTCTTCATCGGGCGGTTCGGCGTTCCGCAGTTGGCGGTAGATATGTTCCACGGCCTCTTTCTCCGAGTTGGTCGGGTCTTTCTGAAGCGTGTTGTGGATAATGGCGTAATCGCTCTGGGCGTTGTTCTCTTTGTGCAGGAGGATGGTCTTCACATCGGCCTCCAGAATCAGGTCGAGGTGTTCCTTCTCCAGCAGGGTGTCGCGGTCAAGCACGATCTCGTTCCGCTCGATGGAAACCACCTCGCCGGTATCTTCGTCCACGAAGTCTTCGTGCCAGGTGTTCAGCACCCGGGCAGCCAGCTTGCGGCCCAGCACCTTCTTGAGGCCTGCCTTGGAAACCTTGACCTCTTCAGAGAGGTCGAAAATCTCCAGAATGTCTTTGTCGCGCTCAAAGCCGATGGCGCGGAACAGCGTGGTAACCGGCAATTTTTTCTTCCGGTCGATGTAGGCGTACATCACGCTGTTGATGTCGGTGGCGAATTCGATCCAAGACCCCTTGAACGGGATTACCCGGGCCGAATACAACTTGGTGCCGTTGGCGTGGAAAGACTGTCCGAAGAACACCCCGGGGGAACGGTGCAGCTGGGAAACAACCACGCGCTCGGCCCCATTGATCACGAAAGTCCCGCTGGGGGTCATGTAGGGGATGGTCCCCAGGTAAACGTCCTGCACGATGGTCTCAAAATCTTCGTGCTCCGGATCGGTGCAGTACAATTTAAGGCGTGCCTTCAGCGGCACACTGTAAGTAAGCCCGCGCTCAATACATTCCTGTATGGAATACCGGGGAGGATCGATGAAGTAATCCAGGAACTCCAGCACAAACTGGTTCCGGGTATCCGTAATGGGAAAGTTCTCCATGAAGGTGTTGTACAACCCCTCGTTGGCCCTTTCGTCAGACTTGGTCTCTAGCTGGAAAAAATCCTGAAACGACTTGATCTGAATATCCAGGAAATCCGGGTAGTCCGGAATATTCTTGGCGGAGGCAAAGCTTATTCTTTCAGTTCTCTGTGTGGCCATCTATGGACAATATTTTTCGTGAATACTTCGGGGGGCCGTATATTACTTTATATACTTTGTATAAAAGGGTTTAGGTCTCGCCGCCAAAAAGGCGGAAGACCTAAACCTAAACC
>JBNKGM010000073.1:0-14623 GCA_050289825.1 Robiginitalea sp.
CGAGCAAAGAAAATGAACAAATAAAGGGGGAGTTGCACCGCAGGGGCAACGAGCCAAAATGCGACAAGCGGCGCTAGGTAGGCAATGCCCCGCTCAGCGACCAATCATTAATCCACCGGGCCATCAGCATGGCCCAGTCTTCCCGGTCATTCAGGCAGGGAATATGCACGAAGGCCTCGCCCCCGGCGTGCAGGAACTCTTCCTGCCCCTCCATGGCGATTTCTTCGAGGGTTTCCAGGCAGTCGCTCACAAAGGCCGGGGTAATTACCGCCAGGCGCTTTACGCCTTCCCTGGGGAGGCGCTCCAGTTCAAAATCGGTATAGGGTTTCAGCCAGGGGTCGCCGCCCAGGCGACTCTGGAACGAGGTGCTCACCTTCCCGGCCGGGAGGTTGAGCTCCTGGCATACCCGTTCGGTGGTATCGTAACACTGGTGGCGGTAGCAGGTGTGGTGGGCCACCGAATTGGTGCTGCAGCACTGCCCGTCGAGCTTGCAGTGGAACTTGGTCGGGTCAGACTTGCGGATGTGCCGCTCCGGGATGCCGTGGTACGAGAAGAGCACATGGTCATACTCGAAGTCTTGCAATACCTCGGCGATGGAGGCCGAAAGCACTTTGATGTAATCGGCGTTCTTGGAAAAGGCCGGCAGGGTGGTGAGTTTCATGTCGGGGAAATGGGCCGCCTGGTCTTCCAGGGCCTTGACCACCACGGTTTCGTACGAGCTCATGGCATAGTGGGGGTAGAGGGGCACTAAGAGCACCTCGGTTACGCCCTGCCCTTGCAGCTCGTGCAGGCCTTCCCGTATGCTGCCTGTGCCGTAGCGCATGCCCAATGCCACGGGCAGTTGGGTGTGGGCCTGCACCTTGGCGCGGAAACGCTCCGATAAGATGATCAGGGGCGAGCCTTCTTCCCACCAGATCTTCTGGTAGGCCGCGGCCGATTTTTTGGGGCGGGTGTTCAGGATAATGCCTTTGACCAAAAAGGTCCGGAGCCATTTTGGCGTGTCTATGACGCGCTCGTCCATCAGGAATTCGCCCAGGTAGGGTTTTACGTCTTTCGCAGTGGGGCTGTCGGGAGAGCCCAGGTTTACCAGCAATACGCCTTTCATAGGGGGTGGGTTTTGAGGCCGGGTGTTTGAGAACCCTGCAAAAATACCTTTTCTGGCGAAAGTCACCCGGCCCGGCCGGCTGGAAAATCAAATGGGCCGATAGCCATTGTCAATATCGGGGGCCTAGCGGGGTAACAAGTCACAAAATCATAACACGCCAAAGCTCCCTTTATCCGCATTTCGGTTGTAACTTTGAGAGAAAACGCCTTGCTATGAATTTTCGGATTTTCCTGGCCCTTTTTCTGGCCTTTTCGGGCCTTATGGCCCAGGGCCGCGTGCGTGCCACCGAGCACGACAAGGCCCTGTTTGAAGCCTTGTCGGCCGGGCTAAGCGAAGAGCCCGACACCACCATGGGCCCTATGATGATTCGGGTGGGGCGGGCCTTTCTGGGCACCCCCTATGTGGCCCAGACCCTTGAAGCCGGGCCCGACGAGCGCATAGTGGTGAACCTGCGGGGTCTGGATTGCACCACCTACGTAGAAAACGTACTGGTAATTAGCCGGTTGGCCCAGAAAGGGAGACTCTCCTGGGGGGCTTATGTAAACGGGTTGGAACAGGTGCGCTACCGCCGCGGGAAGCTCGACGGTTACCCCTCTCGCCTGCATTATTTCACGGAATGGATTCGCGACAATGAGGCCAAAGGGCTGGTGCGCGACATCACGGAACAGATCTACGGGGTCACGTTTTGGAAGGAAATCAACTTTATGGGCACCCACCGCAACCTGTACCCCCTGCTGGCCTCCGACGCCAATTTTGCCGCGATCAAACAGACCGAGAAGGCGCTTTCTCAAAAGCCGATCTGCGTACTCCCGCAAGAAGAGGTGGCTACCCGCGAAGCCCTGCTTCAAGACGGCGACATCATTGCCCTGGCCACCGACATCGACGGGCTCGACGTTACCCATACGGGCATTGCGCTGCGGCTCGAAGACGGCCGCATCCACCTGCTGCACGCCTCCACGGTCGGGGAGGTGGTTATAAGCGAACAACCCCTGGCCGATTACCTGAAGGGCATCAAACGCAATACGGGCATCATCGTGGTGCGGCCCCAACCGGCCAATTAAAGATCAGGAACCCTGCTGGGCCAGGGCCATCAGGTATTTCTTGGGGGTGGTGTTGTACTTTTTCCGGAAGGCCTCGATAAAATGACTGGCCGTGCTGTAGCCCACCTTCAGCCCCACCTCGTTCACATTGAACCGGCCACTTTCAAGCATCTTGCGGGCGGTTTCCATTTTGTAGTCGAACAAGAAGCTGTAGACCGAATCGCCATAAATCTGCTTGAACCCTTCCTTGAGCTTTTTCAGGGGCAACCCGGTTTCCTCAGCCAGTTGGGCCAGGGTGGGAGGCTCTGCCATGCGCTCCAGCACAATGTCTTTGGCCCGGCGAATGCGCCTCAGGTGGTCTTCGTCTACCAAAATCGGACATTGTTCGGCCTGGGTGTCGGCCGTGCGGTTAAAGCTCAGGGAGAGCAGTTCGTAGGCCTTGGCGCGGAAATAGAGGGAGCGTACCGAGGGGTGCATATGCTCGTTCCAAAGCTGGCTCAGCACCACGGCCACCGAAGCGTTTACCGGGTCGTGCCGGTAGTATTTCTTGTCCTGGTTTTCGGGGCTTAAGAAGGGGATGTAGTCTGCTTCGCGGGTAAAGAGGGCATGGAAGTGTCTGATGCTTAAGACCAGGGTAATCAACCAGCTCTTCGGGGCCAGTTCGACGCGCAGCGGCAGGTTTGACTGGGGGTTGTAGAGCAACAGCGACTGGTCGCTGGCCAGGTCTACCACGTATTGCCCGTCGTTGAAAAGGAAGCGCCCCTGCCCCTTCAGGCAAAAGTGGAACTGCAGGCAGCGCGGCTCAATGGGGTGTTCGAGCCGCCAGGGCCGGTCGCCCGGGTTCTCGGCCCGGAGCACCTGAAAATCAGGTTCGATACGGAAAACTGAAGACGAACCTCCAGCGTTATTTTCTGCCATAGCGCGGGGTATTCCCGGGAAGATATTTATTTAGAATCTTTCTAAATTAAGCAGTTCTTGTCCCTTTGTTTTAGGGCAAAAGTACCATTTTCCCGAAATTGGCCCCCGGAAAGGCCCAAAATAACCCAATTCGGTATTTTTGGTACCTGTAGCGTTATTTTTAGCCCGCCAATCGGGTTAATTTTGTCCCGTTTGCCGGAGGCGTATGAAGAAATACCATATTTCAAGACATCAGCGGTTTCTCGCGGTAGGCCTGAATTACGAAAAGGCCGATGCCGAAACCCGGGGCAAATTCGCCCTGGTTCCCGAAGCGGCCTCCGCCTTGCTCGAACAGGCACGCGAAGAAGGGATCGACGGCCTGCTGGTGATCAGCACCTGCAACCGCACCGAGCTATACGGCTTTGCGGCCGCCCCCCAGCACCTGATCAGGCTGCTCAGTACCCACACCCAGGGCACGCCTGCCGAATTTGACCGCGTAGGATATGTGTTCCAGAACCAGGAAGCCATCGAACACCTGTTCCGTGTCGGGGCAGGCCTCGACAGCCAGATCCTCGGCGACTTTGAAATCATCGGCCAACTCAAAAAGTCCTTCGTCCAGGCCCGGGAACACGGGCTGGCCAACCCGTTTCTGGAACGACTGACCAATTCGGTAATCCAGGCCAGCAAGCGCATCAAAAGCGAAACCGGCATTTCTACCGGGGCTACCTCGGTAGCCTTCGCCTCTGTGCAATACCTCCTGGCACGGGTACCTGATATTTCCCATAAAAAGATCGTGCTCTACGGTACCGGCAAAATCGGCCGGAACACCTGCGAGAACCTGGTAAAGCATTCGGGGCACACCGGCATAACCCTTATAAACCGCACCCTGGAACGGGCCGAGGCCGTGGGGGGCAAATTCAATTTACGTGTGAAACCGGTAGACCAGCTCGAGGCCGAAATTGCGGCGAGCGACGTGCTTATCGTGGCCACAGGGGCCCCCGTGCCCACGGTTACGGCCAGCCAGGTACCGGCCGACAAGCCGCGCTGGATCCTCGACCTCACCATTCCGGTGAATGTGGCCCCCGAAGTGGGCGAATTGCCCGGGGTAACCCTGGTGCACCTCGACCGCCTTTCGCGCATTACCGACGACACCCTTTCGCAACGCCAGCTTTACATTCCGCAGGCCGAGGCCATCATCGCCGAGGTGCGGGGCGAATTCAACCAATGGCTTGAGAGCCGGCGTTTCGCCCCGGTCATAAAGGCCCTGAAGGAGAAGTTGCAGGCCATGAAGGATGAGGAGCTCGACCACCAGACCAAAAAACTCCACGCCTCAGACCCGACCCTGGCCGAGGCGGTTTCCGATGGCATCATCCTGAAAATAACCCGGCATTTTGCCAACCACCTGAAGGAAGCCGACCTCGACAGCGACGATAGCCTCGACTGGATCTGCAAGGTGTTCCAACTTGAAAAAGACACCCCATGAACCGGACCCTGCGCATCGGCACCCGCGACAGCGAACTGGCCCTCTGGCAAGCCCATACGGTGCGCGACCGGTTGCGCGACCTGGGGGCTTTAACCGAGCTTTTTCCGGTCAAGTCAACCGGCGACCTCATTCTCGACAAGCCCCTGTACGAGCTGGGCATTACCGGCATTTTTACCAAAACGCTCGATGTGGCCCTGCTGGCCGGGAACATAGACCTGGCAGTGCACTCAATGAAAGACGTGCCCACCGCCCTGCCCAAGGGCATTGTGGAGGCCGCGGTGCTGCCGCGCGCCAACCCCCTCGATGTGCTGGTGCACAAAGGGCTCGATTTTTTGAACGAGGAAGGGACGGTGGCCACGGGAAGCCTGAGGCGCAAAGCCCAGTGGCTGGCGCGCTACCCGTTGCACCAGATCGAAGACCTGCGCGGCAATGTCAATACCCGCCTGCGGAAATTGAATGACGAAAACTGGAATGCCGCCATTTTTGCGGCCGCCGGCCTGGAACGCATCGGCCTGTTGCCCGAGCAGCACAGCACCCTGCACTGGATGCTGCCCGCCCCGGCCCAGGGCGCCATGCTGGTGGTGGCCCGCGAAGACGATGCAGAGGCCCTGGAAACCGCCCGTGCCCTGCATGATGCAGCCACGGCCCGCTGCGTGGTAGTGGAACGGAGTTTTTTACGGGAACTCGAGGGGGGATGTACAGCCCCTATCGGCGCCCTGGCCCAACCCGAAGGCACTGGCCTGAGGTTTCAGGGCGGGTTGTTTGCCCTCGATGGCAGCCGCGCCTGCCGCATCGATAAAAAGTATAAAGGCGATCACCCGGCCGATTTCGGTCGCGATTGTGCCCGCGAAATCCTGGCCGGCGACGGGGCGGCCCTCATGGCCGAAATCCGCAAAAGCCTCTCGAAATGATGCAGGTTTTGTCTACCAAGGTGCTCACCCCCGCCCAACGGGCGTTGCTGGCTTCGGGAGAGGTGCGCCTTCAGGAGTACGACGCCCTGGTTACCGAATACCTGCCCGCCGACCTGACCTCCGACGACGAGGCCCTCTGCCTGTTTACGAGCCAGCATGCCGTACAGGCCTGCTTCCCCAACGGTAAAGCGGGTGAGCGCATGCTCAATTGTTGCTGTGTGGGGGCCAAAACCGCCGCCCTTTTGGAGGGGCTGGGGCACCGGGTACTGGAGGTGCAGGAATCGGCTAAGTTGCTGGCCGACGAAATCATTAAAAAATATTCCGGACGTTCTTTTATTTTCTTTTGCGGCGACCGGCGCCTGGAAACCCTGCCGAAACGGCTTCACCGGGCAGGTATTCGACTCGAAGAGCGGGTGGTGTATCATACCAAGCTTATAACCAAGAAGTTCGATGCCCACTTCGAGGCCGTGCTCTTTTTCAGCCCAAGCGGGGTGGAAAGCTATACTTCGGCCAATACCCTGTCTGAAAGCACGGCGGTTTGCATCGGTCCGACCACCGCAAAAGCGGCTCAAAAACATACCGAACAGATTATAATTGCTGCATTTCCCAGCGTGGAGGCGGTGCTGACAGCGGCGGGAAGCCTTTTAAATTCCACCTATGACTGATACGCTTAAGAACGATTTATTCCTCAGGGCCCTCAGGGGGGAAGATGTACCCCGGCCCCCGGTGTGGATGATGCGCCAGGCCGGCAGGTACCTGCCCGAATTCATAGCCCTGCGCGACAAATATGATTTTTTCACCCGCTGCCAGACCCCGGAGCTCGCCTCTGAGATCACCGTGCAGCCCATCAGGCGCTATGGGATGGATGCCGCCATCCTTTTCAGCGACATCCTGGTGGTGCCCCAGGCCATGGATATCGAAGTGCAAATGAAACCCGGGGTGGGCCCCTGGTTGCCCGATCCGATTCGGACCCCGGCCGACGTAGACCGGGTGGTGGTGCCCGATGTAAACGAAAGCCTGGGCTATGTGCTGGAGGCTATTCGCCAGACCAATGAAAAACTCAATGGGGAAGTGCCCCTGATCGGCTTTGCCGGGGCGCCCTGGACCATTTTCTGCTACTGCGTGCAGGGGCAGGGCAGCAAGAGTTATGACAAGGCCAAAGCTTTTTGTTTTACGGAACCCGAGGCGGCCCACGCCCTGTTGCGCAAGATTACCGAGACCACCATTGCCTACCTGAAAGCGAAGGTGGCCACCGGGGTGCACGCGGTACAGCTGTTCGACTCGTGGGGCGGCATGCTCTCCCCCGAAGACTACCGGGAATTTTCCTGGCAGTACATCCAGCAGATCGTTGACGCCCTAAAGCCGGTGGCTCCCGTTATCGTATTTGCCAAGGGGTGCTGGTTCGCCCTCGACACCATGTCGCGGAGCGGGGCATCGGCCCTGGGGGTCGACTGGACCGTTAGCCCGCAGGTAGCCCGCCAACTCACCTCAGGGCGCATTACCCTGCAGGGGAATTTAGACCCGGCCCGCCTGTTGTCGCCCCCTGAAACCATTCGCCGGATGGTGCATGAGATGATACGGGCCTTCGGTAAAAATCGCTACATTGTGAATCTCGGCCACGGGATTCTGCCTGAAGTGCCCCTCGAGCACGCCGGGGCCTTTATCCAGGCCGTGAAGGACTACCATGAGGGATAAATTTTACGGGTATATTGAAACCCTGCAAGACCGGATAACCGCTGCCCTGGAACAGGAAGACGGGAAGGCCCGTTTTCGGGAAGACCTCTGGGAACGGCCGGAAGGTGGAGGGGGGCGTACCCGCGTTATCGAAGACGGGGCCGTTTTTGAAAAGGGCGGGGTAAACATCTCTGCCGTGCACGGCCCGTTGCCGGAGTCCATGCAAAAGTACTTTGGGGTGGGGCCTTCCGAATTTTTCGCCTGCGGGCTGAGCCTGGTGCTGCACCCAAAAAGCCCCATGGTGCCCACCGTACACGCCAACTGGCGGTATTTTGAACTGTACGGGGAGGGAGGGCGCCTGGCCGACCAGTGGTTTGGCGGCGGGCAAGACCTGACGCCCTACTACCTCTTTGACGAAGACGCGCGCCATTTCCACGCGGTTTGCAAACGCGCCTGCGATGCCCACGATCTGGACTTCTACCCCGAATACAAGCAGAAATGCGACGCCTATTTCCACAACACCCACCGGGGCGAGGCCCGTGGGGTGGGCGGCCTGTTTTTCGATTACCTGAGGCCCACCGCTGAGCGGAGTGCCGGGCAGTGGTACGATTTTGTAACCGGGGTTGGCGATTCTTTCCTGGAAGCCTACCTCCCCATAGTCCAAAGGCGTAAAGCAATCCCCTATGGCGAGGCAGAACGCCAGTGGCAGGAAATCCGGCGCGGGCGCTATGTGGAATTCAACCTGGTGCACGACAAGGGCACCCTCTTCGGCTTGCGGACCAACGGCCGCATCGAAAGCATTTTGATGAGCCTGCCCCCCGTGGTGCAATGGCGTTACGACCACCATCCCGAGCCCGGCTCACAAGAGGCCCGGCTTGTTGAGGTACTCCAAAACCCACGCACATGGATTTCCGTCTGAGCCTTTCGGCCTGCCTGGTCATCTTCTTCATGACACAGGCGGCGAGTCAGGGAGATAATTCAAGCGATAGCACGAATGCATTCGTCAGAACTTTTCCTGAAAAATTTACGCTGCGCACCGGACTGGTCAATACCGGGAATAGTTTTTATTTCCGGGACCGTACTACAAACGACAGACTGCTGCTGAATCCCGGCGCAAAGAATTACCTGGGGTTTTCCCTGCTTTTCCGCTCGGTGGAACTCGACCTGGGCTTCGCCCCCCAGTTCCTGAATAAGGCGCGTTCCGAGGCCGACCCCAGCCTATTCAACATGAACTTCAGAATGTACATGGGGCGTTGGATGCAGACCCTCGATTTTTATTTGGAAGATGGGTTCTACTACGACCTCAACGGCCAAACCGGGTACCTGCCCAATTTGGAAACGCTCAAATTCGGGGGCGTTACTTCGTACATTTTCAATCCCCGGTTTTCGTTCCGGGCCATCAGTTTCCAGAATGAATGGCAGCGTAAAAGCGCCGGCAGCTTTATTCCGAGTTTCCTGTTCTACTATACGCGCTACCGCCTCAGCGATGCCGATGTGCAGGAGGTGAGCCACACCTATAATATGGCTGTGGGGCCGGGCTATTATTACAACTGGGTTTTCCGCGAACATTACATTTTTTCGCTGGGGAATAGCACAGGGGTAGGCCTGGGCCTTTTGGACGATCAGGGGAAGAAAAGCAGTTCCCTGCTTTTACAAAGCATTTTCCGGACGGCCCTGGGATACAATTCCGAACGCTTTTTTATGGGGATCAATGCGAGTCTTACCTTCCTGAACCACGCCAATCTCGATGGAGAGCGGTTTGACGACCGGATCCATTTTTTGGAGGCCTATATAGGCTATCGTTTCAAAGCTCCCGACAAATGGATACAGGCTGCCGACCGGATAAATCGTAAATTGGGGTGGGATTAATGCAAAACATGAAAAAACAGGTACTCTACCAGGTCGATGCCTTTTCTTCGAAACTTTTCAAAGGGAATCCGGCTGCGGTTTGCATCCTCGACGCCTGGTTGCCCGAGGCCCTGATGCAGGCCATTGCTGCCGAAAACAACCTGGCCGAAACCGCCTTTGCGGTGCCGGTTGACAAGGGGTATGAGATTCGCTGGTTTACCCCCGAACTCGAGGTGGCCCTCTGCGGGCACGCCACCCTGGCCACAGCCCATGTGCTCTTCGATACACTCGAAGACCATACCGACCAGATTCAGTTCTTCAGCCGCGAACGGGGCATCCTAACCGTTGCCCGGGCGGGCGAGAAGCTGATCCTCAACTTCCCGGCAGACCCGCCCGAAGCGGTCAAGATACCAGAAGGGCTGGCCCAGGCCGTAGGGGCCGAACCCCTGGAATGCCTGCAGGGCAGTACCGATTATTTGCTGATCTACCCAAACCAGGAGGCCATAGACGCCCTGCAACCCGACCATACCCGCTTGGGGCGGATCCCGGCCCGTGGGGTTATCGTGAGCGCCCCTGGTAGGGAAGTCGATTTTGTGTCGCGCTTTTTCGCGCCCCAGTCTGGGGTGCCAGAAGACCCCGTTACGGGCTCTGCGCATACGGTACTCACCCCGTATTGGGCGGCGCGCTTTGGAAAAACGGAACTTACGGCCCAGCAGCGCTCGCCACGTGGCGGGTTCCTGCATTGTGAACTCCGGGGCGACCGGGTGCACATTGCGGGTAATGCCGTTACGTATATGAAAGCTGAAATTTACCTTCCCACTGAATCCTGATTGCCTATGTACCCATTGCGCAGAAACCGAAGATTGCGAACCTCCGCTACCATCCGCGACCTGGTGCGGGAAACCCGCCTTAGCCCTGATGATTTTTTAGTGCCCCTCTTCGTAACCGAAGGTAAGGGCGTTCGGGAAGAAATTCCTTCCATGCCAGGCTATTTCAGGCTGAGCCTCGACGGCCTGGGCCCGGAAGTCAAAGCCTTGTGGGCGCTGGGGTTAAAAGCGGTATTGCTCTTCGTAAAAGTGCCAGATACCCTTAAAGACAACAGGGGCACCGAAGCCCTGAACCCGAAGGGGCTGATGCAGCGGGCGGTGCAATGCGTCAAGGAGGCCTGCCCCCAGATGCTGGTGATGACCGATGTGGCCCTGGACCCCTATTCGTCCTTTGGACACGACGGTATCGTGCAGGGCGGGCGCATTGTAAACGACCCTACAGTACAGGTCTTGGCTCAGATGGCGGTATCGCACGCGGCAGCCGGGGCCGATTGGGTGGCCCCCAGCGATATGATGGACGGGCGGGTGCGCGGCATACGCGAAGCCCTCGACCGGGCCGGGCATACCGATGCCGGCATCATGAGCTACAGCGCCAAATACGCCAGCGCCTTCTACGGGCCTTTCCGCGATGCGCTAGACTCGGCCCCGGTGGCCGGGGAAGAGGCCCCTGCCGATAAGAAAACCTACCAGATGGATCCTGCCAACCGGCTCGAGGCCATCAGGGAAACGCGCATGGATGTGGCCGAAGGGGCCGACATGGTGATGGTAAAACCCGGGCTCTGTTACCTCGACATCGTGCGCGAGGTACGCAACGCTGTAGATGTGCCCGTGTCGGTATACCAGGTTTCGGGCGAATACGCCATGGTGAAGGCCGCCGCCCAGAAGGGCTGGCTCGACCACGATGCGGTGGTGCTGGAACAGCTCACGGCCATCAAGCGGGCCGGAGCCGACCTGATTGCCACCTATTTTGCCAGGGATGCTGTTCGCCTGCTTTCCTAAAGGCCTAACCGGGAAGGACCAGGGGTTGCCGGGCCTAAAAATCACGCGTATGAAATTTAGAAAATGGGTCGGCGCCTGCTTGATTATACTTTTAGGTATAAACACTGAAATGGTCGCCCAGGCGGGTTTTGGGGCCCATTCGGCCCCGCCGCTCCCAGGGCATTTGCCAACCGGCAGCCTCGCCGCCCTGGGGGTCGATTCGGCGGCCTTGTACCACCAGGTCGATTCCCTCATAGACCTTGGGATTAAAGCCCAGGCTTTTCCCGGGGCCCAGGTACTGGTGGCCTATAAAGGGAAAACCATCTTCCACCAATCTTTCGGCTACCACACCTACGACAGCCTGCAGCCGGTTCGCAACACCGACCTGTACGACCTGGCTTCGGTTACCAAGATCAGCGCGGCCCTGCCGGCCCTGATGAAATTGGTGGAAGACGGCAAGCTCGACCTCGACACCCCGTTCAGCCGGTACTGGAAGCCCTGGCGCCACCGGAAGGCGAAAAAAGACCTCACCCTTCGCGAGATACTCGCCCACCAGGCGGGGTTAACCCCTTATATCGTTTACCTGAACCAGGTGCGCACCGACCACGGCCTCAAACACCGTTTTATTCGCCCTACGCCTTCAAAGCGTTTTTCACACCAGGCCTATGAAGGGCTGTACGTAAAAAACCGGTTTGTAAAGAAAATGTACCGGATGGCCAACCGCTCAAAGGTTGCTGAACAAAAGCAATACCTGTATTCGGGCCTCACCTTCCTGCTCTTTCCCCAGGTGGTCGAAAACCTGACCGGGGAAGCGTTTGACGTTTATCTGGAAAAGCATTTCTACGCCCCTTTGGGCTGCGATTCCCTCCTGTTCTTGCCGGCCCGTCGCTACCCGAGGCAGGGCATCGTCCCCACCGAATTCGACACCCTCTACCGCCATGAGCTCACCCAGGGGTGGGTGCACGACGAAAATGCCTCTCTTATGGGGGGTGTTTCCGGAAATGCAGGCCTCTTTGCCACGGCCGAAGACCTGGGGGTGCTCATGCAGCTCTACGCGAATTACGGGGAATTGGAAGGCCGGCGCCTGCTCGATTCGGCCACGGTGCGCGAATTTGCCCGCGTGCAATATCCTGAAAACGAGAACCGCCGTGGTTTGGGGTTTGACAAACCCCTGCTAAACAATGCGGAACTACCGGTAGAAGATGCTTACCCGGCGCCGGGGGTAAGCCCCGAGAGCTTCGGACATAGCGGTTTTACGGGCACCTTCGTGTGGGCCGATCCGATAAACCAATTGGTATATGTGTTCCTGTCTAACCGGGTATACCCTTCCCGGGAACATCAGGGACTCTATGAACTTGGGCTCCGCACCCGGTTGCAACAAGTCTTTTATGACGCCTTATTCGGCAGAAAGTAGCCCGATGGCCCATAGCGAATTGTTGTATCTTAGGCGCAATTAAGAACCGTTTATGGGTTTATTGCTGTTTTACGCCTTAGTTTCCATTTTTTTCTCCTTTCTCTGCTCCATCCTGGAAGCTGTTTTGCTTTCGGTTACACCCACCTTCCTCAACATCAATAAGAAAGCGGGCAAACATTTCGCCCTTACCCTTGAAGGCCTCAAGAAAGATGTAGATAAGCCGCTGATTGCCATACTTACCCTCAATACGGTGGCCCATACCGTTGGGGCCATTCTGGTTGGAGTGCAGGCCGAGTCTGCTTATGCCGAGCGGTACGGGCAAGGTGCCCATACCTTATTTGGCCTGCCGTTTACAGAAGATTTAATGGTGGGCGTGGTTTCAACCCTGATGACCCTCCTTATTCTGATAGCCTCAGAAATCATACCCAAGACCATAGGCGCCACCTATTGGAAGCAACTCGCGCCTTTTTCGGCTCCGGCCCTTAGCGCTATGGTTTGGGGCATGCGGGTTACCGGCCTGATGTGGGTGCTGCAGCTCTTTACCCGCCTGGTAGGCAAAGGGCATACCCACAGCGTGTTGAGCCGGGAAGACTTCTCGGCCATGGCCGAAGTGGCGCAGGAAGAAGGCGAACTTGCAGCATCTGAATCGAAAGTAATCCGCAACCTCCTCAAGTTCGACGAGATCCAGGTAAAGGATATTATGACCCCCCGGGCTGTGATGCTCATTGCCCCTGAAGATGAGGCTATCGGCGCATTTTTTGAGCAGCACCCGAGCCTTCGTTTCTCGCGTATCCCGGTTTACGGGGAACGGGAAGATAATATTACAGGCTTTGTGCTCAAAGACAACGTGCTGGAAGAACTGATCGGTCAACATGGAGATCGACCCTTGTCAGAGATCAGGCGAGACCTATTGGTTACCAGGAGGGAAACTCCTATTCCCCAGCTGTTCGACACCCTGATCCGCAAACGCGAACACATAGCCCTGGTGGTAGACGAATACGGCTCGGTAAGCGGTCTGGTTACCATGGAAGACGTAATCGAAACCCTGCTGGGCCTCGAAATCATGGACGAAAGTGACCATGTGGAAGACCTGCAGCAATACGCCCGCAAAAAGTGGGAAGACCGTGCCAAACGCAGTGGCATCATTGAATAGGTATGGAAGAGGCCCTCATACATACCCCACTTGGAACTGCCCGCCTGCAGGGAGGGCCGGAAGGGGTGCGTTCCATCTCCATCTCCGAACCGATAGAGCAGCCTGAAGTGGTGCCGCCCGTTTTACAGACGGCCTGCAGGCAACTCCGAGAGTATTTCGAAGGGCATCGTACCCACTTCGATTTTCCGATTGACCCGCAGGGTACCGAATTCCAGAAAACGGTCTGGCAGGCGCTCCTCGATATCCCTTTCGGACAAACCCTTTCTTATATGGACCTGGCCAAACGCCTGGGCGACCCCAAGGCCATCAGGGCGGTAGCGGCCGCCAACGGGCAGAACCCCCTGTGGGTGGTAGTGCCCTGCCACCGCGTGGTGGGGTCAGACGGGTCATTAACCGGTTATGCCGGGGGCCTTCATCGGAAAAAATGGCTGTTAAACCACGAAAGCCCGAATCCGCAACATTCCCTTTTTTGAGGCCTGCCGACCACCCGGTCGGGAGGCTCTTAATCCCCCCTCACTTTCCAGGGTATTTTTGCCTTTTGCCGGGGTTTTGCCCCGGATTGTCCGGAGCGGCACTAAAATCCCCTTAAATTCAAGAGGTAAAAACCGACCGCCTGGTCGGTTTGGCTCTTTTTCCTGAAATTGCTGGGTCCGTGCAGATATTTCGTATTTTTTAAGGCCAAAACGTTGCGTATGCTGGAGCGGATAGCGCTGGAAAACATCCTCTTTCTAGACCTGGAAACGGTGCCTGAAAAAGCGGCTTATGGGGAACTCAGCGAAGAGGTGCGGGAGCTGTGGGAATTAAAGACCAAATACCAGCGAAAGGAAGAAATCAGCGGGGAAGACTTTTACGAAAGGGCGGGCATCTGGGCCGAATTCGGGAAGATCATCTGCATCTCGGTCGGGTTCTTTCAGGGAGAGGGTTCAGGCAGGCGTTTTAGGCTGAGGAGTTTCTATGGGGACGAAGAAACCATCCTCCGGGAGTTTTCTGAACTGCTCAATGCCCATTACCGAAGCCCCCGCAAATTGCTTTGCGCCCACAACGGGAAGGAATTCGATTTTCCCTACCTGGCCAGGCGCATCCTCATTCACGGCCTGCCCCTGCCCGACAAACTGAACCTTTTCGGGAAGAAGCCCTGGGAAGTGCCCCACCTCGACACTATGGAGCTTTGGAAATTCGGCGATTTCAAACATTATACCTCCTTGCGGCTGCTGGCCCATATCCTGGGGGTTCCCTCGCCCAAGGCCGACCTGGACGGAGGGAAAGTCCGATCGGTATATTATGAAGACGGCG
>JBNKGM010000074.1:0-14516 GCA_050289825.1 Robiginitalea sp.
GGGGCCTCCTTTTTCGATTCGGCCCTGAGCTTTTCGATGATCAGGGGCCGGCATGTAGACCTGACCATTCTGGGGGCCATGGAAGTGGCCGAGAACGGTGATATCGCCAACTGGAAAATCCCCGGAAAAATGGTCAAGGGCATGGGAGGCGCCATGGACCTGGTGTCTTCGGCCGAGAACATCATTGTGGCCATGATGCACACCAACAAGGAGGGGGAATCCAAACTGCTCAGGCGTTGCAGCCTGCCGCTTACCGGGGTGGGGTGTGTCAAGAAAATTGTGACCAACCTGGCAGTGCTGGAGGTAACAGGAGACGGCTTTAAACTGCTCGAGCGGGCACCGGGTGTTTCTGTGGAAGCCATTCAGGACGCTACCGAGGGGCGACTTACCGTTCCGGCCTCGGTGCCTGAAATGAAGCTTTAACCCCTTTTTTGCCTCCCCCATTAAAGGCCTGCTATCGGTCTTTTATTTGTTCACAACATTTCCGGGCACCTTCACAACATTCGGGGGGTTGCTTCGTTTTAGACAAGTATATTAGTAAGGCATTTGAGCCTTTTCCCCAAACAAGACTCGCAAACCTGAAAGCTATGGAATCCCAAATTGAGCAGTTGCCCCGGCAAGAGAAGGTGCAGGTATACCGCAATGACTTTTTAAGCGGGATTATTGTCCTGGCCAAAAAATTGTTTATGCTTTAGTCGTTTACGCATTTACGAAGGAAGAGCCCCGTGTGAGTGGGGCTCTTTTTTTTTAGCACTGCGCATCTTTTCTCCTACCTTTAAGGGGTGGAACCCTTTCGACTTACCCCTTGCTCGCCCGGTGATATAGACAGGCTCAGGAGCCTTTCGATCGAAACGTTCCGGGATGCTTTCGAAACGCAGAACGACCCCGATGATTTCAAGACCTACCTCGAGAAGGCCTTTAGCAGTGCCCAGTTGTTGCAAGAGCTGAAAAACCCCGACATGGGCTTTTATTTTGCCTGGTCTGGCGACCGCCTGGCCGGGTATTGCAAGCTCAATTTCGGGGCGGCCCAAACCGAACTGCAGGAGTCAGACGGGCTCGAGATCGAACGTATCTACGTTGCCGGCTCTTTCCAGGGCAAAGGAGTCGGGGCTTATATGTTGGAAGAAATTGAGGCCATAGCAAAGGAAACCGGCAAACGCTACCTCTGGCTTGGGGTCTGGCAAGAAAATCCCGGGGCCATTCGGTTTTACGAGCGGCATGGTTTTGCCGTTTTCGGAGAGCACCCGTATTATATTGGCAGCGACCGGCAGATGGACTGGCTGATGAAACGGGAGTTACAGGCACCAAGCACCAAAACCTAATACAGGAACACATGAAGAGAAAAACAGTATTGTTATGCACGCTTGCCCTGGCAGTCGGATTCGCAATGCAGGCGCAAAAGGATTGGTATTATCCGCTCCGGGGGGCCGACTGGGCTACTCGCCGGCCGGCTGATCTGGGCCTGGATGCCGCAGCCCTGCAGCAAGCAGTGGCTTTTGCAGAATCGCATGAATACACGGGCTCGCACGACTTGCGTCAGGCCATCCTGGAAGGGTTTAGGCGCGAGCCTTACCACGAACTGCTCGGCCCTGTGAAAAAGCGGGGAGGGCCCGCCGGGATGATCCTCAAAAAGGGGTACGTGGTGGCCAGCTGGGGCGAAACCCGGCGAGTCGACATGACCTTCAGCGTAACCAAGAGCTTCTTGTCGACCATAGCGGGCCTGGCCCTGCAAAAGGGCCTCATCCAAAACCTGGAAGAGCCGGTAGCCAACTACGTTTGGGATGGCACCTTTGAAGGGGCCCACAATGCCAAAATAAACTGGGTGCACCTGCTGCAGCAGAGCTCTGACTGGTCGGGAGACCTGTGGGGTTCGCCCGACTGGGCCGACCGGCCGCCGAGGGAGGGGGGCATAGACGACTGGAAAAACCGCACCCTGGTTGAGCCAGGCACCGTCATGGAATACAACGACGTACGCGTTAATGTGCTGGCCTATTCCCTGACCAACGTCTGGAGGCAGCCCCTGCCCGGGGTGCTCAAAGCGCACATCATGGACCCGATTGGGGCTTCGACTACCTGGAGGTGGTATGGGTATGAGCGCGCCTGGACGGTTATCGACGGCCTTAAAATGCAATCGGTAACGGGGGGCGGCCATTCGGGCGGCGGGCTTTTTATCAGTGCGGAAGACATGGCCCGCTTCGGGCTGCTTTTCTTGTCGCGGGGAAGCTGGAACGGCACCCAACTGTTCGGCCCGGCCTGGATCGAACAGGCAACAGCCCCTTCGGTGCCCAACCCCAATTACGGGTATATGTGGTGGCTGAACCGCCCTGGTGCGGAACATTGGGAAGGCCTGCCCGATACTATTTACTACGCTGCCGGCTTCGGAGGCAACTTTATTGTGGTGTGCCCCGAGGAGGAGCTGGTGCTGGTACTGCGCTGGCTCGAACCTTCCCAGATCGGGGAATTTGTAAGCCTGGTATACAAGGCGCTGCGCTAAAGCGCCCCCAATATTTCGGCTGCCCGGGCTATAGTATCGTCCTTTTTGGCAAAGCAGAAGCGGAGTTGTTTGTGGTCGGCCCCGTGCAGGTTAAAAACCGAGATGGGGATGCCGGCCACTTTGTATTCGCGCGCCAGGCGTTCGGCAAAAGCCACGTCGCCTTCCTGGCTTAAAGCCGAATAATCCACCACTTGAAAATAAGTGCCCGACGAAGGGGTGTACGCGAACCGAGACCCTTCCAGGCCCGAGAGGAACAGGTCGCGCTTGCGCTGGAAGAAGCCGGGCAGGCTCAGGTACCGATCGGGGTTTTTCAGGTATTCTAACAGGGCTCTCTGGGCGGCGTGGTTCACGCTGAACACCACAAACTCGTGCATCTTGCGCATTTCGCGCATCAGGGGTGCGGGGGCCAGGCAATAGCCCATTTTCCAACCCGTGACGTGGAAGGTTTTGCCGAACGAGGCACAGACAAATGCGCGTTCACGCAACCCCGGGAACTTGCAGGCGCTCTGGTGGCTGCGCCCGTCGAAGATGAGGTGCTCGTACACCTCGTCGCTCAGCACCAGGGTCTCGGTGGGCCGCAGGCGCTGCTCCAGTTTCCGGAGGTCTTCGGCTTCCAGCACCGTTCCACTCGGGTTGTGGGGTGTGTTCAGGATCACCATTCGGGTTTTCGGGCCCAGGGCCCGGTCGAAGGCCTCCCAGTCGATGCGGAATTGGGCTCCCTGCAAGGGGAGGGGCACGGGCACTCCCCCGTGGATGCGGATATTCGGCTCGTAGCTGTCGTAAGCGGGTTTGAATAGTATCACCTCATCGCTTGGGCGCACCACAGCGGCAATGGCCGAATAGATGGCCTGCGTGGCCCCTGCGGTAACCGTAATCTCGGTTTCCGGATGGTACGATGCCCCATAGAGCGATTCGGTCTTTTCGGCTATGGCCTCGCGCAGCGCGAGCACCCCCGGCATGGGGGCGTATTGGTTGTAGCCGGCTTTAAGGGCCCCGCCGTACAGCCTGAGCAGTTCGGGGTCTACATCGAAGTCGGGGAAGCCCTGGGCCAGGTTCAGGGCACCGGCTTCCAGGGCAACGCGGTTCATCTCGCTGAAGATGGAGGGCTGCAGCCCTGGGAGCTTGGATAGTATAGAGGGGGTCAAGGCGGTATTGGTTTCCCTAAAAATAAGAAAACCCGGCTGGAAACAGCCGGGTTTTGCATGTAAGCTTGTCGGTTAGCCTTTTACGGAGGCCATCAGGTATTCCCGGTTCATCCGGGCGATGTTCTCCAGGGAAATCCCTTTGGGGCATTCCACTTCGCAGGCGCCCGTGTTGGTGCAGTTCCCGAACCCTTCCAGGTCCATCTGGCGCACCATGTTGAGTACCCGCTGGGTAGCCTCTACGCGGCCCTGGGGCAGCAGGGCAAACTGGGATACCTTGGCAGAGGTAAAGAGCATGGCGCTGGCGTTTTTGCAGGCAGCCACGCAAGCCCCGCAGCCAATGCAGGCAGCAGCGTTGAAGGCCTCGTCGGCCTTGGCTTTTTCGATGGGGATGGTATTGGCATCGATGGTGTTGCCCGAAGTGTTTACCGAAATATAGCCGCCGGCCTGCTGGATGCGGTCAAAGGCCGAGCGGTCTACCATCAGGTCTTTGATCACCGGGAAAGCCTTGGCCCGGAACGGCTCAATGACGATGGTGTCTCCGTCTTTGAACATACGCATGTGCAGCTGGCAGGTGGTGATCAGGCGGTCAGGTCCGTGGGGCTCGCCGTTGATTTGCAGCGAGCAGGTGCCGCAGATCCCCTCCCGGCAGTCGTGGTCGAAGACCACGGGCTCTTCACCCTTGTCGATCAGCTGCTGGTTGAGCACGTCGAGCATCTCCAAAAAAGACATGTCGCCCTCAATTCCGCTGATCGGGTAGTCTACGAGCTTTCCCTTCGAGGAGGCGTTTTGTTGCCGCCAAATTTTGAGTAACAGGTTCATAGCGTAAGTTCTATTTGTAGCTTCTCGTTTTCAGTTCGATGTTTTCGAAGACCAGCTCTTCTTTGTGGAGCACGGCATCCTTGGGTTCACCCTTGTATTCCCAGGCGGCGACAAACTTGAAGTTCTTGTCGTCGCGCAGGGCTTCCCCGTCTTCGGTCTGGTACTCTTCCCTGAAGTGCCCGCCGCACGATTCGTTGCGTTGAAGGCCGTCTTTGGCGAAGAGTTCGCCCAACTCCAGGAAGTCGGCAACCCGGAAAGCTTTTTCCAGTTCGGGGTTCATCTCATCCATACCTCCCGGTACCCGAACCTGGGCATAGAATTCCTTGCGCAGGGCGGCGATTTCCTCAATGGCTTCTTTCAACCCCTCGGCGTTGCGCGACATGCCGCATTTGTCCCACATGATCTTGCCGAGCTTCTTGTGGAAGTAGTCGACCGATTTGTCGCCTTTGGCATTGAGCAATGCCTCCAGGCGCTGGCGCACGTCGGCCTCGGCCTTGTCGAAGGCCTCGCTCTCGGTGGAGATTTTACCGGTGCGGATGTCTTTCGAGAGGTAGTCGCCAATGGTATAGGGCAGTACGAAATACCCATCGGCCAGGCCCTGCATGAGGGCCGAGGCACCCAGGCGGTTGGCCCCGTGGTCGCTGAAGTTGGCCTCCCCGGCGCAGTAGCAGCCCGGGATGGTGGTTTGCAGGTTGTAGTCGACCCACAGCCCGCCCATGGTGTAATGCACGGCCGGGTATATCATCATCGGGGTTTTGTACGGGTTCTCGTCCACGATTTTTTCATACATCTGGAAGAGGTTGCCGTATTTGGCCTCCACTACTTCTTCGCCCAGGCGGGTAATGGTTTCGGCATCGGCGTCTTTCAGGCCCGAGGTCAGCGCTTTTTCTTTCCCGTAGCGCTGGATGGCGGCCGAGAAATCAAGGTATACAGCCTCCCCGGTCTTGTTTACCCCAAAGCCCGCATCGCAGCGTTCCTTGGCGGCCCTTGAGGCCACGTCGCGCGGCACCAGGTTCCCGAAGGCCGGGTAACGGCGCTCCAGGTAGTAATCGCGGTCTTCTTCCTTGAGTTGGGTGGGTCTCAGCTTGCCTTCGCGTATGGCCTTGGCATCTTCCAGGCGCTTGGGCACCCAGATGCGGCCGTCGTTCCGGAGTGATTCTGACATAAGGGTGAGCTTCGACTGGTGGTCGCCCGATACCGGGATGCAGGTGGGGTGGATCTGCGTAAAGCAGGGGTTGGCAAAGAAAGCCCCGCGGCGGTGTGCCCGCCAGGCGGCCGTAACGTTGCTGCCCATGGCATTGGTAGAGAGGTAGAACACGTTGCCATAGCCACCGGTGGCCAGCACCACGGCGTGGGCCGCGTGCCGTTCGATTTCCCCGGTTACCAGGTCGCGGGCGATAATGCCCCGCGCCTTGCCGTCTACCAGTACCAGGTCGAGCATTTCATGCCGGTTAAAGGCTTTGATTTTCCCGCGGTTAATCTGCCGGTTCATGGCCGAGTAGGCGCCCAGCAAGAGTTGTTGTCCGGTCTGCCCCTTGGCGTAGAAGGTACGCGATACCAGCACGCCCCCAAAGGAGCGGTTGTCGAGCATGCCCCCGTATTCGCGGGCGAAGGGGACCCCCTGGGCCACGCACTGGTCAATGATGTTTACAGATTCTTCGGCCAGGCGGTATACGTTGGCTTCACGCGAGCGGTAGTCGCCCCCTTTGATGGTGTCGTAGAAGAGGCGATAGGGGCTGTCGCCATCGCCCTGGTAATTCTTGGCGGCGTTGATGCCCCCCTGGGCAGCGATGCTGTGCGCCCGCCGGGGTGAGTCCTGGTAGCAGAAGGTCTTCACGTTGTAGCCGAGCTCGGCCAGGGTAGCGGCAGCGGCACCGCCGGCCAGCCCTGTTCCCACCACGATAATGTCGATGTTCCTCTTGTTGGCGGGGTTTACCAGGTTGATCTCGTTTTTATGCTTGGTCCATTTGTCGGCCAGCGGGCCGGAAGGGACCTTGGAGTCCAGAATTCCCATGCTTCTAGTGCGTTATCGGGTTAAAATGATGGTAGAGTGCCACGATGATGAACAACAGAGGCACCACGATGGCGTAAAGGCGCGTAAAGCTCCGAATGGCGGCGCTGTATTTGTTGTTGATGCCCATGCTCTGGAAAGACGAGGCAAAGCCGTGCCAGAGGTGCAGGGCCAGCAGGACGAAAGACACCACGTAAAGGGCCGTTCTCCAGAACGGGTGGAATTTCTCAACGGTTTCGGTGTAGTACCGGGTCGGGTCTTCGGGGTTCGCCTCGATATATTTGTATACCATTTCATGCGCCCAGAAATCGTACATGTGCAGCCCCAGGAAGGCCAGCACCACCAGGCCGGTGATAATCATGTTGCGCGACACCCAGGGGGCGTTGGCGCTGCCGTTGTAGCGCACGTAGCGAATGCTGCGCGCCTGCCTGTTCTGGATTTCCAGGGCAATCCCCATCACGAAATGCACCATTACCCCGGCGATGAGGATGGGCTGCATGAGGTACTGCACCAACAGGTTGTAGCCCATGAAATGAGACCAGGTGTTAAAGGTGTCTGGGCTGAGCACCGATGAAAAGTTGATGGTGACGTGCAGGGCCAGGAAGATCACCAAAAAAAGGCCCGAAAGCGCCATGACGACTTTCCGGGCTATGGATGACTTAGCGAATCCGCTCATTAGTGTTTGTTTTTGAAAGCCCTACAAAAGTAAGCTGAGCCCGGCTTTTTAACAAACTTTGAGCCGGCCAGATTTGCATTTAGAATCGTTTTAAGTTGTTTAACCTCAGCCGGTCGAAACGAGCCCCCGCCGGGGGCTCAGGAAGCCATGTTTTTGAGCTGTATGGCCAGGGCCCGGGTCGAGAGCCGCACCTCGAAAAGCGACAAGATCAGCGAAGCCACCAGCATCAACAAACTTAAGCCGAAAATGGCATGGGCCCAGAGGGGCAGCTCCACGTAAATCAGGAACATGGTTACGGCCGCCAGCAAAAAGCTGAGGATGGAGGTCATCTGCATGTACTTGATGATATCGAGGCGTTTGCGCAGCAAGACGATCTGCTGCTCCAGGGGGGCAGCCTGGGTTTCCTCAAACTGCTTATGCAATTGCCTGATGAGGGCTGCAATGGTCAGGTAGCGGGCATTGTAGGCCAGCATGCTCAGGGAGATGGCCGGGAACAGCAGGGCCGGGATGCTCAGGGTCAGATCCATAACTCAGGTATTCTGGTGTCTTGCATTTACTTGATCTGGAAGGCCATGCTTCGGGTAACGCCGTTCAGGGTCAGTTCGACCCGGTAGCTGCCTACGGGCAAATAGGTTTTGCCGTCTGCGGCTTCTTTCAGGGGCGTTTTGTACTGTTTCAGATAGGCGCTTTTCCCTTCCTTGGAAAAGGCCACGTCGTACGAAAGCACATTCAGCCCCGGGTCGGCCGCCATTTCGGTTTCGCTTACCCCGATGCCGTCTGCGGTAACCACACGCGCTATAACGCTGCCTCCTTTGCGGGCGTAGAACGCCACGTCAAGCCCCGGGGTGTTGGGTTTGCCCCAGGAGTACCACGAGCTGCCCCAACGGCTGGAATGCCGCAGGTCGGAGAGCTCGAACACCACCAGGTCTTCCTGCAGCTTTTCAGGCGTCAGGGCTTCCAGGTCGCCTATGTCGGCCTTGTAGATGCTGCGACCGTGTGTGCCCACCAGCAGGTGGCCCGCTTCGGGCTGGATGGCCAGGTCGTGCACGGCCACATCGGGCATACCGCTGTTCATCACCTGCCACGAGGCCCCTCGGTCGAGGGTAACGTAGAGCCCATTGTCGGTGCCGACAAAGAGCAGGTTTTCGTTTTTCGGGTCTTCGACCACCACGTTAACCGGGGAGGCGGGAATGCCCCCGGCCAGGCTTTTCCAGGAAGCCCCGTAATCGTCGCTCACGTAGAGGTAAGGCGTAAAATCGTCCCAGCGGTAACCGTTCAGGGCCACGTACACCCGTTCCTGTTTGTGTTTTGAGGCCGCTACACGGCTCACCCAAAGGTTTTTGGGGAAGGTGTCGGAAAGGCGCTTCCAGGAGCCCCCGGCGTCTTTGCTCAGGTGCACCAGGCCGTCGTCGCTGCCGGTATAAAGCAATCCAAATTGAAAAGGCGATTCGGAGATGGTGGTTAGGGTGCCGTAGGCCACATTGCCGGGTTTGCCGCCCAGGGTAAGGTCGCCCGAGATGGTTGCCCAGTCGTTGCCCCGGTTCATGGAGCGGTGCAGCTTGTTGCTGCCCAGGTACAAAATGTCGGGGTTGTGGGGCGAGAGCAAAATGGGGGTCTGCCAGTTAAAGCGATAGGGAGCTTCGCCCAGGGAATGCTTGGGCTGGATGGGGGTACGCTTGCCGTCGGGACCTTCCATGCGGAAGTAGTTCCCGAACTGGAAACCGCTGTAAATGGTATGCGCGTCGCGCGGGTCTACCTGCACCTGCATGCCGTCGCCCCCGAGAATCATGTCCCAGGGGTACTGGCCCGACTGGTGCCAACCGTCAGACTCAGAAGCGTTGTGGGCCCCGCGCCATACCCCGTTGTCTTGCAGCCCGCCGTATACGTGGTAGGGCTCCTGGTTGTCTACCGTAATGGCGTAAAACTGCCCCACGGCGGGTTGGTTGTTCTTGATCCAGTGCGCCCCGTAATCGTAGCTGATGTTGATGCCCCCGTCGTTCCCGTTGATCAGGTGGCCCGGCAGGGCGGGGTTAATCCACACCGCATGGTGGTCGGAGTGCACGTTGTCGCCATCAATGGCCGCAAAGGTCTTGCCTCCGTTGGCCGAGCGCAGCAGGGGCACCCCGGGGAGGTAGATCTGGTCGCGGTCGTAGGGCGCCACGCTCACCTGCCCGAAATAATACCCGTAACTGTAGTACAGGTCTTCGATATACCCCTCATGGGTTTTCACCCAGGTGCGCCCCCCGTCGTCGGTGCGGTACACCTGGGCCCCCACCACCGGGGTGTCGAACAAGAGCGCATTGGCGTCTTCGAGATAGAGGGCCAGGTCGGCGGGTTTTACGGTGCCCGCGCGCACCAGGTCTTTTACCGTGGCGGCCCGGTATTTTTCAGGGAAGTTGTTGTCTTTCAAAAAGGCACTCAGTTTGCCGTTGTCGAGGGCCAGGAAGTCTTTGACCGACATGGTTTTGAAGGCCTCTTTCTTAAGGCCGTCGCCAGCCTCGGGTTCGGCCGGGGTATCGCGCCGGTACTGGTTGTCGAGCACGGCGTATACCGTATTGTGGTCGAAGGCGGCCAGGCCAATGCGGCCGATGCCGTCGCCGGTCGGGAAGCCCGAGCCTCCTTCGCTTATGTGGTTCCAGGTTTTGCCCCCATCCAGGCTTTTATAAATGCCCGAACCCGGGCCGTTCCCGACGAAGTTCCAGGCCTTCCGGTCGCGCTCCCAGGAAGAAGCATAGAGGATTTGCGGGTCGTCGGGGGCCATTACCAGGTCGATAAAGCCGGTCTCTTCGTTGATAAATAGGGTGCGCTCCCAGCTTTGCCCCCCGTCGGTGGTGCGGTAAATGCCCCGTTCGGCATTGGGGGAGTAGAGGTGTCCTGAAACGGCCACAACTACCTCGTTCGGGTTGTCGGGGCGGATCACGATGCGGCCGATATGGTGCGAATCGGGCAGGCCTGCAAACTGCCAGGTTTTACCCCGATCAGCCGATTTATACAGGCCAATGCCGGCGTAGGAAGAGCGGGAAGCGTTGTTTTCGCCCGTGCCGGCCCAGACCGTGCCGCTGGGCCAGTGCACGGCCACGGCACCCAGGTTCTGGGTGGGGGTGTTGTCCATTACCGGCTCAAAGCTGGTGCCATTGTTTGCCGTGTGCCAGAGCCCGCCCGAGGCGTAAGCCACGAAGAATTCGGTCGGGTTTTCGGGGTTAACCGCCAGGTCTACCACCCGCCCGCTCATCACGCTGGGGCCAATGTTGGTCAGGGCCAGGTTTTTGACCAGCGAACTGGCGGCCAGGCTTTGTTTCTGAGCCAGGGCCTTTTGTACGGACGAGGCAGGAGTAGGGGGGGTCTGGGCGGAAAGGGCCAGGGATAAAAACAGGCCCGTAAAACGTAAAATGCGATTCATGCGGGTTGGAATGGGTGGGTTACGGAATCGGGGACGGGAGTTTTCCTCAAATAAGTTGCACGATTCCTTAAGATTTTGTTAATTTAAAAGTTCTCTAATGACCAATCTACGAAAATGGAGGCGTATTTGCCACTCATTATCCAATTGATTTCGGGGGCGGTCGGCGGCTTGGTCGCGGGCAAGATCTGGAAGGGATTTTCGATGGGGACCCTGGCAAATGTGCTGGCCGGACTGGTCGGGGGAGGCACCGGTGGGTGGCTGTTCGACATGCTCGGCCTGGTGCCTGCCGAAACCTTGCCGGCAGGGCCCGAGAACGGCCTGGGGCTCGAAGCCCTTTTGGGCAGCGTGGCAGCCGGGGGCGTGGGCGGAGGCCTCACCACAGCCATTATCGGCGGCCTGCGCAGTGTCTTTGTACGATAAGCAACTAACCAACCTTTATAACCCGGGGGGCTTTTTGGCCCCCTTTTTTTTGGCCCGGCTCGGCGATTCCCTACCTTTGAGACAAACGCATCCAACCCATGAAATACCACATGATCGATTCCGGGCTTTTTGTGAAAAACCGGAAAAAGTTTGCGGCCCAGATGGCCCCCAAAAGCCTGGCCGTTTTCAACTCCAACGACATTTACCCGATCAGCGCCGACAGCACCATGCCCTTCCAGCAGCAGCGCGACATTTTCTACCTCTCGGGCGTAGACCAGGAAGAGTCGATCTTGCTGCTGTTCCCCGATGCCCTAGACCCGAAACACCGCGAGATCTTGTTTTTGCGCGAGACCAACGACCACATCGCCGTATGGGAGGGGGCCAAACTCTCCAAGGAGCAGGCCTTTGACGTGTCGGGGGTTAAAACCGTGTACTGGCTCACCGAATTCGACAAGGTGTTTTTCGACCTGATGACCGAGGCCGAAACCATCTACTTCAATACCAACGAACACTACCGGCAGGCTGTGCAGACCGAGACGCGCGACGCCCGCTTCATCAAGGCCACCCAGGCCAAATTCCCGGCCCACCGCGTGGCCCGCAGCTTCCCCATCCTCCAGGAAATACGGGGGGTGAAAGAGCCCGAAGAAATCGAACTCATCCGCACCGCCTGCGGCATTACCGAGAAGGGCTTCCGCCGCATCCTCGGCTTTGTGAAACCCGGCGTATGGGAATACGAGGTAGAGGCCGAGTTCCTCCACGAATTCGTGCGCAACCGTTCCCGGGGCTTTGCCTACACCCCCATTATTGCCTCGGGGGCCAGTGCGAACGTGTTGCACTACATTGAAAACAACCGGGAGTGCAAGGCCGGCGATTTGTTGCTGCTCGATGTGGCCGCCGAGTACGCCAATTACTCGAGCGATATGACCCGCACCATCCCCGTGAGCGGGCGCTTTACCAAACGGCAGCGGCAGGTGTACGACGCCGTGTTGCGCGTTAAGGAAGCCGCCACCAAACTGCTCGTGCCGGGTACCCTCTGGGCCGAATACCACAAAGAGGTGGGCAAGATCATGACCTCCGAACTGCTGGGGCTGGGCCTGCTCGACAAAGCAGACGTAAAAAGCGAAAACCCCGACTGGCCGGCCTACAAGAAATACTTCATGCACGGCACCAGCCACCACATGGGGCTCGACACCCACGACTACGGGGCGCTCAAAACCCCCATGAAGGCCAATATGGTCTTTACGGTTGAGCCGGGCATTTACATCCCGGCCGAAGGTTTCGGCGTGCGCCTTGAAGACGATGTGGTGATCCAGAAAAAGGGAGC
Source organism: Robiginitalea sp. (assembly GCA_050289825.1). GTDB lineage: Bacteria > Bacteroidota > Bacteroidia > Flavobacteriales > Flavobacteriaceae > Robiginitalea. The sequence goes on from JBNKGM010000074.1 coordinate 12,290, forward strand.
CCCGATTAACCTGATGGGCACCATTCCTTTAGAGGCTGAGGAGATTGAGGAGTTGATGAATCCGTAACCGGCATCGGTGTCATTTCGAACATTGCCAGAGGCAAGAGTGAGAAATCTCACGATATAAAACGCATATACCCTCTTGAGATTTCTCAGTCCCCCGATTGGAATCGGGGTCCTTCGAAATGACAAATAAAAGTAATATAACTACTGTCTAATTGGAATTTAAAAACCCCGGCCGCCAGGCCGGGGTTTTTGGTGTGTAATTCAAAAAACAACTACTCTTCGATAAAGAGGTAGTTCAGGTTCAGGTCGTTGAAGGCCTTGTTGAAGGCGGTAATTTCTTCGTCGACCATTTTGTTAAAGGCCTGCAACTGGGTGTGGATGGCGGCGCTCAATTCGTTCTTCACCGCAATATCCTGGGCCGTGGGCGGAAAGTCGTCCAGGCTTACCAGGCTGTTCAGGTGGGCCAGTTTATTGGTCAGGCGAATCGGGAAATTCAGGGGGTCTTGCCCGCTGCGGTTCTGGGTCTGGTACAGGGCCTTTTCGATTTCCCCGAAGCCCTCCTTCATGGTTTTGGCTTTCTCCAGCAGCTCTTTAGTGGCCTCGTTGCCTTTGTACTGCTTGGTAAAGGCGTCGAGCTGTTCGTTGATCTTGCGAATCTTCTTGATCGACTGATGGGCCTCATCGACCGACTTGTTGATATCGCTGATAAAGTCGTACTGGGCCTGCATGTCGGCCACACTTACCTCGGCCCGGGGGTCGGGCAGAATCTTGAAGGTCTGGCTCTGGGTTTGCCCCCCGGCGGTAAGGTGTACCTGGTAGGTGCCGGGCACGGCTTTGGCCCCGCTGAGGTTGGCCCACCACAAGATCATGCCGGGCAGACGCTCGGCCCCTTTCCCCTCGGTATCCCACACGTGGGTGTTGCCGCCTTTTTTCACCTTGAGCTTCTTGTCGTCTTCCTTGGCGTAGGTGCTGAAGGCGGCCAGGGTGTCGCCGGCTGTGGTCATATAGGTCAGGGCCACGCTGTCTTTTTCAGCCACGTCCTTCAGGTAGAAGTGGGTCACTACCCCATTGGGGTGGTTCTGCCCTTCGGTAAGGGAAGGGGTGCGGCGGGCGCGCCCCTTGGTGCGGTAGGCATCCTTGGGCTTGTAGAGGATGGCAGCCGCATTGCCCGAATTGGCATTGAGCTGGTGCAGCACGCTCAGGTCGTCCAAAATGTAGATGGAACGCCCCTGGGTGGCCACGATGAGGTTGTTGTCGCGTACTACTAAATCTGTAATGGGCACAATGGGCAGGTTCAGCTGGAAGGGTTTCCACGAAGCCCCGTCGTCGAAGGAGATATACATGCCCGTTTCGGTACCGGCGTACAACAGGCCTTTTTGTTTCGGGTCTTCCCGCACCACCCGGGTAAAGTGCTCCGGGTTAATGCCGTTGGTAATGCGGGTCCAGGTTTTTCCGTAATCGGTGGTCTTGTACAGGTAGGGCTCAAAGTCGCCCAGCTTGTAGCGGGTGGCCGCCACATAGCAGGTGCCCTCGTCGAAGTTGGAGGGCTCCACGCTGTTGATCATGTTCCACTCGGGCATGCCGGTGGGGGTTACGTTTTCCCAGGTTTTGCCCCCGTCGCGGGTCAGGTGGATGAGGCCGTCGTCGCTGCCCACCCACAGCAGGCCCTCCTTCAGCGGGCTTTCGTTGGCGGCAAAGAGCGTGCAGTAGTATTCCACCCCGGTGTTGTCTTGGGTTATGGGCCCGCCGCTGGAGACCAGCTTCTCGGGGTCGTTGCGGGTAAGGTCGGGGCTTAGCAGCTCCCAGCTCTGCCCTTCGTCAGTGCTCAGGTGCACGTGGTTCGAGAAGGTGTAGAGCTTTTTCGGGTTGTGGCGCGAGAAGATGATGGGGAAGTTCCACTGGAAGCGGTACTTCATCCCTTCGGCCCCGTAGCCCATGGGGTTGTCGGGCCAGACGTTTATGGCCCGCACCGTATTGTTCTTGTGGTTAACCCGGGTCAGGAAGCCGCCGTAGCTGCCCCCGTAAACGATGTCGTCGTTTTCAGGGTCTACCGCGATGTGGGCCGATTCGCCCCCGGCGGTCTCTTCCCAGTCGCCCTCCCCAATGCCGAAGCCGTCGGAGCGGTGGCGGATGCGGATGGTGGAGTTGTCTTGCTGGGCCGCGTAGATGCGGTAGGGGAAGCTGTTGTCGGTGGTGAGCCGGTAGAACTGGGCGGTGGGCT
>JBNKGM010000075.1:0-14028 GCA_050289825.1 Robiginitalea sp.
GATTCCTGCTTTCATACTGAAGTTTCTGAGGCAGCGCCTGGGCACTCCCGAATTTCGGGTGCAAATATAGCTCTTATTTAGGGGAAATAAACCCGTTTATCAACCCATAGCTTTTAAAATTTTAACAGGAAGTGAGGTAACAATACTGGGCCGAAGCCGTCATAGGGACAGAAACCAACAACATGATGCGATTCTTCTTGGGCTTATTTAGCCTTTGCCTGTCTTTCCAGGCCTCTGCCCAATCCCGCACCCTGAAACTGCTCGATGCCGCTACACGCGAACCCATTCCCTTCGCCTCGGTCATAACCGGGCCGCAGCGGGGCACCATCAGCAACGAGGAAGGCCTTTTCAGCCTCGATCTACTAGCGGTTGGCCCCGAAGGGCTTCGGATCTCGTGCATGGGGTACCAAACCCTCGAACTGGACCGTGCCCGGTTACTGGCGGCCGGGGAATCGCTGCTGATGGAACCTGCGGCGATACAGCTCAATGAGGTGCGTCTGAGCAACCGGGTACTCACGGCTGATGAAATCGTTGCTATGGCCCGGCAAAACATCCCGGTCAATTACCCGCCCGGGAGTACCCCCTACCAGCTCTTTTACCGGGAGTCGGAACACATGCAATTCGACAGGCTCGACCTGGAAGTCGAAAAGGCTTCTGACCTGAACCGGGCCGCCCTGGAACAGGCCGATGCCCGCCTGCGGCAACTGGGCAACGACATTGTAAAGACCAATGCCCGCAAATTCATGGACCTGAGCGGGGCCTACAAAAACCAGGACGACACCACCTCAATACTGCGCGTAGACCGGGTTACCGAGTTGGTAGACTACAACAAGGATTATTCTCTTGACAACATACAGGAACGGGCCAAGCGCATCGTTCTCTCGCATCTCGACAGCACACGCACCTATAAGGTAAAATCAGGGCTCTTTAAGGTAGAAGACAGTATTTCACTAACCGATGAGTTCGGAGAACAGTCGCCCAAAGACAGCGTGAACCTTTCCTACCTGAAAGGGAAAGCCAGCGGCATGGCCGATCTTGCCGGCTGGAAAGACGGCGGCCTGCTTCAAAAGCTCCTCGACCCCGACCTGTACCAGTACGCCTTTCTGAAAGCCACCTATTTTGATGGGAACTACGTTTATGCCATAGGCTTTGAACCCGACCGGCGGAAAGCCAGATATACCGGCACCCTGTATATCGATGCGAATACCTACGCCGTGCTCAAGGCCGATTACCGGTTTGCCCCCGGGCGCAATGGCGAAAAGGTGAACCTCAAGTTGTTGCTGGGTATCAAATACGAAGAAAACCTGAGCAGCGGCACGGTCATTTTCCGCAGGAATGAAAGCAATCTGTTTTATCCGTATTTTGCTCAGCGCGTTTATGGTAACTACATTTACCTGCACCGAAGCTTAACCTTTATAGAAAACAGCAGGGCCCGCAAAAAAGTACGGTTCGACTTCCTGCTCGAAGGTGGGGTAAGGCAGACCGAATCGGCCCTTTTCCGGCCCCTTGACACCGATGTGGCCAACCAACTCAGCCAAACGCCTCAGCCCAAACAGGTTTATCGGGTATTGCTAGACCACTATGAGCCAACAATCTGGCAAGATACTGAGGTAATTGAGCCCCTTGAAGAAATGCGGAATTTCCGGGTACGCGGTAACTGATTCAGTTATCGGGATGCATGAATTGCTGCTTGGCGAGCAGTTGTGCCTCGGTTTCTTCGTGGTCCTGGTCGGGAATGCAGCAATCTACCGGACATACCGCAGCGCATTGCGGCTCTTCGTGGAAGCCCATGCACTCCGTGCATTTATCGGGGACGATGTAATAGTATTCATCGCTAACAGGCTCCTGAACCGAATCGGCATTTACGCGGCGGCCGTCGGTCAATACCACCTCCCCGTGGAGTGAAGTCCCGTCGCTGTATCGCCATTCGTCGGCTCCTTCATAAATGGCGTTGTTAGGGCATTCGGGCTCGCAAGCCCCGCAGTTGATACACTCGTCAGTGATGATGATGGCCATGGCTCTCTGGATTTTAAATAAGAAACTTCCCGGATCGGTTGTGTCGCGACACCGGACACTCTATTTTTGCGCAAATGTAATGGCAAAACACCTTGCAGGCAAATAATATGGCAGAACCGGAATCCCTCATCAAGGCCTTTTCAGGACTTGGCGACACCTTAAGATCAGTGGTGGCCGCCCTTGGGGCTCAGGGGGATGCATCAGGGTTGGCCCCGGAAGCCCTGGCAGAATGGAATGACCTGTTGCAAAGGGTCTATGTGCAAAACGCCTGGTATACGCGCCAAGAAGTTTTGCATGCCTTCGGGCAATGGGCAGGGCTTTTGCGCGAACCGGTTCTGGCCAGCTGGCTGAAAGCCTATCAAGGGAGCGCTCCCACTCCCAGGCAACTTACCGTTGCCCTGGTGCTTGCCGGCAACATACCCATGGTGGGTTTTCACGATTTCCTAAGCGTGCTGATTACCGGCAACCGGGCCCTGGTGAAATGCCCCTCGAACGACCGCCTGCTGCTCCCCTTCCTGGCCGGCCTGCTCATAAAGCAAGAGCCATCCCTCTCTGGCCGTATCCGTTTTACAGAGGGCGCCCTCAAAGGCTTTGACGCCGTGATTGCCACGGGCAGCAATAATACCAGCCGATACTTTGAACATTATTTTTCGTCCAGGCCGCATATTATTAGAAAAAACCGGAATACCGTAGCCGTCCTAACCGGGGCGGAATCTGAGGCCGACCTGAAGGGGCTGGCCGAAGATGTTTTCCGTTATTTCGGGATGGGATGCCGGAGCGTTTCCAAGCTATTTGTGCCCAAAGGATACGACTTCGGGCCTTTGTTCGGGGCTTTTTACCACTTCCGGCAGCTGATCGACCACCAGAAATACGCCAACAACTACGATTACAACAAAGCCGTGTTTCTTATGAGCGGTTCCGATATGCTCGACAACGGCTTTTTACTGCTCAAGGAAGACACCGGCCTGGGGTCGCCCATCGGTACGCTCTTTTACGAGCCCTACGAAAGCCTCGATACCCTCAAAATGCACCTGCAGCAACACGCCGATGCCCTCCAATGCGTGGTCGGCCCATCTGAAATACAGGGAGCCATACCCTTTGGCAGCAGCCAGCGTCCCGGCCTGGGCGATTACGCCGACGGGGTCGACACGGTTGATTTCCTGTTGAGAAACTCTGCAATTTAACGGGTGGGTCTGCTGGCCGTTTGCGGGATATTTCGGTACTTTGTCTGCCTAAATAAGGGTTGATGAATAAGCACAATTTCAGCGCAGGCCCCTGCGTACTTCCAGAATCTGTATTGCGCAAAGCCGCTGACGCGGTAGTCGATTTTAACGGCATCGGGTATTCCCTGATCGAGATTTCACACCGAAGCTCCGATTTTGTGGCCGTCATGGACCGGGCCCGCCAACTGGTGCTCGAGTTGATGGGGCTTGAAGGCAAGGGGTACGAGGTGCTCTTCCTGCACGGCGGTGCCAGCCTCGAATTTCTGATGGTCGCCTATAACCTCCTGGAAACCCGCGCCGGGTATATCAACACCGGCACCTGGAGCGATAAAGCCATCAAAGAAGCCAAACTTTTCGGGGAGGTGGTGGAAGTGGCCTCTTCAAAAGACAAGAATTACACCTACATTCCCAAGGGTTTTAGCGTGCCGGCCGACCTGGATTACCTGCACATGACCACCAACAACACCATTTACGGCACACAGTTCCGGGAAATACCACAAACCAAGGTGCCTTTGGTGGCAGACATGAGCTCCGACATCTTCTCAAGGACCCTCGACTTTTCACGTTTTGGGCTCATTTATGCCGGCGCCCAGAAAAATATGGGGCCGGCCGGGGTAACCCTGGTAGTGGTCAAAAAAGACATCCTCGGGCACGTAACGCGTAAAATCCCTTCCATGCTCGATTACCAGGTACACATCGCCAAAGAGAGCATGTACAATACCCCGCCCGTGTTTGCCGTATACACCTCAATGCTGACCCTTGAGTGGCTTCAGGAACAAGGCGGTATTACGGCCATTGAAGAAATCAACGAGAAAAAGGCGAAACTGCTCTACTCCGAAATAGACCTGAACCCATTGTTCAAAGGATTCGTGGAAAAACAGGACCGGTCTTACATGAATGCCACATTTGACCTCACCGAACCGGCCCTTAAGGAAACTTTTGACACCCTCTTGAAGGAAGCCGGCATACGGGGCCTGAACGGACACCGTTCGGTCGGCGGGTACAGGGCCTCCATGTACAACGCCCTTTCCTTGGAAAGCGTTGGGGTACTGGTAGATGTAATGAGCGATCTGGAACGCAGGGCCTGAGCCTGAAAATTAAATACACCATGCGAATTTTAGCAAACGACGGGCTTTCTGAGGCCGGAAGGGCGGTTCTGGAAACAGCCGGATTTGAAGTACTGACCACCCGGGTGGCCCAACCCCAGCTAGCCACCTTTCTGCAGGACGAGCAGATATCGGCCCTGCTAGTACGTTCGGCTACCCAGGTAGACCGCAACCTGATCGATGCCTGTCCGGGTTTGCAACTGCTGGGCCGGATTGGCTCGGGAATGGATAATATAGACGTGGCCTATGCCCGTAAAAAGGGCCTGCATGTGGTTAATACACCTGGGGCAGGTGCCGACTCCGTTGCCGAACTCGTTTTTGCGCACCTGCTCGGGGGTTCGCGATTCCTTCATGAATCGAACCGAAACATGCCCCTGGAAGGCGACAGCCGCTTCAAGGAGCTTAAAAAAGCCTATTCGGCAGGCACCGAGGTTCGGGGAAAAACCCTGGGCATCGTTGGCATGGGGGCCATTGGCAGGGCGGTTGCCCGCCTGGCGCTGGCTTTCGGAATGAAGGTGGTTTACACAGATCCGGAGCACCGGCAGGTAATCATAAAGCTCGCTTTTGCGGGCAGTAGCCAAAGCCTGGAAATTCCCTTAGAGGGCATTGTCCTTGACGAATTGCTGGCCACTTCCGATTTTGTAAGCCTGCACCTGCCTGCTCAGAATACCAGGCTAATTGGTGACAGGGAACTGGGCCTTATGAAACCCGGGGCGGCACTGGTTAATGCAGCCCGGGGCGGGCTCGTAGACGAAAAAGCCCTGCTCGATGCACTGGAAGCAGGACATTTGCGGTTTGCAGCCCTCGATGTGTTTGAATCGGAACCTACCCCTGCCGTTCAGGTACTCATGCATCCTGGGTTGTCCCTAACGCCACATATTGGCGGCTCTACGCCTGAAGCCCAGGAACGGGCGGCCCTTTCGCTTGCCCGGCAGGTTATCAAACTCCTCGGAAAACAGCAACCGGTAAAGTAACGCCTTCCTCAGGGCAGGCGGGAAATCTGATATTGGGAAAACAGGAGCCGGATAGCCCCTTTTTGGCCGGGATCTGCCTTTAACTGGCCCTTGTCTATCTCCGCTTCCCTGCCCAGGAACCGAAGCGGGATGCGGATATCGGCAACCTGGAAATTCACGGTTATACGCATGGGCAGCACATCCCCAGGGTTTGCATAGGCATAATTGATATCAAAAGTGCCGTTTTTCTTGGTGCTGATCTGCGACTTTACCATGCGCCGGCGCTGCGGGTCGAGCCAAAGGGTGGCAATGGAATAGTCGGAAGCGTCGGTAGTGGGAATTACCTTAATGAGCTCGCAGGAGCGCCCCTGGCAATCTACCTCTCCGAGGTTCAGGGTCATAAAGGGGTATTTATAGAGCTCCCCCAGGCCGAAATCAAGGCCCCTTTTGGGGATCATCACAAAATCTTCAGAACGGATGTTTACCGAGTTCCCCTGCTGATAACTTAGCTGGGCGGTTTTAACCGGCATATTTACGTGGCGGATATCGACTTCCATCTGCAGGGTAACCTCAAAGCTTTGAATGGAATCGAGTCGTGCCTTGACCGCTGACAAGACAGGATCTATCTCTTGTGCCTGCATGGCGGCTGCCATGCCCAATACGCCAATGCATAGCAGGAAATGCCTCATGTTATATCTCTTTTTACGAACACGGCTATACCCACAAGGGCAGCCAGGGCTGAATACCCCAATAATACGAGGCTTTTGGTAAATATGGCATCCCACGGAACCTGTACATAAAACAAAGCCTGCCAGGTATCGGTAAGCTTGGGAAAGAAATACGCATTTACCCAATCGGAACCGAAATCGAACCGCAGCAACAGGGTGGTAACCAGAAGAAACAGAGCTGCCACGATCCAGGTCGCCGTAGACTCGCGCAACAAAACCGCCAGGGTAAGGCTTACCACGGCATAAAAAAGCATGGTGCCAGACCCGGCCACGAAGGCCCAAACCAGCCGGCTGAAGGCCTCCTCTGGCTCGAAAAAACTCAGGCCTTCCAGATATACAACCAGGTCACCGTCTCCAAAAACCAGGTACGAAAAAAGGAAGGTGGTGCCGATGAGCACGGCCAGCATAAAGGCTGTAAACAGCAGGGCGGCCGCGTACTTCGCCCCAATGAATTTAAGCTTTGACACGGGTTGCAACAATACCGCCTCAATGGTGCGATCCTGGTATTCAGAGGTAAGGAAGCCCGATACCACCACCATCAGGATAAGGGGAATGTGAAACCAGAACGAGTTGAGCACCAGGTAAACAATCAAGTTGCCATTGAGCAGGTTGCCGTTAAACTCAAAGGTATCGGTGAGGTTTTCCAGGAATAAATCGAGGATTTCCCGCCCTTGCATATAGGCGCTTATCATGATTATGGCCTCCAGGATAAAAACGGCGGCAATCGCGTAATAGGTTTTACGCTGCCGGAATATGCGGTAGAGTTCGGTGCTCAGCAGGTTTCTCATACCGGTTGATTTTCCAGCAGCAGGGCCAGGTCTAATTGGGGAATACAGGCGCTAATCCTTACCCCTGCCTCTGCCGCCAGTTTGGCGAGTATCGATTCTATGGGGTGCGCACCGGGGCTGATTACAGCACTGGTATCTGAATCGGGAGTGCCGGCTTCCGACAAGGTAGACGAGTTTAGAAAACCGCTCCCGTACAACTGGTATCTTCGGGTGGCCAGCCTGAGTATCTCGCGGGTTGGACCGCTGTGACAAATTTCGCCCTGGTGCAACACGTACAGGCGGTTGCACAGGTCTCCGAGTTCGCTCAGGTTGTGGGTCGAAATCAGGATACCAATCTGCCGCTCCCCTGCCAGCCGCCGCACCAGCTCGCGGAGCTCCCGAATACCGATGGGGTCGAGCCCGGTAAAGGGTTCATCCAGTACCAGGCAGCCCGGGTCGTTCAGCAGGGCAATCGCGAGACCGAGCCGTTGCTTCATGCCCATGGAAAAATTCCGCACCGGGTCGCGCCTGTCGGTAGGTAACCCCACCTGCCGCAGCAAATCCAGGGCCTGGGGCCTGTTGAGTGCCAAACCTTGAACCCGCGCGAATACCTGCAGGTTTTCCGCGGCCGACAAATAGCCGTATAGAGCCGGTTTCTCAATAATGCCCCCCAGAGGTTTCGGGGTTTTTGAGTCGAGGTGTACCTGCCCGGAATCGCTGCGAACCAGGCCGAGCAAAATGCGGAACAAGGTAGACTTGCCAGCCCCGTTCGGGCCGATAAGGCCGCAGATTTCACCTTTTTCCAAGCCCAGGGAAACCGATTTTAAAACAGTCAGGCGGCCATACGACTTGGAGATTGCAGAAGCCTCTAAAATCATAGGGCCTGTTCCAGTTGCATTTGGTGGAAATTGAACTTGGGCTCGTAGTATTTCTCGAGGAAAGTGCGCTGCCAGAAAGCCTTGCGAATCATGAAATACGGATCGCTGACCATAAAATAGGGTATGTAGTGGAACCAGCGTACCCCCCGGTCCTGGAACTGTTCCTTCAATTCATCTTCCAGCCCCAATTCGCGGGCGGCCTGCAGGGCGGCATTGCGCTGGCATTTGGAACCGATAAAGCGGTCTGCTGTTCGGGGCCGGATGCCGTATACATAAAAAAGATCCTTAGCTTTTTTATAATCCTGGAAGCGCGACCAGCTGTCCATCACTACTAGAAAAATGTGAATAAATGAGAACATAAACGACCAGGTCCAAAATACGATCCAGAAAAGTTTGCCCGATTCCCAGGCTCGCGACAGCCAGAAATAGTACACCACCGACTCTAGGATAAAAAGGAGCAAGGCCCCATGTAGCAGGAGGCCGACCCGGAAGTACGAAACCCAACTCTGGGGCTGGTATGGCAGTTTGGTAATTGTCACGCGTTAAATATAGTCGATATTTTGAATTTCCAAATTCCTGACAAATAGTTGAGGCAAAGCACACAATACAGCCCGCAAAAGCCCTGGCAAATTCGTACCTTCGTCAGACACTAACTATTGTATTATGTCTGGACTACTAGACCTATTGAACAGCCCCATGGGGCGTGAAATGATTCAGGGGGTATCGCGGCAAACCGGCCAACCTGAGAACAAGACTGCCGACTTGCTCGGCATGGCCCTGCCTGTTCTGATGGGAGCCATGAAAAAAAATGCCTCTACCCCCGAGGGTGCCCAGGGTCTGATGAACGCCCTCTCCTCCAAACACAACGGCAGTATCCTGGATGACCTGGGCGGACTCTTCGGCGGTGGTGTCGATTCCAGTGTGCTCGACGACGGGGCCGGAATTCTCGGGCACGTTCTGGGAGGCAGGCAACCGCTTGTGGAACAAGCCCTGAGCCAGAAGTCAGGGATGGACGCCAGCACCATTGCCAGCATCCTCAAGATTGCCGCCCCGCTGATTATGGGCTACCTGGGCAGGCAGCAAACCCAGAAAAATATTTCGGATGCCGATGGACTAACTTCGCTGCTGGGAGGCATGTTGGGCGGACAGTCGCAGAGCAACCAAAGCCTGATTACAAGCCTTATCGACGCCGACGGAGATGGTAGCGTGCTCGACGACGTGGCCGGGATGATGCTGGGAGGCGGCTCCAAAAAGAAAGGTGGGCTCGGCGGATTGCTGGGCGGGCTTTTCGGGAAATAAGACCGGGTATTACAAGCCTTGAAACCACCGGGAAGTCCGGTGGTTTTTTGTATCTTATAGAATAAAAAAAGGAAGCCATGAAACTTCAAAACCTGCTCGTCGGAATACTGTTGGGCGGTTCGGTTTTAGCTGGGTGTTCCTCTTCTCGAGCTGTTTCGGTCGACCCTGACGAACAAACCCTCTTTGCGCAAAATCAAGCCGATAGTGTAACCATTGCCGATGCCGAATCGAACTATGAAATTGTCATCATCGAACCTGGCTTTTACAATTGGCTGGTTAGCATTGCCAAGCCGGAAGGGTACTATTCCCAGCATTTCCTCGAAAACCGGAATGCCATTTACGTAATGAACTGGAACAACCGGGTGCTCGACCCGGCCCGGTATAATCCAAACCTGTACGAGATGCAGATAGATTACGACCCGGCCATCGACTACGGGTACGAGGTCAATTACAAGCTCTACAACTACTTTATCTACTTCCAGCGTAAGTACAATCAACGCCTGGGGCCGTGGATACCCCGAATTTAATAGGTATCTTTGCCGGCAATTCTGCGGCTTGCCATGAAGAGACTTAAACAGCGCTGGGGCATACGTTCCAATTTCCAGTTAGCGGTCATTTTCGTTGTTTTCGCCATTACCGGTTCGGCTTCGGTTTGGGTGGCCAAGCCCTTTTTGCACTGGATTGGCCTGGAAGGCCTGCGCGACGGTGCCGAACTCTGGGGCCATTGGTTGTACTGGGCGCTGCGGCTGCTGCTGATCTTTCCCTTCTACCAGGTGCTCCTGCTCCTCTTTGGCTGGCTTTTCGGGCAGTTCCGATTCTTCTGGAATTTTGAACGCAAAATGCTGACCCGCCTGGGGTTGGGCTTCCTCTTTTCCTGATTTGGGATTTCTTTAACAATTGACCGCCCCATTATTCCATTATTTTGCAGGGATAGCTCTGTATGATTCGCACTGTACTGGCATATGGTCTTTTACTTTGCCTGGCCCTGCCCACGGCCAAAGCCTGGCAACATGCCCTCGACGGGCACATCGAGATCCATTGCAGGCAGGACATCCCGAACCACATTCACCAGGCCGAATTCGGCTGCGACTTTGACAAGTATTCCTTTTCGGTTCCCCTGCATGCCCCGGTGCTGCAGCTGGGGCTCGACAACCAGCCCGTGTTTTCGCGGAACTCGGCAACCCACCCGGTCGCTCCAGAGCAAGCTTCTTTTCGGTACTTCGCCCTCCGGGCCCCTCCGGTGTAACAACCCGCCAAAGTCTGGGGTGGTTTTGATTGCACCCCAGTTTGTTGTTCCTGTATAAGCTTTTACCGAAAAATCTCATGAAAATATTACTCTTTCTGGCCAGCCTGCTGGCCCCATTTGCCATATCTGCCCAAAACAGCCTGAGCGGCCAGGTACTCGACAATTCCACCAATACCCCCCTCGAACAGGCGTCTGTGTATTTCCCCCAGCTCGAGAACGGGGCAGTAACCGATGTAAACGGGAAATTCGAACTCAGAAACCTGCCCGGCGGCACCTACAAACTGGTGGTTTCGATGATCGGCTTCGGCACGTATACGGTCAATATCGATACCAAAGCCCAGGCCGGGCCGCTCGAGGTTAGGCTTAATCCCAGTGCGATTGAAATGGAAGAGGTCATTGTGTCTACCCCCTTTCACAAATTGCAACGCGAAAATGTTATGAAAGTTGAACAGGCCCCCGTAAAAGAGCTGAGGCGCAACGGGGCCATAACCCTGGCAGACGGCATACGGCAACTGCCCGGGGTCGAAACGCTTTCGACCGGAGTTGGGATCGGCAAGCCGGTAATCCGTGGGCTCAGCTCCAACCGGGTTTTGGTGTATACCCAGGGTATCCGGTTGGAAAACCAACAATTCGGCGACGAGCACGGCCTGGGGATCGGGGACGCGGGGATAGAAAGCGTGGAAGTAATCAAAGGGCCTGCCTCCCTTTTATACGGATCTGACGCCCTCGGAGGGGTCCTCTATCTCAACCCTGAGCGCTATGCCGACCCCGGCAGTGCCAAGGCAAATGTGCGCAGCCAGTATTTCACCGGCACCCTGGGGATGCTCACCCAGGCGGGGGTGGGGGTGTCAGGCGATTCCTGGAAATTTCTGGCGCGATTGGCAAGGGCCTCACACGCCGATTACAAAGATGGCTCAGGTACCCGTGTTACCAACACGCGTTTCGGGGAATGGGACTTTAAATCGGGGGTAACTTATTCGGCCGGCTCCTTCCGCAGCGACCTGCGCTACAACTACAACTACTCCAAACCCGGCATTGCGGAGGAAATAGGGGAACAATCGCGAAGCCGCACCCCGCTGATGCCCTTTCAGGAAATTACCTCCCACATTGTGAGCAACACCTCTGAATGGTTCCTCCCTCAATCGAGTTTCAAGCTCATCCTGGGGTATGTGGGCAACCAGCGACTCGAGTTCGAAGAGCACGGCGACGAGGGCTTGCCGACGCCCGGGGACGACTTGGCAGAACCCCCAGCCCTCGACATGCGGCTCAATACGCTGAATTACAACCTGCAATACCAGTTTTCGGCAAAAGACAATAAATTCCTCACCATATTCGGGCTGCAGGGCATGTGGCAAAAGAATGCCAACTTCGGGGAAGAGGTGCTCATCCCTGATGCCCAGGTGGCCGATGTGGGCCTGATGGCCACCTCGCACCTGCATTTTGAGGCCAGCGACCTGCAACTCGGCCTTCGGTACGACCACCGCAGGCTGGAGGGCGAGGAATACGGCACGGCAGGAAGCGCGGAATACATCCAGGCCCTCGATCGCGGTTTCAATAGCTTTAATGCGGCCCTGGGCTACCGGATCGATATGGGGTCGAAACTGATCGGCCGTGTAAACCTGGCCTCGGGATTCCGGGCCCCTAACCTCTCTGAATTGCTTTCAAACGGCACGCATTCGGGTGCCAACCGCTATGAGATTGGCAACCCCGACCTGTCTAACGAGCGGAACGTGCAGGCCGACCTGTCCCTGGAATATAAGGGGGAACACCTTGAGCTCGCCCTGAATGGTTTCCGAAACCGGGTGGCCGATTACATTTACCTGGCCCCCACAGGGGAAGTATCGGGGGACGACCCCGTTTACCAGTACCGGCAGGGCGACGCCCTTTTGTACGGCGGAGAAGCCGGGCTGCACTGGCACCCCCACCCGCTCGACTGGTTGCACCTGCAAAGCAACCTGGCCCTGGTGTTGGGGAGCCTCGACGCGGGTCAAAACCTGCCCCTTATTCCGCCCCTGAGCTGGAAAAACACGCTGCGTATGGAATTTGACCGGGTGGCCGGCACCTGGCAGAATGTGTACGGATTTCTGGGCTTGGAAAGTTACTTCAGGCAGTCGCGTGTAAGCGAATTCGAAACGGAAACAGCGGGATTCAACCTGGTGAATATCGGCCTGGGTGGCGAAACCCGGGTGTTCGGTAAAGCCCTGGAGGTACAGCTGAGCGCAAACAACCTCTTCGACAAGGCCTATATCTCGCACCTGTCGCGCCTTAAACCCGATGGAATTTACAATATCGGCCGCAACCTGAGCCTGGGGCTGAATCTGTTGTTATAACGGGGAACCCTGGAGTATTGGGAACTTTACCTTGTCAGTCATTTTGTGCCGGCAGGGCTTGCTTTTTGCGTAGCAAGAAGGTATACACCCACATCAGGGTAAAGGTGGGGATAATGTCAAACCCGGGCAGGAGCTCTTCAACGAAGGCGATAAATGCGGCTGCTCGTCCGCTTTTGCCCGGGTACATGCGGGTCATGAGCCAGCCGGCCACCGGTGCCCAAACCAGGTCTGCTGCCGGTCCCAGGCCCGGAATCAGCAGGGAAAGCATGCCGATGCCATCAAAGAGGAGGCCCAGCACGAATTTGCGTTTTTTTCCTTCCATCAGGTTGGTCGTTGCATTACGAGAGATCGGAGCTGATCAGCTTGAGGAATTCGTTCCGGGTCTCAATCTTTTCGAACTGCCCGCGGAAGCCCGAGGTGGTGGTGACTGAATTTTGTTTCTGGACGCCCCGCATCATCATACACATATGTGCCGCTTCTATCACCACAGCCACTCCCCTGGGCTTCAGGGTGTTGTTGATGCATTCCAGGATATCGTCGGTCAGGCGTTCCTGCACCTGCAGCCGCCTGGCAAATACATCGACCACCCTCGGTATCTTGCTCAGGCCCACAATATGGCCATCCGGGATATAAGCCACATGGGCCTTCCCGAAGAAAGGCAGCATATGGTGCTCGCAGAGGGAGTACACCTCGATGTCTTTGATAATAACCATCTCGCTGTACGACTCCCTGAACATGGCGCTTTTGAGTATCTCCACCGCGTTCTGCCGGTAGCCCTGGGTGAGGAACAGCATGGCTTTGGCGGCTCTTTCGGGCGTGCTGAGCAACCCCTCCCGTTTGGAGTTCTCACCGATTTCATCAATAATACCCGAGTAGCGCTCGCGCAATTCCTTGGTTACTTCAATGCTGTATTCTTCCAGGTAACGATAGGGTGCCATGGTAATTCTTTCTCCTAAAGATGCGAAAAAAAACAAGACCCGGGGTACCCGGGGGCAAAAGGTTCAATATGCAATTGGGGTTCGGGACGTGCCTCGCCGGGCCCTTGCCCATTTGGTCAATTCTGGCCGAATGTGTACTTTGAGCCCTTGAATTTACAGGCATGATCAGGGCAAACCACATCCATAAATTTTACGGCGCATTGGAAGTATTAAAAGGGGTTGACCTGGAGATCGGCCGGGGTGAAATCGTTTCCATTGTCGGGGCCTCCGGTGCCGGCAAGACCACCCTGCTGCAAATTCTGGGCACCCTGGACCAGCCGAGCCCGGCCCCGGGCGCCCTAATCGAGATCAACGGGCAGGAGGTAACGCGCCTGAATGAGAAACAACTCGCCCGTTTCCGCAACCGGCATATCGGCTTTGTTTTTCAGTTCCACCAGTTGCTCCCTGAATTCACGGCCCTGGAAAATGTCTGCATCCCTGCCTTTATCGCCGAGGTACCGAAAGCCGAGGCAGAAAAACGGGCCCTGGAACTCATGGAATTCCT
>JBNKGM010000076.1:0-13558 GCA_050289825.1 Robiginitalea sp.
TGTCTCGAAAGCGCACGGCGAGTTCCGGATTGCGGTCGCCGTCTGCGTCTGCCATGTCGGAAAGGCCGTCGGCCTCTACCGGAAACCCGGGCATGAGAGAGGCATCGCTTCGGAACAGGTAAAGCTGCTCGCTCTGCAGGTCGGTCACCGCGACATAGATAATATCGTTCAGGTAGAAGATCTCGGGGGCGGTGTAGACCCCCAGGTCCAGTTCGGCCTGGTTCCCTTTTACCTGCAGCAGGTTGTCATTCATCAGGGCCAGGGTACGGGAGGTCGCATAAAGGCCGTGATCGGGGTTCAATTTCAGGGCCGAGCGGCTCACCTTCCCCGAAGGGTCTATGGAAATAAGGTTCCCGGCCCGGTCGGTGAAGGTGAATGCGTCCCGGAAAAGGAAGATCCCGTTGTCTGAAAAATCAAAGGTATCGCGAATCCTGACCCTGGTATCGCCCACCCGGTTGAGGATTTTCAACTGTCCGTTTTCCAGGCGGAACAACAGGTAGTCACGGTTGCCGATGCGCATGTGCTGGGCGGCGCCCAGCACGGGGCTCCCGGCATCGCGGAATTTAAAGCCGCTAACGGGGCGGCCCTGGGCATCGTACATAAAAACTCGGGCTCCCTGTGCGACCACCAGGCGGTAATTTCGGGTGCCTTCGTAGTCGAAGAGGGCCAGGGGCCCCAGGTTCCCGCCCGCGAACTCCCGGGGGAAGGGGCTAACGGTCTTCCCATTCCGGTCGAGCACCACCAGCTTGTCGGGGGTAGTAAAGGCCATCTGCAGGCGGCCGTTCTTGTACATGTCAATTTGGTGGATCCGCCCCTGGATCGGCCCGGGAATCGTTTTTTTCCAGAACAGTGTCCCTTTGTCTGAGAACAGGTACAGCTGGTTTTGGTCGTCCTGTACCGCAATGTCCATGTGTCCGTTCAGGTGGTTTTTCAGGAAGAACGGGCCGGCCGTGAGCAGCCCGTCCAGTTTCTGGGTAAAGGCCAGGTCAACCGAACTGCCCGAACCTGTGGGGTCGCCTTTCCGGCGGAACTGGTACTCCAGCAGGTCGTAGGGTTCGGCACTGTTGAGTTGGGACGTATATAGGTACCCTTCGGGCAGGGAGCCGAGAATGGCGGCGGGCAGGCCCATAACCGAGGTGGTGTCGGACAGGAAAAGCGACCCAGCCGGGTTTTCGGCTATGGCCAGGGCGCTGGTCTCCGAAGCCAGGTAGGCCTGGAGCTTTGGGTAGAGGCCCCCGCTCGAATAGGTGTCGTGGCGGTGGTAGGCGCTGATGAGGTTCTGCAAGGCTTCCAGGGTGGGGGTAAAAACCAGGAAGTCATCGAGGCGCGAAAAATAGCCCGGGGCCGGCAGTTTATCCAGCAGGGGCTCGAACGCCTCTCTGAGGAGGTCGCCCTGCTGCAGGGTGTACACAGCCTCTTCCTGAAAAGCCGGCAATTCAGAACGAAGGGGCCGCAGGGCCTCTTCCACGGTTTCCGGATTCAGGCAGTGCAACACCAGGATGGGTTCTCCTCCGGCTTCCAACAGGCTCAGCTGTTCCACACTTTCTACCAGCCCTGCACGCTCGTTGCTGTGCCCGAGCACAGCGGCCTGGTTTTTCAGGAACTGACCCGGTTGCTGAAGGGAAAAGCTGAAAAGGGCCGTACTGCCGACCGGAGCAATGCGGGTAATTTCGTCGAGCGGGAAAACCGGGATACCCCGCAGCAGGTTTCGCGTATTCCACAGGCTGTCGGGGCGCACTTCCAGACCCTGAATCAACAGGGCGTCTGAGCCCATTTGCAGGTCATAGGCCGACCAATTTCCTGCTGTTTCGGCTTCGGACACGGGTGTGCCCAGCAAAAGGAAAGAGAGCGGATGCGGTGCCCCCGGGGGCAGGTATAGCGTAGCCCCGGCCTTTGGGTTTGCCGTGCGCATGGCCTCAGCCAGCTTTTCGGGCCGGGGCCGGTCTTCGGAAAGGGCATCGCGCAACACCCCTGCATCTGAGGCCACCAGGCGCAAGGTTCCGTAGGTTTCGCTTTTCCAGGTTGCCGAATCGGGCAGGTGCCAGCCGGCCACTTCCGTATCGAGGCTGTCTGATTCATCGGGTTTAAGTTCTTCAAATACCAGCAACCAGGAACGGTGCTTACCCGCTTTTCCCGACCAGGCGAAAAGGGCACTGGGGCCAATGTCCGTGCCCAGAAGCGAATCGAGGGTGCCATAAAGGTCGTTCGGATGGCTCTTGCGGTAGGCGTCGAACAGCCCGTTGTTCTGAAATTCGGAGCGGAATTTTTCGGTGCTGTGGATCTGGAGCAGCGCTTCGATGCGGCCGGGCAGGAAATCGAGGGGGTCTGAGACTTCGGGTTCTCCGGGATTACAGCCGGATAGGATCAGGATGAGGCCAAGCAGGATGGTAGGGGCGCGCATCGGTCGGGGTGGGTTTCGTACAAAAGTAGCACCTAGAATTCAATTTTCAGCTGGGCGGGAAGCAATCGGAAACTTTTGCGGTGGTGGGGCGACGGGCCATGCTTAAGCAATGCCTCGCGATGCGCCGGGGTAGGGTATCCTTTGTTGCACTGCCAGCCGTACTGGGGGTATACCTTGTGCAGGTCTTCCATCAGGGCGTCGCGGGCCGTCTTGGCCAGGATGGAGGCGGCCGCGATGTTTTGGTACCTGCCGTCTCCCTTAATCACGCATTGATAGGGTATTTCGGCATAAGGTTTAAAGCGGTTCCCGTCTACGGCGATGGCTTTGGGGCGCATGCCCAGCTGGTCGAGGGCACGGTGCATGGCCAGGATGGATGCATTCAGGATATTGATTTCGTCAATAGTCTCCGGGCCCACATGGGCCACCCCGAACCCCAGGGCCTGCTCCATGATGGCCGGGGCCAGCGCCCTGCGGGCGGCTTCCCCCAGTTTTTTGGAGTCGTTCAGCATGGGAAGGTCTATGTGCTCGGGCAAGATTACGGCCGCCGCAGTAACCGGCCCTGCCAAACAGCCCCTGCCGGCTTCGTCGGTGCCGGCTTCAAGAACACAACTGAAAAATGGCATCAGCATTTTTAAAGATATACAATTCCACAAGGGAGAACAATAGACAATAAACAGTTTAAATGTAATTTCATTAACAAATAATCTGCAAAAAGGAATAAAAATTAAGAATTCGTGAATCTTTCAGGCATAGGGAGGATGACACAGGAAGCGTTGTATATTTAGAAAAAGTCAACTCAAAATTTCTTACTTCATGAGATCAGGACATTCTTGGATCTTGATACCACTGATGTTGGTGTTAAGCTTGCACTTCTCCTTCGCACAGGAGAAACTCCTTTCAGGCAAGGTGGTAGATCCGTATGACACACCGCTTCTCGGGGTTTCCGTTTTAGTGACGGGGACGGTGCGGGGGACACAGACCGATTTTGACGGGAACTACAGCATCAGTGTTTCGGAAGGAGAGGTGGTCCAGTTTTCGTATGTAGGGTATATAACCCTGGAATTTACCGTAGGCGCGTCTTCCGTCCAGAATGTTGTTATGGCAGAAGACACGCAGGCGCTGGAAGAAGTGGTGGTGCAAGGCTACCGGACGGCCCCTCGCGAAAAATCGAGCATCGCCTCACAGACCATCACCTCGACGACCATCGAAAACCGACCCAATGCCAACGTGATCCAAACCCTAGCCGGACAGGTGGCGGGTTTGGAAATCAATACGGTCACCGGGCAGCCGGGGGCTGCTCCGACCGTCCGGCTAAGGGGTCTCAATTCCATTAACGGGAATACCTCCCCCCTGTTCATAGTAGACGGAACCCCGGTAGATGAAAGCAATTTCCGCAGCATTAACCCGCAGGACATCGCTTCTATAGATGTGCTGAAGGATGCCGGGGCCACGGCTGTCTATGGAAACCGGGGCGCCAATGGGGTGGTCTACATCAAGACGCGGCAAGGGGGTTACAACACCCCACTGCAGGTCCATTATACCGGGATCCTGAGCTTCAATTCACTCCAGAAAAACGATTATAACCTGATGGACTCCCAGCAACAGCTTACCCTGGAGAATGAGCAGGGCGCCGGGAGAGGTGACGGGCTTTCCCCCGATGAGATAGCTGCCGCTCCCACGTTTGACTGGGTAGATTTCTTCTTCCGAACCGGGCTTACCCAAAACCACAACGTGAGCCTCTCCAGCGGGGCCGAGCGCTTCTCCCAGTACACCTCCCTGGGGTATTTTGACCAGGAGGGAATCCTCGAGAATTCGGACCTGAAGCGGTTCAGTATCCGGAACAATATCAGGGGAAAGTCTGCCAATGACCGGTTCAGCTATGGCACCAACCTCAGCGTCAACTACTCCAAATCGAATGAGCCTAATGAAATTGGAACTACAGCCATAAACCAAAACTACGTTCTGGGTGCCTATCTTTCTCCTTCCTACATTACCCCGGATGAATACGTGGACGGGGCTTCCCTGCTTTCACCCCTGGTTTTTTCGAACACACCGCTCTTTCTCCTCGATAAGTTGCGCACCTTTACACGGTTTGAGGAGGAGGTGAAGATCATTGGAAGCTTCAATGCATCATATAAGGTAGTACCCCACCTCACGGCCAACCTCACCATGGGCGCGGATTATCAGAGTGTATTCGGGACGACCGTCAGATCGCCCGAATCATTCAATGCGCTTCTATTCGGCGGGGCCGAGAACCCTACCTCAGGTTTCCAGGAACAAGCCAGTACGCGGCAATTCAGCTACAACCAGGTAACATCCCTGAATTATGAGAATTCCTGGGGGGAACACTCCGTGGATGCCGGGGCCTACATCGAATACTTCAAGGCGCATTTCCGGCAGTTCGGATACAGATCCGACGGCCTTGACCCCAAGACATTCTACCCGGGCGATGGATCGGGCCTGATCCCGGTGCGGTTTGACCCGGATTCGGAAGCACTGCTGTTCGTCGACACAGCCAATGCGGAACTCCTGGATGCAGGGCTGTTTTCCTATTTCGCCCAGGTCGATTACGACTTCGCCGGACGCCTTGGATTTACGGGTACGGTAAGGCGAGATGCCTCCTATCGTTTCGCAGAAAGCAACAAATGGGCCACTTTCTATTCCCTGGCAGGAAGGTGGAATCTGCATAATGAGGCATTCATGGAAAACGCCCCGTTCCAGCAACTGAAGCTCAGGGCCTCCTATGGCAAGGCCGGGAACCAGGGGATAGCCGGCGGCGGTTATTTTTCGGCACCCGACCTGACCCGGAATTTTTATGCCACAGGTACCGGATACGCCGGCTTCAACTCCATATTTCTCTCCCAGATTGCGAATACCACCCTTAGCTGGGAAACGGTCGCCCAGGTTGATGTGGGGATCGATTTCGAGGTACTGGACCGCCGCCTGAGAGGAAGCCTGGACTACTACAACAAGGAAACGACCGACCTTTTTCAAAGCACCCCCGTATCTGCCATCAATGCGGTAACTTCCCTGAATGACAATATCGGGAACCTCACCAACAAGGGTTTTGATTTTACCGTCAATTACCACCTGATCCGGAGCGCCGAACCGGATGGGTTTAACCTGGTCCTGAATGCCGTGGGAAACTTCAATGAAACCAGCGTGGACAATATCCCGACAGCAGATGGCCAGCGTCTGAACGTCGACGGGCTGACCGGCACCCGGAACGGGGGCATTCTGAACGAATATTTCCTGATCCGCTATGCCGGGGTAAACCCGGCCAATGGGAACCTGTTGTTCCTGACGGCTGACGGGGAGGTTACCGAGAATCCGAATGCCGATACCGACCGGGTGTGGCTTGGGAAGAACCTGATCCCGAAATGGCAGGGAAGCTTCGGGTTCAATATGGACTACAAAGGGTTCTTCCTTACCACCCAGTTCAATTATGTGACGGGGGTAGATCGTCTGGATTTTGACCTTCAAGCATTCCAGGACCCCAACAATATTGGCCAGTTCCGGAGTTCCCGTGATTTGCTTAGGGCCTGGACCCCTGACAACCGCATCACTGACATCCCGGCCTTTGACGCCTCCAACCGGGATGCCTTTTCCGGAAATTCGGACCGGTACCTGCGCGAGGCAGATTACCTCCGCCTGCGTTTCATGCAATTCGGTTATAAATTCCCGGAGCGGTTCCTGGGGAAAACAGGGATCTCGCGCCTGCAGATTTTTGGGAATGTGGAGAACCTGTTCACGCTCTCGAAATGGAGGGGTTTTGATGCCGAAGCCCAGTCGAATACAGGGCTGTTGTATCCAACGCCCAGGATATATGCCATTGGATTCGAAATAGGATTTTAAAAAAAAACTGCGATGAAAAATATAAAGAACCTACCCTTTCTCATATTCGTCTTTTTTGGCCTTGTCGGGTGCAACGATGCCATCGATATCGATCAAAAAGGGCGCCTGGATGCCGAAGCTGCCTTCCAAACGGTGGATGATCTGCAGGCGGGCCTTTACGGCGTATACGATCAGTTCGATATCACCCCTGATATCGCCTTTCAGTCCATTTTTACAGATGAGCTTGCCATTGGTTTTGACAACGGCGGGCAGGGGCTGGCCGATTACGGCTTTGTGCTGAATGCCGGCAGCACCGCACCGGCAACCTTCTGGGTGAATGGATATCTGCAGCTGAATTTAGCCAACAGGCTCATAGAGGCGGCAGAGAACCTGCCGGCAGAGGCCATTGCAGCCAATCCTGGGCTTTACCAGCAGATTCTGGGAGAAGCCTATTCGCTCCGCGCCTGGGGGCATTTCATACTGCTTTCTTACTTCTCAACTGATTATACCGATGACAATGCTCTGAGCATCATCAATCTGGATTTTGTGCCCACCATCGATCAGCAGCTGCTCCGGAACACCAACGGGGAGACCTTTGGGTTGATCGAATCGGATCTGACCCGGGCCGAAGGGCTCCTGAATCAGGATCTGGGAGTAACAAGAATAAACGGAGATTTTGTTACTGCCCTTCGGGCAAGGATAGCAGCCTTTCGGGAAGATTATGCTACCGCTGCCGGCCTTGCTGAGGCGCTGATCGCGAAGTATCCCCTGGCTGACCGGGAGGAGTACGTGGCCATGTTCCTCGACGATTCCGATGCGGAGGTCATCTTTAAGCTGGAGCGCACCAACAACGATAATTACGACGATCAGGGAGCTACCGGAACCGCCGCTGCCGGTGGGTGGGCCGGGTCTTGCTTCGCATTTGTGGACGCCACCCTCGAAGGTTCGCCGTATTTTGAAATGGGGCGGTCCCTTTTCAACGCAATGGATCAGGCCGATGTGCGTTACGACGTGAATGTGGCGCCCTCAAGCCTGATCGACCCCGATTATGAAACCAATCAGGACCCTTCACAGGACATCCTCGTAATCCAGAAATACCCGGGTTCTGAAGGACAGCCCCTGATGAATGACCTGAAGGTTTTCCGTGTGTCGGAAATGTACCTGATACGGGCCGAGGCTGCCGTGGCCCAGGGAAACCTCGGGGCAGCCGCCTCCCTGCTGAAGGAAATCCGGGATGCGCGCTTTGGCGCAGACACCCCCCTGCCCGTGCTGGACAACCCGACCTTGGCCTATGCTGCCATCCTGGATGAACGAAGGGTAGAATTGTGTTTTGAAGGCCATCGATACCTGGACCTGAAGCGCCTGGGTACAAGGGCTAACAAAGGTATTTTGAAAGATGCGGTGGATTGTGCCTTCAACGGGGCCTGTGCCCTGCCCCTCGATGATTACCGGTTTACCCTGCCTTTGCCATCAATAGAATTCAACGGAAACCCGGGCCTGCGGCAGCAGCAGAACCCCGGATACTAAAAATACGCAAGCAACGATGAAAAAGCATCTCTATTTTCTCCTGATTTGTGCAGGATTGTTCCTTTCCTGCGAAGAAGACGTGGTGATCTATGACGGGGTCAACGGGCAGACCTATGCCCGGTTTTCCCGCAATATCGTGGACCTACCTGTAGTATTTGATTCCAGTGCCGACACACAAATCCCCATCCAGCTGAGCACCGTCTCTGGGGCCGATCGCACCGTGTCGGTGGAAGTGGTGGTCACAGGGTCAGAAAACGAGGCCAGCCCCGACCAGTATGAATTCGCCGGCACCGTGGTTATCCCGGCAAATTCCTATTCGGGCAACCTCGCCTTTACGGGGATAGACAACGGCATCGAAATCGGGGAGATCAAAACGGTCACCCTCCAAATTACCGAAATCGCGGGCGATCCCGAAGCCAGACTGGATGCCCTGAGCCAAACCACGGTAAACATGTTTCAGGTATGCCCGGTGGAATCGGACTTCTTTATTGGAGAATATCAGCTGACGACCAACCTGCCCGGCATTTTTGGGATTAATACTTTTGCCGAGGGCATAGTAACCCTGGAACAGGGCGAATCCAGCAGCGATGCCCGAAAATTTAGTGCGTACGTCTATCCGGATTTTGGAACCTTTGGCCCTTTTACCTTTAATTTCACCCTGGTTTGCGGTACGGTCCTGGTTCCGTCAGGACAGGACACGGGCATAGGTTGTGATATCAATACGCGTCTGGGGCCCAGTAATAGTAAAGGAGGATATGAGGCGGGAGATGATTCGGTGCTGATCATTGACTTTTTGGACGACGAAGGGGGCTTTAGCTGCGGGGCTGAGACTCCGGCATCCATAACGCTCACCAAGATATAGCGGTGGAATTGACTCTTTGAAACAAAGAACCCGCCTGGTCTGTTTTGGCTACCAAGGCCTGAACATACGGGCGATAGAAACACCAAAGCCTGCGGATTCCGCAGGCTTTGCTTTGTTCATGCATGTACGGGAAGGCCTATTGTACAAGGAATTCAAAAATCTCTGACTCCGAGCTGTTGCCTGCCAAATCGCGGGTCACCACTTTCCAATAGTAGGTCTGCCCGGCAGCCACCGTAACGTCGAAGGTGGCTGAAGCGGTGGTCCCTGCCGACACATCGGCTGCCGGTGCCGTGCCAAAAAAGACCTCGTAGTCGGCGATATCGCCGTCTACATCGCTTCCGTCCCACTCGAGCGCCAGGGTCCCGGCCCCGCTGATATGAGCCCCGCGGGCCGGGTATACCGCTTCGGCGGGGAAGGGGGCGTAGTTGCTGATGCCCGGGCCTTCATTGTAAAACCGCCAGGTGGCGCTGGTGGCGGTCTGGTTGGTACTGGCAGACTTTGATATCACAAACCACTGATAGGGGGTGCCCCGGGCCAGGGTCAGGGTTGCCTGGTTGGTGGTGGGGGTCTGGTTCGACTCCTGGTTGGAATTCATATTGCGAACGACCAGTTGGTAGCTGTCTGTGTTCTGGGAAGCATTCCACTGGAAGGTAACCCGGCTTTGTGTGGGGCTTAGTACCTCCCCCTCCAGGCAGGTGCTGTTGTTGTCGGGGAATATAAGGGTGGCCGCCTGGGGCACGGGTACCGGCTTCGGCTCTGGCTCTCCGCCTCCGTCACCCCCTCCACATGCCGTTAGCAGCCCTAGGGCGGCCCCTAAAAGTAGCTTGGTCATCTTCATCGCTTCACAATTTTATAAATCTGCAGGGTCTCTCCTGCCTTTACGTTCAGGATGTAAACCCCATTCGGGAATCCGCTCATGTCGAGCCCTGCCTGCGAGCCAATTACCGCTGTTTCCTTTGAATACAGCCGGGCCCCGCCCAAATCGAAGAGGGTAAGTACGGCCGAGCCGACAGAGCTGTTTCCGAGAAATACGTTCAGTTGTTCATTCCCGACCGGGTTTGGATACACCAGGGGGGAATCAGACAACACCAGGGTTTCTTCGAAGGTGCCCTGGCAAGCCAGGTCGGTACGCACTACCAGGCTGTTGCCGGCCCGGTCGAGGGGCAGGCGAAGGGTTTTCTCGGAGGTGCGGTAGGTCTGGCCGTTCCATTCAATGATATACTGGTCGGCCCCGCTCAGGCTGAGTTCCACTTCGTTACTCAGGTCTCGGATTACAGCGCTTACCCCCAGGGGCTCGGGCTCTTCCAGGGTAATTCGGAAGCATTGCCGGTAACCGGCCTGTCCGCCCACCTCGATGCAGAGTTGGTAGCTGCCAGTCGGCAGGTTGGCAAAAAGGGCCGTATCGCTGAAAGTGGCCGTTTGCGGGCCGGGTCCGCCTGTGAGGGTGGCCGAATAGTCGAGGGCTTGCACGGCAGTAACGGAAATAGTACCGTTTTGGGTGCCTATGCACGATGTCCCGGTGCTCTGCACCTGGAAGTTCGAGGCCGGCAGGCTGAATACCTCGCATCCGGTTATGTCGACGGTAGCTCCCGCGGGGGTGTCGGGGCAAAGGTCGTCTGCGTTGGGCACGCCGTCGTTGTCGAGGTCGTCATCACAGGCATCGCCCAGGCCGTCCCCATCGATGTCGCCCTGCGCGGGATTGGCCGTAAAGGGGCAGTTGTCTTCCCCGTCGGGTATGCCGTCATTGTCGTCGTCGGGGTCGCAGGCATCGCCCTGGCCGTCCCCGTCATTGTCTTCCTGCCCTGCATTGGCCAGCAGGGGGCAGTTGTCGTTAACATCCAAAATGCCGTCATTGTCGTCGTCTTCGTCGTCGACCAGGCCTTCCACGCCCAGGTCGTCGATAACCACCCCTTCCTGAACCACTGACGGATCGGAGTGGAATACCAGCCGGAACATGATGTTCGCTTCCCCGGTTAAGTCGGTTTCACCCAGGGCTGCATTCTTCACGAAATCATAGGCGTACTGGGCCATGGTGGCGTTGGTGCCGGTCCACTGGGCCCCCGGGCAATTCTGGCAGTCGTCTTCGAGGCCCGAACTCTGGTTGGTGCGGTCGCTGGTATACCAGTTTGGTTGGCTGCCCATACGCCCGAGTACATGCCAGCTCGCCCCGTTATCGGTAGAGTACTGCACGTAGAAGATGTCGAAATTCACTTCGAGGTCGTACGCCATGTTGAAACGGAGAACCGGGGCCAGGAGGGTTGAAAAATCGTAACAGCGGGTCATCAGAATAGCCTTGGTGGCGTCGCTGTGGTCGCCTGCCAGGTTGGTCGCATACACCTGCGTGCCCGAGGAGGCCTGGTTGAGCAGCGACCCGGTGGGTACGCCGAGTTGCCATTCGCTGCCCGAATCGTTCTCATTGTAGGTAACAAGGGGGTCAGAACCCGGTTCAAAATCGTTAATGGCCGTTCCCGAGGCCGGGGAATTGGCCAACAGACGGGTCTGGCCCGCATTATTTTCAGCAAAGGCGTCGCCTGCCGTGGTTACCTGTACTTCAAGCAGTACGGGTCCGAAAAGGTTCGAAGCCAGTGCCGGCAATGTTACGGTGGTTGTGGCTCCCGGTGCCAGGTTCACGGTAGCCAGAAACGATTGCCCCGCCCCTCCGTTAACCGTATAGGTGAAATCGAGCTGGGTTATGGGGTTAAGCCCCTTGTTTTCAACGGTTGCCTCAGGCAAAATCTGGCCGCAGAGCACCGAATTGGGTTCTGGAGAAACCGAGAGCAGGCGTACGTCGGCATCGGGGACCTGTATTGGGATGGGCGATTGCCAGACTCCCCGTCCGTAGGTCGAGGCTGTAATCACCTCATCGTCGAGGTTTATCTCCAGGTCGCTTATTGCCAGATTGGGCAGGCCGCTGAAATAATCCTCCCATTCGGTCAGGGTGTCGTCGAGCCGGTAGACACCCAGGCTGGTACCCACGTAAATCGGGTTGTCGGAGTGCCGCCCCTGGTGTACCACGGCAAAATAAGCCTGGTCGGTGGGCAGGTTAAGGGTGATGTCTTCGGCCGTTGTCGAAGCCCCTGCTGCGGTTACCCGGAATACCCCCCGCACGGCCGGCTGGTCGGCCTGGGCGGTGCCCACCCGGCTCGAAGTGACCACATAGACCAGGTTGTCGTCCTGGGAGTGGATGGCCATGTCGGCAATTTCGGTGGGAAAGGTGAAGATCTTCTGGAAGGAAAGCCCGCCGTTCCCGCTGCGGTACAGGGCGCTGCCTTCGGCTGCGTAGAGCACCAGGGGGTCGTTCTGCGATGCCTCGAGGTCTTCGATGCCCTGCCCCAGGCCGGAAGACAGTTGTTCCCAGCGGTTGCCGCTTAGTTTGTAAACGGCGTTGTAACCGGCAAAGACTTCCCCTTCGGCATTTATGGCCAGGGGCGTAATCCAGTTGCCGTCAATCGGGTCGCCGTTGGTGCCGATAGGGGCACCGATGTAACCGATCGACTGCCCGGAATCGGTCGAGAGGCTCAGAGCCATCCCGAATTGTATAAAGCCGTAAACCACCGTATGGTTGTTCGGGTCAATGGCATTGTCCATGCCGTCCCCCCCGTGGTAGTTGTTCCAGGCCCCGCCAGATCCCCTGATCTGGCCCCCGTTGTCCTGCAATCCGCCTGCCATGATGGCGGCATCCGACTTCGACACCGAGAGTCGGTAGAACTGGCCGATGGCGAGCCCGGCCGAACGGTCTTCAAAGGTCTGCCCCCCGTTAGAGGTAACGTAAAGCCCGCCGTCGGTACCAGCAAAGAGGCGGTTCCCGAAAAATTTGAGGGTGTGGATATCGGCATGCGTATAGGCCGGGTCGTTCTGGTACCAGCGGTTGAGCTGGGTGAACGAATTGCCCCCGTTGGTGCTTTTCCAGATATTGAGACAACCCACATATACTTCATTGGCATTGGTGGGCGATACCTCCAGGGCCAGGTCGAACCAGGCCTGGCTCGATTCCATAATATTTGTGTTGTTCTGAGTCTTGGCAAATGTTGTCCCTGAATCGTTGGAGCGGTAGAGCCCCTGGAAACTAAAGTTGTCCAACCCCCCGTTTACCGAAAGCAGGTAAACCACCTGTGGGTTGGCGGGGCTTACTCCCAAAACGAGCCTGCCCGAGTTTGCAGGCAGGTTGCTATCGGTAATCTCAAAGAACGTATCCCCATCTGTACTGCGGTACAGGCGGTTGGTGGTAACCGCATAAACCGTGGTGCCGGTTCCGGGCTTCAATTTGAAATCGCGTATGCCGCCCCCGAGTTTCCGGACCCAGGTAACCCCGGCATCGGTCGATTTATAGAGGCCGAAATTCGTTCCCACCCAAATAATGTTGGAATCCTGGGGGTCTACCACAATTTCATTCATCAGGTCGTTGGTGTCGGCCTGATCAGGGCCAAGGCCCGTGGCTGCCCAACTGGCCCCGCCGTCTACAGATTTAAAAACCCCAACGCTGTACGAATCGGCGGCATCGTCATCGCCGGTGGCGATGTATATGATATTCGGGTTATTCGGGTCGATGGCGATGCCAGATACCCCAATTTGCGGGAAATCGTCGAACAGGTTGGTCCAGGTAGCCCCGGCATTGGCAGACTTCCAGATACCCCCGGCCGGGGCACCTACATACCAGATGTTGGAATTGGTTGGGTCTACGGCAATGGCGTTAACCCGCCCCTGCCCGGGAAGCTGTCCGGTAAAGATGCCGGCATCGAAGGGCCCCACCGAAGTCCAGTTGCCGACCGGGTTGGCGGCCTGCCCGGGCCGGTTTGCCTTGCGCTCCCAGGTTTCCCAAAGTTCGCGTGCCGTAGGGAGGTGACCATCGCCCTTCTCGAAATACTTCCAGTAATTCTCCCAGCGCTTAAAGGGCTTGAACCCGCTGCCACGGGCAAACCGGTCCCTCCCGGCCC
>JBNKGM010000077.1:0-13197 GCA_050289825.1 Robiginitalea sp.
GGTCTGCACCACATTTTTTCCCGACGACAGGCCCCAGCGATACATGAGCCGGTGTATGTGCGTATCAACCGGAAAGGCGGGTATCCCAAAGGCCTGAGAAACCACCACGCTTGCCGTTTTATGCCCGACCCCGGGCAACTTTTCAAGTTCGTCCAGCGTTCGCGGTACCCTGCCCTCGTGGTCGCGCAGCAGAATTTCGGAAAGGCCGTGAATGGCCTTGGCCTTGGCAGGAGACAAACCTACAGGCTTGATAATCTGACGTATATCTTCTACAGACAGCTGTACCATGGCCTGGGGGGTTACTGCCCTGGAAAAAAGCAGGGGGGTGGTCTGGTTCACCCGGGCGTCGGTACTCTGGGTCGATAGCAATACGGCTATCAGGAGCGTATAGGGGTCAGAATGCTCCAGCGGAATCGGGACCTCCGGGTAAATGGATTCCAGCGTTTTCAACACGAAATCTGCTTTTTCTTTTTTGGTCATTTATGTTTAATTTTAGGCAGGAATAAATAAACAAAATCTAAGCAACCATGAAGACTTTGCAAGTGGGTGATAAAGTACCGCATTTTACGGTTAACGATCAAGACGGAAACCCGGTTTCGAATACCGATTTTGCCGGAAAGAACTGGGTGGTTTTCTTCTACCCAAAGGCCGACACACCCGGGTGTACGGCCGAAGCCTGCAACCTGCGCGACCATTATGCAGAATTGCAGGCGGCCGGTTACGGACTGTTGGGGGTAAGCGCCGATTCTCAGAAAAAGCAGGCGAAATTCAGGGAAAAATACAACCTTCCCTTCCCACTCCTGGCTGACGAAGACAGGCAGGTCATTGAAGGTTTCGGCGTGTGGGGCCGCAAGAAATTCATGGGGCGGGAGTACGACGGTATTTTCCGTACCACCTTTGTGATGGATGGGAAGGGTGTAATTACCCGCGTCATCGACAAGGTGCAGACCGGTGACCATGCCGCACAGATCCTGGAAGGAGCCTAGAAAAAGAAAGCCGGGGCATGCCCCGGCTTTTTTATTCGACCATTTGCCTGGCCTCGTCCTTCTTCGGAAGGAACAGCCTTTTTTCCTTGATGATCTCGGCAACTCCTTCGGGCAGCATCTCTTCCCATCCAGGTTCGCCGCTCACCAGTTTTTTGAGCACGTCGCGCGAAAACACGTGCAGTACATCGGGGTCATAATCGATAATGTCCATGACCTTCCCGTTGTACTTGAAGAATTTGTAAAGCTCTTTCATGCGCGGGTGCACCTTGATGTTGTTGCTGGTCATGATCTGACCGGTATCGGGGTTCATCATGGGGTAGAGGTACACCTTCAGGTCTTTGAAGAAGAGCTTCCCGAATGCCTCAAGAATGCCGCCGCTTAGGTGGCGGTAGTATTTCTCGTCGAAGATGTCTTCGAGGTTGTTAACCCCCATGGTAAGGCCGATGCGCGCCTTGGTGAAGTTGTTGAAATACTCGACGAGCTTGTAGTATTCCGAGAATTTGGAGATCATTACCGTCTGCCCCAGCGAACAGAGCAATTCGGCCCGGTCCATGAAATCCTGCTCGTCAATTTCTCCCGAAGACCGCAGGTTGGCCAGGGTAATCTCAAAAATGACGATGGCGTTCTTTTCGTCTACGGTCTGTTCGCGTACGAAAATATCGTACGACTTCTTAAACATATCCATGTTCACCTTGGTAACCGGGCGAAAGCTGCCCCGCAGGGCCAGGATGTTTTTTTTGTAAAGCACGGCAGCCGGCAGGAGGTTGTTCCCGTCGGGCCCGAACATTACCGCGTCGGTCATGTCGTTGCGGATGAGCTGAAGGCTCATCAGGCGGTTGTCTACATGTGCAAAGTTGGGCCCTGAGAAGTTGATCATGTCGATCTCCAGGGTATCCTTGTCGATGTGGTCGTACAGGTATTTTAAAAGCTTGCGCGGCTTGTGGTATTTGTAAAAGGCCCCGTAAATAAGGTTAACCCCGACTATTCCAAGGGTTTCCTGCTGCAGTCGCGCTTCGTTTTGCTTGAAACGCAGGTGGAGGACAATCTCGTCGAATTCCTTTTGTTTCGGGTCGAGCTGGAAGCGGATGCCCACCCAGCCGTGACCCTTGTAGCGTTTTGAAAAGTCGATGGTGGCCACCGTATTGGCGTACGAGAAAAACAGCCGGTCTGGGTGGCGCTCCCGGCTAATACGCTGTTCCATGAGTTTCATCTCATGTGAGAGCATGGTTTTAAGCCGGTTCTGGGTAACGTAGCGCCCATCTTCCTCCATGCCGTAAATGGCGTCGCTGAAATCTTTGTCGTAGGCACTCATCGCCTTGGCAATGGTGCCTGAGGCTCCGCCGGCCCTGAAGAAATGGCGGGCGGTTTCCTGCCCGGCGCCTATTTCGGCAAAGGTTCCGTAAATATCTGGATTGAGGTTGATCCGGAGTGTTTTGGCTTTGATGGAAGGAACATTCTCGAATTCGAACTCATTCTTTTGGACAGTAGCCATAACAGGACGCTTTCAGTGAACAAAGATAAAAAGAAGGGCCGTTCTGAGTAATAAATTAGTTATAAATTTGACGAAAACGGCCCAACGGTTGAAGATCACTTTCCTAGGCACCGGTACCTCTCAGGGCATTCCCGTAATCGGCAGCAAACATCCGGTTTGCCTGAGCCCAGATCCCCGCGACAAGCGGTTGCGGGTATCGGTTATGGTGGAGCCTGGCGACGGCCAGGTGTATGTGATTGACTGCGGCCCCGATTTCAGGCAGCAAATGTTGCGGCACGACGTGCAACGCCTCGATGCCATCCTATTTACCCACGAACACGCCGACCATACAGCCGGGATCGACGATATCAGGCCCTTCTTCTTCAGGCAGGGTGATATCCCCATCTACGCTCACCCGCGCGTTGCAGAATCGCTGCAACGGCGCTTCGACTACATTTTCGCCGACGAAAACCGCTACCCGGGGGCTCCGGCCGTTTCGGTAAACACGGTACAAAAAGGGCAGCCGTTCCAGCTCGGGTCGCATTGGGTCATGCCCATCGATGCCCGTCACAACCGCCTGCAGGTGTTCGGATACCGCATCGGCGATTTTGCCTACCTCACCGATATCAAAACGGTGGAACCCGCCGAAATGCAGCGCCTGGAAGGGGTGGAAGTGCTGGTGGTCAACGCCTTGAGGCAAGAAGCCCACCATTCCCACTTCAACCTGGAAGAAGCCCTGGAATTTATCAGGCAGGTGGGCCCCGAACGGGCCTACCTGACCCATATCAGCCATGTGATGGGGTTCCATGCCGAGGTAGAGCAGACCTTGCCCGAAAACGTACATTTGGCCTATGACAATTTAACGATAACCCTCAGACATGTATAAGAATATCTACCTGTACCTATTTGTTTTTGCCGCCCTGATTGCCCTGTACCTGGCCGTTACGGCCAACCGCAATGTAAGCGGGTTGCGCAGCGACCTGGCCGGCCAGGAAAAGTTGGTAAGCCAGCTCGAAGACTCCTTGAGGGATGCCCGACTCGACCTGCTCGAAATGCAGTACTTCAGCCTGGAGAACAACGACGATGCCCTGGCGTATTACGACCACCTGAAACTGGCAAACCCGTCCCGGTACATTGCCGACAAGTTGCTGGAAACCAACGAGCCAAAAGGGAACAACCCGCTGGTGCCCTACGAGGGTATGGAGAACGACTTCAAGATCAACAAGATCAAGGTGCTGAACCACAAGTGGATTCTGGCCGATTTCTCAGACGGGAAGTATTGGGGGGAGATGTTGCTTGATTACCAGTTGAAAGACGACCTGAGTGTCGATTTTACCCTGCTTGACCATTTGCTGTATACCCGCAGCAACTAGTATTTCCCGGTCATCCAGCGACGGAACGAGGTCAGGTTTTCACCGCTTACCCCGTGGCCTACCGGATATTCCTCGTATTTGTGTTCGATCTGCATTTCGGTAAGGAAGCGGTCTGTCTGCTGGGCCCATTCGGGTGGAATCACCATGTCGAGCTGCCCGTGGGAAGCATAAATCTGCAACCTACTGTGGTCTTTTGACCGAAAGTTGGGCAAAAGCATGCCCGGATCTATATAACCGCTGAGGGCAATCAAGGTTTTAAAGCGCTCCGGTTCAGATAAAGCCAAAGCATAACCCAGAATGGCTCCCTGGCTGAAACCCAAAATTGTAACGCGATCGCGATCTAAGCCATAGGCGGTAATAGCCTCTTCGATAAAGCGGGCGATGGCCTCCCGCGATTCGGCGGCCTCTTCCAGGTCGCTCCACTTGCCCCTTTCGGCGTTGAAATTGATGGAATACCAAGCGTATCCGAAGGGTTGCAGGCGGCGGGGAGCGCGTACCGAAATCACAAACAGGTCGCCGGGCAATTCAGGGGTAAACGAAAAGAGGTCTTTTTCATCGCTGCCGTACCCGTGCAGCAAAAACACAACCGGTGCAGGCTGGGACGGGTCAGCGACGGGGCGAATTAGGTGGTGGAGCGAAAGTTTGGCAGCCTGCATTTCAGCGGATAAAAGTGAACCATTTCTGGAAATAGGCCCCAACCAGTGGAACCATGCGTTGTTCGTGTTGCAGGGCCCCTAAAAAGCCGTATATCCACAAAACGAAATAGCAAACATACAAACCGACCCAAGCATAGAAATTGAACCAGGTACTCAGGAACAAGGCGAACCCCAGGAAACCCAGGTGCAAGCCAAAGGCCTGCCGGCAGTGGAAACGCCCGAAGGGGTATTTCGGCTCCGCGTTCATGGTGATGGCTATGAGCGCACCCAACAGGGTGAGGTAGGCCAATACGGCTATGTTCCGGGCTTGCTTATTGACTTCCATTTACAGATTGGTTTTGGCGCCTACCACTACGCCGTAAGCCTTGCCGCGCAAGGGCTTGCCCAGGTACATCGAGTTTTTGGATGCAGAAAGCAGGTCTTTTTCCTGAGGGGTGTATTCCAGGTCGGGGTTGAACAGGGTCAGCAGGGCTCGTTCTCCTTCCTGCAATTGTGCGGCGGGCAGGCCAAAGCGAAGCCGCCCGCGCGTGAGCATTTCCACGCTGGTTTCCAGGCCGAAAAGCCCGTTGAGTACCCCAAAGGTCGATTCCAGGCCCAGGGAACCAAAAGCCGCCAGGTCAAATTCCATGCGCTTTTGCTCAATATCCATGGGGCAATGGTCTGAACTGACGAAATCGATTATATGGTCTTTGAGCGCCTTGCGCAGTGCCTTGCAGTCAGACTCAGACCGAAGGGGCGGTAACACCTTGAAGACGCTGTCGAAGCTCTCCAGTTCTTTTTCGGTCAATGCCAGGTTGTGGATGGCTACGCTGCAGCTTACGTCAAGGCCCCGTTTCTTTGCCTCGGCAATCCGTTCCACCGATTGGCGGGTAGATATAAGGGGTATATGGAGCTTGCCCCCGGTGTATTCCAACAGGGCCAGGTCGCGGCTTACGCGCAACTCCTCGGCCAGGGCCGGGATGCCGCGCAAGCCCAGGCGTACCGCCGTATTTCCTTCGTGCATTTGCCCTTTGGCACCCAGGTTGGCATCAAGGGGAAAGGAGTGGACCAGCCCGTTGAAGTGCTGGGCGTAGAGCAGGGCCAGTTTTAAAAGGTTCGGGTTTTCGATCGGGTGTTTGTAGTCGCTGAACCCGACAGCCCCAACGCCGTGCATATCGTATAATTCCGCAAGGTCTTCTCCCTTGGCCCCCATGCTCAGGGCTCCAAGCGGATAAAGCTCTGTAACGGCCTTTCGGGAGGTCTCTTTCAGGAAAACGATATCACCACTGGTGTCGGGTACCGGTCGCGTGGCCGTATTGAGGACGATGCCCGTAAAACCGCTGGCAGCGGCTACCCGCAAACCGCCTGCAATCGTTTCGCGTTCTTCGTATCCGGGCTCACCAAAACTCACGCTGGTATCGAACCAGCCGGTCGAAACGTACAGGTTTTCCAGGGCGATAACCCGGCAACCCGACGGCGGTTCGACCCGTGCGCCGATCTGGCTGATTCTGCCGTTTTCGATAAGGATGTCCCGCTTTTTGCCGTTGAGTTTGGGCTGGCTCGCATCGACTAGGGTGGCTGCTTTGATTAATAGGGTCATCTCAGGAATTTTTGAAGGATCATTTCTGCCGCCGCAAACAACAGCGCTAAAATAACAAACCATTTCCAAAGCGCTCGAATCTCGGTCTCATTTTGATGCGATTCGAGCAGGGCTTCCAGGTTGCTGTGCCGGGTTACCCAGCTTGGGAAGCCCGATTCGGGGTAAAGGGCCGAACTTTCAGTACGCGGATAGTTGAAGCTGATTTTCCCAGCAGGGCGCTCTCCCTGCATCAGGGTATAATTCCCATCCCGTATGGGTTCAGGGCCAAAGAATAGGCGCGTTTTCCGGGCAAAGGCCTGTTGGTAGGGTATAAAATCGTAGTCGGGGCCGTGCAACCTGAAAATACGGTCTTCGGCTAAAGGCAGTTCCAGGTCCAGTTCAGCGGGCCTCCCTATGGAGTAATAGAGGTCGGGGAACGGGAGGCTTTGTCGCGCCAGGGCATAAAAGGTTGGTACGATCAGGGGCGATTGCCTGAAGTTGCTGTTGGCGGCGTTCAGGGCAGCTGTGAAGAGGTACAGCTTGTCCCGGGAAGCCAGGAAGGGGTCTTCGTTTTGAAAGCGCAACGGGGCCGCGACTGCTGCATTGAGCTTGAAATGCGATTGGGCTGTCGGATATTCGAAATTACCCACTTCTCCCTCAAAAACATCGCGGTAGAGGGGGTGGTTGAACAAGACTCCGGTAACCTGGGACGGAGCCGTTGAAAATGCCCCCAGTTCAAGGCCGGCGGTGGCGCCCAGAAAGGCGTTGTAGCTCTCCAGACGGGCTTCGGCAGCCGGGATGACCAGTACGGTTCCCCCATCTCGCAGAAAGGCCTGTACAGCACGGCTGAGGGGTTCTGATACTTCGGGCAATTCGTTTAGTACCAGCAGGTGTTGTTGCTCCAACAAGGCAAAATCGAGCTCCCGCATGTCGCTGCTACTGAATTCAAATTCATCGGGTGTATAAATGCGCTGCAGGTAGTCTACCGGCCCTGGCCCCAGGCTGTACACCCTGATTTTAGGCGGCCTGGCCAGGTTAAAGTACAGGGTGTTGTCGTAAGCCAGGCCCTCGTCCAGAATGCGGATAGCCCCATCGATTTGCTGGTCTGCCGGCAAACTGAAAACGGCCTGCCCCTTTCCGGCACCCGTCAGTTCGGGAGCGCTCTTCGCGATCAGGGTATCTGCGTTGTAGAGGGAGAGCGGCTTTACCCGGGTGGTATCATCCAGCGATACGGACACCTGCAGCTCGAGGATTTCCGGGTTCCGGTTGCTGATAAAAGCCGTATCGAGCGACATGTTATGACGCTGTTCGGGCCTGAGGGCCAGGGCGTGGATTTGGGGCAGGCCAGTACTGTCGGCTTTTCCCAGATCAAGTTCCTGAAAATCAGAGATCAGCCATACTTCCCGCAGCGTTCCGGGCTTTTCCGGGAGCAGGGCACCGGCCCGCAGGAGCAGGGGGGTGGCTTCGGCCCGCTCGTGGGTGTACGAAAGGTTAAGCAGGGTTTCGCGAAATTCAGATAGTGGCCGGCTGGGGAATTCTTCCGTATTGGTAAGCAGGGCGCACTCGAAATCGGGCGGCAGTCCCTGCAGGAGCTTTTGCACGGCCTCCTGCAACAGGCTGGAGTTGCCCCGGGGCGCCTGCATGCTGAACGAATTGTCGAGATAGAGGGCAACCCGGCGTGGCTTCCTCGCGTCAGGACGGGCTATAAAGGGTTGTGCAAAGGCCAGAACCAGGGCCGCGAGTAGCCCTAAACGGGCCAGGAGCAGCAACCATTTTTTCAATTGGCTACTCCGGTTCGATTCCACCACCAGTTGCTGGAGCAGACGGATATTGGTAAATGGGGTTTTCTTAAAACGGCGCAAACGCAGCAAATGGATCAGCACCGGGAGGGCCAGGACCAAAAGGCCCCAAAGCATTTGCGGGTTTTTAAGCAGCATAATTGGAAATGATCACACAAATATAGCCAATTCACACCGCAGGGCCAGCCGCATATCGGGCTATCCGCGCTAATTTATCGGGCAATTCTTCCAGGGGGACTCAGCAGAAAAAGAAGTAGTCGCTCCCCTGCTGGGCCCCTTTTCCCTGAAGGTAGGCACGAATCTCGGCCTGGGCCTCTTCATTGGCCACCGTTACCAGGCTTTGCGGTTGTTCCAGGGTATCGGTTTGCGTAAAATGG
Organism: Robiginitalea sp.; assembly: GCA_050289825.1. Classification (GTDB taxonomy): domain Bacteria; phylum Bacteroidota; class Bacteroidia; order Flavobacteriales; family Flavobacteriaceae; genus Robiginitalea. Next base: position 8,221 of record JBNKGM010000077.1, read on the forward strand.
CGCAGGGTTTCCCCGTAAATCTTCTTCCCGATTTTTTTGGGGTTGTCGCAGACCCAGGAAAAGGCAATGCCCCGCTCCTTGAGCAGGCGGGCAATTTTTTTGCCTTTAAAACCAGCCCCCCAGATCACCAGGGGCCTGTTATGATCCCGGTCGATCTCCAGGAAATAGTGGGTTTTAATTTCGAGGAAATAGTTCTGGGCATAATGCTCGGAATTGCGCGAGGTACGCGCCGGGTAATCGCGCCAGTGGTGCAGCACCCGGTCTGAAGGCAGGCAGGTTATCCGCTCGCGGTAAAAGCGGAAGCAGAGGTCGTAGTCTTCGGGGTAACGATCGGACTCAAACGCTCCGCAAGCGTCCAGGTCGGGGCGGGCCAGCATCCAGCAGGGCGAAGGCACCACGCACTCCTTGTAAATCTCCGTGAAGTTGCTGCCCCTTGCCGTAAGGCCATTGAGCCAGCGTTCGTACCGGGCGTAACCGTCAGAAACGCCCCCGTCTGAAAAATACCGGACCTGCCCGAGGGCGAGGTGGCCCGGCCCGTGCAGCTGGAGTTGTTGCAGCATGAGGGCCAGGCGGCCGGGGGCCATCACATCGTCTGAATCCATTCGGGTGATATAGGAGCCCCGACTGGAGGCGTAGGCCGTCCGCAAGGCCGGGATAATGCCCGCTCCGAGGTTGTCAAGCAGGCAGATTCTCTCGTCTTCCCGGGCTATCTGTTCCACGATTGCCCGGCTTCGGTCTTCAGACCGGTCGTCTACGGCAAGCAGTTCCCAGTCGGCATACGACTGGGTTCTAATCGAATGCAGGCATTCCTCCAGAAATTCCCCCGTATTTCGAAAAGGCATCAAAATACTAATCACGGGCGTTTTCATCCAAAAGGGGTTTCGAAACAGCTTGTTTGCGGGTTTCCTTAAGGGGTTTCGGAGAAAGCCCGAAACCGGTTAACGCGACTGGGCCTTGGCCAGGGCCCTCGCAATGGCCTCCTCGGCCAAGGGAGCCATCATCTGGTACCCTTTTTCGGTAGGGTGTACCTCGTCAGTGGCCAGGGTTTTGTCGAGGCCCGGGCGGTCGTCGGCCATGGCCGAAAAATAGTCGAGGTAAACCAGGTCGTGCGCTTCGGCGTATTCCCGGATCATGGCATTCAATACGGGTACTTTCTTGCCGGGCTCCAGACCGGGTCGCCAGGGAAAGTCGTAAGCGGGCAGCACCGACGACAAGACGGGCTCAATGCCGTTGGCCAGGGCCAGTTCAGCCATCGATTTCAGGTTGTCCATGATCTGCTCAAGGGTCATGGGCCCGGTGTTGCCGGCTATGTCGTTTACACCCGCCAATATCACGACTACCTTAGGCTGGAGGTCAATTACATCCTGGCGGAAGCGCAGCAGCATCTGGGGGGTGGTCTGCCCGCTGATGCCCCGGTTTATATAGGGCTTCCCTTCAAAAAATCCCGGCACTTTATGGAGCCAGCCGATGGTTATGGAGTTGCCCATAAACACGACCCGGTTCTCCCCGGCTGCCGGGGGCTGCAGGGAATCATTCGCCGCCTTGAATTGGGCGAGGTTGGGCCAATCCTGCCCTTGTAGCGCTTGGCTGGTCATTAGGGCAAGGGCAAAAACAAAGCCGTACAAAAATGGGGTTTTATTCATTTTTTGGAGGGGTTATCATAATGTGGGCCCGGTGGGTACCCGGGTCCATAAGCCAGGCATGCCCCGGCGGCGTCGGGGTGGTGGGCAGGCCGGTACTTTCGCCTGTGGCGAAGGGGATGTAAAAGACGTATCTCACATAGGGGTTTTCGATCTCGCCCGTTTGGGCGTTTACCGTTCCCGTAAACACGCACAGGGTGGCTCTTTCGGGCATCTTCAGCGCGCCCGATCGCACCTCCGCCTCGCGAGTGTCGAATATTTCCTTGAAATCTTTTCCCTGGGCCTTCAGTTGCCTTCCCCGGGCCATAAACGGATCCAGGTCTTTTTGGTAGGCCGCCGTGGAAAAGCTTGCATTGGCCGGGTCGTCGGCCAGGGCGATGTAGGCATTGGTGCCTTCCCTCAGGGTGGTAAATTTCCCGGAGTCATCGTATCCATACACCTTGGCCCCGTCCCGGAATTCTGCAGGTACCGCCATCAGCGCGGTTTTGATCTGCCAGGCCGCCGGCGGAATTTCCTGGGCAGGGAGCACATGGGCCAAGCCAAGGCCAAAAACAAGCAGCAGGGTTCTTTGTAGCATATGCATCAGTATTTGGCGCTTTTTTGCTGGTTGGAAGTCTTGAGGATAAACGCCCTCAGGTCGTCATTGGCCTGCTTCAGGTCTTCGCGCCTCAGGTACATCATGTGCCCGCTGCGATACCCTTTGAATTCAAACCGGTCTTTCATGCGCCCGCTCGGGTCTACCTGCCACATGGTGTATTTCGCGTTGAAATAGGTGGTGGCCCCGTCGTAATAACCCGACTGGATCAGTACGTTCAGGTAGGGGTTCTGTGCCATGGCCTGGCGCAGGTTGTCGCGGGTGTCGTCTCCTTCGTTGTTCCAGGGGTGCACCGGGCCGAACATGTAGTATTTCATGTCGGTTTTGAAATTGAGCTCTTCCTGCAGGTAATAATTGATGGCCAGGGTAAAGCTGTGGAGCCAGGAAGTAAGCTCGGCCGAATAATCGGGCCGGGTGCCCGAAAGCGTCTTGTCGATGCCCAGGTAGCGGCTGTCGAGCCGGCCAATATTATAGCCGCCCCGCTCCCTGAGGAGTGCCTTCCAGAAATAGGAGGTGGGCACGCTCAAGTTCAGGTCCAGGATTTCTTTTTTGCCAAGACCGGAGTAATAGGCCATTTTTTCGGCTACGGCCTCGCGTTCGGCTTCGGGGATGAACCCGCCCTTGGCCAGGGCCGGGATGAGGGTGTTCAGGGTGAAGGCCTCTGACTCGGGCAGGATTTCGAGCAGGTCTTTCTGCTGCAGGGCCGCCGGAAGGGCTTTCTGGTACCAGGCTGCAGCGGTGAAGTAGGGGAGGTTCAGGGCCTCACTGACCGGCCCGCCCACGCGAATAACCTTATAATCGGCAGGGGAAACCATGATTACGCCGTTCAGGTACATCCACTGCTGGTCTTGCAGGGCCAGCGAAAGGCCCATAACGCGCGTTCCCCCGTAGCTTTCCCCGATAATATACTTCGGAGACCGCCAGCGGTTGTGGCGGGTTACAAAGGTGCTGAGCCACTCGGCCAGGTATTTGGTGTCGGCATTGATCCCGAAAAACTTATCGCGCTCTACCTCTTTCCCGCTTTCGGGGATGGTGCGCGAATAGCCGGTATTGGCGGGGTTTACGTAGACGATGTCGGTAACGTCGAGCACCGAATACGGGTTCTGGTCTACCCCGTAGGGCTGTACCGGGTAACCTTCGTCGTCAATGCGCAAGATGCGGGGGCCTGTGTAGGCCAGGTGCATCCAGACCGAGCCCGAGCCGGGCCCCCCGTTGAAGGAGATCAGTAAAGGCCGAGACGCCCGGTCTTTGATATTGTTGCGGGTGTAGTAGGTATAATGCAGAGCAGCGGTGGGCTTGCCGTTTTCGTCCCATACCGGTTGGGTGCCGGTTTCGGCCGTATAGGTGAAGGCTGCCCCGTTTACGGTAACCGAGTGCTGGGTAACCACGGTGGTGTCTGCCGGCAGGGAGCGGTTCTGGGCCTGGAGGTTGCCCAGGGCGCAGCAAGACAGGAGGGCCAGTAAAAAGGGGAGTTTCATTTTCATGGGTTTGGTGTTTAGCTCCCTAAAATAAAACATTTGTTGAAGTTGGCAGCCCCTTTCCTTCCAAAACACGGAGAATCTTCCGGGCATCGCCGGGTATCAGGAGAATCCTTCAAAAACCCCCAGGCCGAAAAGGGCAAAATCATATTTTACAGGGTCTTCCGGGTCGAGTCGGCGCAATGCGGTATCGAGTTCCCTTACGGCTTTGGCATCGTGCTGCTTTCTGGCCAGCAGGCCGAGGCGGCGGGCTACCCTGCCGCTGTGAACGTCGAGGGGGCATGATAGCTGGGAAGGATTGATACTGGTCCAGAGGCCGAAATCGACCCCTCCGGTTGCCGGGCGCACCATCCACCTCAAGAACATATGCAACCGTTTGGCCGCCGATCCGCGACCCGGGTCTGAAAAGTGTTTTTCGCTCCGGGCCTGGTGAGGTACGGCCATGAAAGCCTCTCGTGCCCGGCAAATGGCCTGCTGCAGGTTATCTTCCCTGGCCCGGGGCCGGAAGAGGGCTTCAAGGCCGCCGGAGTCGCGGTAAACCACCCCCAGAGCGCGCACAAAAAACGCCAGGTCTGCGCCGTTAAAGGTCCGGTGTACGAAATCGTCCAGGCCCTGCAAGTCAGACTGTTTGGCGTTCCTGATAAAATCATAAGGGGCGCCATCCATGCGTTCCATCAGGTTCCCCGCATTTTTGATGATGCTCTTGCGGTGGCCCCACGAGAGCGTTGCCGTAAGGAAGCCCGCGATTTCGATGTCTTCCTTTTTTGAAAAGCTATGCGGTACCTGGATGGGGTCGGTTGCCAGGAATTCGCGCCTTTGGTACTGGGCCGCCTTGGTATCCAAAAAGTCTTTCAGTTCGGCCCGGTTCATCTCAGGGTACGATCTGCCCGTCTACCATGGTGAGCTTGCGGTCGGCCATCTCGGCCAGTTCTTCGTTATGGGTTACGATAACAAAGGTTTGCCCGTAGGTGTCGCGCAGTTCAAAGAAAAGTTTGTGAAGCCGGTCTGCACTGGCCGAATCGAGATTGCCGCTGGGCTCATCGGCCAACACCACGTCGGGCCTGTTGATCAGGGCCCTGGCAACCGCCACCCGCTGTTGTTCGCCCCCCGACAATTCGGCCGGTTTGTGGTCGGTTCGATCGCCCAATCCTAAGAATTTCAGGAGTTCCAGCGCCCGAGACTCAGCCTCTGCCTTGGGGACATCGGCGATAAAGGCCGGAATGCAGACATTTTCAAGGGCCGAAAATTCGGGCAACAGCTGGTG
>JBNKGM010000078.1:0-13146 GCA_050289825.1 Robiginitalea sp.
CGGGGTCGGAATTACTGAGGGGAAGGCGGCTGGGCTTGGGCCTTGGCCGATCTTAACGTATTTTTGGGAAAACGAAACCCCCATAGTTCTATCTTTGGGATGCTTAAAACCTAGTATGCAGGCCGAAGGAATACCCTTTAAGGATACCGGTTATTTCTCCCCTCTCATTACGGACTACCTGGAACAGGAGCCGGCGTTGGAGCCCTTCTACCACCGCTTCCCCGAAATACACGCCTTTGGGGCGCAGATCAGGGAGAAGCTGGCATCCTACCCGGCCGCCCACCGGCCCGTGGTATGCCGCGTACTGGAAGAACAGTATGCCGGGTTCGACCTGTCTGAGGCCACCCGCCGGAACCTGGACGCGCTGAGGCAACCCAACACCTTTACCGTGGTAACGGGGCACCAGCTAAACCTGTTTACCGGGCCGCTTTATTTCCACTACAAGATACTATCTACCATCCGCCTCTGCCGCCAGTTGCAGGATGCCTACCCCGATTACCACTTTGTGCCGGTGTACTGGATGGCCACCGAAGACCACGATTTTGAGGAAATAAACCACTTCAACTTTCAGGGGAAGGAATTTCGGTGGAACCGCCCCTCGGCAGGAGCCGTGGGCCGGCTCGATACACAGGGGCTCGATTCGCTCTACGAAACCTTTTCCAAAAGCCTGGGGGTCGGGCAAACGGCCGACCGGCTGCGCGAACTGTTCCGTAAGGCCTACCTCCAACAGCCCAGCCTGGCCGCTGCTACCCGCTACATGGCCAACCGCCTGTTCGGGGCCGAAGGGCTGGTGATACTCGACGGGGACGACGCCCGCCTGAAAACCCTCTTCCTCCCCCAGATGAAGCAGGACGCTTTTGAAAACATGGCCTACAAGCGGGTTTCGGAAACTATAACAAACCTGGAGGCTGCGGTAGAAGGGTACACGGCCCAGGTAACCCCCCGGGAAATCAACCTGTTCTACCTCAAAGAAGGGCTTCGCAGCCGTCTGGTAAGCGAGGGGAACGCCTTTCGGGTGCTCGACACCGACCTTCGGTTTTCCCGCAGCGAACTGGAAGCCGAGATGCAGCGGCACCCCGAACGCTTTTCACCCAACGTGATTACCCGCCCGCTCTACCAGGAGGTGCTTTTGCCCAACCTCTGCTACATTGGTGGGGGAGGCGAACTGGCGTACTGGCTCGAGCTCAAATCTTATTTTGAAGCGGCCGGTACTGCTTTTCCGATTTTGCTGTTGCGCAATTCGGCCCTGCTCATCTCTGAAAAACAAAGGCGGAAGGCTGCCCGAATTGGCCTGAGCATGCCGGAGTTGTTCCTCGACCAACAGAAGCTCATCGACAAAAAAGTGCGGGAGCTCTCGAAGATCGAGATCGACTTCAGCCCCCAGCGCGAACTGCTCAAAAAACAATTCAAAGCGCTTTACGGCCTGGCGGCCGAGACCGACGCCTCCTTCCTGGGGGCGGTCAAAGCACAGGAGGTGAAACAGCTCAAGGGGCTCGACCACCTCGAGAAGCGCCTGCTCAAGGCCCAGAAGCGCAAGTTCAAAGACCATGTGAGCCGCCTGGCAGCCCTGCAATCGGAGCTTTTTCCGGGGGGCGGCCTGCAGGAGCGCAGCCAGAATTTTGCAGCGTATTACCTGGAGACAGGCCCGGAATGGATTGAAGGCCTGCTCGAGGGCTTTGACCCGCTTTCGCACGAATTTTCCGTGATCACCTATTAGCCCTGCATGGGGATTCCTTAAGGCGGGTGCCGTATCTTTGCCAAAAGGAAATCCGCATGCATACCCTCGACCTCGATATCGTTGAAATGACGCTTGACGTCATGAAATACGCCATTGGCCGCATCACCAACAACAACCCGGAGCTGGGCCACCCACGGCGGGAAGAAGACCTGCTGGCAGAGGTTGGGGAGACCATTACCCCCAAGGGGATAGGAGGAGAGCGGGCCTTCCAGCTGTTCCGCGATGTACTGGTCAAGGCCACGGTGCCCATCGACCACCCCCGCCACCTGGCCTTTGTGCCTGCTGCCCCGACCCGGGCGGCCGTGCTCTTCGACCTGGTTACTTCGGCCTCGTCCATACACGGGGCGTACTGGATGGAAGGTGCCGGGGGCATCTTCTGCGAAAACCGGGCCATGGAGTGGCTCGTTTCCCTTACCGGCATGCCCAAGGGAGCATTCGGGGTATTTACCAGCGGGGGCACGGCCGCCAACCTCTCGGCCATGGTCACGGCCCGCGAAGCTTGGCGCAGCCGGGGCGGGGTAACCGACCGCCGGGGCATTATCATTACTTCCAGTGGGGCGCACAGTTCCATCAAGGCCATGGCCAAGGTAATCGATGCCGAGGTACTGCTGGTAGAAACAGAAGACTTGCTTACCGGCGAGGCCCTGGCCGGGAAAATTGCCGGGATGAAGCCTGAAGACCGCTGCTGCCTGTTCGCCGTGGTGGCCACCGGGGGCACCACCAATGCGGGGATCATTGACGACCTGCAGGGCATTGCCGCGGTATGCGAGCGCGAGAAGCTCTGGTTCCACGTCGATGCCGCCTACGGGGGAGGTGCCCTGCTGGCCGATTCGGTAAGGCCCCTTTTCAACGGCATCGAACGGGCCGACAGCATCACCATCGACCCCCACAAATGGCTTTTTTCGCCTTACGACTGCGGGGCGGTGCTCTACAAGAACCCCGAGCTGGCCCGGATGGCGCATGCTCAGGAAGGCTCGTACCTCGATATCTTCAAAGATGAGGGGGCCAGCGGCTTTAACCCGTCTGACTACCAGATCCAGCTCACGCGCCGGCTGCGCGGCCTGCCGCTCTGGTACTCCCTGGCCACGCACGGCACCGACAAGTACAAGTGGGCCGTGGAACGGGGTATTTCCCTGGCGCTGGAAGCTGCAAAGCGCATCGAGGGCCAGGCCGGGCTCGAACTGGTACGCGAGCCGGGGCTTTCGTGTGTGCTCTTCAGGCGCCTGGGCTGGGATGCTGCCGACTACACCGAATGGACCTACCGGAATCACCGCGACGGGATCGCCCTGGTGGCGCCCACCAAATGGAAATGGGCAGACCGGACAGAAACCGTATTGCGGTTCTGCTTTATCAACCCCGATACGACAATTGAAGATATCGATCTGATCCTGGGTACTTTACGGGACTAGGAATTCCCCCTTCCACCCGTCATTCCGCTTCGAGTAGCGGATGCGCACGTGGCGCGGGCGGTTCAGGCGCAGGTATTCGATCTTGAAGGGGTGCACGTGGATTACCGAGAAGTAATCGTCCCGGTCGAGGTATTCGATGCGCTCGGGCCCGGCGATGACCGAACCGGGGGTCTGGGCGCTGCGGTACTCGATGCGGGTGGGTTCCGGAACCAAATCGCGGTAACGGGCCAGCACTTCTTCGTCTCGTTCCCGAACGGCAACCCCCTCGAAGCGCAATTGCAGCATTAACCCGGGGTGGAAGCAGAGCAGGCTTACTTTTTTGTTCTCTTTGATATGCAGCACTTTTTTCGAACGGGAATCGGTATAAAACGCGATGCGCAATTCTTCCGGGTCGAATTCGCGTATAACGATGGTGCGCAGGCGGGGAAGCTGTTCCAGGCCCAGGGTTGCCAGGGTGGCATAGCGAAACGGGTGGGTCACGTCTTGTGAGCCCGCCTGCATTTCAGCCAACAATTCTTGCCAGTTGGGGTCGTTCATGGCGCAGGCTTTTGTTAAAATTACAAAAAAATTCGCTTCAGAGGTAGGGTGAAAGGTCCCGGGGTTGTTTTACCTACAAAAGTTGCTGCGAAAGAGCAAAGAAAAGGCCACCTCCCGGGGCTGCCATACCCCGGGAAGCGGTTCCAAAAATAAAAAGGGAGTGTGAACCTCCCGCAAGATTGTGTCATAATCAGTTCATGTGTTTAGGTTGGTTTTGTCCCGGGAGACCGGGAGAAAGAAAGGCCCCGGCGGATTTCCGCCGGGGTTTTTTCTTATAGGCATCGGCGGCATTGTAAATATCCCGTGGAAAACTCTGCCCCTAACGGGCGGGGCGCCCAAGTTGTATTTTACTATTTTTGCCCATGCAAAATAACGTTCTCATTCTCGACTTCGGTTCCCAGTACACCCAGCTTATCGCCCGGCGGGTACGCGAACTGAACATCTTCTGCGAAATAAAGCCTTACAACCACCTGCCCGAAAACCTCTCGGAGTACAAGGCGGTAATCTTATCCGGGTCGCCCTATTCGGTGCGGGCCGACGACGCCCCCCACCCCGACCTGAGCGAAATCCGCGGCAAGAAGCCCATTTTGGCGGTTTGCTACGGGGCTCAGTACGTCGCCCATTTCGGGGGCGGGAATGTAGCCCCTTCCAAGACCCGCGAATACGGGCGGGCCAAGCTGACACGCGTTGAGGCCGACCCGTTTTTCAAGGATATACACGAAGGCAGTCAGGTGTGGATGAGCCACAGCGACACCATTCAGGCCCTGCCCGATGGCGCCATTCTGCTGGCCAGCACGCACGACGTGGCCAACGCCGCCTTCAAACTCCCCGAAGAGAACATTTATGCCATCCAGTTCCACCCCGAAGTGTACCACACCACTGACGGCAGCACCCTGCTGAAAAATTTCCTGGTGGGCATTGCCGGACTGGAGCAGACCTGGACCCCGGCGGCCTTTGTGGAAACCACCGTGGCGGAGCTCAAACAAAAAATCGGCACCGACAAGGTTATTCTGGGCCTCTCGGGAGGTGTCGATTCCACGGTAGCTGCCGTGCTGCTGCACCGGGCCATCGGGAAGCACCTGCACTGCATCTTCGTGAACAACGGCCTGCTGCGCAAAAACGAATATGAGGAAGTACTCGACCAGTATGAGCACATGGGGCTCAATGTAAAGGGGGTCGACGCTTCGGCACGCTTTTTGGATGCACTGGCAGGGGTGGAAGACCCCGAAAAGAAACGCAAAATCATCGGCCGCGTCTTTATCGAGGTGTTCGACGACGAGGCGCATAAGGTGGAAGACGCCAGATGGCTGGGGCAGGGGACCATTTACCCCGACGTGATCGAATCGGTCTCGGCCACCGGAGGCCCGTCGGCCACCATCAAAAGCCACCACAACGTGGGGGGGTTGCCCGATTATATGAAACTGAAGGTAGTGGAACCGCTGAAAATGTTATTCAAGGATGAGGTGAGGCGCGTGGGGGCCAGTCTGGGCATCCCCGACGACCGCCTGGGCCGCCACCCCTTCCCGGGGCCGGGGCTCGCCATCCGTATTCTGGGCGACATTACCCGCGAGAAGGTGGCCATCCTCCAGGAAGTCGACCACGTTTTCATCAGCGGGCTGCGCCAGTGGGGCCTGTACGACCAGATCTGGCAGGCCGGGGCTATCTTGCTGCCGGTGCACAGCGTGGGGGTGATGGGCGACGAGCGGACTTACGAAAAATGCGTAGCTTTAAGGGCCGTGGAAAGCACGGACGGGATGACAGCCGACTGGGTGAATCTCCCGTACGAGTTTCTACAGAAGACCTCAAACGACATTATCAACAAGGTGCCCGGGGTGAATCGGGTGGTGTACGACATCAGTTCCAAACCCCCGGCTACCATAGAATGGGAATAACATGAACTTGATTCGACTCAGGCGCACGGCCGCCCTGCTGGTGGCGATGCTGTTGTTCGGAATCGGAGCGCGGGCCCAGCAGTTCCGCACTCATGCCGTAAAGGCCGGGGAAACCCTGTATTCCATCGCCCGGCAGTACCAGGTGAGCCCTGAAGCCCTCCTGAGCCATAACAAGGAGATCGGCGACGGCACCGCCCTGCGGCCCAACACCATATTGGTTATACCAACAGGTGAGGCACGGCCGGCCCAAATGGCCCGGGTGGCTGCCCAGGATACCGCAGGCCTGGTAAAGCCCGTGGGGTTCCGCACCCATCGGGTCAAGCGCAAGGAAACGCTGTTCAGCATTACCCGCAAATACGAGATCAGCGAGCGCGACCTCAAGCGCTTCAACCCTGACCTTTATTCCAGCCCCCTGCAGAAAGGGATGGTGCTGCGCATTCCGCAGTACCCGCCGGGACACGATCCGGAAGCGGTGCAGGAGACCGAATACATCTCCTACAAGGTACAGCCCAAGGAGACGCGCTGGAGCATCGCCAGCAAATTCGGCATTTCGATGGACAGCTTGCTGGCCCTTAACCCCGAATTGCCCCGGAGCACCAGCTACCTGGCAGAAGGGGAGGAGCTGCGCCTGCCCAGGCCTGCCCTGAGCGAGCAGAAACCCGAACAGACCCAGTTGTACCGCTCCTATACCGTACCCCCTAAGAAAACGCTGTTCAGCCTGAGCCAGGAATTCGGCATTTCGCGGGAGGAAATCATCAGGCTCAACCCCGAGATCATGGAACGGGGCAACCTGCAGGAAGGTATGGTGCTGCGACTGCCCGAGCCCAAGCCCGACAGTACAGCCGTGAATACCTCCAACTTTGTGTTCTACGAAGTAAAACCCGGGCAAACCGAATATTCCCTGACCCGGAAGCTGGGGGTGGGATGGGCCGAACTGCGGCAGTTGAACCCCGACCTGGCTACCGGCCTGAGGGCGGGCATGGTATTGAAGATACCACGGCAGCAGGCCGGGGAGCTCCCGGTGAAAAATGCCCTGGTGCTCGACCGGTTCGACCTCAGAGACAGCATCGATGCGCGCAATGTGCCCCGGCTTTTGGTGCTTTTCCCTTTCCGGCTCGATCGCCTAGACCTGGCCGATGAAGCCGGGACCCTCGATCGCATAGACAAGAACAACGCCCTGAAATACAGCCTGGGGCTCTATTCGGGCCTGTTGGTGGCCATGGATTCCATTGCCGAGATGGGCATCTCGGTAGAGGTGCGCACCTTTGATACCCAATTGAACCCCGAACGGGTAAAAACCCTGCTCCTGCAACAAGACCTGGGCGACCTCAATGCCATTGTGGGCCCGCTCGACCCCCGTTCCCTCCAGGAAGTGGCGGCCCGGGCGTCCGAACTCGATGTGCCGGTGATTTCCCCCGTGCCAGTAGCGGAAAAGCTCACCCAGCAGAATGTGTTCTACACCTATACCGACGAGGCCCGCATGCGGCAGCACATGCTGCAATACATGAAAAAGACGACCGCCGATCAGAGCCTGTTTATTATTTCGGACCGCGACAACCAGGATGCCGAGGCGGCCATTCTGAAGGAGTTCCCGGCGGCCCGCCTGGTCGAGCTCAAAGAAGAGGAGAAAAACATTTTCCTAGATTTGGAAAAATTGCAGAAGGTGTTGTCGAAAGACCGGGAAAACTGGTTTTTCGTTGAAACCGACAACTTCAAGATTGCCTCGAGCGTGAGTTCCATTTTGAATTCGGTCAATTCTGACACCACCCGGGTGCGCATGTTTACCACCAACAAGGGGAAGGCCTTCGAAAATGAAGTCATTTCGGCGGTACACCTCTCCAAGCTGCGCTTTACTTTTCCCTCGGCCTACCGCGATGTGCCGGAATCAGCCTTTACCCGCCGGTACCGCCAACGCTTCGGGGGCGAACCCGACCGCTACGCCGTACGGGGGTTTGACCTGGGAATGGACCTGCTCCTGCGGCTGGCCTATAAACCCGACCTCTATGAAGCAGCCGACCAGCTGGGACCGATGCGTTATACAGGCAACACGTTTAATTATATCAAGGAGCTCGAGGCTGGCTATTTCAACACGGCCTCCTACATTTTGATGTACGACGGGCTTCGAATCGTAGAAGTAGAAGGACCATGACTTCCAAAGTAGTATACCTGGGCGAACTTCGCACCGAATGCACCCACCTGCGTTCGGGGAGTACCTACATTACCGACGCCCCCACCGACAACCACGGCAAAGGCGAGGCGTTCAGCCCCACAGACACGGTGGCCACAGGCCTGGCCAGCTGCATGATTACCGTAATGGGCATCAAGGCGCGCGACCTGGGGGTAGACCTGACTGGTTCCACGGGCGAGGTAACCAAGCACATGGCCGCCTCCCCCCGGCGTATCTCCAAGGTGGAACTCGATTTGTACCTGCCTTCTGGGGTTGGGGAAAAGCACCGCAAGATTCTCGAAAACACAGGGCGCACCTGCCCGGTGGCAATGAGCCTGCACCCGGAAATCGAGCAGGTAATCCGATTCCTTTGGACCTTGTAAAACAAGTGGTGCTGGTCTGTTTGGCCTGCAGCTTAAGCTTGCAGGCGCAGCAGGAACCTTCCCTCAGGTGGAAACCGGGCTTACGGCTTTCCTGGGCCGATTTCAAAGGGCAACCCCCGGTGAGCCAGCGCGTGGCGGCCATAACTGCCAGCGGGCTCAGCTACCGGTATACGGCAAGCGGCGATGGCGACCGGTACGAAATCGATTTTACAGTAGACACGTTTTTCTATCCCGAAAAATCCTGGTACCACCCCGGGTTGTGCGATGCCCTGGTACTGAGTCACGAGCAGCTGCATTTCGATATTTCGGAGCTTTTTGCACGCCGGCTGAGACGCCGGTTAAGTTCGGCACGTTTTACCGACCGGGTCAAGTCGGAAGTGCGGAAGATCTTTGACGAGGTGAATCGCGAGCTCTCTGAATTTCAGGATCAATACGACCGGGAGACCGATTATTCGCGAAACCGGGAGGCGCAACTGGCCTGGAACAAATCCATTGCCCGATTGCTGCGCGAGCTGCCGGAACGGTGATCAGATATCGCAGATGCCCACCCCTTGCTTCAGGGCGGCTATCTTGTCTTCCCAGGTAGGAATGAATTCCTGGGCCACATGCCCGGTAAACCCGGTATCGGCAATGGCCCGCATAATGGCCGGGTAGTTCAGTTCCTGGGTCTGGTCGATCTCATGGCGGCCCGGGTTCCCGCCCGTGTGGTAATGGCCGAAGTATTGGTGGTATTCCTGTATGGTGCGGATTACGTCGCCCTCCATGATCTGCATGTGGTAGATGTCGTAGAGCAGCTTGAAATGTTCGGTGCCCAGGCGGCGGCAGAGCTCCACCCCCCAGAGGGAACTGTCGCACATGTAGTCTTTGTGGTCTACCTTGGAGTTGAGCAGCTCCATCTGAATGACCACCCCGTGTTTCTCGGCCACGGGCATAATACGCGAGAGCCCTTCCACGCAGTTTTGCAGCCCCACCAGGTCGTCCATGCCGTGGCGGTTACCGCTGAAGCAGATCAGGTTGGTAAAGCCCGCCTCGGCGATGACCGGTATTTTCTCGGTATAGTCCTTAACCAGTTCATCGTGCAGTTTTTTATCATTCCAGCCGTCGGTGATGCCCTTGCCGGCCCCCCAGCACATGGCCGCGTGAATGCCGTGTTTCTTGAGCAGCGGGAATTCGTCGGGCCCCACCAGGTCAATGGCCGGGATGCCGAGTTCCACCAGGTTGCCCAAAAAGGTATCGAGCGGGATGCTCCCGTAACACCAATAGCAAGCCGAGTGGTTGATGCGCCCCTTGAGCGGGCTGGCTGCCCCTTCGGAGCATGCTGCCTTGACCAGCGCTGCCGGCCCCAACAGGGTGGCCGATGCCACGGCGCTTTGCCGCATGAAATTCCTGCGTTTCATAAGATTTGTTTTCTGTGGTTCCTAAAGATACATATTTTAGTGTACGCATGACACCTGATGCCTTCTCGCGCCAAGCGCTCCTTGACCTGGCCCACTACCGGATGCCCTTTGGGAAGTACAAGGGCAGGTACCTCACCGAACTGCCCCTGCCTTACCTGGTCTGGTTTCGCCGGCAGGGCTTCCCGGAAGGAAAACTGGGCCAGCTGCTTGAGAGCGCCCTGAGCGTGAAGGAGAACGGGCTGGAGGGCCTGATTTCGCGCCTCCGCAAAGAATTTCCCCGTGATAGCCCGTGATTTCCTGACGCAATTTGTATCTTTGAATCCCGTAACATAGAATCCCCACATGGCAGCTACCAAATACATTTTCGTTACGGGCGGGGTTACCTCTTCGCTTGGAAAAGGGATCATCGCAGCCTCCCTGGCAAAGCTCCTCCAGGCCCGCGGCCTGAGGACCACCATCCAGAAACTCGACCCCTACATCAACGTAGACCCCGGCACCCTCAACCCCTACGAACACGGGGAATGCTATGTGACCGACGACGGGGCCGAGACCGACCTCGACCTGGGCCACTACGAACGCTTTTTGAACGTGCGCACCTCCCAGGCCAACAACGTAACCACGGGGCGCATCTACCAGAGCGTTATCGAAAAAGAGCGCCGTGGCGAATTCCTGGGGAAAACCGTACAGGTGGTTCCGCACATCACCAATGAAATCAAGGAACGCATCCAGATTCTGGGCAACAGCGGCGACTACGACGTGGTGATTACCGAGATCGGGGGAACCGTGGGCGACATCGAATCGCTGCCCTATATCGAAGCCGTGCGCCAGCTCCTCTGGGAACTGGGCGAGAACAATGCCATTGTGGTGCACCTGACCCTGGTGCCCTACCTGTCGGCCGCCGGGGAGCTCAAGACCAAACCCACCCAGCACTCGGTAAAAACCCTCATGGAGAGCGGGATCAAAGCAGATGTACTGGTGTGCCGCACCGAGCACCAGCTTTCAGATGAGATCAAACAGAAACTGGCCCTGTTCTGCAACGTAAAGAAAGAGGCGGTTATCGAGTCTATTGACGCCACTACTATTTACGACGTGCCCGTACTGATGCAAAAGGAAGGCCTCGACCGGGTGGTGCTGCAGAAGCTGGCCCTGCCCCAGCAGCCCGAACCGAACCTTACCCAGTGGACCGAATTCCTCTCAAGGCTCAAAAACCCGAAAGGGGAAGTGCGCGTCGGGCTTATCGGCAAGTACGTCGAGTTGCAGGATTCCTATAAAAGCATCCTGGAGGCCGTGATTCACGCCGGCGCCACCAACGAGGTTAAGGTGCGGGTCGAATCCATCCATTCCGAACACATCAGCGCCAACAACGTGGAGCGCAAGATGAAGGGGCTCCACGGGGTAATCGTGGCCCCGGGGTTCGGGGAGCGCGGTATCGAAGGCAAGATCAAGGCCGTGGAGTACGCCCGCGAGAAAGGCATCCCCTTCCTGGGAATCTGCCTGGGCATGCAGATGGCGGTTATCGAGTTCGCCCGCAACGTCCTGGGGCTGGAAGATGCCAATTCCACTGAGATGAACCCGAAAACGCCCCACCCGGTTATCGATCTGATGGAGACCCAGAAAACCATCGTCAACAAGGGGGGGACCATGCGGCTCGGGGCCTGGGATTGTGAACTCACCGAAGAAACCCTGGCCTACAAGACCTACGGAGGGGCCACCACCATATCTGAGCGCCACCGCCACCGGTACGAATTCAACAACGACTACAAGGCAGTTATGGAAGATTCGGGGCTGGTATTTTCGGGAATCAATGCGAGCACCGGCCTGGTCGAGATCGTCGAAATTCCCGCCCACCCCTGGTTTATCGGGGTGCAATACCACCCGGAATACAAGAGCACAGTGGCCAATCCGCACCCACTCTTCGTGGGCTTTGTGAAGGCCGTGCTCAAACACAGCCGGCAACAGACCAATGCCAGTATGGCATAAACTCAGCAATTGGACTTATATTTGCAACTGCCTCGCCCGGGCGCAGGGCCTGAACCGCCAACTGCCTGGTAAAAAACGCATTCATGGAAGAAAAAAAGCTGGATATCAATTCCATCATCGGCTTCGCCCTCATTTTCGGAATCCTCATTTACTGGTTTTACGCCAACCAGCCCAGCGCTGAAGAAGTGGAAGCCCGCCGGCAGGCTGCCGAGCGGGTGCAAGACTCCCTGGCCCGTCTCCAGCCCCAGGCGGAGCCTGAAAAAGTAACGGTTTACCCCACCGATTCGGTGGCGCGCCAGGCCTACACCCAGCAGGCCGGCGCTTTTGGGTACCAGGAGCCCCGGGAAGGGGTTACGGCCCTCGAAAACGACCTGCTGGCCCTGCAAGTATCAAACCTGGGCGGACAGATTACAGAAGCCCGCCTGAAACCATACGTAACCTTCGACTCGGTACCGGTATACCTGGTGCGAGACGGAAATAACACCTTTGACCTGCAGCTCACCACCTCTGACAACCGGGTGTTGCACACCAAAGAGCTCTATTTCGAACCCAGCCTGAAGCGGGAAGGGGAGGTGCAAAAACTTTCCATGAAGGCCATGGCCGGGCCCGACAGTTACCTCGAATTTCTGTATACGCTGCGCCCCGGGCAGTATATGGTCGATTTTGATATCCGTTCCCAGGGGCTTTCGGCCACCCTGGCCGGAGAGGCTGTAGCCATGGCCTGGGATATGACCGGCATCCGCCACAGCAAGAGCGTACAGTATGAAAACCGGTATACCCGCCTTACTTACCGCCACGAGGGCAGTACCATCAGCAAGCTGGGTGCGGCAGGCGAAGACGAAGAAACAGAGGCCGAGGTGCGCTGGATTTCGTACCGCCAGCATTTCTTCAGCGCCATTTTAGCGGCCGATGAGCCCCTGGCTTCGGTAAAGCTTACCTCGCAAGACCTAGTGGAAGATGAAAGCCCTGAAGTACATAAGACCAAGGAATTCGGCTCCCGTACCGAGCTGCCCCTGACAGGGGGCGAAATCAGCCGGGCCCTGCACTGGTATTTCGGGCCCACCGACATCGACACCCTGTCGCAGTACGAAGACCTGGCCCTGGCCGATTCCATCCCCTTCGGATGGGGGATTTTCGGCTGGATAAACCGGTACGTATTCACGCCCTTTTTTGGCTTCCTGAGCTCCTTCCTGCCCTTTGGGATCGCCATTATCATCATGACCATTGTGGTGCGCATTTTGATGTCGCCGGTTACCTATAAATCGTATCTCTCCCAGGCTAAAATGCGCATCCTCAAGCCTGAGATCACCGAGATTAACGAGAAGCACAAAGACAATGCCATGAAGCGGCAACAGGAGACTATGGCGCTTTACAACAAGGCCGGGGTAAGCCCCCTGAGCGGCTGTGTGCCCGCCCTGTTGCAGCTGCCCATCTTCTACGCCCTGTTCATGTTCTTCCCGACCAGTTTCTCCCTGCGGCAAAAGTCGTTCCTCTGGGCCGAAGACCTCTCGGCCTACGATACCGTGGCCGAGTTGCCCTTTAACATCCCGTTCTACGGCGACCACATCAGTTTGTTCCCGATTCTGGCCTCGGTGGCCATTTTCTTCTACATGCTGATGACCACCGGGCAGCAGATGCAGACC
>JBNKGM010000079.1:0-12476 GCA_050289825.1 Robiginitalea sp.
GTATCGGCGCGTTCTGCCAGCTTTTCGTCCCGCACCACCTCCAGGGCAGCCACGGCCACGGCGCAGGACAGGGGGTTGCCCCCAAAGGTGGACCCGTGGTTACCCGGCCTGATTACCTCCATGATCTCGGTGCTTGACAAAACGGCCGAGACAGGAAGGACCCCGCCAGACAGGGCTTTCCCGAGAATGAGCACGTCGGGTTTCACCTCGGGGGTGCCGCTGCAGCCCTTTTCGGGGCAGGAACAGTTCCCGCAGCTGGCCAGCAGCCTGCCCGTGCGGGCAATACCGGTTTGGACCTCGTCGGCTATGAAAAGGACGTTGTGCTCCCTGCAAACCGCCGCCGCTTGCTTCAGGAAATCGGCGTCAGGAACAAATACGCCCGCTTCGCCTTGTACGGGTTCTACCAGGAAGGCTGCCACATCGGGGCCCATGGCAGCCCGCAGGGCCGGGATGTCGTTGTAGGGAATGCTTACCATTCCAGGGGTAAACGGCCCGAAATTCCCTGTTGCCACCGGGTCGTTCGAAGCCGAGATTATGGTAATGGTGCGGCCGTGGAAATTATTCTGGCAAACCACAATCTTAGCCTGGTTTTCAGGGATCCCCTTTTTTTCGTACCCCCATTTACGGGCCAGCTTGATGGCCGTTTCCACGGCCTCGGCCCCCGTGTTCATCGGCAACACCTTCTCAAACCCGAAAAACTCGGCAATAAATTTTTCAAACGCCCCCAGCCGGTCATTGTAAAACGCCCGGGAGGTCAGGGTCAGCTTTTCGGCCTGCTCCTTGAGGGCGCCAATAATGTGCGGGTGGCAATGGCCCTGGTTTACGGCTGAATAGGCCGAAAGGAAATCGTAGTAGCGGTTTCCCTCCACATCCCATAGATAAACCCCTTCGCCACGCGAAAGTACCACTGGAAGGGGGTGGTAGTTACTGGCTCCGTAACGGGCCTCCAATGCCATGGCTTCTGCTGAACGCTGCTTTTCCATTACTGACATTTGCATCGAATTTTGATTAAAACTTCACCATTCCTGCTTATGGAGAGAAATCATCCGGGAAAGCGGATCAAATGTACAAATATTTCACTCTTTTTAAGATCGGGCAGGCAACAATTATAGGCCTGATCCGGGACGTCAGCGGCATACCTGTAAGCCCGTTTGTGCCATTCCCTCAAAATCGGCAAAAGGAATTACCTTAGCGGCATGGGAAGAAGAACCGAACGCCCTTTTTTTGAAAAACTGGAAGTAACCGGTGCCGGTGCCCGGGGTAAGGCCATCGCTAAGGCCCCCGACGGCCGTGTGGTGTTTATATCGAATGCCGTACCAGGCGACCTGGCCTCGGTGCAGGTAATCAAGAAGCGAAAAGGCTTCTACGAAGGCCGGGCCACCGAAATCCTGCGCCCATCGGCCGACCGGGTGGCTCCCAAATGCATCCATTTCGGCCTTTGCGGGGGGTGCAAATGGCAAGACATGGCTTATGAAGCCCAACTCCGGCACAAGCAACAGGAAGTGGTCGAAAACCTCAGGCGCATCGGCAAGGTGGAACTGCCTGAAATCCGGCCCATCCTGGGTGCGCCCCAGCCTTACTACTACCGCAACAAGATGGAGTTCTCCTTCTCATCTCACCGATGGCTCGAGCCCGAGGAGATCGAACAGGGAGAAGCCGTTGCCGACCGCAGCGGCCTGGGCTTGCACATCCCCGGGATGTGGGATAAGGTACTCGACCTGAAGGAATGCCACCTCCAGGCCGAACCCTCAAACAAGATTCGCCTGGCCGTACGCCGGTTTGCCATCGAGAAGGGGATGTCGTTTTTCGACCCGCGCCGACAGGAAGGGCTCTTGCGCAGCCTAATGATCCGCAACACGGAGGCTGGCAATTTCATGGTGCTGCTCCAGTTTTACCGGGACGAACGCGGGCCAAGGGAAGCCCTGCTCGATTATTTATCGGCCGGGTTCCCTGAAATCAAATCGCTCTATTACACCATTAACAGGAAGGCCAACGATACCCTGTACGACCAGGACCTGGTATGTTACCGGGGCGAGGCATTCCTGACCGAAACCATGGAAGGCCTGCAATTCCGGATAACCCCGAAGTCGTTTTACCAGACCAATTCGCAGCAGGCCCTGAGCCTGTATCGGGTGGCCCGCGAACTGGCCGGCCTGCAGGGGCACGAACTGGTTTACGACCTCTATACCGGGCTGGGCACCATTGCCCAGTTTGTGGCGGGCAGCGCCCGGAAAGTAGTCGGCATAGAAGCCGTACCGGAGGCCATTGAGGCAGCCCGCGTCAATGCCGCCCTCAACGGCCTTTCGAATGTGGAATTCTTCGCGGGCGACATGAAGGAGGTATTTACCGAGGCATTCCTGAAGCAACACGGGACCCCCGAGGTTATAATTACCGACCCTCCCCGGGACGGAATGCACAAAGACGTGGTGGCCCAAATCTTGCGCATAGCCCCCCAACGCATTGTATATGTTAGCTGCAACAGCGCTACCCAGGCCCGCGACCTGGCCCTCATGAAAGAGGCGTACAGGGTCGACGCCGTACAACCGGTGGATATGTTCCCGCAAACCCACCACGTAGAAAATGTCGTACTTTTGAACCGCCTGAACCCATCGTGACCTTGCCTATGGCCCATGTCCCTACTTTTCGCAAACGCCTTTTCAGACTCTTGCTGATGGCATGCCCGGCTTTCGTGTATCTCCTGGCCACGGCCTGCGAAAAAGATGATATTTGCGTAGATGGCGACACCCCCCAACTGGTGATCACCTTTTTCGATTATGCCGCTCCCGAAAACGCCAAAGCTGTTCCAAAATTACGGGTGGTCGGCCTGGGGAATGGAGCCCCCGTAGGCACTTTCTCAGACCGGAGCAACCGCGATTCTGTGGGGTTGCCCATGCGGGCCGACGTGAACCGGACCGGCTTCGTGCTCATATCAAATTCGGCAGACAACACAGACGGCGTTGAAACCGGCAATCGCGACACCCTGTATTTCGATTACCAAACCCGCTCGGTATATATTTCCCGCGCCTGCGGCTTTGTGCCGAATTTCGACGGGCTTTCGGCCAGCCCACAGCCCGATGCCAGTATCTGGATCGACAGTGTTGAAGTAAAACAAACCACCATTGCCAGCAGCACCAGTGCCCATGTTTCGATCTATTTTTAACAGCTTCACCGCCCTGCTTTTGCTGCTTATGATATGCCTCACTGCCCGTGGGCAATCGGGGCAGCCGGCCGACAGTCTTCGCAAAAGCGAGGCCTATGGCATCCGCCTGGGCGTGGATCTGAGCCGCCCCCTGCTAGGCATGTTGCGGGACGGGTATTCAGGCCTGGAACTGGTGGGCGACTACCGCCTGACCCAGCACTGGTACCTGGCTGCCGAACTGGGCAATGAATCCAGAAACGTCACCGAAGCCCTTGAGAACTTTGAAGACGTGAATGTGATACCGATCTACGATTTAACCTCCAAGGGAAGCTACATCAAGGTGGGGGGCGACTACAACACGTACGAAAACTGGTACGGTATGAACAACAGCATCATCGTCGGGGCCCGATACGCTTTCAGCACCTTCCAGACAGACCTGAATTCGTACAATTATTTCAACAGCAACCGGTACTGGAACCCCGAAGGTTTCCTGCCCGGGCCCGATGCCCCCCAGCAACTCTCGGGCCTCAATGCCTCCTGGCTCGAAGTGCTCCTGGGGGCCAAGGCCGAACTGTTCGCCAATATCTACCTGAGCGCCAGCGTGCGCATTGGCCTGCTGCTTGCCAAGAAGGAATCTGAAACCATGCCTCATTTATGGATACCCGGGTTTAACCGGGTAACAGACAACAGTCGGTTCGGCACAAGTTTTAACTACACCATCAGCTACTTCCTGCCCCTGTATCGGAAGGCCCGGGAAAAAGTGCCCGAAGAAGGGCAATAACCCAAAGATTGCAGGAAATCAAATTTTGGCACAGGTTCAGCCCTTGCGCTCTTTCCGGCTTCCGGCGTAGAGTTCGTAATGCGCCAGGCGCGCTTCAATGCCCCCGTTGTAGAGTTTAATTTTTCGGGACGGCCTCAGCCCGACCGACTTCAAAATTTCGGGATCGCCCACCAGCAGCCAGGCCTGGGTATTCGGGTAGCTCCTTTTCAGGGTATCGCCCCATTGCCCAAAAAAGGCTTCCCGCTCAACAGGCAAACGCTCCCCGTAGGGCGGGTTTGAAACCAGGTGCAGGGGGGCCTCCCCGTCTTTCGAACTTTTAAAAAAGTCGGCCTGCTCCAGCGAAATATACTCGCTCAGACGGGCATTGCGTATGTTTTCCTGGGCCTTTAACAGGGCCGAGGGCGCCTTGTCTATGCCCCTGATCTTGTATCGGAATTCCCGGGCCTTGTTCAGGGAGGCATTGAAAATGGTTGCGTACAACCCTTCGTCATAATCTTTCCAGCGCTGAAAACCAAAACCCTGCCGGTTGATATTAGCCGGGATGTTGCAGGCAATCATGGCCGCTTCGGTGAGCAGGGTCCCACTGCCGCACATGGGGTCGAGAAAATCAGACTGCCCGTTCCACCCGCTCAACAGCAAGATGCCAGCAGCCAGCACCTCATTCAGGGGCGCCTTGTTGGTAGCGGTGCGATACCCCCTCAAATGCAGGGAACCACCCGAACTGTCGAGGGAGAGATGGGCCATACGGTCCTGGACGTGCAGGTGCAGCCTCAGGTCGGGGTCTGACACAGAAACACTTGGCCTGACCCCTTGCCGCTTGCGGAACTGGTCGGCTATGGCATCTTTCACCTTTTGGGAAACAAACAGGGAATGGGCAAAAAGGTCACCGTTGAGTACGGTATCCACCGCGAAGGTCATACCTGGGTCGAGATACCGGCCCCAGTCTATTTCCTGGATGCGGTCGTACAGGTCTTCTGCCTTGCGCAACCTGAAATCGGCGATCGGCACCAAAATGCGAAGGGCGGTGCGCAGGTTCAGATTCGCCTTGTAAAGGAAGCCTTTGTCGCCCTCGAAAAACACGACCCGGTTGCCCGTGCGCACACCGCTGGCACCCAGGGCACGCAGTTCCCCGGCCAGGACTTCTTCCAGGCCGTACATGGTTTTTGCGATCAATGGTACGTTTTCAGACATGGTTTCAGGGGGTCAAAGGGCAAAAATACACTATTTTTGGCCCTGAAAAGGAATGTAACCCGAACTGCTCTGAATACCTGGCACCTTCTTCTCCCGGCCCTGGCCGTTTTGCTGAGCTTTGTAGGCTTGCTGAGCTGGCGCCAAACCCGTAGCATGCGCTTTGGCCTTTTGCTGTCTTTCAGCGGGGCATTTCTGCTGGCCCTGACCCTTTTCGAACTCCTCCCCCAGGCCTATACCCTGGGCAACCCTAGGCTTGCCGGGATATTTATCGCCCTGGGTATTTTGGTACAACTCGTGCTGGAATACTTCTCCAAAGGAGCCGAACACGGGCATGTACACGATGTTACGGGGCACCGCTTTCCGTGGCTGCTGTTGGGCAGCCTGTGCCTGCACGCTTTTCTGGAAGGGATTCCCCTGGAACAGAACGCGCCTTTTATGTGGGGCATCATCGTGCATAAAATCCCGGTTGCCCTTATCCTGGGGGGCTTTTTGCTGCGCTCACGCCTCTCCCTTACCGGTGCCTGGACCTTTATGGTCTTCTTTTCCTTAATGACGCCCCTTGGCACCCTGCTGGGCAGCCTGCCTGCCCTGGCTTCGGCTTACCCCTATCTGCAGGCCCTGGTAATTGGGGTAGTTCTGCACGTGGCTACGGTTATACTCTTTGAAAGCTCCGTGGCCCATGCCCTCCCCTGGCGCAAGCTGGCCGTAATCGTCCTGGGCATGCTGTTGGGGTACCTGCTTTAAAGAAACCCTCCTTTGGGGCCGGCAACGAGTTGGGTCGGAATAAGTCGCTCAAATGGCCTATCTTGTAGCTGCTCATTTTATCAGGCCTGCCATGTTGAATAAATTGCTGCTCCCCTACCTGCTTCTCCTCTCATTAAGCCTCTTTGCCCAGGACCTGGAACCTTTCGAACTCACCCCGCAATGGCTTGAAAAGATCGAAGGGCTGGCCCCGGCAGGCCCTCCGGCCAAACCGCAAGCCGGGCGGCGGCTGCTCCTGTTTTCGCTTCATACCGGCTATGAGCATTGGGCCATACCGCACACCGAGGCCGTGGTGCAGGCTCTCGCCTCCAAATCGGGGATAGCCACGTGCACGGCAACCAAAGAAATCGACTTCTTTGAAGCCGACAGCCTGGCCAACTTCGATGCCGTGGTGCTGAACAACACCTGCCCGGAAAGGGACTACCGCGATATTTTTTATGATGTTTTCAGAAAAGACAGCTCCCTAAACGAAGATCAAAGGCGGCAAAAAGCCGCTTCCCTCGAAGTGAACCTCCTTGATTTCGTGCGCAGGGGCGGTGGGCTGGTGCTGTTGCACGGGGGAACCACCATGCAGAACAATTCAATGGCTTTCAGTGAGATGACCGGGGGCAGCTTCGATTTCCACCCGCCCCAGCAACCGATCGAAGTAAAGGTGGCAGAACCGGAACATGTCATTTCCAAGGCTTTTAACCGGGGCGGGTTTACCCACACAGATGAAGCCTATTTTTTCAAGAATGCCTATGCCGACAAAAATTTCCGGCCGTTGCTCTATATGGACGCCGGTACCCTTACCGGCCTGGAACAACCCGTTGCCGACCCGATCCGCTATATATCCTGGATAAAACCGTACGGGAAAGGCCGCGTTTTTGTGTGCACCCCTTCCCACAATGCGCAAAGCTTCGAGAACCCGGAATTATTGCAATACATGCTCAACGGCATCCAGTATGCCCTGGGCGATCTGCAGGCAGACGATACGGCTCTGCCCAAAAAGTAACTTACCTCCAAAAAAAACCTCAGGGCCTGAGAATCAACCAGACCATGACCCAGTGGCAAATGGCCCCGCATAGCACAAAGAGGTGCCAGATCATGTGGTTGAAAGGGATGCGACGGATGGCGTAGAATAGGATTCCCACGGTATAAAATGCGCCTCCAGCCATCAAAAAAAGCTTGGCCTGGCTGCTGAGCAGGGCCATCAGGTTGCTGATATCCACCATAATCAGCCACCCCATGATCAGGTAAAGCAGCAGGGAAAATACCTCAAAGCGGCCTGTGAAGAAAAACTTCAGCAGGGTCCCGAAGAGCGCCATTCCCCAAACCAGCCCAAAAAGCAGCCAGCCACTGCTCTCTTTCAGTACGATAAGGGAAACCGGGGTATACGTACCTGCAATCAGGTAGTAGATACTGATGTGGTCGAGGATGCGCAGCTTGCGCTTCAGGGGGGGGCGCGATACGAAATGATACGCGGTGGACGCGGCAAAAAGCAGGATAACCGAGAGGCTGTACACCCAGACCGCCGTTTTTGAAATATCATCCAGAACCAGGGCTTCCCTGCCCATAATAAAGGCGCCCGCCAGGCCTAGCAGTACTCCCAGCCCGTGGGTGCCTGTGTTCCAATGCTCCTCTTCACGATAACTGATATTCCACATAACGCACCCCGATTTCACGGCAGGCCCGCTGCAAAGGTACGGCTTGAGGTTTATTTATACCGCGTGCCGTGTTTGATGACCATTTTTACGTCTTGCAACAGGCTGATGTAACGCAGCACATCCCCATCTACGGCAATAATATCGGCGTATTTGCCGGGGGTAACCGTTCCGACCTCGTCGGCCACTCCCATCCAGAGGGCGGGCCAGTAGGTTGCTGAGCGGATGGCGTACATGGGGTCGATGCCGAATTCGTTTACCCACACATCGAGTTCATTCCAGGTAGACTGGCTGTGGAATTTCATGGGGATGCCGCTGTCGGTACCCACCAGAAGGACCACCCCGGCATCCAGTAATTGCTGCACTTTGGTCTGCAGGGTAGGCTTGCGCGAAGGGGTCAATTGGAAATACGGCAGGCGGTCGGGGTGGGCAAAGCTCTGGCGAATATCGGCGATAACGCTATCAGGCAGGCCCAGGTGCCAGGAATCATTGTCGAGTTTCTCAGGGTTGTCGCGCAAGTACTCG
Source organism: Robiginitalea sp. (assembly GCA_050289825.1). Classification (GTDB taxonomy): domain Bacteria; phylum Bacteroidota; class Bacteroidia; order Flavobacteriales; family Flavobacteriaceae; genus Robiginitalea. The sequence goes on from JBNKGM010000079.1 coordinate 8,042, forward strand.
TAATTGTAGAGACCTTCCACGGTTGGGCACCAGAAGAGCGGGCCCTTGTTCATCTGGGCGGTTCGCTCGCGGATCATGTCAATAATGTCGTCGGGATAGGAAGGGGCCGACGAAAGCCCGGTGTGCTCGAAGCAGTCTACCCCCACCTGCAGCCCGCGGCGGATTTCCTCGGGCCGGTGGCCATGGGCCACTACCTTGAGGTTGTGTTTATGGGCCTCGTCTACCACCGCCTGCAGCTCGTCCAGGGTCATTTCGTCCTGGTCGATGAGTTTGATCACATCCACGCCGGCTTCGGCCAGTTTTCGGATCTTTTTACGCCCGTCTTCAGCCCCGTAGACGCCCCAGCGAAAGGCCTCGGTGCCCGGATAGGGTCGGTGCTGGATAAAGGGACCGGAAACGTACAAGGTTGCCCCTGGTATTTCCCCTTTGTTGATCCGATCGCGCACCTCTATGCTCTCTTCCAGCGGGGCGCCCAGGTCGCGGGCACTGGTAACCCCTGCCAGCAGTAACTGGTGGGCAGACGACGGCATGATTACCTTCCCGAACAGGGGCGGGTATGTTTTATCCCAATGATCGTAATCGGCATGGCCATTTATCATGGTATGCACGTGCATGTCCCAGAGCCCGGGCAGCACGCTCATCCCTTCGGTGGAAATTACCTCTGCCCCGGGTGGTACTTCGAGGGTCTCCACGGTTCCGACTGCCTTGATGCGTTCCCCGTCGATGAGAATCACGCTATTGGGGATGGGCGTGGAGCCAAACCCGTCGATCAGCGTTCCGCCGACCAGGGCCTTTATGTTGGTTTGCGCCATGGCGGACAGGCAAACAAAAAAGCTGCAAACTAGAATTCGGGTCATTTTCATGTTGGTTGGTTGGTTACAAATTCAATGTTCTTCAGGGTAATACCAAAAAGGGATTTGTATGACGGTTCGGGTATAAACCGAATCCTGCTCGTGATCGTTGCGGCGCACCGCCAGCACGTGTTTTCCAGGGGTGACCGAATCAAGTGGCAGGAAAGTCTCAAAGCCAATTTGTTTGCGCCGGTTTTGCGCCAGCACAAAATCGGGCTTAAAATCGAGGCTGTCTACTGAAAGGGTATACATCTCTTCAAGGGTCTTCAGGTAGTCTTCCGTTTTATTATTGAGCGTTACCCAGTCAAGGCGGCCTTCCGAAAAAGTGGTGTAAATGCCCCTGCGGTCGTCTATTGGCTTGAGGTCTTTGTTAAAGAAGAATACATCGTCTTCCACAGAACTACCGTAAACTACAAAAACGTTGAGGAAACGGTCTGTGACTACTTTGGAAGGAACGGACGCCCTGTCGACGAAGGGGGTATCCTGGTCAAGGTCTTCCAGATAATTCGCTTTGTTGGCCGTATAGGCATTTGAGTTCATCTCCTCGCTCAGGTAGTTGGACGTACTGAAATCGGTATTGGCGAGAATGGTCAGGCCGAGATACAGGGGTACCACCAGCCACATCAGGCGCTTTCCAAACCGGGTATCGAGAAAGTTGTACACCATGGGCCTGTACAGAAAGGAAAGGGTCAGGAACTTAAACACCCAATAAAAGGGATAGTAAAACCTTGTGGTCCACTTTTTTCGCTTCAGCCATCCTTGGGTGACAAAGTCAATGAAGGTAAGGATCATACCCACGGCCAGGAATACGATTGCCGGTATGGCCACTGCTCCACGGACCCAATCCGGGGTGTCTTCCCTATCGATCCAGAGGCCCAGCACGGTAAAACAGAATACCAGCACCAGCAGCCCCAGCAAATAGAATACCAGTAAAAAGGTAACTGCGAAAATGATGCTGCAGTACTTTTCAAGCGTTGCTACATAGTTGTCGAACGACCCGACGCGGCGGTTCAGGTGCCTGGTAAATTTGGGACTGTAATTGAGTTTGTCGTATTCAATTTCGCCTGACACATAGCGAAGGCCAATGGCCCCGATCCAAAGGCCCCTTAAAATCACATGGGCGATCAGGTTGATGGTGATGATATACCAGGAAACTTTCAGACCCTGAAAAAGTAGCGTACTGAAAACGTTGTTGTCGTTTTGGGCTTGCAGGCCCGCCAGCTCAATAGGCTCTATCACGGCAAACAAACCGTAGATAGCAAACCCGGAAATGATGAGCTCAAGCTGCCAGCTTTCCTGCTGCAGGATATCAAGCCATTTTTTGAACTTCTTGTCGCCCGGGTCGTTAGCCATGATTTTGCGGTTGGTCGGCGTCTTAAAGATAGGGGAATTTCCGAATCTGCGCCATTTGTAAGGGGCAGGCGATTTGCTTCTGACCCATCGGAGATTCAGCTGCGTAAAAGTCAAGCCCGGGTAGGGGCTATAGGCCTATACGCGAGGTAATGGAAAGAAATCGCGGATCGTTTTTAATCGGGTCGGCCGGGGAGGTGTAAATAACCCACTTTAACCAGCCGTCGTGAATAAGAAATGCTTCTTCTACCTGGCCCATGGCCTGGTCATACATCCCCAGGCCACAGTAAACTATGGCAAGCTGCGATGGCGATACAAATGGTCGTTTCAGCATGTTGTCCAACACAGCCCGGGCACCTTCTTCCTGTCCCAGCCTGCCCAGGATATACCCTTGTAAGAAGTTGGTTTCCAGCCCTAAGCCGCGTTTCATGAAGGTGTTATGGGCTGCCTCAAACTGACCCTGCTCAGCCTGCAAAAAAGCCTTCAGCCAAAGGGTTTGTTTGTGACCCGGGTCAAGGGAAAGCCTCGAATTGATCAAAGTCCCAGCCGAGTCATATTTTTTCCGGAAGATGTAATTCAGGATGAGGTACGCTTCGTTCATCGCATTGAGCGGATCCAAAACAGCAGCCTTCTTTTGCAATTTCTCGGCATTTTCGAATTCCCCCAGAATTTCGAGCGTGAAGGCATACCAGTGGTAAGACAGGCTGTAGTTCGGGGTTTTCTCGAGCGACGTTTCAAAGTAGGGAAGCGCATTTCTGAAATCGAATTCCATGAAATGGATTATACCCATCAGCCCGCTTACTTCCCCGCAACCCGGTTTTAATTTCTCGGCTTCCAGGGCATATTTACGGGCTTTGCCGGCCCCTTCCGCAGCAGACATATAACCCCGGTTCACATCAAAAATATACGCTTCAGCCATGCCGATATATGGATCTACATAGTCGGGATCAAGAGCGATGGCTGCCTGGAAATATCGTGTTATCTCTTCCAATTTCTGTCCCGTATTGTCGCGCATCGCACTCTGTCCCAAGGCATTGTATTTATAAGCTTCCAGATTCACCTCGGGTAATACGCTCAAATCTTCCCCCTGTATTTGCCGCTCAGTCAAGCCGAGGGCCTCGAAAATATGGTTCCGGATTTTTGCAGAAATATCACGGATTTGAGATAATTCGCCGGCGATCGTACTCAAGTTTATTATTTCCTGGTCCTTACCCCTGATGAGCTCCATCTTGACCTCTATATTTTCACTATTAAGGGTAAAACTTCCGGTCAGGAGCATGTCAGCCGCCAGATTTTCGCATATTTGATCAAACGGCAGGGTGGTATCTTTGAATTGAAAAGCGGATTGGGATGCGATAACCGAAAGGGCTTGGGCGTCTACCAACTTGCCGATGATCTCTTCAGCCAGCCCCTCAGACAAATAGTCAAACTCCAAGTCGTCAGAACGGTTTTCAAAGGGCAGCACGGCGATTCGGTATTCCGATTGGTTTGAATGCTCCAGTTCCTGGTTCCATTGGGAACCAGCCCAAAAACTTGTGGCAAGCAATACGAGCAATGCCACAATACCTGCCCCTGCAATTACGGCATTGAGCCTTTTGCTATTGAGTTGCCGGGTCTGCGAATCGTTGTTTTCATCGGAAGTTTTTTGGAGGCCATCCGGGGTCAGATCGTATACCCATGAAAATCCGGTCCAGATTACCAGGCCAATGGCCAACAAATAGATAAGGCCCTGCAAGAGGTATGAAGGCGCTTCGAAGGCGGAAAAAATGGTGTCGGCAATTTGAACCAGAACCCAGGCAACAGCGAGGTACGCAACCACCGCCCTGAAGACATTGCGCCTGACAAGTTCTCTGTATAACTTTTTAAAATCCATTGAGGTCAGCCCCAGGCCGACAGCCCCTAGATAGTTCTATGCCCCTGCGGCGCTGGTTTAGAGATTTAAATACGTGAAATTGTAGACGTAGGGCAATGATATTAATCATAGTAAGGGCTCCGAACAGGTTTCCATACTAAAAATTGCAAGTTGTTGGCTTTCAAAGGTGTGAGGGAAAGGCAAGAGGAGCGTGCGGCCTGAGGGCAAATTGCATTTGTGGTGGTTATCTTCCCCCCGGGGGTCGGGCGGGGTGCTTTGAGGGTGCAGGCTGACGGTTACCCAAAAAAAAAAGAGCCCCTCACATTGCTGTGAAGGGCTCTCAAAGAAGGCGGCGACCTACTCTCCCACCAAGTGGCAGTAC
>JBNKGM010000080.1:0-12381 GCA_050289825.1 Robiginitalea sp.
TATGGGCCATACCTTATGAAACACGGTCGAGTACCGGAAGCCCGTCAAGTTATTCAGGAATTGGAAAGTTTTCCGGAATCTTCGTTCAAATACCTGGCCCTGGCATGGACCTACAGCAAAGCCGGAGACCCTGACAAGACCTTTGAATACCTCCGCAAAGGGAAAAGACATGCCTGGTACCCCTGGAGCATACGGATTTATCTGGCAGAGGAACTGCGGCAGGATCCCCGCTATTACGAACTCCTGAATGAGCTGAAATTGCCCCCTCCAGCCCCGATGGAATACAATGCAGACCTGTAACCCGAATATCCTCTTTACTCCCCTTCCACCACAAAGGTGCCTGAAAGGGAAATCGGCTTTCCATAGGTAGTATACCCTTCCAATCGGATGGCATACCGGCCGGGTACCTGTGAGGTCATGAAGGAAAAGTCCTCCCCTTCTCCTTCCAGGCGAATTTGTGGTTCCCAAAGCAACTGGTGCCGGAAATCCGGCACATGGGGATCTGCGCCATCCAGCGGCTGCCTGTAATAGTGTTTGGGCGCTTCGGCGCGCCGGAAGCGGAAGCGGGCACCTGCCCCCGATTGCCAGGTATCCGGGTAGTCGTAATTCAGGGTCTCGATGGCCACCATGCCCTGGTATTTGAGCCCTCCCCAGAGCAAGTAATCCTGAACGACGCGAATATAGCGGATTCGGTTCGCATCCAGATTGAGCAGGGTGGTGTGGTCTGGCACCAAGATGCCATCCACGGTTACCAGGGGCGGATCGTCCGTAAAAAGTTTCTGTCCAGGCTGTAGCGGCACACGGACCCTCAGGGTGTATTTTTCATCGGCTTCCCGCCGCATATATACGTTTTCCACTACTTCGAGAAGGGTTTCCCGAAAGGTGGGAAAACGGGTGTACTGGTCCAGATCGTAGGTTTTCGGGAAATGCCCGAAGTAGGATTCTTCGGGTTGGGGGGCGGTAACCGTATCGGGTTTAACCAAATAATAGCTGTTTTCAATTTGGTTGTGGACGCTGCGCCGGATAATGGCGGCTGCCATGCTTGTATCGATCTGGATGTTGCGGAAGTCGCCCAGGGAACCCTCCCAGGAGGCGAGGTCATCCATCCGGAAATCATAGCTGCCGGCCGGGCCATTCAAAAGCTCAACAAAACCTGTTTCCCCTGTATAGGGAGCATTCAGATAGGCAAAAAACCGGCCTTCCGGGTTGGTCTCGGCTGCCAGCAGCTGAAAGTGTTGCCCGGGCAGGGATATGGCTACAGGTCGCCCGGCTGCCGGCCTTTCCCCCTGATTTTCCATGACCCGCCCGCTAATCAGCCCCCCGCGCTGTTCCGGGACCCACACCGTATCGTTTACCTGTTGCGGGATTTGCCTGTGCTTTTGGTCATAGGAGGCTGCAAACTCTTCGGAGGTAGGGGCCGGGTGTTCAGGGACCTCTTCCACCCTTGAAACGGAAAGGGAATACCTTCCATGCCCCAGTTCGCCTTTGTAATTCTGCAATTTTAGCTTCACCTCCTGAAGCAGTCCGTAATTCCTTCGGTCGGATTCCAGAGCCAACCCGGAACTGGCCAGAATGGCCCGCGCCTGGTTCTCGGCAGCCCCGGACGCTTCTTCTGGCAGGGGCCCGCCCTGCAGCAAGGCCGAACCATCGCCCAGATAGGGGTTCACCACCGTAATATCGGCCGTGAAAAACTGGGAGGTACCCGCATTCTTCATCCAGTTGGTGAACGCCACCAGCTTGTAAGCACCCGACGGGAGGTTGGTATTCATGAAGAGATCGCCCTGCCCCCTTCCCTGAGAGAGCCAGATCTTCTGCGTATCGTATACCCTGCCGTTTGATCCAACCAGTTGTACGTAAGCCACCTTGCTGATGGCGCTCAGGCGATAGGTACGGGTATTTATGTTATACAGGCTGTAATAGAGATATTCGCCCGGGAACAGGGTGGTACTGCTCAGATGGAGGTAAACGGCTTCCAGGGGGGTGGCCCGCAGGGCAGCCAGCTCTTCGGCAGAGGAAATGCGCTGCTGGCCCCGGATGCCCGAAGTAAAGAAGAGCAGGGCAAAGCCAATCGATAAAAAGGTGCGCTTAGTCATGTCAATTTTCGATCCAGAATTCAGGTGGCATGTTGGAACCCAGTACCGTACAGTCGCCGCAAACCCTCGGCACATACATATGGGGGCCAGGGCACGTGGGTTTTGTTTCGTTTGGGAAAAAGGAAAGGTCAAAGGGGCCGGCATAGGTAATAACCCTGCCCAAATCAAGCAATTCGATTACCGAAAGCGGGCAGGCGGGGCTGCCGCCCATTACCGGCACTTTGGGGCATCGGGTAGCATGCGATTCGAGTGACGATCGGTACGCGCAGGGCACGATAAACGGCGGCTCGGGTTCCCCCGGGAAGTAATCCTCAAAATTCAGGAAAAGGCGCTGCTGCACAGCCGAACTGACCGAGAAATAGCCGATGACTATCCTATCAGACCCGGGTTCGGCCTGCAGGTTCCCCTCCAGGGCGCCGGGTTGCACCTGTGAAAACACATTGCCCTGGGCCGAAAAATTGCGCAAACGGTCATAAAAGAGGTACGAATCCAGGTTCTCGGCAAGCTGTTTTACCAGAATACTGTAACGATGGCCGATTTTGAAATCGTTGCGGGAGATAAAGTGTACCCGGAAATCGCGGATTTCATTTCCGGCCAGGCCCTCCGTGCTCGCCAGCACGATGGCATCCGATAGCTCGGTGCGGTAACACACCTGCTCCTCCTCTTGCCGGTTTACGATTTCGAGGGTGTATTCAACCGGGTCGGCACAGGGGTCGTAATTGCTCAGCCGGAAATCCTCCGGATTCCAAATGGGAGCCACTACCTTGAAAGTCTCTTCAAAATTGTAGCGCAGGTATGCCGCCCCGGCGTTGCTGCGGCTGTCGACATAGAACCCGATCCCGTCACCGAGAACCGGGTCGGTAACGCGTCGGGCCTGCAGGTTAGACAGCATCGCCGTGCCAGTAAGGGCCTCGAATTCAGAAGTGATCTGCTCCCCGTTTTTCAGGACGATTTGCAGCTGGTACGACCGGCCGGATACGGCCCCGAAGGGCACAGCCGAAAAGTACCGCCCGGGTTCCCCCTCCACAAAGGAGTAGGTTTGCCCGGCATCGTCTTCGACCTCTATCTGGGCCCCACTTTCATATAATACCGGGCGCTCACCCAGTTCTTCCACAGGATACAGGTACGTACTCGGGTCTTCAATATCGAAAGCCACGATGCTGTCGTTCGCAAAATCGGCCACCCGCGACAAGACCACGGCCTGGGTGCGCACCGCATCGGTAAGGGTGGCCTCCACCACAAGGGCCTTACCGGCCTCACGGATGGCTTCCGAATCGGTTTCAATGGGTATCTCTTCCACGCAGGCCGCTACGGCCAGCAAAACCAGCGGGAAGAGCAATTTGAATAGGTCGTTTCCTGACTTCATCTGCAGCCGGTCAGAATTTAAAATTATACGTTATGGATGGGATGGGCACTGCAAAGATGGAGCTCTGCAGCGCCTTTACCTCCCCTGCTTCGGTCACGAAATAGACGGAGTACGGATTATTGCGCCCCAGGACGTTGTACACCGAAACGGTCCAGAAACTGTGTGCGAGTTTTTCTTTTTTATGATTACCCTCGATATTGACCCCCAAGTCGAGCCGTATGTAATCGGGAATCCGGTAACGGTTCCGGTCGCTGTACAAAACATATTCGGCATTGTTGTACACGAATTGCCCGATGGGATACGTAATCGGCCGCCCGGTCTGGTAGGCAAAATTCATCGACAGGCTGTACCGGCGGGTAAACTGATAGTTGGCCACCAGGCTCAGGTCGTGGGGTCGGTCGTAGTTGGAGGGGAAGTATTGGCCCCCGTTTATCCGTTCCGTTGGATACGGGCTGTCGAAGCGTTGTTTGGAGCGCGACCAGGTATACCCCAGCCACCCGTTGAGCCGTCCCTGGTTCTTGCGAATCAGGAATTCCAGGCCGTAAGCCCTGCCATCACCCTGCAACACCTCGGTTTCGATCTGCTCGTTGAGCAGCAGGCGGGCGCCTGATTTGAAGTCGAGCACATCTTCCGACCATTTGTAATAGCCCTCCAGGCTAAGTTCGTAGCTGGCTTGGTCCACATTCTTGAATAGCCCCAGGCTCACCTGCCGGGAGCGTTGTGGCCTGATGTTGTAATCGCTGAGTTTCCAGGTGTCGATGGGCGAAATGGTAGTGGTGTTCGACAAGGTATGGATGTATTGGTACATGCTGTTATAACCGGCCCTGAGCGACAGGTCAGGCGCCAACAGGTACCGGGCTGACGCCCTGATTTCGGGTCCGTTGTAAAATTTGACCAATTCCCCGGACGAAAAGGTAAGGGTGTCGGTGGCAGTACCCGGATTGCTCGGCTGCCCGGGGGCATACTCCCGCTGGGTGGATGGGCCCAATGCCCCGTAAAGGGACCAGCGCAGGCCGGCTTCGATTTCCAGGCGCTCCCCGAGGGAAATGCGGTCTGACAAAAAAAGGCCAGCCTCCACGGCCTGTTCCCGTGAAAGGCTGCGGGTCTCCACATCTGAATCGGAGCCAGACGGGCCAACTTCCCCAGGGTTCACCCGGTAGTATTTTGCCGCCAGCCCGAAGGTAAAATGGTGGTTATTGTCGTAGATAAACCGGTCCCAGGCCTTGAGTTCGGTCTCTTCTAAAGAGTACCCAAAATCAAAATCGGTGTTCCCATCCCCGTCGTACCCCAGCTCAAAGGCGTAGCGGCTGTTGGCCAGGCTAAAAGTGGCCCTGTGCCTGTCACCAATCTGCCGGTTCCACTCCAGGGAAGCTATCCGGTTGTTGTAGCCCACCAGGGAATCGCGTGTCAGGCTAAAGCGGTCGTTGCTATAGTAGGCGGTAGCCCGCAGGCGGTTGCGCGAATCGATCCGGTCGGTATAGGTTGCGATCAGGTCGTAAAAGGCAGCCTGATCGCCGCTGATCTTATCTTGATCGAGGCTCTTCAAAATCCAGTCTGAATACGCCGCTCGCCCTCCCAAAACCAGGGATGACCGGCCCTTTGCCATGGGAATCTCAAAGGCGAGGTTTGCCGTAACGGGCCCCACAGACCCTTCGCCTTTGAGGTCGAGGGTATCGCCCGTTTTGGTATGGATATCGAAGACTGATGAAAGCCGGCCCCCGAATTCGACAGGGACAACGCCCTTGTAGATTTCGACGCTTTCGACCACAAAGGGGTTCAGCGCCTGGAAAATGCCGAAAAAGTGGGTAGGGTTATACACGGTGGCCCCATTGAGCAAAAATTGGTTCTGGTCGGCCCGGCCGCCGCGCACATTAAGGCCGATGGCGCCTTCCCCGGCCGTGGAAATCCCCGGCAGGGTGGCCGCTACCTGCAAAACGTTTCGTTCGCCCAGCACCAGGGGAATGTCTTTGCTCTCTTCGGCCACGATTCGGTCGGTGCCTGCCGTGACCTCTTCCACGTTGCGTTCGCGGCGCGCTTCCACCACTACTTCTTCGAGTTGTTGCACCCCTTCTTCGGCCAGCAGGTTTAACTCCCCGTTTCCATACACCACCAGGCGCTTACGAATGCTTTTCATGCCAATGAAGCGTGCCTGCAGCTGGTGGATCCCGGGTGGAAGTTCAAGGCTATAAGCTCCGTTGGCATTGGTGGTGGTACCCTTGCCCAGGTCGGTAATAATCACAGCCACGTCAGATACAGGGGCACCGGAGATAAGATCGCGGACCACCCCCGAAAGCGTATAGGTTTCCGCAACCTGCCCGGCCTGCTGTTTGCCGATCCGCACGGTTTCCACAGGTTCATCGGCAGGAGATTCTTCCAGAGGCACAAAGATCGGTGCCATTACACGAGGCGCTGCCACCTCTTCGGGTTCAGTCGTTCTTACCCCGAAATAACCCTGGGGTAGCCGGTCGTAAATGAGGTTGTTGCGGGTAAGTACAAAGGAGCTGGCATTTATTTTGTAAAGGTTGAGTTCACTGCCCGAAAGCAAGGTGGCCAGCAGTTCGTCCAAGGGGAGGTCCTGGTAATCCCCGCTGACCCGCGTATTGTCGAACCATTCGGCAAGATGGTAGATCCGGATCCCTTCCTGTACTTCCAGTCTGCGGAATACCTCAGGCCTGGTGAGACCCGAAAAGCTGAATGAAACTGCGGCTTCGGTTTCCTGACCCCGAAGGAGCCCGGTAAAAAGAAAGATCGACCACAGAACAATAAAGCGGATAAGCTTCATAGGCTTGTTGCACTCAGTTTTAGCCGTGGTTCCTATTCAGCCAGTTTCATGTAGGGAACCGCTTTAATTTGAGCCGCTAGAACCCCCACGACACCATCTTACAGCCTGGACTCAGAGCCTTAAGATAGTAGATTTTTAAATTACATAGGGTTGCCGAACTGCTTAAATTCGTTTCCCGCAGCATTATTTGGGGGTGAAAGTCAGGGTATGCAGGGTGGCTTCTTTGATTTCGCTTTTATTCAGCATCATTTTACGGAATTCGCCCCGGGCGTACATTTCGGCCTGGTCGTCGTAATGCGGGCTAAACGGGTTACCCGATTGCCCGGTAGGCAGAATGCTCATGCTGTTTTCAATATCGGAAAAATCAATAACCCGTCGGGTGGAAGGCCCGGAAGTAACCGGGTAATACCCGGTGGAATCGTAGCTGAAAGCCAGGTTGTTGATCACTTCCTGGGTGCCGGGTACCGGGAATGGCCCTACATTGAACAATGGCCGGAACAGGGCCATGGACCCGATGGGGTGTTTGTGTTCCAACTGGTGCACCTTACCCCACCGCCAGTAGTCCGAATCCTTGCCAAAATCGTTGTACACCGATTCCATGGCTTCGTGGAAGGAGCGCCCTACAATGGCTGCTTTGTCTTCCACGACATCGGGGGTGGTGGTATCGTCCCACCAAACAGAGGCTTCCCTGTCTGCCATTAGGGCTATAATTCGTTTGGCCATGTGGGTGCCCAGGAAAGCCTTGAATCCCTCGTCCCCCATCTCATCAGCGAAGGTGTCGCGTAGGAAATAGTAGATCCACCGGTGGAACAGCAGGGCCTCCCCACTTTCCAGGGGATAATCGCCCTGCCACTTGTTCAGGGCATCGACGCAGGCCACCTGGTTTTCACCCAACTGCTTAACGTCAAGGTATTTGGCTAATTTAGAAGCCGTTTGCGGGTTCACCGGAGAAGTGTTGTCCAGTAACATTTCCTGAACGGCTTCCCGGTCCCAGTTATCGCGGGCATCGAGGAGCGCAGTAATCCGTCGGGCCCGGTTTTCGGGGAGGTAATATCCGGGAATAAAGCCAGCGCCGGTGCTATCGGGTTGGTTGTTGGCTGAGTATACGTAGCCCCATGGCGGATTTATGGCCTTTGGGTTTTCTGTAAAAGGGACCGGTTTTACAAACCCGTCCCCGGCCTTAGTCCCGTCTAAAATCACTTTGGTCGAGACAGTGTCGGGCAGCCGGTAAAGCCTTGCCGCGGCCCACCAGGCAACGTTGCCCTCGCTGTCGCCATACATGACATTCAGGCCAGGGGCGTGAATTTTGCGAACAGCCTGTTCAAAATCTGGCAGCGCAGAGGCATGGGCAATGCCATACAGCGCCTGCATCACCTGGTTCGAGCCCTGGGTATATACCCACGACATGCTCACCGGTGCGCCACCCTCCAGGTCTTTGATAACTTCATTAACCACAGGGCCAAGGTCTGTGCGCCGATATGAGAAAGACACGGGTTCTGACCCTTTTACCTTAATGCTTTTCTCGATGCGCTCAAAGGCTTTCCAGCCATCAGGCCGCAGGTAGCGGTTGGTATCCTGGGCATCCAGTGTCTCGCGGTAAAAATCAATGTCGTCGTTCTCGAACATGGTCATCCCGTAAGCGTTGCGGCGGTTGTGGCCCAGCAGTGGGAAGGGAATGCCGGCCAGGTGGTACCCGTAACGCTCATACGACGGTGCGACCACGTGGGCTTCGAACCATACAGATGGCTGGGCAAAGCCAATATGCGGATCGTTGGCAAATAAGACCTTGCCGCTTTTTGTTTTCGAAGGGCCCACAACCCAGGAATTGCTGCCTTCCAGGGCCGGCAGGGGTAGTCGGTCGAGAATCCGTCTGATCTGATCTGAGGCCGCATAGCCACTGGCGGTCGAATCGCGGGGGTCGTAATTCAAGATTCGGGTAGTGGCCAAAGGGTTTTCGTCCAGCAGCTCGTTCAGGTAAGCGGGGCCGAGCCGCTGGCCCAGTTCGGTGAGGAAGGGATCGGTTTTATGGGCCATGGCAAAACTAAAGGCCATATACCCCAGGGAATTGTAAACATCTTCCAGTTCGAAAGGCGTTTTATCGAGTCCTGTCAGGTAAAATTCAGGCGGGGTGGGCCCTTCGGCAATAAAAGCGTTTACCCCTTCAAGGTAGGCCGATACGAGCAGGTATTCCTGTGAATTCCGATCTAATGACCCCACGGCGGCCTTACTCGATTCATCAATCCCCAGGCTCAGGAAGAACCGGTCTGTGTTGAGCTGGTCGGGCCCGAAGACTTCTGAAAGCCCCCCCCTTGCCACCCGCCGCAGCAACTCCATTTGCCAGAGCCGGTCCTGGGCATGCACGTACCCCAGCGCGCGGAAGGCATCGGCCTCCGACTTCCCGTAGATGTGCGGAATGCCATAAGGCCCGTACAGGACCCGTACCGAATCTTGCAAGCCTGCCATGGCGCGCGAACCCTCATAATCGGGCTTTAAGGCCCTGGAAATCAAATATCCAGCAAGGGCCAAGAGCAGGACCAGCAGTACAAATACTTGAATAATTTTCCGTAAAGGCTTCAAAACAACTGCTTCAGGTAACAAAGCCTAAAGATAGTGCCTTTGAAAGGAATAGGGAAATGGGGTAAGCAAAAAAGCACATCGAATCGACGAGTGGCATCAGGGCAGGCTCAAGGGTCCTTTCAGATTTGAAATCCCGGAGGCCAGCCAATCGCGGTAAGACTGGGCATCGGCGTTTTGCATGGCCGGGTTCAGCACGCGCAGATCGGGGGAAAGCTGCACATAGTAAGGTTGTGAGACCGACCCGAAATTAACCGTCTGGAAGGTGCTCCACAGGTCCCCGACGGTCTTGATCTGCTTGGTGCGGCCACTTTCAAAACCAAACACGAATTGCCGCTCTTGCGGCAGGGGCTGGCGGTCGTCAACGTACAGGGAGACCAGGATATAATCTTTCTTCAGGAGCTCGAACACAGAAGGATCACTCCACACCTGTTCCTCCATTTTACGGCAGTTCACACAGGCCCAGCCGGTAAAGTCGAGCAACATGGGTTTTCCTGTGGCACGCGAACGTTCCAGGCCCTGCTCAAAATCTTTGTAACATTCCAGGCCCAGCGGGCAATCGGTATCTGAGGCGGCCAGGGTATAAAAGTCAGGTGGCGGAAAGCCGCTCAACAGAGTGAGGGGCGCACGGCCCACCAGGCCATAAGCCAGATAACCCGCGAACAGGAGGCTCAACAGGCTTCCCCCTACCCTCCAGGCCGAGAGCCTGGGTTTGGGGCCTGCAGCCTTGAAACGCAACCACCCCAGCAAATAAGCTGCAAGGCCCAGGGCCAGCAGCAGCCACAGCCCTAGGAATACCTCCCGTTTTAGCAGTCCCCAATGCCCGACCAGGTCGGCATTCGACAAAAATTTCAGGGCCAGGCCCAGTTCGAGGAAGCCGAGCACCACCTTTACCGTTTCCATCCACCCCCCTGAACGCGGCAGGCGCTGCAGCCAGGCCGGAAACAGGGCAAACAGCCCGAAAGGCAGGGCCAGGGCCAGCCCGAAGCCAACCATGCCCACGGTGAGGTTCCAGGCCACATGCCCCTCGGCCAGGGCTGTACTGCCCAATAACCCGCCCAGGATAGGGCCGGTGCAGGAGAAAGAGACTATGGCCAGGGTCAGGGCCATGAAAAAGATCCCAATGGCGCCCCCGGCCTTATTCGAGGCCGAATCGACCCTGGAAGCCCAGGATGCGGGAAGGGTTAGTTCATAATACCCGAAAAAAGAGAAGGCAAAAACCAGGAAAATCAGGAAAAAGGCAAGGTTGAGCCAGATGTTGGTGGCAATAGAATTCAGGATCTGTGAATCGACCGAATCGAAAATATGGAAAGGCAGGCTCAATAAAAAATAGATCAGCACAATACTGAATCCGTAAAATAAAGCCGAAGCCACTCCGCTGCGTTTGCTTTCGGAGTGCTTGGTGAAAAAAGAAACCGTTAGCGGAATCATCGGGAAAACGCAGGGGGTAAGCAAGGCGATAAGCCCGCCCAGGAAGCCCAGGCCAAAGATCATCCAGAGCCCGCCTGCCGCAGATTGCACCTGAGAGCCTCCCTCGCTTAAGAGTTTTTCCGGGTTTTGCAGGGGAAGTCGCAAATCAGCCCCCAACGCCAGGGAACGCGCGTCTACCTCGGTTGTTGCTGCTTCAACCGCAGAGCCGTCGAGGGAAAAGGCGAATTCCTGCTCGCCTGGGATGCAGACCTCCAGGCATACCTGGTAATAGATACTGCCTCTTACGACCTGCAAAGCGGAATCTTGCACGGTTATTTCCTGGGTGAAACGGGCCCTCCCTTCAAAAAAAGTCTCATCTACCTCAAAAATATCGTTGTAGGCTACGTGGGTCTCACTCTCGGTCACAGGGCCCTGGAGGGTGTAGCCCTTCCCGGCTCCGGGAAATTCAAATTCGGCCGCCATGGCCCCATCGGGATGCGAATACTGGGAATACAGGTGCCAGCCCGCCTCGATCTCGGCTTCCATGATGAGCAGGTATGTGCTATCCGTTATTTTTTCTGCCGAATGGCTCCAGTTCACCGGTTCCTGGCTTTGAACAAGGCCGAGGCCCTGGGCCTGACCGGAGGCTATTCCCAGCAGGGCAACTAGCACTGCAATCAATCTTCCCATGTTATCTTCAGAATTTCGCGGGTCTTTGCAGACACCTTAAACCGGTCGTCGGCCCTCCGGCCCACAATCCAGACTATTTCACCCCCGCTGCAAAGCAACCATTGGGCTTCTTTTTCAAAGCGGTTCAGGGAGGCATCCCTGAAATATTTGGAAACCAGTTTCCGGCCACCCATTCCCAAGGGATAAAAATAGTCCCCTTTCCGCCATTTGCGGAGGCAAAGCCCCTCCTTTAACGTTTCTTTATCGAGGTATAGTATCCGCTTCCCGGTCTCGCCAAGCCCCTCGGCTCGGCTCAAAACCAGGACGATGGGCAAGTCGGGACGGCCCTCGGCAAGCGACACCGGATAACACACGTTCAGGGATGCCGATTTTTGCCGGAGCAGCAAGCTCTCCCGGTCGCGAAGCAGGCGGTGGGTGGCCGATTGAACTTCGCGCCCGGTTTCACCTTCCAGCAATGCAGCTATCGCACGCCAGTCGGTAAACCCGTACTCCCTAAACAACTCAAACAAATGGGCTTTCAGGGGCTTAAGTTCCCTGAGGGCGCCACAGTCAAACCGCGTTACCTCGCCCTCCTCCCTGCAAATCTTGCCCCGTACCGCCGTCATATACCGGTCTATCAGGACGCGGCTTTCGCGCAGGTTTTCCTGCGTACTGCCGAGGCGATCCAGGATTTCCGGGCAAACTTCCTTCAGGGCCGGTACGACCCCGTGGCGGAAACGGTTGCGCTGGTAATCGATTTCAGCGTTGGTCCGGTCTTCGCGCCATGCGATGCCAATGGATGCGGCATAGTCAGCCAGCTGCTGGCGGCCAAAAGGCAACAAAGGCCTGCGGATGGCGCCGATGCGGGCAGGGATTCCCGTCAAACCATCCAACCCGGTACCCCGGCTCAGGTTGATCAGGAAGGTCTCCAGCACATCGTCGGCCTGGTGCGCTGTTACCAGCAGGTCGGCTTCCCCTGTGGCGAGCAATTCCTGGAACCAGGCATAGCGCAACTCCCGGGCAGCCATTTGAACAGATACTTTATTCTTATCTACGTATTTCTTTGTATCAAAACTCTTTACGTAGCACTTTGTGTTGAGTTCTTTGGCGAGGCGAACCACAAATTCCCGGTCGCCTTCGCTTTCTTCTCCCCTCAGGTTGAAATTGGCATGGGCAAGCCTGAAATCAAAGCCCAGGGAAGCGCAAAGATGGGCCAGCACCGTACTGTCGAGCCCGGCACTGCAGGCCAAAAGCACCCGTTTGCGAAGCAGCTCCGGAAAGCGGGTTTTTATATGTTCTTGGAATTCGGCCAGCATACCGCAAAGGTAGCTACATTTTCGAATGGGAGGCTTCCCGCAGGGGTGGGTCGCCCTGCCGATCGCGAAGCCACCTGCCCAAGGTATCAAAGAAATTGTGCCGGCTGGTCTCGTGGTGTAGTTCGTGGTAGGCCCCCTCCTCCCAATAGAGCTGGCATCCCGGGGCGCGCT
>JBNKGM010000081.1:0-12067 GCA_050289825.1 Robiginitalea sp.
TATTCTTGGAGGCCGAAGGCAATTCCTGGGCCGAGCGGGTAAAGCCTCCTTTCCCGTCATTCAGGTAGAGGCGCGGGCGGTAATTGCGTTGCATCCCGGCCTGGTTGCCCCCGCTGGCCACCAGCAGGTCGAGGTCGGCGTCTCCGTCGGCATCGAAGAAGGCTGCGGCAGTGTCTTCGTACACGGCGTCTGCGTCAAAAGCCGGGGTTTTTCCCGGGCTAATCGTTCCGCTGCCCCGGTGCAGGTACAACACCCCGGGTTGCCCGCTGGCCCCACCCAGGTAAAAATCGTCGTTCCCGTCCCCATTCACGTCGCCTACGGCCAGTGCCGGGCCTTCCTGCGACAATTTTTCATAGATAAGCCCCTCGTGGTCAAAATCGTTGTAGGGGTCTTCGCGGTGCGCTTTGACATTGCGCAGGGGGATTTCGGTCAGCAGGGTGTTGCCGGACCTTTTGGTCGGCGCCTTGTAGGTTTCGGTGGCCTCGTTTTGGGCGAGGGTGAGATCGGCGTCGGCCGCCACCTCGCGCAGCAGGGTTGTTTTGTCGTTGGGCCAGATCACCCGTATCGAGTCGATGGTGCGTGCCTCTCCCACTCCCAAGGTCATCACGTAATCGATAGATGACTGGAAACCCCGGGAGGGGACCAGTTCCTGAACCACCGTATTGGGTCCGAAATAGACCCTGGCCGTGGTGCCGATCGCGAAGGGGTTCTTTTCGCCTCCTTTGAAGTGCAGGCGGATGTGGTGGTGGTCTTGCAGGGCCTCGGTGTTGTTGCGGTACACATAGGCCGGCATGTTCACGTTGTTGATCACCAGGTCGAGGTCGCCGTCGTTGTCGAGGTCTCCGTAAGCAGCCCCGTTAGACCGGGTGGGGGTTTCGAAGCCCCAGGCGGCGTTGGCATTTTCGAAGGTAATATCGCCCTTGTTGCGGAAGGCGTAGTTCGGCTGCGGCTTGATGGGCATTTTCTGGATGATGGAATCGATGGATTCCTTCCGGCCGGTCAGGGCCATTTTCTGGATGATCTCGTTGGCGAAAAAGTCGACGAAGTCGAGGTCGGTAAGGTCGTGGTTAATGCCGTTGGTCACAAAGATGTCGCGCAACCCGTCGTTGTCCATGTCGAACATAAGGCCGGCCCAACTCCAGTCGGTTGCGTCTACCCCGCTGTAATAGGCCACTTCCGAAAAGGTGCCGTTCCCGTTGTTGAGCTGCAACGTGTTTTGGATGTACTGATGCCCGAAATCTTTGCCTTCCTTGAGTTTGTACACGTTGTAGCCCTCGAATTCCATGACCGACTTTACCCGCTGCTCGGCCTCGGGCAGCATGTCGGTGATAAAGACATCCTGCAGGCCGTCGTTGTTGATGTCGCCAACATCAATGCCCATGGCCGAAAGGCTCAGGTGCCCCGTCCAGTTTTCGATCTGCTCAGAAAAGGTGCCGTTTTGGTTGTTGATGTAGAGGTAATCGCGCTCGTAAAAATCGTTTGACACGTAGATGTCGGGGTAGAGGTCCTGGTTGAAGTCGGAAACGAGCACGCCCAGGCCAAAGCCGATAAGGCTGCCATAAATCCCGGCCTGCTCGCTTACGTCGGTAAAGTACCCGTCGTCGTTCCGCAACAGCATATCGCCTACCCCCCTGAAAATGGCAGGCACACCTTCCCAGTCCTGGGCCCGCACGTCGCGCTGCTCGGCGTACCCCAGGCTGCTTACAGGTATGTTGCTGTTGTTGAGGATGTAGGCGTCAAGGTCGCCGTCTTTGTCGTAGTCGAAAAAGGAGGCGTGTGTGGTAAAGCCGGTTTTGGCCAGGTTGTACTCATTGGCGCGTTCGGTAAAGGTCAGGTCGCCGTTGTTGATGTAGAGGTCGTTGTCGTGGTTGTTGCCCTCCATGTTCCCGGCATTGCTGACGTAGATGTCGAGCAGGCCGTCGGCATTCACGTCGGCCATGGTAACCCCGGTAGACCAGGGCTTGTTGCCCATCACCCCCGCCTTTTCCGATATATCCTCGAACCTGAAGTTGCCCTTGTTCAGGTAAAGCCGGTTGGCGACCATGTTGCCCGTGAGGAAAATGTCGGCCAGGCCGTCGTTGTTGATGTCGCCAATGGCCACGCCGCCCCCGTTGTAGAAATTCCGGTATTTGAAGATGTTGAAATCTTTCTGGTTCTCTACCTGGTTTACAAAGGCAATGCCGGTACTGTCGGCCGGCAGCAGGGTAAACAAGGTAGCCCGCTGCTCGTCGGGCATGCCGGTTTGCTCTTTGGTGGAGCAGGCGGTCAGCAGCGTCAGCAAGATGGTGTATAAGGCAAGGTGTGCTTTCATGTCACTTTTTAACTTGGGTCAGGAAAACGGGGGTGTCGTCGTTCCTTGATATGATGTATGTTTTTGTTCCGGCTATCATCAGGGTATCTATTTCGCGGCAGGCGCCTGATATGGGGGCTGTCAACCGATTGTCCCAGGTAAACTCCCCGTTTCCTGCGTTGTGCAAAATTAAGCCATTGATCGCATCCAGCCGCCCCAGTTGGGTGCTGATTTGAAAGAGGTTGCCCACAGGGAACAGGTCGGGGCGGCCGTCCCCGTCAAAGTCGGCGATCCCGAAATCGTATAAAGCCGAAGCCTGCGCAATGCGCGGCAGCTGCTTTTTAAGGAAATGCCCTTTTCCGTCGTTCAGGAAAAGGCAGCTCGCCAGTTCGGTTGCCTCTTTGCGGGTAGCGGCTTCAAGGGCCTCCTGCCCGAAGACATCGGCCAGGCTGGCCCGGGCAAAAGCCTCATAGCTTCTGTATTTCTTGTTCAGGAAGGGCATTTGCTTGGCCAGTTCGTCGCGGGAGGCAAAAGGGGTTTCCACGCCCTTATGGTAGTATGTAACCAGGGGTTCCACTGACCCATTCCCGTCAAAATCGTACCGATACAACCTGACCGGCTGTTCGGGGGAAGCTCTGAACTTGCTGTTGAGGCCCCAGTTTGCGGCCAACAGGTCGAGGTCTCCGTCCCCGTCGAGGTCGGCTGCCTTCAGGGCATTCCACCAACCCCCGGTTTGGTCCAGGCCATTGCCCAGCATCCGATGCCAGGTGGTTCCATCCCGCTTAAAAACAGTCACTGCAGACCAGGGCCCGGCTACGGCCAGTTCGGGCTGCCCGTCCCCGTCCAGGTCGGCCCAGACCACCCCGCTGATGGCCCCGAAGTCTAGCAAGTCGGGCATCTGCTGCCGGGTGGCATCCTGGAAATGCCCCCTCCCGTCATTTATGAGCAAGTAGTGGCGGGGTGTTTCCCCGAAAGAGCCGGGTACGGCGTCGGCCGTAATCAGCAGGTCGGCATCACCGTCGTTGTCGATGTCGAAGGTATCGGCCCCGGAAGCGTTGGGAAATGCCCCGTCCAGGAGGGGTGCAGAGGGCTCAAGCAGGCCGTTTTTATTCAGGTATAGGCGGGGCTGCAGGGGCTCACCGTCCCGGAATTCATTTCCGCCGCTGGCTACCAGCAAGTCTGTCCAGCCGTCCCCGTTGGCGTCAAAAAAGAGGGAGGCAGTGTCTTCTCTGAGGGCATCGGCTTCAAAGAGGGCTTCCTGTGCCGGCTCAAAACGGCCGTCGGCTTGTTGCAGGTAAAGGGCCGAGGCCTGCCGCTTCGCTCCGCAGATGAAAAAATCGTCACGCCCGTCATGGTTCAGGTCGGCCACCGATACGGCCGGCCCCTGGTTGGAACCGGCATAGACGATAAGCGGTTCGCGGTCGAAGTCGAGGCTAATGTTTTCGTCGTGCCTGAACGCAACGAGTGAATCGATCTGCGCCCAATAGGCACGGGCCGTTCCGGGCCGTACCGCGTAATACTGACCGGATGCCTGCTCCTCGTTAAGTTCAAGCATCTTTTTGGAGGGCAGGCTTTTCAAGGTCTGCCACGCGCCCCCGGGCCAGATTACGACCAGGGAATCAAGGATGGCGGCCTCGCCCAGGCCTAGATGAACCGTGGCGGGAACGGCCGAAAGGTAGCCCCGGGCCGGGTTGTTCTCCTGGGTAATTACCTGCCCGCCTGTGTAGGCCAGTACCTTTGCGCCGATGCCTTGCGTGTTGGCAGAAGCCCCTTTGAAACGGATTTCCAGGAAGGCCCCTGGAGCTCCCTTGTTTTCGAGTAACGAGGCAGTTTCATCTACCTGGTTCACCACCAGGTCGAGGTCGCCGTCACCGTCGAAATCGGCGTAGGCGCACCCGTTGCTGTAGGAGGGTACTGAGGCCATCCAGGTGCCCGTCATATCCGAAAAACTCAGGTCGCCGTTATTGCGGAAGATGTAATTCGGCACTTTTTTGGACGGAATTTCGCGTGTGAGGGGCATATCGGTGTCTTCCATACCCCTGTCGATGCGGCGTTGTATGTCTTCGTTGGCGATGAAGTTCATATAGTCCATATCGTTGGTGGCCCCTTTGATGCCGTTGGTGATAAAGACGTCTTTGTATCCGTCATTGTCAAAATCGGCCATCAAAGAACCCCACGACCATTCGGTGGCGGCCAGGCCGCCCAGAAAGCCAATCTCCGAAAACCGGCCCCCTCCCAGGTTGAGTTGGAGCGTGTTCTGCATATACTGGGGAGCGTACCCCTGGCGCAGGTATTGCTGGTATATGGGGTATCCGTATTCGAGGCCTGAGGTTTTGTAGGTCACCAGGTCTTCCGGCAGCATATCGAGGGAGACGATATCGGGCAATCCGTCGTTGTTGATGTCGGCCAGGTCGTTGCCCATGCTGTAATGGGTAGTGTGGCCAATGGGCGGGTCTGAGTCAGAAATGGCCTCCCGAAAGGTGCCATTACCCCGGTTCAGGTAGAGGTAGTCATTCTCAAAGAAATCGTTCCCCACATAGATGTCGGGATACCCGTCATTGTTCACATCGCTGATTCCCAGGCCCAGCCCGTACCCGGCCTTCCCCTGAAATATCCCGGCTTCCCCGCTTACGTCGGTAAAATGCCCATCGTCGTTGCGGTACAGGCGATCTCCCGACAAGGGGTCGTACCCTTCGCGTTGGGAGCCCTTCCCGTAGGTCCGGTTCGGGTGCACCGAGTGGTTGAGCAGGAACATATCCAGGTCGCCGTCGAGGTCGAAATCAAAAAAGGCAGCCTGGGTCGAAAGGCCAGAGAAATCCAGGCCGAAGTCTGCAGCCATTTCTTTGAACTGGGGGATGCCTTCGGGCGAGAGGCCCTGGTTTATGTAGAGCAGGTTTCTGCCTTTCAAAGCCCTGTATCCGGCGGCCTTGCAGATATAGATATCGAGCAGGCCGTCCCCGTTCACGTCGGCATGGGTTACCCCTGTGGTCCATCCGTCGGCATTATGGATACCCGCTTTGGCTGTAATTTCTTCGAAATGCATCCCGCCCCGGTTCAGGTACAGGGCGTCGGGTTGCTGGTTGGCGGCCAGATACAGATCGGGTAATTGATCGCCGTTAAAGTCTGCGGCCATTACGCCAGCCCCGTTGTAGTAGTACAGGTAATTCAGGATGTTCAGTTCGGGGCTTTCTAGGAGTTGGTTTCGGAAGGTAAGGCCGCTATCGGCCGGGTCCACTTCACGCAACAGGTAAGAGGGGGTGTCCTGACAGCCGGCCAGAAACACCAGTATTACCGAGAAAACATAGCGGTTTATCATACCCCCCAAACAGGGTGCTAAAATACATAACTTGTGTGTTCAGGGATAATAAAATGGGGCTTTCCCCGGGGGTTTTTGCCAAATCTTTACCCTCGTTAATAATTCATTAGTCCTTTGGGCCGGGTATTCCCGAAAACAAAAAAAGCTGCCCGATCGGGCAGCTTTCTTTGCAGTTGTTTCCGGTTTCTTAGTAGCCGGGGTTCTGTTGCAGGTTCGGGTTGGCGAGCAGCTGAGGCAGCGGAATGGGGAACAGCAGACGTTTGGAGTCTGTGTCTCCTTTGAACTCCCAGTTGCGCAGGTACTCTCCGAAACGGATCATATCGTTCCTTCTCCAGCCTTCAGCGTACAGTTCGCGACCGCGCTCGTCGAGCAGGTCAGACTCGGAAACGCTGGCCAACGGAGTGGCTCCGCGCAGCACGCGCAGGGCGTTCACCTCGGCGGTGGGGTCTCCACCGCTGCGCATACGGGCCTCGGCACGCATCAGGTAGGCGTCGGCATACCGGAACATGATGTTGTGGTTAGCGAATCCTCCGTCAAAACGCGGATTATACTTCATTACGCGGATACCGGTTTTCTCATCGTTGTTGATCAGGCTGGCGTTACCATCGCCGTCAACAAACTCGCGGGAGAAGACCAGGGGCTGGCCCTGACGATCTTGCAGGGCATTGCCGGTCAGGCCGTATTGTTGACCTACCAGGAAGCCGTTCCCTACGTTGGAGCCGTTTTCGAATCCACCTTCGTCTGAAGTACCGGCGGCACCGCTAAAGGGTACACCGATGTTCGGCACACCGCCGCGGCGCTCTTCCTGACCATCTATCTGGGCGCTTTCCAGGTCGCTTTGGTAGCGGTTCTGGTTGGCATCCCCTTCGAAGAGGTCGTAGTATTCAGCAAGGGTAGAGAAGCCGTTCCATCCACCTCCACCGAGGCCGGTAGAATTGTAGTGCAGGCCGTTGAAGATACGGTTACAGTTACAAGCGGCACCATACCAAATGGTTTCGGTATCGGCAGAAGGCTCGAAAATTTCAAAGTAGCCAGCCTGCAGGGCATATCCATCGGCGTCAATGGCATCCACCAGGTTGATGACTTCTTGCATATCAGCCGCACTCGGTGAAATGCTGTAAGGCTGTACCAATTGGGCGTCATAGATGTGGCGGTTCAGCAACACCTTGGCCTTCAGCATGCGGGCAGCCGCTTTGCTGGCGCGCTTCAGCTCGCCGGTACCGGCCTGTACAGCAGACAGGCCAGAGATGGCGTTATCCAGATCGCTCAAAATGAAATCCACGGCAGCGGGACCAGACAGTACTTCCGGAACGGTGGAAGAAGAAAGCTCGGTGTCGCGGAAAGGTACCTGACCGAAAAGGTCCAGTACGGTGAACATGGAATAAGCACGCAGGAAGCTGGCCTGGGCGGCTACCTCTGCAGAAGCCCCGCTGCGGCTGTCCAGGATCTGGGAAGCCAGCAGCTGGTTGGCGTTGTACTGGTCGAAGGGGGTGAGGATGTCGGTTTCCTCAAGGCCCCACTCGTGCTGGTGGAGTTTCCTCCAGCGACCGTTGTCACCCCAGTCGGCACCCCGGGTCGGAACCAGGAGGGCGTCGGTGGTTACTTCGTACAGGGCATACCGGTTGGCCTGATCGGCCCATTGCCCGTATACGTTGTTGTATAACTGATCCAGGGCGGAAGCCGGATCTTCCAGCCCCTGGAACCCTTCGGTAATGAAGGAATCCGTTTCCTGGATTTCCAGGTTGGAACAGGATCCAAGGGCGAAAACCGCAAGCAAGGATATAGTTAAATGCTTCAGAATTCTTTTCATGATAGACAATTTTTTTAATTAAAATGAGGCGTTAATTCCAAAAGTAACGGTCCGTGGGTTCGGGAAGGCTGACCAGTCGATACCCCGCGTCGGAACACCTGAGCCGAGCTGTCCGGTCTGAACGGTAACCTCCGGATCGATACCGCTGTAATCGGTAATCAGGAAGAGGTTCTGTCCGGTCAGGGAGAAACGCAGCGTCTTGAAGGTTCCCTCACCACTTAGAGGCACATTGTACCCCAGGGTTGCGTTTTGGAAACGGATAAAATCACCTTTTTCCAGGAAACGGGTTGAAACCGCAGTGGAAGCCCCGCCGTTTTCACCGGCATTGGCAGCGTCTACAGTCACGTTACGGGCGGTAACGATCTGTCCGGCGTTGAAGAAGGAGTTCGCGGTGTTGTTGTACACTGAGAATCCGTACTGGGCATTGAAGAATGTGGTCAGGTCCCAGTTTTTGTAACGGAAGTTCAGGGTCAGACCGCTGGTTACGTCCGGAAGGGCATCTTCGCCTACAAATTGCTTGTCAGAATCAGGATCACCAACTCCGTTGCCGTCTACGTCTTCGTAGATCGGGTTGCCGTTGCCGTCAAAGCCGAGGAACTTGGCCATGTACCAGGAGTACAGGGAGTGTCCTGACTCGAAGCGCTGGGCAAAGGCTCCTGAAAGACCGGGGCCGTTGATGGCTCCAGTGTTGATGGCACCCGCGAAATCCTGTACTTCGTTCTGGTTGTACGAGATATTGAAGGCAGCCGAGAAGGTGGCATCGTCAGTTTGAACGAAGTCGTAGTTCAGGGAGAATTCAATCCCCTGGTTAATGACGCTGGCGTCTACGTTACCGAATTGGAACGGGTTGGTAGAGGGCGCAGCCGGAGGCGTCTGCAGGATCAGATCCTGGGTTTCGTTCCGGTATACATCAATGGCACCATTCAGGCGGTCGTTGTTGAACCCGAAATCGAGACCGACGTTGAAGTTGAGGGTTGACTCCCACTTCAGGTCGGGAACATCAGTAGCGACAATGGTAAGACCGTTTTGGTTAACGGTGTTGTCGTTGTTGATGCCGATGCCGGCGAAACGCTGACGGGCAACGAAGTTACCGTACCCGAGGCCTTCCTGGTTACCGGTCAGACCGGCTCCGAGACGCAGTTTCAGGGTAGAGACGCTTTCGCCTACGAAATCTTCCTCTCCGATCTGCCAGGCAAAGGCACCAGAGGGGAAGTACCCGTACTGGTTCTCCGGGCCGAAACGGGAAGAACCGTCAGCCCGCATGGTTGCGGTAAAGAGGTATTTGTTGGCGTAGCTGTAGTTTACACGTCCAAAGAACGATTGCAGCTCGTCGGTGTTGTCAAAAACATCGGCCGTAGCGGCTTGAACGCCCTTGGAAATACCCAGCGGGTTAACTTCTCCGGCAACTACGGTCGGGAACAGACGGTTTACAACCAGTCCTCCGGTGTTGGTTCCGTAAAAGAATTGCTGGTAACGTCCGTCAATGCTGGCAGCAGCCTCATTAATGGTCTGACGCAGGTCGGCAGCCATTGTATTCAGGTCGGAGACAAAGAAGCCCCGTCCGGCGGCGTTACGGCCTTTGGTGCGGAAATCCTGGTAGGCGTAACCTACCAAGGCGTCCAGACTGGAGTTTCCGAACTGCTTGGTGTAGTTCAGCGTGGCCTCCAGGGTCTTGTTTTCACGCTCCAGGGTGTTGTAAGTTCCGAAACCGGTTCCTTCGATGCCGGTGAAGTTCTGCAGATTGGCCGAAAGTACAGAGGTGTTCTCACTATCAGATTTGTCATAGCCAAGGTTCACCTTCGCGCTGAACTCCTGCGAGAATTTGTATTCGGCACTTCCATTGACCAGCAAACGGTTGGTCTGGGTGAGGTTTTGGGTCTCAGCCAGGTAGTTGGCAGGCTGGATTTGCCCTCCTCCATCGTCGAAAGTAGGGCTTGAGGGCCAGGTCGGGTTAGCTGAGTAAGCAGCACCGAGGATGTCTCCCCGGAAACCGGCGCCGGCAGCGTTGGGCGCTTTTTCCTGGTTCACCCGGCTGATAGAAGACTGAAGGTTCAGCAACAGCCGGTCATTGAAAAATTTGTGTGCCGCATTGATACGTCCGGTAATACGCTCAAAATCTGATTTTTCGACTACACCGAATTGCTTCTGGTAGCCGAAAGTGGCGCGCACGTTTCCGCCGTTGTAGCTGTGGGCATAAGCCAGGTTGTGGTTGGAAGAAGCGGCGTTTCTCAGCACCACATCCTGCCAATCTGTATTGGCTCCGTAATTAACGTTGTTCGGGTTTCCGCCGTAATCTTCTACGGCTTGCAGGAAGCCTTGAGCGTCGAGCAGGTCGTACTGGCGAACCGGCTTGGCAACGCTCAGGTTAGAAGACCACTCGATCACCCCGCCTCTGGCAGCTTTACCGCTTTTGGTGGTGATGATCACAACCCCGTTGGCGCCGCGCGAACCGTAAATAGCGGTTGCAGAGGCGTCTTTCAGGATGCTCATGCTCTCAATATCATTCGGGTTAAGGAAGTTCAGCGGGTTCCCCACTTCGCTTCCACCTTGTCCGGTGTCTCCGCTGGCTGCCGTGTTTTGGCCGAAAAGCGGCACGCCGTCAACAACGAACAAGGGGTTGTTGTTACCACGAACCGAGTTCGATCCGCGGATGTTGATCTGAACGCCTGCACCGGGTTCCCCGCTCACCTGCTGGATGTTGACCCCGGCAGTCTTACCCTGGATCAATTGTTCCGGTGAAGCGATCACCCCGCCGTTAAAGTCGTCGGAGGTAACGGCTGCTACCGATCCGGTAGCGTCTTTAACAGTGGTCTGGCCGTAACCGATGATTACCACTTCGTCCAGGGCGGTTGCGTCTTCTTGCAGCACTACGTCAATTGTAGTTCTGCCACCTACTGCAACCTCCTGAGTGGAATAGCCGATGTAGCTGAAAACCAGCACGGCATCGGAAGACGAAACTTCAAGGGTGTAGTTCCCGTCGAAGTCGGTCTGTGTACCAGTGGTGGTTCCCTTAACGACAACACTGGCTCCTGGCAGTGGGCCGTTGGAATCAGAAACCGTACCTGATACTTCTTGCGCCTGCGCAAGTCCGAAGCATAAAAATGCTCCAACAAGCAGCAAGCTCTTCAGTAGCGTAATCTTCATAGATAGTGGATTTTTGAGTTTAGTTAATTTAATTCAAGGGGTCAAAATATGTAAAAAAAATGTTAAATGCCTGTTTTCGGGCCATGCATGGTTATCGAAAACGGTTTCGTGTTAATAACTTTCAGAAATATTAATGTATTAAGGGCAAGTCGGTTAGATTGCTCAATTAATACTTAAAAGGGGTGTAAATTAGCAATTTGGGACCAAATATAGAATTTTTTTTGGTTTTCAGGCAATTCATTAATCTTTTTAAAAGTCCCGATTCTAAAGGCCTGGCCGTTTACGGGCCGCTTGCCGCTTTGGGCAAGTGAAATATTGTGTAACTTCAGCCGATGAGTTAGCACAAGGCCAAACGTGAAGCAGAAAATTACCCTTAAACACATAGCCCGGGAGCTGGATGTCTCCATTTCCACAGTATCCAAGGCGCTTAAGAACAGTGATGAAATCAGCCGCGACACCACCGAAAAAGTGCAGGCTTTCGCCCGGCTCTACAATTACAAGCCCAACAACATAGCCATCAGTCTTAA
Source organism: Robiginitalea sp. (assembly GCA_050289825.1). GTDB lineage: Bacteria > Bacteroidota > Bacteroidia > Flavobacteriales > Flavobacteriaceae > Robiginitalea. The sequence continues at coordinate 11,088 of JBNKGM010000081.1, forward strand.
GAACAAGCGCACCAAAAATATCGGGGTAATCATCCCCGACATCGTGCATCATTTCTTTACGACGGTTTTCCGGGGAATTGAACAATACGCAAACGAAAAGGGCTATAATGTGATTGTATGCGTTTCAGACGAGTCGTTTGACAAGGAAGTGATCAACATGGAAATGCTGGCTAACGGGAGCATAGACGGTTTTATCATGGCCCTTTCGGCCGAAACCCAGAAGCGGAATGATTTCAACCACCTGCGGGAAGTAACCGAACAGGGCATTCCCCTGGTGCTTTTTGACCGGGTAACCGATGAGATCGACTGCGACAAGGTGCTCATAGACGACGAGCAGGCAGCCTACGAAGCTACCGAACGTCTGATCCGCAGCGGAAAGCGGCAGGTGGCCCTGTTTACCACAGAGGGCTATCTGAATGTAAGCGCCAAAAGGGAGCAGGGGTACCGGAAGGCTTTGGCGGCCAACGGGGTTCAGGTGGAGGAAGACCTTATCTTACGCCTCCCTTACCAATACGAGGAAGAAACCCTGAGCGAAGCCTTTTTCGGGAAGCGCCACTTTGACGCCGTGCTTTGCGTAAACGAGATATTTGCCGTGCGCGGCATGCGCCTGGCCCAGCGGATGGGTTACCGTGTACCCGAAGACATTTCCTTTATAGGGTTTACCGATGGCCTGCTTTCGCGTTACGCTTCTCCATCCCTGACTTCGGTGGCCCAGCATGGCGAGCGGATGGGCGCCGTGGCAGCCGAGATGCTGATCGGGAAGGTAGAACAGGAATACGACGAAACCGACCGCAAAAGTTTCCGGACCGAAATTATCCGGTCTTCCCTTGTCGAACGGGAATCTACGGCACTTGTCTGAAGGTTTTACGGCGGGTTTGTTATGGCAAACTGGCACGTATCCTGTCCCGATCCGGATTCCTTATATATATTTGGGGCGCAATACATGGCGGTTTGCCGCCGGCAACCAGCCAACCCTGTAA
>JBNKGM010000082.1:0-11816 GCA_050289825.1 Robiginitalea sp.
GTCGAGGGGGGAGTCGGCGCTCGGGAAGAATTGCATGTTGGTGGGAATGGTGCGCCGGCGAAACTTCAGGCCGGTTTCCAGGATGCCCGTTTTCAGGGGTTTGGTGTAGTCGAGGTTTACATCGGCCACCCGCTGGTCGGCTATCAGGGCAAACGACTCTTGTGCGGTGCCCGTGGGCAGGGTATTGTCGAAAAAGTACTTTTCATCTTCCCGGTCGAAGGTGTAATTAAAGCCCGCTTCCAGCTTGTGGCCGGGCTGTGGGTACTGGTGAACGAACGCAGCCGACCCCATATAAGCGGTAAGTACTTCGTCTTCCAGAAATTGCCACAGGCGCAGCTGCTCGCTCAAATCTTCGTTGTAGAAGGGCTGGTCACCCCGGTCTATGATGCCTTCCCGGCTGAAGAAGCCTGAAACCGTAAGCGTGTTGCGATCAGAAATTGCCCAGTCCAGGCCCGCCCGGGAAGTGAAAAAGTTCGTGTTGCGGTTGCGCTTGAGTTGTTGGTTGATAACCGTGCCGTCGTCGTAGCTGCGGGTTACGAACTCATTCTTGTTCAGGGTTCGCGAATACAGGTGGTCGGCCTGCATAAAAAGGTTAACCTTGCCCGTCTGGTAGTTCAGGGCCAGGGACGGGTTCAGTTTCGGGGTGGCCTGGTATTGCGGGCGAATACCTGGCAGGTTCTCCTTTCGAACCCACAGGGCCCCGAGGCCCGTGGTCAGACCGGCCTTCCCGTGGAAGCCGCTCTGCTCGTCTTTGCGCAGCACAATGTTGATGATGCCCGCATTCCCGTTGGCATCGTACCGGGCCGAGGGGTTGTTTATGATCTCGATGCGGTCTACCGCCGAGGCGGGCAGGTTGTCGAGGCCGTTCTGGTTCCCGAACCCCGTTATGGCGGTTTGCTTTCCATCCATCAACACCATTACCCGAGGGTTCCCACGCAGTTGTACCTGTCCGTCGCGAACAGTGATGCCCGGCAGGTTTTGCAGGCCCTGCAGTACGCTGCCCCCGCCCTGGCTCAACTGGTCTTCCAGGGTATAGGTCTTTTTGTCGAGCTTATTGCCCACCCCTTCCTGCCGGCCGGTGAGCACCACCTCGCCCAGTTCCTCGGTCTGGGCCTCCATTTGAAAAAGACCCAGGTCGAGGTATTTCGAGGTGGCCCCCACAAAAATGTCACGCTCCCGATCTGTGTACCCGATATAGGTGATGCGCAACCGGTAAGAACCGGGCGCTACCCCGGTCAGGGTAAACAGCCCGTCTATGCCTGAGATGGTTCCCGCCGTTTTCGCGGAGTCGGCTGTATCTTGTAAGGCAATATTGGCATAGGCCAGGGGAAGGTTGTCGGGCAGTTCCCTGACCGATCCGGAAAGGGTTACTGAAGAGACCTGGGCAAGTAGGGAATGGCCTGCTAATAGTAACAGAAGGGAACAGAAATAGTTCATGGAGTACAAACCAACTTTATGGGCGACATCATAAAGCGTATCGCAAAGCTAAAGGTGTTCAGGTCTTGGACGCCAAGATTAACAAAAAGTTTAACGGGCATGGCGCAGATTGCCCCCGCCGGCCCAACCCCCTTTAAATACGGGGAGCCGTTACGGGGTATCGAGCAACCTCCTGTGGTAGTTTACCTGCCCAAGGTGGTAGGCCAGGTGGGTGGCCAGGTGCATTAGCATATACCCGGTACTCGTTTCCTGCTGAAATACCTTTATGGGGTAGGTGGCCTCCAGTTGGGTGGCGCTTACCCGGCTAAGAGCCGGGGCAATCAGGGCCCGGGTCTGGTCAATCATGCCGAGCAAGGATTCGCGGGGCACGCCTTTGCGCGCAAATTCGGCCTCCCGGTCGCGTATATAGCCCGTGCCTCCAAGCACAGCCCCTATAAAGGCGTTCAGGTTCCCAACCAGGTGCAGGCAGAGGTTGCCGGCCGAATTGGCGATGCCCGCCTCGGTTCGCCAGAGGTTTGCTTCGTCTTGGTAGGCTTCAATTTCGGCGCGTAGCTTGTCCAGGTCGCGCTCGAAGAGGGTTGTTAATGCTTCCAGTATCATAAGGGTCTGTTTTCAGGGATCATGCAGGGGCAGGCCTTGTTCCAGGCGTTGCATCATTCGGGCCACCCGATGGGCCCGGGTCTCTTCGGTTCGGGCCTGGTAAATCCAGTCGAGGTAGGCCTTGCGTTGTCCGGGCGTAAGCGCGGCAAAGGTTGCGGCCACCTCCCCGGGCTCGTTTTCGAAACAGGCGCGGATCTCATCGGGTAAGGCTTTTTCGGAGGCGTCGGGGAACAACACCACCTCAACGAAATCGCCGGCCTGCTTCCCGATAGCTTTACGTATTTCAGCACGCACCGGCAAAAATAGCCGGCCATGGCCCATCGGCATTAGTTTATACTGCTCCAGGGCAAAGCCGTCGATACTGCCCCGCACCTGCACCCAGCCGAAAGGGTTGGTCGGGTCTGCTGCCACTTCCGGGATCTCGGCATAGGTCCAGCCGCCCTTCCCGGGAAATTTCTTCAGGAGGTATTCGGCATGCACGAGCGGGGTATCGTCCATAAAATGGGATTTTCTGATCAGGCGCTCATTTCGAGCAGCTTGTTGATGGTATTCAAATTCCGGGCGGTTATCTCCACCCCGGCCAACGCCTTCCCGATCTTCTCCACCAGCTTCGAACGGCCAACCCCGTCGGGGGCGTACAGGTAAAAAACCGACCCCGAAAGTCGGTAGGCTTCCCCGGGCGCTTTTACAGAATTCAGCAACGCCAGGTCGGGGCGCTGGGGTTCGGGTTCGCAAAAGAAAAAGTGTACCATTTTGCCCGCTTCGGGGTCGAAGGGGTTCGCGGTGGCAGCCCTCCGCAATTCATCGGCGCTCAGGGCAAATACGGCCGGCCGGAATCCGAAATGCCGTTCAATGAGCCCGCCTATGCGTTCCCCGGGCCGCTCTTCGGCCTGCAAGACCACATTGCCGCTCTGGATGTAGGTGCGCACCCCTTTAAAGCCGTCGGCTTCCAGGAGGCGCACCAGCTCTTTCATAGGCACGATGTGGTGCCCTCCCACGTTAATGCCCCGCAACAGGGCTATCCAGGTTTGCATTTTTTTAATCTGTGTCGCCCCCTATTTTCGATTTGGCCGGGTAGGGGCCGCCCCCTAACAGCGCAAAGGTGCTGTCGGGCTGCCGGCCGGTGAGTTCCCACATGCCCAGGGTAACGGGAATGTTGCCCATGGCATTCATGCGGTCCATAAAAGTTTTCATCTGAAAGGAACCACCGCTTTGTTCCTGCTGATGGGCAAATTCCATCATGGCTTCTTCCAGCAGGTATTTTCCCGTAATGTAGCTGGTGCCATACCCCGGTTGGCGCAGGTACAGGTGCTGCTCAAAGCGCAGTAAATCCTTTTCGGTCTTCATCCAGCCGCGGGGCGTGTATTCGGAGTGAATGCCCCCGGCTTGTTCCATGGTCATCAGGTTGGCATGCGCATATAGCGATCCCAGGCCTCGGGCAGCGCGCTGCGCAATGAGGATGTACACGATTTCCCGTACCCGAGGGGCGTCGTCGTACAGGCCGGCCTGCATAAAAAATTCTTCAACGGCTGTCGCCAGGCCCTCGTTGCGCGAGTCGAAGATGTTGTACAGCAGGGGTCCCTTGCGCACCGGGCTTTCGTGGGGTTCAAGGTCCATCCGCGCCAATTCGAACCAGTGGTAAAAATGCGAATAGAGGGGGCGTGGGTCGTGGTGGGCTGTAATCCAGAAAAAATGGCGGCGCTCCTCCGGCACATAAAAGCCGAGGTGTTCCCTGAGGGCGGGTTCGAAGTACGGTTTTACCTGCACCATGGAATCCTGGTCGAGAAAGGCAAGCAGGCTTTGTGCAGCCTGCTCCGAAAGGACTTCATAAGCTTCCGGGCTGCCTGCAGGCTGCAAGGTGTCCAGCTCCCGGTTCCGGTGCTCTTCCAGTTTGAGGGCAGACCAGGCACGGGCCAGTTCACTTTTCAGCAGCATTACCTCCTGCTCCCAGCTCAGGGGCACCAGATGAACCTGTTGCTGATACCAGGTATACTGATCTTTTCCTATACCAGACGGGCCCGTCTTTGAAGGGGCCTGGGCCTCCAGCCAGGCGGCCAAGGCATCGGTGGATTCGCGGGCTTCCCCTATTGCTGCTACCAACTCAGGGTCGGCAGCCACCCCGGGGCGTTCCAGTAGTTCCAGCAGGTCTGCAGCTTGTTGCCTGATATCCCGTATACCTGCCAGCCATAATTCGCGGGCATTCCCGGTCAGGTTTTCACGGGCCTGGGCATTGAGCGGGCGAATCCTTTTTAGGTCGACCAACAGGCGTTGCCGCTGCTCCCCAGACAAGGGGAAGGTATACGTCCAGAGTTCGGTGATCGCGTGGTGGGTAGGGCCCTCATGGGCCGGCACATCGCTGCGTTCGGTCCAGACCGACTTGTAAAAGGCCGGGTCGCGCTCCCAGGGTTTCAGGACCCGCTGGTTAAAATCGTAGCCGTTCATTTCGGCCCAAACCAGGGTCCAGTCTACCTTATGGGCAACCGGCCACCCTGTGGTGTCGATTTGCCGGAGCTGCTTTTGAAGGGCTTCAAAGGCGGGCCGGCGCCGTTCCCAGGAGGCCCGGGTGTAGTCGGGGGCGCCGTTTAGATCAGGTGGCGTTTCAAATTGCCGCCACCCTTCAAAAAGGGTGGTTAATTGGGCATAACTGGAAGGAGGTTGCGCATCCTGCCCCCTTAATTTTACAGAGGCCAGGAAGACAATAGATAATAGGGACAGGGCCAGAGCAGCCGATTTTCTCATAGAAATTCTAGAATTTTAGGGAGGGGAGGCTTTGGGCCGATTTGTCCCCTGGTCTTTAAATGTACTAATTCCCGGGGCAGATCACCAGCCCTTTTTTAAGCGCAAAAAAGGGCATGCGAATGGTCACATGCCCCGTACCGCCCTTTCCGTGCAGGGCTTTTACTGTGAATCTGGAGACATCCATTTGTATACGAGTCCGGCCAGGGCTGCGCCCGCAATCGGCGCCACCCAGAACAGCCAGAGTTGGCCCAGGGCCCAGTCGCCTGCGAACAAGGCCTGGCTGGTGCTACGGGCCGGGTTTACCGAGGTGTTGGTAACCGGGATGCTGATCAGGTGTATCAGGGTAAGGCCGAGGCCGATGGCCAGGCCAGCCAGGCTGGCAGGGGCTTTTTTGTGGGTGGCGCCCATTATAATAACCAGGAACATAAAGGTCATGACCACTTCGGTTACCAGGGCGGCCTGCATGCTGTACCCTCCGGGGGAGTGCTCGCCATAACCGTTGGCTGCAAACCCGCCCAATTCGAAACCGGGCTTTCCGGAAGCGATGAGGTAGAGGAGACCTGCCCCGGCAATCCCGCCCAGTACCTGGGCCACGATGTAGGGAACCAGGTCTTTCCCGTTGAAGCGGCCCCCGACCCACAGCCCTATGGAAACGGCCGGGTTCAGGTGGCACCCTGAGATGTGGCCTATGGCATAGGCCATGGTTACGACCGTGAGGCCGAAGGCCAGTGCCACTCCGGCAAAGCCGATACCCAATTCCGGATAGCCCGCGGCCAATACTGCACTGCCGCACCCGCCCAGGACAAGCCAGAGGGTGCCGATAAATTCTGCGATTAATTTTTTCATTCGTGAAGGTTTTAGTTGGTTAAAAAGTAAAATTCGCCCGGTTTCCGGGAAACCCTACCCTGCGGTAAGGCCCGGACCACGAGAGATTTTTTTGATTAAAACCCTGAATGTAAGTAAAAAGCGCTTGGTTTTCAAAAAAAGTAACCAGGCGTAAAAGCCATCTCAGGAACGTTTTTTCAGGTCGAAGAGGTCGGTGCGGCGATCGCGCAGGTTGCGCACGCTGCCGTACTGATTGAGTTCGCTAAGCAGGTCTATGTCTACATCTGAAATAAGGATCATTTCGGTATTGGGCGTAGCCTCGGCCTTGATCCCATTGGTGGGGAAGGCAAAGTCGCAAGGGGTGAACACCATGGAGTGGGCAAATTGGATATCCATGTTGTGCACTTTGGGCAGGTTGCCCACGCTGCCGGCTATGGCCACGTAGCACTCGTTTTCGATGGCGCGCGCCTGGGCGCAGTACCGCACCCGGGAATACCCGTTTTGGGTGTCGGTAAGGAAGGGCACGAAGAGGATATTTACGCCTTCATCGGCCAGCATACGCCCGAGTTCCGGGAATTCGGCGTCGTAGCAGATCAGCACCCCGATTTTCCCGCAATCGGTGTCGTAGGCTTTCAGGAAGCTGCCTCCCTTCATTCCCCAAACTTTTGATTCGTCAGGGGTTACGTGCAGCTTCTCATAGCGTTCGACGTTCCCGTCGCGATGGCAGATATACCCCACGTTGTACAGGGTGCCGTCTACCATCTCGGGCATGCTGCCGCAAATGATGTTGATGTTGTACGAAACGGCCAGCCCGGCAAATTGCTCGACAATGCCGTCGGTGAGCTTGGCGAGCTCGCGTATGGCGTTGGCTTCAGAGAGGTGGTTGAATTCAGCCATGAGGGGGGCGTTGAAGAATTCCGGGAACAGCGCAAAATCGCAGCGGTAACCCGAAACGGCGTCGATAAAGTATTCGGCTTGCTGCATGAGTTCCTCAATATCGCGGTAGGGGCGCATCTGCCATTGTATAAGCCCCAGACGCACGATTTTTTTCGGGCCCCGCGCCACCTTTATCGGTTTCTCGTGATAAATGTTGTTCCATTCCAACAGCACCGCGAACTCATTAGACGCCGTGTCGCCCTCCAGGTAGTTCTTCATCACCTTGATGGGGTGGAAGTCGTTGGAGATTTGAAAATTGAGCACCGGGTCGTGGATTTCGCGCAGGCGTACTTTCTCGATGTACTCCTTGGGTGCCATGCGGTCTTTGTATTTGTGGTAATTCGGGATACGGCCCCCGAAGACGATTCCCTTCAGGTTGTGTCGCTCGCAGAGTTCCTTGCGGTAGTCGTACAGGCGCCGACCCAACCGCAGGCCCCGAAACTCGGGTTTTATGAATACGTCGATACCGTAGAGCACATCGCCGGTATCGCTGTGGGTGTTGAAGGAATAGTTGCCGGTAATTTCGGCATAGGTGTGCGCGTCGCCGAAGTTGTTGTAATCGACAATGATCGACAGGGCCGTGCCTGCAATCTGCCCGTTTACCTTGATCACCACCTGCCCCTCCGGGAATTTCCGGATCAGGGATTCGATCTGCGATTCCCGCCAGTACATCTCGGGCATGGTGTGGTACGAAGAGCGCATCACCTCCTTCATTTCCTCGTAATCGCGAAGTTCCAGCTTGCTCAGTTCAATATTTTCGATCTCTTCGATTTTCATAGATGGGTTGTGAAAAGGGCAGTACCTGCCAATTGCTGTCCAAAGGTACGAATGTTGCCCGTATGACCAAGTGCCCCTGAGCGCCTTCCCCGAAGGTCAGTCCTATTTTTCCGCATTCAGGTAACGCCCTGCCAGCCACTTGCGAACCGGGATGTCGTAAAACCTCAGGCTAACATAGGCAATGCCGACTGAGGCGGCCAGTACCAGCAGGCCGGCAGGCCATACATTGGCCAGGGGCACCTCGTTATCGACCGCCCAGGCCATGAAAATATACATCATCGGGTAGTGGATAATGTAGATCGGATAGGAGATATCCCCCAGGAAACGGCAGGCCTGGTTGGCGAATTTCCCCTTCACTGTGCCGCTGGCACCCAGGTACACGATGAGCGGGAAAAGCAATATTACGGCCAGGGAATCGTACAAGCCGTTCAGCCACAGGGCCTCATGGCCCCCAAGTCTCGGAACCGACAAAACGGCCACCACCCCCAGGCTGCACCAGAAAAAGGCGTTGCTGAAATGCCCGGGCCTGGCGATGCGCGACAAGAGCAGGCCGGCAAAGAAGGGGTAGAGCAGGCGGGTAAAGCCAATGCGCAGCTGGGCGGGTTCGAGCGACCAACCCCCGATCAGGTCCCCGTTCGGGCTGGTCACGGCCAGGTAGATCAGGGCGGCGCCGGCACTGAAAACCAGCACAGCCAAGAGGGTATTTGAGAACCGCCTGATGAGCAGGGCGTACAATAGGTTGGCTATGTATTCAAAAAACAACGACCAGGCCGGGCCGTTGAGCGGATGCATCTCGGACCACCCTCGGATGTCGGCAGAAGGGGGGAGGGGCAAAAGGGTAAAACCGACCAGCATGACCAGGACCAACTGCCACCAGGGCGTATCGGCAATGGCTGGGAATAGGACGGGCGAAGCGCCGAAGTAATAGCAAGCCGCCCCAACAACCATCCCCATTACAATCATGGGGTGCAGGCGGATTAGCCGGCGTTTGAAAAAATCTCTCAGCGACATGCGGTTCCAGCGGTCGTCATAGGCATACCCGATCACAAAACCCGAAAGCACGAAGAAAAAGTCGACGGCCAGGTAGCCGTGGTTGATGAGCTGCTTCTGGTGGTCGCCCCCTGAAAAGACCTCCAGGATGTGAAACAATACCACCACAATGGCCGCTACCCCGCGCAGGCCGTCGAGGATCTGGTAGTGTTTCTTGGAATCGGCATAAACGGTGCTAACCGTGGGTTTTGAATTCATGTTGAGAAGGGATTGGGGGACTTATTCGGGATTCTCGTTTTCAGGCTTATCGCCTTTTCGGGGGCTTACTTTGTAAATGAGCCATCCGAACCCGACCAGCAGGTGGAGTACGATCAGCCCCAAAATGATTTTGGTGGTCAGGCTCATTTGGGTGGGTTTCAGGGCGCTAACAGCGACAGCCCGATGGCTAAAATATCCAAAAATAAGGCACGCCAGAAGCCCTGTGTTTCGAATAATCATATCAGGCGGCGAACGGGGGCGTGCGCAGCCGTTTTAGGGACCGTTATCCTTTTTTAAGAGTGGGAACTTTCGTAAATTAAAGGCTGCCTGATGCCCGGGGCGGGAGGCTATAGTTTTTGTCGAACCATCATAAATTATATCGATTGCAAATTCATATCGATAAGAAAATATTATCATAGTTTTATGTCGAACAACTAAAAATCTACCGAAAAAATGGGAAATAACATGCAAGGGAACCCGGCCGATTGTCCGTTTCTCAACGGCGAACTGAAACAAGCGGCAGGAGGGGGTACCACCAACCGCGACTGGTGGCCCAACTCCCTGAATCTGAACATTCTTCGTCAGCATTCTGAGAAAGTAAATCCGATGGATCCTGATTTTGACTATGCCAAGGCCTTTAAATCGCTCGACCTGAAGGCATTAAAGCAAGATCTAAAGAAACTCATGACCGACAGCCAGGATTGGTGGCCGGCCGATTACGGCCACTACGGGCCGTTTTTCATCCGGATGGCCTGGCACGCGGCGGGGACTTACCGCATTTCTGACGGCCGGGGTGGCGGGGGCACCGGCAACCAGCGCTTTGCCCCCCTGAACAGCTGGCCCGACAACGCCAACCTCGATAAGGCCCGGGTGCTGCTGTGGCCCATCAAGCAGAAATACGGAAAAAAAATCTCCTGGGCCGACCTGCTGATCCTGGCCGGTAACGTGGCCCACGAATCCATGGGCCTGCCCATGTACGGCTTCGGCGGCGGGCGCGAAGACATCTGGCAGCCCGAAGAAGATATCTATTGGGGATCTGAGGCTACCTGGCTGGGCAACAAGGAACGCTACAATGAAAAAGGGGAGCTGGAGCGGCAAATGGGTGCCGCCCATATGGGGCTAATCTACGTGAACCCGGAAGGGCCCAACGGCAACCCCGACCCCCTGGCGGCCGCCCACGACATCCGTGAGACTTTCGGTCGCATGGCCATGGACGATTACGAGACCGTGGCCCTGATCGCCGGCGGGCATACCTTCGGCAAAACCCACGGGGCCGGCAAGGATTCGGAATACTTGGAACCCGAACCGGCTGGCGCCCCCATCGAAATGCAGAGCCTGGGCTGGAAAAACAACCTGCGCTCGGGTAAAGGGGCCGACACCATTACCAGCGGCCTGGAAGGTGCCTGGACCGATACGCCCATTAAATGGAGCCATTCCTTCCTTGAAAACCTCTACAAATACGAATGGGAGCTTACCAAAAGCCCGGCGGGAGCCCACCAGTGGCAGCCCAAGGGCGGGGCAGGGGCCGGTACGGTACCCGACGCCCACGACCCGAAGAAGAAGCATGCCCCGTTTATGCTGACTACCGACCTGGCCCTGCGCATGGACCCGGCCTACGGCAAAATTTCACGCCACTTCCTGGAAAACCCGGACGAGTTTAAGGAGGCCTACCAAAAAGCCTGGTTCAAGCTCACCCACCGCGATATGGGGCCTAAGGCTCGCTACCTGGGGCCTGAGGTGCCGAAAGGCGACCTGATCTGGCAAGACCCGGTGCCGGCCGTGAGCCACGACCTGATCGATGCCAAAGACATCGAAAACCTGAAGAAAAGCATATTGGCCTCTGGCCTGGGCGTATCTGCCCTGGTTGGCGCTGCCTGGGCTTCGGCTTCTACCTTCCGGGGTTCCGACTTCCGGGGCGGGGCCAATGGCGCCCGCGTACGCCTGGAGCCGCAGGTAAGCTGGGAAGCCAACAACCCGGTGCAACTGGGCAAGGTGCTCGATGCCCTGACCAAAATTCAGCAGGAATTCAACGCCAAAGGCGGCAGTAAAAAGGTCTCCCTGGCCGACCTGATCGTGCTCGGGGGCTGTGCCGCCGTCGAAAAGGCAGCCAAAGATGCCGGACATGCGGTTAACGTGCCCTTTACCCCGGGCCGCACCGACGCCACGGCAGAAATGACCGACGCCGAATCGTTTGAGGCCCTGGAACCTTTTGCCGACGGCTTCCGGAACTACCTGAAACAGCATACCTCCGTAAAATCGGAAAACTTGCTGGTAGACAAGGCACAGCTGCTGACCCTCACCGCCCCTGAAATGACGGTGCTGGTGGGCGGTATGCGGGCGCTGAATGCCAATTACAACGGTTCCAAGCACGGTATATTTACCAGCAAGCCCGGCACCCTGACCAACGACTTCTTCGTGAACCTGCTCGACATGGGCACCGAATGGAAGCCGGTCGACGCCGACCAGGAAGTGTTCGAAGGCCGCGACCGGAAGACCGGCGCACTGAAATGGACCGGCACCCGCTTTGATCTGATCTTCGGTTCTAATTCCGAACTCCGGGCCCTGGCAGAGGTGTACGCCTGCGACGATGCCAGGCAGAAATTTGTTGGCGACTTTGTAAAGGCCTGGGACAAGGTGATGAACCTCGATCGTTTCGATCGGGGCTGATTCGACAGACCCCATTAATGCCTCATACAGAAAGCGGCCCCGGATTCGGGGCCGTTTTTTTTTGGCAGGCGAACCATTGGCTCGCTTGCCGCCTGGAATGCGACCCGATTGAATCTGCCCGCTTATTTGGAAATGTGCGTAAAAAATAGTATTATAGTGATATCAAAATAATACTATTATGAGCAAAGAAATTGAAATTCGCGTTGGGAATGGCTACGTCATGTTATTGGTGCTGGTGCTTGTTATCGCCGTGCTGTTATTCGGCCTGCTGGCCATAGGCAACCCTTTCTTCTTAGTGCTTTTGCCGGTTATCGTGTTGATGCTTCGGGGGTTTTTTATCGTGAACCCGAACAGCTCCAAGGTGTTGGTACTCTTCGGCGCTTATAAGGGCACCGTGAAGGATAATGGCTTTTTCTGGGCCAATCCTTTTTACGCCCGGTCTGAATTTTCGCTGCGGGCCCGCAACTTTGACAGCGAGCGGGTGAAAGTGAACGACAAGATCGGGAACCCCATCCTGATTAACGTGATCCTGGTCTGGCAGGTGAAAGACACCTTTAAATCGGCTTTTGAAGTCGACAATTACGTGG
>JBNKGM010000083.1:0-11189 GCA_050289825.1 Robiginitalea sp.
CCTCGAACTGTACCGGGCCCCCAACCTGCTCACCGCGCCGGAGATGACCCGGGGCCGGGATGGTTTGGTGCGCCTGTCGGCGGCCGACCCGCGGGTCTCAGTATTCTACACCCTTGACGGCGGCGACCCCACCGGAAACTCCTTGTTGTATTTAGGCCCGATCGCGGTTGAGGCCCCGACCACGGTAAGGGCCATCGCCCTCGACCCCGAAAACGGGGAGCAAACGGTTGCTGTCGGTCGCCGTTTCGACATCCCGAAAAGGGATTGGCAGGTGGTATCGGTTAGCAGCGGGGAGGCCCCGGAGGTCTGGAAAATGATGGACGAAGACCCCGGGACGCTTTGGGCCTCAGACCCGGAAGCAGCCGGCACGCCGGAAGTGACCCTCGATCTGGGCGCCACCTATCCCCTATCGGGCTTTACCTACTGGCCCAGCCAGGAGCGTTACCCGAGCGGCATCATTACGGCCTTTGAATTCCTCACCAGCCCTGACGGCCGCGCCTGGAAGAGGGCGGCTGCCGGGGAATTCGGCAATGTGGTGAACAACCGCATTGAGCAGGAAGTTCGGTTTACCCCCGTTAAGGGGCGCTACATCCGCTTGCGGGCCCTTAAAACCGACGGGGAGGGCCGGCAGGCCAGCTTTGCAGAGGTTGGGGTGATAACTGATGCCAATTAGCGGATTAGCCCATTGATAAATTGACACATTTGCAAATTGGCACATTTAAGCAGGGGAAATGCCCCAAAACCCCGGGAATAAGATAATCCCCAACCTGCAACTTCCAATCAGCATGACGCCTTACATGGCGCTTTGTGCTGCAGTCCGAAGGGGTAGTAATTTGAGGTAAATAGCAAATTTGCTAATTGTCGAATTAGCTAATTCAATACAAGACCCGGAACCGGATGGTGTTCTCAATGGCCTTGAGTTCTTTGATCACCTCCTTGTTGTAGTCTTTGTCGACATCGGTAATTACGTAGCCTACTTCCGTATCGGTGGACAGGTATTGCCCGATGATGTTCAGGTTGTAGGAGGCCAGCACCCGGTTTATCTGCGCCATAATGCCGGGCACGTTGGCGTGGATGTGCAGAAAACGGTGGGCATTTTTCTGCTTGGGCAGTCTGATATTCGGGAAGTTCACGGCATCTACCGTGCTGCCCGAGTTGATGTATTCCATAATCTTGTTGGGCACGAATTCGGCGATATCGCGCTGGGCCTCTTCCGTACTGCCACCAATGTGGGGGGTCAAGATCACGTTTTCAAGGCCTGCCAGCTCGGTTTCAAAGGCACCGTTGCCTATGGGCTCTTCAGGATACACATCAATGGCTGCGCCGGCAAGCCTGCCGCTTTTCAGCACCCCTACCAGGGCCGGGATGTCTACTACGAAGCCGCGCGACAAATTGATCAAGTAAGCCCCCTGGCGCATCTGGGCCAGCTCGCGCTCCCCGATGAAATTCCGGTTGGCCGGGTTGTCGTCTATGTGCAGGGTAACCACGTCTGAGACATTCAACAGCGCTTCCAGGGAATCGCATTTGATAGCGTTGCCCAGGGCGAGCTGTTCGTCCACATCGTAGTAATACACCCGCATGCCCATGGCTTCGGCCAGGACAGAAAGCTGTTTCCCGATATTGCCATACCCCACGATGCCCAGGTTTTTGCCACGAATCTCGCGCGAATTGGCAGCGGTCTTGTTCCACTGGCCGGCGTGCAGTTCGGTGCTGCGCGGGAAGATGCTGCGCATGAGCATGATAATTTCCCCTATGGCCAGTTCCACTACCGAGCGCGTGTTGCTGTAAGGCGCATTGAACACCACCACCCCCTTTTGACGGGCATACTTGAGGTCGATCTGTGTTGTACCTATGCAAAATGCGCCCAACACCAGCAGTTTGTTGGCGGCATCGAGCACCTTTTGGGTGACCTGGGTTTTGGAGCGGATGCCCAAGACGTGCACGCCCTTAATTTTTTCGATGAGCTCTGCCTCCGACAGGCTCGACTTGACCAACTCGACCGTAAAGCCTTCTTCAGAAAGGTTTTCAAAGGCTACCGGGTGTACGTTCTCCAGCAGCAATATCTTGATTCGGTTCTTGGGGTATGAGAGATTTCGCGGCAACTTGTTCACAAATAAAAATTCATCCAGGTTAGGGGTAATATGGTCGGCAAACCGGGCTGCTTTTTCCCGGTGGACATTCTCGGTATAGGCAAAAAACTTATGGGCGATGCCCGCTTCGCGCATTACGTAGTCGCTGTATCCGTCGCCGATAACCTGTACTTCGCCTTCGAGGTTAAGGGCGCGGAGGCATTCAATTTTCCCATTGTGTTTGGCCAGTGCATTCTCGGCGTCGAAACCCACTATTCGGCCCGTTTCATCATATTCGAAGGTGTTGGCGAAAACGCGCTCGGCCGGGATGTTGTATTCGGCCACGATGGGCACGATAAACTCCTTGAAACCGGCGGAAATCACATAGATATCGGGGGCGTACTTGGTGAAAAACTCCTTGTTGGCCTCGATGGAGCGGGAAATTTTCTGCCGGAGTTCCCCGATCAGCGTTTTCAGGTCGTCACGGTGGGCACCCAGCAGCCTGATGCGGCGCTCCAGGCTTTCGGTAAACGAGATATCCCCGTCTATACCGAGGTTGGTTATTTCCTGTATTTCGCGGATAACCGCCTCGCGGTCGGGGCGGTTGGTCAGGGTAATCTCTGCCAGTACATCCAGGGCCTCAACCCGGGTCAGGGTGCTGTCAAAATCGAAGACAAATTTCCGTCTCACGGAACATTAAACTTTTCAGGCCCCGAAGATAACAAGAAATTGCCGCATGCCCCCTACCAGACCTTCAAAATAAAGCAGCTGTGACAAAGCGGCGTGGCTTTGTTAAAAATCGGGTAGGCGGGCCCGCATGCACAAATAACGGCCGGCCTACGTGCAGAGGGAATGTATCGGCAGGACAAACGGCAACCATGTTTCAGAAAACAGCATCGGATTCTAACATTAGCCTAAAAGATAATAATTCATTACCTGTAAAGCTTAGTTGTTAAACCTTAGAACCAACGCCTCACCAACTGGCAGTACTGGCGAAAGGCAGGACCAAACCGGCGTTCGAGGGCTTTTTCTTCGGGTTGTATCTGGAAGCGGTTCATATACGCCACAAAGAGGGCGCACAGGATGGTATTGAAAACATTCTCCAGGTAGAGTCCCCAGGCCAGCAAAAAAAGTAATAAAGCCAGATACATGGGGTTACGGCTGAAATTATACACCCCGCCCACCACCAGATGGCGTACCCGGTCGGGATGCGTCGGATCTGCAGGGGTGCGGTAGTGCAGGAACAGCAAAACGGCCCAGAGGCCCACCACCAGGGCCAGGCCTGCCAGAAAGCCCGCCAGGGGCATTCTCCCTAAAAAATCATACCGCCCGATCGGCAGCCAGCGCGCCAACAGGTACATGGCCCCTGAAAAGAAGAGGAATACCAGGGCCGGCGGTAGTTTGAGTTCGAGTTGGTCTATACGGGTCATTGCCCCTAAAGTACTACATTTGGAAAGTCATAATCCCGAATCGTTCGCAAAAGTGAAAGAACTGGTCTTTGCCACCCACAATCGGCACAAGTTGGACGAAATCAGGCAGATGCTGCCCTATGGCATACGCCTGCTCTCCCTCGACGACATAGGCTGCCGTGAAGAAATACCGGAAACCGCCCTTACCCTTGAGGGCAACGCCCGGCTAAAGGCCGAGTACGTGCGCGACCGCTATGGCTACGATTGCTTTGCCGACGACACGGGCCTGGAGGTGCAGGTCCTGGGCGGAGCACCCGGGGTTTATTCGGCCCGCTATGCGGGGCCACAGGCCGATTCGCAGGCCAATACGGCCAAGCTGCTCGACGCCCTTAAGGCCAGCGACAACCGGAAAGCCCGCTTCCGCACGGTCATTGCCCTTACCGAAGGCAACACCTGTCGTTTTTTTGAAGGGCTTGCCGAGGGCGAAATCCTGACAGAACCCAAAGGCGACGGGGGGTTTGGTTACGACCCGGTTTTTCAACCCGAGGGGCACTCCCGCTCCTTTGCCGAACTGAACCGGGACGAAAAAAACAAGATCAGCCACCGAGGCAAAGCATTTCGGGCCCTCCAGGCCTATATGACAGCTGCCGGGCAACCCGGCCCATTCTGATGGCCCGGTTTGTCAAACAGCTCAAAAAACATCGACAGCAAGATAATTAGGAGTATCTTTGCGTCCTAATTGCAACCGCCCGCCATCCCTGCTCCCTTTTTGATAGGTCCCTGAACGCGTGGTTGAAGAGCCGCAATCCATGACCACTTTTACCGATCTCGGGCTCAGCGAGCCCCTGTTGAAAGCCGTAGCCGAACTCGGCTTCGTTCAACCCACCGAAGTACAACAAAAGGCGATCCCCGAACTCCTCGGGCGCGAAACCGACCTGGTTGCCCTGGCACAGACAGGAACCGGCAAAACGGCTGCTTTTGGCCTGCCCCTGCTTGAACGCATTGATGCCGACAGCCGAATAACACAGGCCCTGATTCTGGCCCCCACCCGCGAACTCTGCCTTCAGATTACCACGGAGTTGCAGTCGTATGCCAGATACATGCGGGGGCTCTCGACAGTGGCCGTTTACGGGGGGGCTTCCATCCAGGAACAGGCCCGGGCCCTGAAAAAAGGCGCACAGATTATCGTGGCCACCCCGGGGCGCATCAAAGACATGATTTCGCGCCGCATGGCCGACCTCTCGCGGGTCGAATACTGCATTCTGGACGAAGCCGACGAAATGCTCAACATGGGCTTTTACGAAGACCTGACCGATATTCTGAGCCATACCCCGGCCGGCAAATCGACCTGGCTTTTTTCGGCAACCATGCCCGATGCGGTGGCCCGTATCGCCAAGGAATTCATGCACCAGCCTATCGAATTGACCGTAGGAACGCGCAATACTTCCACCGCCACCGTACGCCACGAATACTATATGGTAAGCGGGCGCGACCGGTATGCTGCCCTCAGGCGGCTGGCCGATGCCAACCCGGGCCTGTTTTCGGTTGTGTTCTGCCGCACCAAGCGCGACGCCCAGAAAGTGGCCGAAAAGTTGATCGAAGACGGTTACAACGCCGGGGCCCTGCACGGTGACCTGAGCCAGCAGCAGCGCGACCTGGTGATGGGCGCCTTCCGCAAGCGGCAGTTGCAGATGCTGGTGGCCACCGATGTGGCCGCCCGCGGTATCGATGTAGATGACGTAACACACGTAATCCACTACCAGCTGCCCGACGAAATAGAGACCTATACCCACCGCAGCGGGCGTACCGGCAGAGCCGGAAAATCAGGTGTTTCCCTGATCATTCTCACCCGCTCGGAATTGGGTCGGATCAGGACCCTTATAAAAATAACCGGTCGTCCCTTCGAGGAAAAACCCCTGCCAAGCGGCATGGAGATCTGTGAAATTCAATTATACCACCTGGCCGATTCGATCCGCAATACCGAGATTCACCCCGAGGTAGAGTCTTTCCTTCCGGCTGTAAAGGACTTGCTTGAGGGCCTCGATCGTGACGCCCTTATCGCCAAGATGGTATCGGTCGAATTCAGCCGGTTTGCCGAGTTTTACGCCAAAAAGGCCGATCTTAAAGGCGGCCCCGGCGGGAAGGTTTCAAACGATGAATTGCCCTCAGACGGCCCGGCCCGCTTCTTCATCAATGTAGGCGAACGCGACGGGCTCGACTGGATGATCTTAAAAGACATGCTCAAGGAAGCTACCGGGCTGGGGAAAGAAGACATCTTTAAGGTTGAGACCAAAGACAGTTTTTCCTTTTTCAGTACGGAGGCTGCCCTGGCCCCGTTAATCCTGGAAAGCCTCAAGGGAGCAAACCTGGAAGGACGCGACATACACGTTGAGTTGTCCAGCGGGCAGACATCGCGTGGCGGGCAGGTATCGCGGGGCGGACAGGGGGCTCGCAAGGGACCCGGCAAGCCCTGGAAGAAAGACGGGAAACCAGGCTACAAGAAAAAAGGGAAAGCCGACGGTAAAGCTTCTAAAAAAGACGGCAAAAAGGGGAAAAAACGAAACGGTTACCGGTAGTTAAGGGGGTGCTAAAATTTGGAGATCACCTTGTTTTTTTACGTTATTAGCAAGGTGAATCGAATCGGGTCTATGCGATTACTCGCCTTTTTTGCTGTCGTATTTTTACTGGGAACCCGGGCCGGATTCTCGCAAGATGCTGAAGGCGTGAGCTTCAAGGCCACGGTGGTGAACGCCCAGACCCAGCAACCCCTCGAAAGTGTCCACGTCATAAACCTGAACCAGGTGGTCGGAACCATTACCGATGCCCGGGGAGAATTCCAGATTACGGCCGCGGTGAACGACACCCTCTATTTTTCGTATCTGGGTTTCAAGGCGCAGAAAATCCGCATTACCAACGACCTGCTGAAGTTTCAGGACACCAAAATCGCCCTGACCGAACTGGCTTACGCCCTTGAGGAAGTAGTCGTGCGCCCTTACCAGCTTACGGGCTACCTGGAAATCGACGTGCGCAACCTCCCGATCAATACCGGGTACCAATACAGCATTTCGGGCCTGCCGGTTAGTTACGAGTCTGGGCGCAAAAGCCCGGGGGCCGTGTCTAAGGTATTAGGGGCCATCATGAACCCGGCCGACCTGTTGCGCAACCTGTTCGGGAAGCGGCCAGCGCAGATGCGAAAACTCCGGCAAATCAAGGAAGACGACCGGATTCGCGACTTGCTGGCCACCAAATTTGACCGGGAGACCCTTCGGGAGCTGCTCCAACTCGAAAAGGTAGACATCGAAGACATCCTCACCAATTGCAGTTATTCCGAATCCTTTATCCAGTCTGCCAACGACTTGCAGATTCTCGACGCCCTCAGCAGCTGCTACGAGGAATACAAGGTGCTGAACCGGGAAAATTAAATTTTTGAATTCAGGGGGCATTTTATAGTTTTAGGAAAAATCCTGAGGTATGAGAAACTGGCTGTTGCTGCTCCTTTCGCTGGTACTGTTCTGCCAATGTAACCCGGAGCGGAAAAGGCCTGAGGCTGCTGAGCAGGCCAAACTCGCCTCGCAGGCGGCTGTAAAGGACAGCGTGCCCTTCTTGTGGGAAGCTGCCAATGTCTATTTCCTGCTAACCGACCGCTTCAACAACGGCGACACCGAAAACGATATCAACTTCGGGCGCACCGAACCCACCGGCCCGCTGCGCGGCTTTATGGGCGGCGACCTGGCGGGGATAACCCAAAAAATCGAATCGGGCTATTTTGACGCCCTGGGGGTGAATGCCATCTGGTTTACCCCGGTCGTGGAGCAGATTCACGGCAATACAGACGAAGGAACCGGAAATACCTATGGCTACCATGGGTACTGGGCCAAAGACTGGACGGCCCTCGACCCTAATTTCGGGACCCGGGCCGAATTACAGGCCCTGGTAGAATCGGCTCACAGTCGCGGCATTCGCATCTTGATGGATGTGGTGATGAACCACACCGGCCCGGTTACCGACCAAGACCCGGCCTGGCCGGAAGACTGGGTGCGGCTCGAGCCGGTATGTGCCTTTGAAGATTACGAGACCACCACGGCCTGCACCCTGGTGGCCAACCTTCCCGATATTTTCACCGAATCGGTGGCGCCGGTTGAGCTGCCCGACGCCCTGCTGGCCAAATGGAAGGAAGAGGGGCGGCTCAGTGCCGAACTGGATGAGCTGCAGGTGTTTTTTGAGCGTACCGGCTATCCGCGCGCGCCCCGCTACTACATCATCAAATGGCTGACCGATTACGTGAACGACCTGGGCATTGACGGCTTTCGCGTAGACACCGCCAAACACGCCGACGAGCAGGCCTGGGCCGAGCTCTACAACGAGGCTTCCTTCGCCTTTGAAACCTGGAAAAAGCGCCACCCCGGGCAGGTACTGGATAACACCCCCTTCTTTATGGTGGGTGAGGTTTACGGATACGGCATTTCAGGCGGGCGCGACTACGATTTCGGCGACCGGAAGGTTGACTATTTCGACTTTGGATTTAAGAGCCTGATCAATTTCGAGCTCAAGGCCGACGCCAGCCAGCCCTATGAGCGCACCTTTGCCAAGTACAGCCGATTGCTGCAAACCTCCCTTAACGGAAAAGGCGTGCTCAACTACCTGAGCTCGCACGACGGCGGGGCGCCCTTCGACCCCGACCGGAGCCAGGCTTACCGGGCGGCCAACGTCTTGCTGCTTACCCCGGGGGCATCGCAGATTTATTACGGGGACGAGAGCTCCAGGCCGCTGCAGGCCGAGGGGGCAGTCGGAGATGCCAACCTGCGTACCTATATGAACTGGCCTGACCTGGACAGCCTGGCCGAAAACCAGCGGGTACTGGACCACTGGCGCAAGCTGGGCACCTTCCGCGCCCGGCACCTCTCCATCGGGGCAGGCAAGCACAAACAGCTTTCAAGCCGGCCCTATGTATTTAGCCGCACCTACACTTCAGAAAACTACCGCGATAAGGTAGTGGTTGGCCTTGACCTTCCCAAGGGCCGGAAATCGCTTGCCGTAAAAGGGTTCTTTGGAGACGGCACCACCTTGCGCGACGCCTATTCAAATACCGAAACGGTGGTCAAAAAAGGGCGGGTGGAATTGGATACCCCCTTTGATATAGCCCTGTTGGAGGCTGCATCGAAAGAATAGGTCCCTCGCCGTCGCACCGCTGGATGCTTTAGGCCGTTTTTGGGGTTTCCGGTATCTTTAAACCGATCGCCAGTAAGACCATGATGCAAAAGAAGTCTTCAGCCAGCACAAAGCACTTCACTGAATTCCGGTCGCTCCGGGTTCGGGCCCTGTGGCTGGCCCTTTCCATGTTGTCGGGCAACCTTCCCGCCCAGGAAGGCAACTACCGTTTTGAGAATTTCGGCAACCAGTCTGTGCTGCTGAACGGTAGCGTAACCGGCAGCGTATCTGACCTTGGATTGGTCTACTACAACCCGGCCCGCCTCGCGTTAATCGAAAATCCGGCTTTTACCATTGGAGGAAAGGCTTACGAATGGTCGCGCTACTACTTTGAAGACCTGGTCCGAGACGAGAGCAACGTAGGATCGAACAACTTTGGAAAAATTCCGGGTACCATTGCCGGAACGTTTTCCTCGAAATCACTCCCCAAACATAAATTTGCCTATTCCATACTGAGCAGGCACCAGTCTGAAGTGTCTGTGGCTTCCAATACAGGCATAGTGCCCGGGAATTATATCCCGGCTATCGGCCTGTCCTCAAGTGGCCTTCAAGATTTGTCGTTCCGCGACGTGCTGCAGGAAGAATGGTTCGGTATTACCTGGGCCCATGCCCCTTCCGAAAATTTTGGCCTGGGAATTTCCCTGTTCGGCAGTATCTATAACATTAACGGGACGGGGACGATCATGGTTACGGCCGAAAACGAGGAGGGAGGCTATGTATCCTACATGAATCAGATTACCTACCGGCAAAAGACCTATGGGCTCTTTTTGATTGCCGGGGCGGCGTGGAGGCTCGGCGCCACCGAGCTGGGCCTGAGACTCAACCTGCCCTTTTTGGCTGTGATACAGAAAGCCTCCCTGCGATATGAGGAATCGCTGGCTGGCCTGTCGCCTGCTGAGGACTTCCTGATTTATGAAGATTTCAGGGACCTGGAAAACCGGAGGCGAACAGCGCCGGGACTTGCCCTGGGTGCAGGAATTCCCTGGAACCGTCACAAACTCCACCTGAACCTGGAATGGTTCGGCCCCCTTGGCCCCTATGAACGCATCAGTTTCCCAGCCGGCACTGGGCAGGATCCCACGCGGGTAAACCCCTTTGTGGAAAAACTCCGGTCTGTCGTCAATTTTGGAGCCGGGGCAGAAATTTACCTGTCGCAGACCGTGAACCTCCTGGGCAGCGTCTCTACAGACTTTTCGGCCATGGAGGCCGGTATAAACCTGTTTGACAGCTTTAACCGGGGTGAATCGGAACTCAACCTGCTCAATGATATCTGGCACGCAGCACTGGGGGTGAACCTGAAATTCAATTGGGGGCACATCTTCCTGGGAAGCAGCTACGCACGAACCAGCGGCAGTTTCGGCAACGAACCGGAAAGCCCTGGTGAAGGCGCAGGAGGCTCCCCGGCAAACCTCACCTCAAAAATCGGCTTTGAACGCTGGAGGTTCATAACGGGCCTGGAGATACCTTTGCTTCGCGACAAGCTGAAAAATCTGCCAATCCCGGTCAATTAGACGGGTGGCTCTCAGGTGCTGAAGTCGGAAAACTAACCCTAAAATAGTTTCGCTCAGCGCTCCAGGCGCGCCTTGAGGTTGGCCAGGCCTGCTTCGAAGTCTTTCCCAACCATTTTATCCATGCTCATAAAAAGCATCATCAGGCGCATAGGGAAACCGCTGTTGCCCTTAAAGCCCCATCGCACCTGGCTGCCCATACCGGAGGGCTCCACTTCGAGGTAGGCATCCGAGGTCGATTTCCAGGGTTTAAGGAAACGGAGTTGGGTTTCGATGCGCCGGCCCTCGAACAGACGGGTTATCTCCTGCTCGCCCGACCCCACCTGTTTGTTGCCTTCCCAGCTGCTAACAGCCCCAACAGTGCCGTCGGTTCCGCGGAAGCCTTTTTGCATACCAGGGTCTTTTTGGTTCCAGGGCGACCATTCATCCTGGTTCTTCAGGTATTTCAAATACGCGTATACCTGTTTTGAAGGCAGGTTAATAGTAACGGTGCGGGAAACATCGTAATTGGCCGGCGCCAGCAGGTAAAGCACCAATAAAACCAATACGACCAGGGCGAGGATGTATACCAGTGTCATGGGGGTAACGATTAAGTTGATTATGTATGGAAAGCCTGTTTAGGAAAGGTACGAAAAATCAGTGCTCTACCTGATAGCGCGCCATTATTTCAGGGGCTGATTGAACGGATTTAAAGGCCCAGTCGAAGCGTTTCTCCAGGATTTCCGGCCCTGACAGCCCCCAGGCCACCCCGCTGCGCCTGAGCCGGTTGCTGAGTTCATACAGCAGGATGGCCGCCGCCACCGAAATATTCAGGCTTTCGGTGAAACCGACCATGGGGATGCTCACCGCCGCATCGGCCTGCCCGAGCACCTGCTCGCTGAGCCCTTCCTTTTCCGTACCGAAAAAGAGGGCGATGGGGCGATCAAGCGGCAACTGGTCGGGAGACTGGCTGGTGCCGTGCGGGCGGGTCGCCACAATGCGGTAGCCGCGGGAAC
>JBNKGM010000084.1:0-11148 GCA_050289825.1 Robiginitalea sp.
GCAAGTGTGCTGGCCCAATCGTCGAACGCTAATACTACCGAAGATGCGTAAGTGGACCAGAAGAGCATTTGTAACCACCGGGGTGCTCACAGGGGGCGCACTGGTATTGGGAATAGCCATCCGGCCCGGGAACCGGGCCAAAAAGGTCAGGGACCTGATTGCCGGGGCTGACGAGACCGTAATGAACGTGTGGCTGAAAATCGCCCCGGATAATACCATCACAGTGGTGGTACCCCATGCCGAAATGGGGCAGGGCACCCATACTACCCTGCCCATGATGCTGGCCGATGAAATGGACGCCGACTGGGATCTGGTCCGCATGATGGAGGCTCCGGCAGATAAGCAGTACGCCAACTATGCGCTGGCAGAAGGGTTTATCCTTGGGGAAAAGGACATCCCTTCCTTTCTGATTGGTACCGTAGATGGGGTATTTTTAACGATTACCAAGCAAATGGGGCTGCAAATGACCGGGGGCAGTTCATCTGTGCGCTTTACCGGGATGGTCGCCATGCGTGTGGCCGGGGCAGCCGCACGAGCCGTATTGTTGCAGGCTGCAGCCGATCGGTGGCAGGTGCCCACCGACGAACTGGAGGTCGAAAAAAGCTTTATCTACCACCGCAGCAGCGAGCGCTCGGCCTCCTTTGCCAGCCTGGCTGCAAGGGCTGCCGACCTGTCGCAGCCGGCAAAACCCCGCCTGAAAAACCCCGATGAATTTACCCTGATGGGAACATCCCCCAAGCGGTTTGACGCCCCGGCCAAAGTAAACGGCTCGGCGGTTTACGGCATCGATGTGGCCCCGGAAGGCCTGAAATATGCAGCAATCAAGACAGCCCCTGTTTTCGGAGCGCAGATTAAACCAGTCTCTCAAGAGGCTATACAAGGCATGCCGGGTGTTCACAAGGTGGTGAACCTCGATGGCGCGATTGCGGTAATTGCCGACGGATACTGGCTGGCGAAAAAGGCTGTGGAGCAATTACCCCTTGAAATTGGGGAAACAGCCCATGACGGGGTGAGTCAGGACGCCATCTACAGGCAGTACCTGCGCGATATGGACGCGGCAATTGCCAACGGGGACGAAGAGAAGGACGTTAAGAAGGGCAAACCCGAAAAGGCCCTGGAAGGCGCCTCCCGGGTTGTGGAAGCCCAGTACCGGGTTCCTTACCTGGCCCACGCCACCATGGAGCCCATGAATTGCACCGCCCATGTGCATGACGGGCAATGCGATATTTGGTCAGGCAGTCAGAACCCTTTGGGTTTTGCCCAAAGCGTGGCCGAGGCCCTAGACCTTGACGCCGAGAACGTCAGGGTACACAATCAGTTCCTGGGGGGAGGCTTTGGCAGGCGCATAGTGCCCGATGTTGCCGTTCAGGCAGCCCTGATTGCCCGGGAGGTGAACTACCCGGTTAAACTCATCTGGTCTCGGGAGAACGACATTCAGCACGACCATTACCGCGAGGCGAACGTGAGCCGGTTCAGGGCTGCCCTGGATCAAAACGGTTCCATCATCGCCTGGAACAACCAATTTCTCTTTAAGCACGAACCGCCCGAGGCTCCGCATATTCCGTACGGGGTGGCCAATCAATACATTCACTATACCCAAAGCGACACACATGTGCCCTGGGGTTACTGGCGCAGTGTGGACTCCTCCATGCACGGCTTTTTCACCGAGTCGTTTATTGATGAATTGGCCTTTCATGCCAACAAGGATCCGTATCAGTTCAGGCGCGAGCATTTGGCCAATGCCCCCCGGTTTTTAAAGGTGCTCGATCTGGCAGCCGAAAAGGCAGGCTGGGGTGCTCCCTTGCCAGAAAACTGGGGGCGCGGTATTTCCATCCACGAATCGTTCGGGACCATTGTGGCCCAGGTGGCCGAAGTGGAGATCGTGGAAGACTCCGTAAAGGTGCACCGCGTGGTTTGCGCCGCCGACCCCGGATTCGCGTTCCATAGAGATGGGTTCGTTGCCCAGATAGAGAGTGGGGTTATCTACGGGCTTACGGCTGCCCTGTACGGCGAAATAACTATTGAGAATGGGTCGGTAAAGCAGAGTAATTTCCATGACTACAGAATGCTGCGCATCGAGGAATCACCGGCAATAGAGACCCATATCATTCAAAGCGACAACTGGCCTGGTGGGGCAGGGGAGCCCAGCACCCCGGGTATTGCCCCGGCGGTGGCCAACGCCATTTTCAATGCCAGCGGAATACGCATCAGGGAACTGCCGATTAAAAATCACAGCCTGAAGGCAGACAGGTCGCTCATCGGGTAGCAAATCTATCCCAAAGCGCTGATCCTTTTGATTGTAGTATACGCATGGCAGGCAACTTTTTGCAATTTTCAAAGGGAAATCCTTTGATTCTGCCTTTTCTGATCTTCATTCCAGTTGTTGACGCCCAGGGCCGGCAAAATCATGATACCCACAAGCACAATCTCCGCGATGGCCTATACCAGGTATTTGCCGAATTTATTATCGGGTAAAAGGTGCTGTCTGATTTTGCTGAAAGATCGAATCATAGAATTCGGTGCCGGGTTGTTTTTCCCTGTTGCGGATTCTGTGGCTGGTATTCGACCGGGGGAATAGGAGTAAAGAAGCGGGTGGTCTGGCCGACCGGCAGACCAGGCTAAGCCTTTTAGGCCTCATGGAGTGCCAGGTGGTCGATTACCCCTTTCTCAAACATGACCATCTCTGTTTCGGTACAGGGTGTAAAAAGGACAGAAGCACACAGGGTCATGGCCTGAAAATTATAAATCAGGGTCACAAAGGTTTTGTTTGGCATAAATATGTTCACCACGTAGATCTTATCAGCGATTTTCAGGCATTTGTAATCCTCCGCGCCCTGGGCACCCTGAAAGGGACCGGAGATCCAGTTAAAGCGGAATAGGCCCTTGTCAAAATGCACCTCAACACTGCTGCCATTCTCATAGGTGTATGTTAGCTGGGTGCCATCAAGCAGATGGTCTGAATGGTCTTTTTGTTGTTCCATGGTTTTGTGGTTGGCTTTCCCGATAAGATACAAATTAACTGCCAATATTATATTGATTTTCAATTGAATCCGTTTGGGTGAGAAGCGACTTAGGCAAGAAGGTGTGACCGTGGGGAGGATTAAAAACTAACCAGCAGGGTGATGCGCCGCTCGGGCCTCCCGTCTTCCTCCCAGATGGAATCGCGTCTTATGAAAGCAAGGGTCTCGTTCTTCCAGAGGCCCTTGATGGCCAGACGAATCTCGGTGGTATCGGCCGACCAGGCACCGGCTTTGATTTCCTCCAGCCTGAACTGCCCGATGCCCGGGTCTTTCACCAAACGGTGCCACTCGGCATGCCCATTGGCGCTCAGGACCAAACGCTGGCTCTCTTTTTTGGGGTCTTCCGCGCCCCCCTGAATCAGGTACTGTCCGGCGTATTCTTTCAGGAAAGGGCTGGCTTCCGGTGCCTTTTTATCGGCACAGGAGCCCAGCAGGGCAATCGCTAGCAGGAATATCAAGATGCGCATAGCCCTAAGGTACCGAATTATTCAGATACGAGTGGAGTATAGCCAACGCAAAAAAAATGGCCACCGGGTTCCCGGTGGCCATCTGCATTTTCGAAAATGTTTTGTTAGGAGGGCCGGTTAGGGCCCGGTTAGTCTCACAGGTTTAAAAATAGCAAAAATCTGAAATTGAAATAACCTTGTGACGGAAATTCACAAAATACTAGTCCTTTGTGGTTTTCTTTGGGGGTGGTTGCATTACAAATGGTTCGGGCTGCGTCTCCAGCGGCTTAAGGTCCCGGCCTGCCAGGGCTGGGTGGTCTGCCGGCACAAAGGTGGCCCGGAATACCCAATATACCAAGGGCATATATTCTATGGGGTCTCCGTTTAATTCACGCTCCTGCCCCCGGTAAGGGTTCCAGTATTCCCAGACAATTTCCCCTTCAGGTGTCACTTCAAAGAACCTGCCGGCCGGCCCGGCATTTATGAAGGTGTTGCCGTTTTCCATGCGGTGCGCCCCGGAAATGAAACTGGCATAGAAGGACAGGGTATCTGGTGCCATATAGGTCCATACCGGGTCTTTCGGTCCGTACTGTCCATCGGGTTCCGGGCGGTAAGTACCGTCTTCCTGCATGGGGGTGACAATTTCAATAACGGTTGTATAATTCAGGCTATCGGGTATGTTGGGCGCATTGTTGTTGAAAACGGTCAGGTGTCCGGCCCCGGGCTTGCCCGTTTCGATCCAGCGCACATCGTGCTGGTACGAAAGTTTTTGCGATGTGCTGTCTCCGTGCCGGTAGTTCGCAGGGTTGCCCCAACGGTACAACAGATCGCCCCCCCGGCCGCTCCTGCCGCCTTGATGCGAGGCCGCTTCTTCAGTAGTGGTGCTCTGGTCCAGAATCAGAATCTCAGACATTGCAGGGGAGCTGATGGCGATTTGCTCCAGTTCTGCATTGTAGTTCAGAGCATTGAAGTGGTACAGGTCAGAGCCCTTGTTATACTGATTCTGGTTCAGGTCGTCCATGCCCAAAGCTTGCAGGGCTTCCAGACTGTCAAGGCTGATGGGGGGAGGGATGGTATCTCCCAGGTTAAAATCGACGAGTTCAGGATGAAGGGCCGGGTCGCCATAGTTCAATTTGGTCTTATCCCGGTCCTGGATCAGGTGGTCTACCAGGCGCCATTCCCAGACGATCTTGCCTCCCCGTTCCCCCTGGGGTTCGATCTCAATTACCTTTTCCATCCATGGCCCGGTCAGGGGCGTCAGATGTGGGGCCCGTCCCAGGGCTAAGGCCTCCTCGTAGGAAATGACCTCGTAGACAAGGGCCAGGATATTACCATTGGGTTTCACGGCGATATCGTGGTGCAGGATAAAGGTGTCGTCGGCGAGTTCATAATTCCAAAGGATTTTTCCGTCCCACCTGATATGCTGGATGCGCCCATACGGCCCAGCGTCGTTGAACACTGCGAAATCCGGGTCATTCACCCCGACAATAACCGAGCCGTCATCCATGAGGTAGGGGTTGAAGGCCGAGAAGCTCGACTTCCATTGGTGCACTACTTTCCCATCCCGGTCTACCAGGTAGGTGGAGCCGGAACCGGGTACCACGAACATGACATACCCCGGCGTGAGGCCTTCAGAGGTTTTGATCAACCCCCTGGGTACAAAATGCCCAAACATATTACGGCCTGGCGGTTTCTCAGCTTCCGCTGGTCCATTCCCGCATTGGGAAAGGATTCCCAGGAATATGGTCAAAAGAAGGTAATACTTGGTTTTTTTCATATTATTTTTATTGAAGTTACAAGCTAACTAAAAATTCATAAAAACCTTTAAAACAGAAGAATGACAAAGAAAATACCTTGTCATTCCTCTATCGAAATATCGGAGTGATGGACAGGACCCTCCGATATTTGCGGCATAACCCTGTTTCTTATTCCTTTTTCTCCTCTTCAGGCGGCTTCTGCATTACATAAGGCTCTGGTTGGGGGTCCAGTGGCTTCAGTTCCTTGCCTTTAAGGGCCGGGTGGTCTGCCGGGATAAAGGTGGCCCTGAAGGTGCTGTAGACCATAGGCATCGGATCGAGCGGGTCGCCATTGGGCTCCCTTTCCTGTCCCCGGTACGGATTCCAGTATTCCCAGACGATTTCCCGCTCGGGGGTCACTTCAAAAAAGCGTCCGGCCGGTCCGGCGTTGATAAGCGTATTGCCGTTTTCCATCCGGTGCGCTCCGGAAATGAAACTGGCAAAGAATGACAGCGTATCAGGGGCCATATACATCCACGCCGGCGATTCCGGACCGTATCGGCCATCGGCTTCCTGCCTGTAAGTGCCATCAGCCTGCAAGGGTGTCTCCAGTTCAAACACGGTGGTGTAATTCAGGCTGTCGGGCACGTTGGGGGCATTGTTGTTGAAAACAGTCAGGTGCCCTGCGCCGGGTTTGCCGGGTTCGATCCAGCGTACGTCGTGCTGGTACATGAGCTTTCGGGCGGTACTGTCGCCGTGCCTGTAATTCTCGGGGTTGCCCCACCGGTAGAGCACATCGCCCCCGCGGCCGCTCCGGCCTCCTTCATGCGAGGCCGCTTCTTCGCTGGTGGTGCTTTGGTCGATGATCAGGACCTCTGACAGTTCAGGTGAACTGATCACGATTTGTTGCAATTCCGGATTGTAGTTGATCGCATTAAAGTGGAAGAGATCCGAACCCCGGTTGTAACGGGTCAGGTTCCGGCCACCCTGCCCGGCCTTGCGCATTGCGTCAAGGCTATCCTGGCTTAAGGCCGGGGGAACTGAGTCGCCCATGTTGAAGTCGATTAGCCCTGGGTTCAGGGCCGGGTCTCCGTAATTGAGCTTGTCCGGGTCGCTGTCCTGGATCAGGTGATCGATCAGGTTCCATTCCCAAACGATCTTGCCACCCGATTCGCCTTCCGGTTCGATCTCGATGACCTTTTCCATCCAGGGTCCGGAAAGCGGCGTCCTGTGGGGGGCGCGCCCCAGCTCCATGGCTTCCTCGTATGAGATGGCATCGTATACGATGGCCAGGATGTTGCCATTGGGCTTGACGGCAAAATCGTGGTGGAGGATCTGCTTGTCATTAGCCAGTTCGTAGCTCCACAGGATCTTCCCGTCCCAGTCGATATGCTGGATGCGCCCGTAGGGCCCCCC
The DNA here is from genome assembly GCA_050289825.1 of Robiginitalea sp. Classification (GTDB taxonomy): domain Bacteria; phylum Bacteroidota; class Bacteroidia; order Flavobacteriales; family Flavobacteriaceae; genus Robiginitalea. The sequence goes on from JBNKGM010000084.1 coordinate 6,619, forward strand.
AAATCCGAAGACCGGGTAATCGGGGTCATTCTCGCCCACGAAGATGGAGCCGTCATCCATGATATAGGGGTTAAAGGCCGAGTAGGTCCCTTTCCACTGGTGTACGACCTGTCCTTCCCGGTTCACCAGGTAGGTCAGGCCCGAAGCGGGCACGGCAAACATTACATACCCGGGAGCAAGGCCCTCGGTAGTCTTGATAAGCCCCCTGGGTACAAAATGCCCGAACATGTTGCGGCCTTCGGGTTGTTCGGGTGCTTCGGTCCCCTGTGAGCATTGGGAGAGTGCCCCCAGGAGCAGTAAGGCAAGCAGATAATAATTGATTTTTTTCATAATGGGCTGTTTGAAGTTGATTGTTAGGGTATTCAGTTCATTTATATTTCATGCAAAGAGGAAGCACCGTCAGAAACCTGGCGATTTTCCTTCAATCCAAAGTCGGGCAGGTTCCAACCACTCCTTGAGAGGTTGGTACAGGAAACCGTGGTCAAGTCCGGTGTTGATTTCAAGTTGCCGGAATTCCTGGACGTCGGTTGAACGTGCCTTCCAATAGTCGTAATTCTTACCGGCAATCTGGTCTGATCGTTCATAAATACCCAGAACGCGGCCGTGCAGTTTCCAGGAAAAGCCGTTTTCAAGGCGGTCGCTGTTCGCGCCGAGCAAGACGTAGTTGACCGGATTCGGGTTCTGGTCCGATACGGCCATCGCCATCTGGGCCCCGGCAGAAGCCCCGATTACGGTAATATCTTCGGCTTTTACGCCTTTCTCAATCAGGTCGTTGATCTGGTCAGATATCTTCCGGGAATAGGCCTCGAATTGGGTGTCAGCGGCCCGCACTTCACTGTGGACCTGGTATCCGGAGGCCTTCAGGGAATCTACTATTTCGTTGTACAGGTAGGGGCCGAAGGTCTCACTTACAGCCGGAAGTCCCTGTACCTGTACGATCATCCCGTGCAAGTAGAAAACATGTTTGCCCGACTGGTTTTGCTGGCCGCACGACAGCCCGGAAATGAGCAGCAACAGGTATGCCATTACATGCATTTGCTTGGAAATCATGGGTATTGGTTGACATTCTGATCCGGCCATTACGATGCCGGTAATGAATCATGGCGAGCCGGGCTCAGCGTGGCAATTGCAGCCGCGCCTCCCGTGCATAGGCATCCCAGGCTTCCAGGAGTTCTTCGAACTTTCCGGGTTCCTGTAGTTTCAGGTCGTGTTGCTCTCCCAGATCTCGGCTGAGATCGTAGAGCTCAAAATGGGTGCGGTCGAAAGGCCGCGAGGTATTGGTAATTTTCCAGTCGCCTTGCTGTACCATTCCGAATTCGGCGTGTTCTAAGGCGAAGATGTAATCCTCTGGGTGCACCGTTTCGCTTTCCCCCTTAAGCAGGGGCAGGAGGGATGCGCCGCGCAAGGGGTAAACCTTACGGTCGTGCCAAATTTCCGGATACCGGGTGTCGCTGAGTTCGTACAGGGTCGGGGCGATATCCATGACGGTAATAAATTGCTCGCATACCGCTGCGCCATGTCTAAGTCCGGGCCCCGAAACGATCAACGGGGCCAGCAGCCCGCCGTTGGTGGCGTATTCTTTGTAGTAACGGAATGGTGCCGTCCCGGCTTCGGCCCAAGGCGGACCATAGGAAATAAAGGATTCGGGCCGGCCCATTACCTCGGTCTGGTCGCTGTAATAGGGATTTATGTAGGGGCGTATTTCGGGTTCATTGAAATAGTCTTCCCCGGCTGCCCCGTTGTCAGACATGAAAAGGATAAGTGTGTTTTCGTACTCCCCGATCTCCCGGAGGTAATCCAGGAGCCGGCCGACATTGTGGTCGAGATTTTCTACCATACCCGCGTAAAGGGCCATTTTGCGCGATTCTCTGTATCGCTCCTCTTCGCTTAGGGAACTCCAGGAGGGTATGCCCGGGTGCAATTCGGGCAGGCCGGCTTCCTGGGGAATCAGTTCCAGGCGTTTTAAGCCTTCCAGCCTTTTGGTACGTAAAGCCTCATACCCTTCCTGGTAGAGGTTTTCATATTTTTTCAGGTATTCTTCAGGAACCTGCAGGGGCCAGTGCGGGGCCGTAAAGGCGGCATAGGCAAAAAAGGGCTTGCTGTTTGTTCGGTTTTCCGCCAGGTAATCGAGTAGTTTGTCGGTATAGAAGTCGGTTGAAAACCGCCCTTCCGGCCAATGTGCCTCTCGCCCGTCTTCGGTATAATGGGAAACCGAACCTGCTCCGAAGATTCCCCGGTCGTTAAAATGGTTCCCGACCCCTTCCAGCAGTACGAAGGAACGGTCAAATCCGAGGGCGGCCGGGTTGGCCTCGGCAAATCCGCCCAGGTGCCATTTACCCGTCATAAAGGTGGCGTATCCGTCGTGTTGCAGCAAGGCCGGGATGGTAGCCACCCGGTTGGTCAGGTAGCCTTCGTACCCGAAAACGTTAACCTGGGCCGCCTGCCGGCCCATCCCGGCAATATGGTTATCGTTGCCAGTCAGCAACATGGCCCGGGTCGGCGCACACATGGGGGCCGTATGGAACCGGCTGAAACGGATGCCCTCGCGCGCCAGCGCATCGAGGTTGGGGGTATGAATCTCCCCGCCGAAGCACCCAAGGTCAGAATAGCCCAGGTCGTCGGCCACCAGCAAGAGGATGTTGGGCCGCCGGTCGGGAATTTTTTTATCAGGTTGATCTGAGCAAGCGTTCAGGATGGCACAGTACCCAAACAACAAGAGCAAGCACCCCACACTACGGCCGGGGCTTTTACCCGCATTTTTAGCAGGAATTTCAGTGATCGGGCAACCATCCGAAGCCATCGCGGTTCGGTATTTTGGGTTTTACGCAATCGCCTTTCGGGCGAAGGGAGACAACGACCTCAAGCCGTAATACAACCTGCCGCGCAGCCCCGCTTTAACGATATGGTTAAAGGTGCTTAAAGGCAGTTTGCCAATAATTTCGTGAGCCAGTGCCACTTTTTTGCCGGGTCCCCTCAGGCGGAATTGGGTGGCCTGGGTGGGCCCGTACATGAGGTGGAGCCACATTTTGGGGTTGGTAAAGAAATATTTCGTTATAGGTGGGAAACAGCCTATGAGCCTCGCCATGCCGTTCATATAACGGTGGTAGTCGACCAGGCTTCGTATCCGGGCCGCATTTTCTTCAAATTGTTCCAGGTACATGGCTTCGTCCTGTTGGGCCACCTGAATCATCTCGGCCCGCCCGGGGAGTTGCATGTCACCCGAGAAGACCTGGGCACAGTACCGGGCCTGTATTTCCATAATGGGGAACTGACTGCCGAAACCGGGGCGCGCCCAACCGATCCAGGCCAACCGGTCGCCCAGGTCGGGATGGAAGATATGTTTGAACATCTTGCGCGGGTCACAACTCCGGAGCCCTTCGGGCATGAATTCGGCCCGGTTCAGATAGCCGGTGCTGAAGACCACTGCATCTACCTCCTCCAGCGTTTTGCCGTCGGCCGTTTTCAGGATTCGCCCGCCATCGCACACCTCGGTGATGCCCCCGACCACCTGGGCCCCGTGGTGGGCCACCGCCTTTGGCAGGGCCAGCGTTTTCGTGCCGAAGATCCCCCAAATCCCATTTTTCGAGGTCACCTTCGCATTGAGGTCGGCCAGCACATCGAAAACCGGGTCTTGACGAGCCCGCTCCAGCTTCAGCACAAAAGGGCTGAGCTTTCGGCCGTATTCCCTTGGGAGGTCCCAGATGCCCCTGTGGGTGGAAACATCGGCGGCGTGTTCACCCCGCTTGCGCGGTACAATCCACCCCGTGGTTCCCCTAAGGCTTATCCAGCACTTGTTGGCTACCTGTGCTATTTCATAGGCAACGTCTGAACCCGATTCCCCTCCGCCAACCACCAATACGTTCTTTCCCCTAAACGGTTCGCCGTTCTTGAAATCGCGGGAATGGTGACAGGCCACTTCGGTGACCTGTTCTTTCCAGTCGGGGTATTTTGGGATATTGTTATTGCCGATGGCCATGACCAGGTGCCGGCACTTCAGTTGTTCGCCTCCTTCCAGGTGAATCTTCCAGTCTCCGGCATCGTCGCGTTCCACAAGGGTCACCTTCGACCCGAACCGGATTCGGGGGGTTACGCCGTAGTGGTCGGCGTAATCGCGCCAGTATTGCACGGCCTCTTCCTTGGTCCAGAAGTAATGGCTCTTGCCATCCCCCACCCAGAAATCAGAAAACATGCTGAAGGTTACCGAGGAGGTGAGGGTGAGGTTGTCGTAGCTCCGGGCAAAGACTCCTCCGATTTCTGAAGCCTGCTCCAGGCAGAGCGTATTTTCAAATCCTTTCTCGAGCAGTTCCTTGGTGGCGACAACGCCTCCCGGCCCTGCGCCGATTACGATGCATTGATACATAGATTGCGTATTTGTGCTTGATTTTAAGTTTGCATAGGTCATCAATTCCCGGGCTTCGGCGCCAGGTTCCAGGTATGGGGTATTTCCTGTCATGAGGGCAGAGACCTCGGCGGGTATCACCTCCAGCACCTTTGCATACCGCCAGGGTTCCTTTCCATCAGCGGTATCTA
>JBNKGM010000085.1:0-10483 GCA_050289825.1 Robiginitalea sp.
TTTCGAATTTTTCTTTTTTCAGTTTTTCGCTGTAAAAGCTCAAGTCCCAACGTTCGAGTGGGAGAGGAGCGTTTTGTTGCTTAGCATAAGCGGTTAATTCCTCGATGTCTTTTTCTGCAAATGGTAATGCTTTGTTGAGCAAGTCTTGAAGAATGGTATCGGCCTGCTCCCGCAGCGCTTTGGCTGCCGGGGCAAATGCGGCGGCCAGGCCGGCGTCGTCGGTTTGGGCGGCCAGGGCCTCAGCCCAGTATAGGGCCAGGTAAAAGTGGCTGCCACGGGTATCCAGCTGGCCCACCTCGCGGGAGGGGGAGCGGTTCTCGTCCAGGAATACCTCGGTGGCCTGGTCGAGAGCAGCGCCCAGCACGCTGGCTTTGTGGCTGTTGTTTTTGCGGCCGTAAAACTCCAGGGAAACTGCCAGGGCCATGAATTCACCCAGGGAATCCCAGCGCAGGTGCCCTTCGTCCAAAAATTGCTCGACGTGTTTTGGTGCCGAACCGCCTGCTCCGGTCTCAAAGAGGCCGCCCCCGTTCATCAGGGGTACGATGGAGAGCATCTTGGCGCTGGTACCCACTTCCAGGATAGGGAAAAGGTCGGTCAGGTAATCGCGCAGCACGTTGCCGGTTACCGAGATGGTATCCTTCCCGGCTTTAAGGCGCTCGAGGGTAAACCGGGTGGCCTCTACGGGGGAAAGTACGCGGATGTCGAGTTCTTTCCGCACCGCCTCAGGCAGGTATGCGTCAACTTTTTTGATGAGTTCGCGGTCGTGTGCCCGCTGGGGGTCGAGCCAGAAAACGGCGGGAGTCCGCGAAACGCGGGCCCGCTCCACGGCCAGTTCGATCCAGTTTTGTACGGGCAGGTCTTTAACCTGGCACATGCGCCAGATGTCGCCGGCCTCCACGGCGTGTTCGAGCAGCACCCGGCCGCTGGCCCGGTCTACCACGCGCACCGCTCCGGCGGCTTTCATTTCAAAGGTCTTGTCGTGTGAGCCGTATTCCTCGGCCTTCTGGGCCATAAGCCCCACGTTGGGCACCGTGCCCATGGTACGGGGGTCGAAGGCGCCGTGCTTCTTACAGAAGTCGATGGTGGCTTCATACACCCCGGCATAGCTGCTGTCGGGAATAACGGCCAGGGTGTCCTGTGCCTTGCCCAGGGCGTTGTACATACGCCCCGAATTCCTGATCATGGCCGGCATGGAGGCGTCGATGATCACATCGCTGGGCACGTGCAGGTTGGTGATGCCCTTGTCAGAATTGACCATGGCCAGGGCTGGGCCGCTTTCCAGGGTTTTGGCAATGGTTTCCCTGATGGCGCCGGCCTTGTCGGCCGGGAGTTTCCCCAGGTCGCTGAGCAGGCTCTCGAGCCCGTCGTTGGCATTGATCCCCGCTTTTTCCAGATCGGCACCGTAGGCTTTAAAAACCTCGCTGAAGTAGGTGCGTAGCACATGGCCGAACAAAATGGGGTCAGACACCTTCATCATGGTGGCCTTCAGGTGCACCGAGAACAGGATGCCTTCCTGCCTGGCCACGGCCACCTGCTCTTTCAGGAAAGCCAGCAGGGCCGCTTTCTGCATTACGGTTGCGTCTACGATTTCTCCGGCTTTGACCGGGATTTCTTCGCGAAGCACCTCGTTTATCCCATCGGTACCGGTAAATTCGATGCGCAGGCTGCCTGCCTGCCCCAGGGTGAGGGATTTCTCGTTCGATTTAAAATCGCCCCCTGACATCGTGGCCACACGGGTCTGGGAGTCGGCACTCCAGGCACCCATGGAATGCGGGTGCTTTTTGGCGTAATTCTTTACCGGAATCGGGGCGCGGCGGTCGGAGTTCCCTTCGCGCAGCACCGGGTTCACGGCGCTCCCCTTGATTTTGTCGTACCGGGCTTTGGCCGCTATTTCGGCGTCGGTGCGGGCCTCTGCCGGGTAGTCGGGCACGGCAAACCCCTTTTGCTGCAACTCGCGGATGGCGTCTTCGAGCTGGGGGATGGAGGCGCTGATGTTGGGCAGTTTAATGATGTTGGCTTCGGGCTGCTTGGCCAGCTCCCCCAAAAATTCGAGGTCATTGCCCATGCGCTGGCTTTCGCTGAGATACTCCGGGAATACTGCCAGAATGCGCCCTGCCAGGGAGATGTCGCGCGTTTTTACGTCGATGCCGGCGGTGCGGGCAAAGGCTTGTACAATGGGGAGGAAGGAAGCGGTGGCCAGGGCCGGTGCCTCGTCGGTTCGGGTGTAATAGATGGTCGCCATGAAGCTCGTCCGTTTTTAAAAGCGGAGCAAATATACAACTTTCAGCAAGCTTCGGCAGCCCTGAAAGTCTGAATGGCGGCGCTATTTACAGGGGAAGGGCAGGGGGAGGTCTGAAGTGGCCCGGGTGGCCTAAAATACGAAAGCCATATCATTGTAACGGGTACATTGACATGGCTTTCTGAAATAGTTCGCAGCTTGGGTGCCCGGCCTGAGCCTGGCTCTGCAACCGTCGTTGCACTGCGCCCTATCTAACGTTTGGATCAGGCTCCGACTCCCGGCCTTGCAACCGGTCTGTCGACCTCTAATCCTTCATGTTGCTTAGTCCTTTCATCTTACACAGCAAACCGGGGTTTTCCATGTAACATATAAGTTCCCACTGCATCAGGTGACGTCAGCCTCCTGGCTGCAGCTCTTCTCATTCCTCCGTCGGCCCTGGAGGCCGGCTTGAAACAAGCTTAATCAACACTATAAAGAACGTCGGCTTTACAGCAATCTTTCGGAGCAATCATCGACTGAGTACCTTACTCGATTACAGTGTCTAAAATAGGTCAAAACATCCTCAGAACCAAATTTTTAGCCCCGAAAAGTATCGACACCTTATCAACGGCACTTATCAACAATTGTGGATAAATCCGTCAGGGCTGATCCCCCTTTTTTCAGCGGGTGCTCTCCTCCTCATCGCGACCGGCGCGACGGAGTTGCCGCTGTATTTTCCGGATGGCCGATTCGATGGATTTATCGGGTTCGATAATGTTGTATTCGCCCCAGAAGTCGGGGTCGGAAAAACCTTCCACCTCATCGCTCAATATAATGGAAGAGCGGATGCGTTCCCGGTTGCGGGGTAACCGATTCTCGGCCATTTCTTCCCAGTCGGTTACCGCCATCTCGCAGGTAAGGCTGTAGACCGAGTTGAACAACCGGCGGTCCCAGTTTACCTTGAACTCGAGCATGGCATTGCTGTACCCGTAATACCAGCGGCCGTCTTTTTCCCGATAGTCGACCCGGTACGAGACCTCGGTGGGGTAGACGGTGGCATTGGCCGGCTTGCGGCGCACAAACATGCGGCTGGCCAGGGCTGGGTCGGTAATGTTGAGGGAGAAGATGGCGCTGGTCAGTATCTTGCGCTCCCCGTCTATAAAGAGTTTACCCTGGAAGAGAGGATCGGGCACAGAAGGCTTCTGGCGGAAGCCGATCACGAAAATGGGCCGGTTGTCGATGCGGGTGTTGCGCTCGAAATAGAATTCGTAATCGTCGATATAGTCTTCCGAAAACAGGAAATCGGGGTATTTCATCACGTCCACGTACAAGGCGTTGAATGGCCCGCCCTGCAGTTTAAGTGCCACCGTGTCGAGCTTGCTGTAATCGGTGCTTTTCCGGGCCTTGTACAATTCTACCTGGTCTTGCTTCAGAGACGAGTAAGGGCTTTTATAAATAGTAACAACGGCCTCTGAGAGGGAGACGTTGCGCTTGCGCCGGCGGATGGTTTCCCGGTAAAAGGCGGTCATGCGGGTGAAGTCCTGAAAATAGTTGTCTCCTCTTTTATTCAGGGTCTCCAGCACCAGGGCGCGCGGGTCGCGGGGCACCACCACGTCCACTTCCGGAAGGGAGGTTACCGAAACCTGAAGGTCAATGCGGTTGTCGGTTTCCGTAAACTGGGAAAGCGGGATGCTCCTGTTCTGGTACCCCAGGAAAGACACCTGCACATTCCCTTCCCGCAAGGCGGCGGGCACTTTCAGCATAAATCCCCCTTCAGAGTTGGTAACCGTGCTCAGGTTCTGGCTTTCCAGGGAGAGGGTGGCGAACACCAGAGGCTCCCCGGTATCGGCATCTACTACCTGCCCGCTAAATTGCCGGAAAGGCTGGGCCGGTTCGTCTTGTGCCCGTACCTGCCCCGGCAGCAGGCTTAGGCAAGCACCCAGCAGGGCGTATGTCATCCATTTCATAGCATTGGATTTAAAATTAAAAGGTTGTGGGCCAGTCTTTAAGGAGCAGTGCTGCTACCTGGCCAACCGTACCTAAGATACGAAATTTTCAGGGTTTTACCACAAGGTGGCCTGCTAGGGCATTAGGCGGTGGGCAGCCCATACCGGAATCGTTCCTTTCCGTTATTTCCCGTGAAGGCCAGGGGCCAGGGCTCGGGAAGAATTCTTATCTTGGGGGACGAACCAAACCCCATATGGAAAAAAGAACCTTCCTTCGCCAGTTCGGGCAAGCGGTGGCGGCCTCCCCCTTCCTCTTTACCCCCTGGCCTGCAAAGGCCGGGGCCCATGCCCCGCCGGCCCCCAATCCACCCTCAGGAGATTTCTGGGACCAAATCCGGGCCGACTACGACCTGAAGCCCGACTACATCAACCTGGAGAACGGCTACTACAATATCATCCCCAGGCCCACCCTTGAGGTTTTCCTGGAAAAGGTACGACTGGTGAATTACGAAGGGTCCTACTACATGCGTACCGTGCAGTGGGAAAATAAAAACCGGATCGCCGCCCGCCTGGCAGCCCTGGTGCATTGCCCGGCCGAATCCCTGATTATAACCCGCAACACTACCGAGTCGCTCGACACCATCATAGGGGGTTATCCCTGGAAGGCGGGCGATGAGGCCATTTACGCGGAGCAGGATTACGGTGCCATGCAAGACCATTTTGAACTGGTGTCTAAACGGTACGGCGTAGTCTGCAAAAAGGTATCCGTTCCGAACCATCCCGAGTCTGACGAAGAGTTGGTGTCGCTTTACGAGCGGCAGATTACCCCCAGAACCCGCCTGCTCATGGTCTGCCACATGGTCAACATAACCGGGCAGATCCTCCCGGTGCGCAAAATTTGCGACATGGCCCACCGCCACGGGGTCGAAGTGCTGGTAGACGGCGCCCACTGCGTGGGGCACATTAACGTAGACCTGGCCGAGCTCGACTGCGACTACTATGGCTCCAGCCTGCACAAATGGCTCAGTACCCCCCTGGGGGCAGGCTTGCTGTATGTCAAAAAGGAGCGCATCGCCCAGATCTGGCCCTTGCTGGCCCAGGGGGCAACCGCGCCCGATGACATCAGCCGCCTGAACCACACGGGCACCCACCCGGTGCATACCGACCTGGCCATAGACGCGGCCCTGGATTACCTCGAGCAACTGGGGCTCCCCCGCAAAGAGGAACGCCTGCGGCACCTGCAGCGCTTCTGGACCGACGCCGTGCGCGAGGCGCCCGGGGTGCGGATAAACACCCCCGAAGCGCCCCACCGCAGCTGCGGCATAGCCAATGCCGGGATCGAAGGGCTGGCCCCGGCCCGTTTGGCTGAGGTCCTTCTGGAAGAATACGGCATCTACACAGTGGCCATCGATTCGGCCTCGGTGCAAGGGTGCCGCATAACCCCCAACGTGTTCACCACCGAAGCCGAGCTCGACCGGTTGGTGGTGGCCCTGAAAGAACTGGGGAAACGGTACGGCCCCTGAACGGGAGGGCCCGGAAACCTGATGTCCGTCATGTTTTTTGACGGGTGCCGGGAGTAGTTTTACAGGATATGCGGGGGGCGCCCAAAGCCCCTGAAGACCAAACTAACACACAGAAACTCTAAATTCTCAGATACAATGACCGCTATTAACACGAATCAGAAACTGTCCGGCGGCCTGGTACTCCTGCGGCTCTTTATCGGCTGGCACTTCCTCTACGAGGGGATTGTGAAGGTGTACAACCCCGACTGGACCAGTTTCGGATACCTGGCCTCGGCCCAGGGTCCGTTTAAATCGCTCTTTGCCTGGCTTACCGCTGAGAGCATCCTCCCCTGGGTTGATACCCTGAACTGGCTTGCCCTGCTGTTTGTGGGCATCACCTTTATCCTCGGCATATTCGAACGGGCCGGGGCTGTGGTCGGCATGGGCCTGCTGGCCCTGTATTACCTGGCCCACCCCTCCTTCCCGGGGCTCGACCAGCTCAATGCCGAAGGCAACTACTGGCTGGTGAACAAGAACCTTATTGAACTGGCGGCCTGTTGGGTCCTTTTCCTGCAGCCCACCGGCAGTTATATTGGCCTGGCCCGACTGCTGAAACCGAAATCATCCACCCCTAAAACCGAATTATCATGAGCTGGACAAGACGCGAAGCCCTCCTGGGCATGGGAGGCCTCCCCATTTTGGGAGCCGTTTGGTGGGCAGGCGCTTCCGCCACCGTAGGCAAGAAACGGGAGCGTGACCTCCTGTTGGAAACCCTGAACATATCACCCTCCCTGCCGCCGGCCGTGCCGGCCATAGGCGGCGAGCCCGTTAAGGTGGGGATCATCGGCTTCGGCATCAGGGGCGAACAGCTCTGCCGCGCCCTGGGCTACGCCACCCAGGAGTGGATTGCCGAAATGGAAGAGGCCACCGCCCTGGCTAAAGCCGAAAACCGGCCCTTTACCGCCCTGGAAGACTTCAATAACCAGGACAAGCTGAATGTGCGCATCGCCGGCATCTGCGATATCTACGATTACCGGGCCGAGAGGGCCATCCGCTCTTTCGCTACCGACGAGCAGCCCATCAAACGCTACCGCACCTTCCAGGAGATGATCGCCAGCGGGGATGTCGAGGCGGTGGTTGTGGCCACCCCCGACCACTGGCACGCCCCCATAGCCATGGAAGCCCTGCGCAACAACGTGCACGTGTACGTGGAAAAACCGATGACCCATAACCTGTCGGAAACCTATGAGCTGCGCGAAGTGGCTCTGAATTCGAAGGCCATTCTGCAGGTAGGGCACCAGCACCGCCAAACACTTAGCTTCAAGACGGCCCAGGATATTATTTCCAAGGGTATCCTGGGGCATGTGTCCCTGATTACCACCAATACGAACCGGAACGATGACAACGGCGCCTGGAACTATGAAATCCGGCCCGACGCCACGCCCGATACCATCGACTGGGCCCAGTTCCTTGGCAATGCCCCGCAAATCCCCTTCAATAAGAACCACTTCTTCCGTTGGCGGAAATGGTGGGCCTACGGCTCAGGCCTGTCGGGCGACCTGCTCACCCACGACTACGACCGCCTGAACTGCGTGCTGGGCATGGGCATTCCCAAGTCGGTGATGGCTTCGGGAGGCATCTACACCCACCGCGACGCACGCAACGTGCCCGACGTGTTCCAGGCCAACTTCGAATTCCCCGATTTCAGCACCGGTACCAGCCAGCAACCCGGCAAGGAGAAAGGGATGACCTTTGTATACAGCGCCACCCTGGGCAACACCCTGAACCGGCCCACCGTGCTGATGGGGCACGATGCCAGCATGGAACTGGGCAACTCCCTTACCATCTGGCCCGACGGGGAGTCTACCCGTTACCTCGCCCAGCTGGAAGAAGGCAAAATGGCGCCCCAAACGCCCATTTACCAGTACAACCCTGCCGCCTCGGCACTTGACGGCGTGTCTTCGGCCACCTCTCAGTATTTTGCCGACAAGGGCCTCATGTGGACCTACATAGACGGCAAGCGGGTCGATTCCACCTTCCTGCACATGCGGGAATGGCTCAGCGCCATCCGCAACAACGGCCCGGTTAGCTGCGGCATCCAGCAAGGCTTTGAAGAGGCGATCTCGGCACACATGGCAGGCCTTTCCTGGAAACTCGGCCGACGCATCGAATGGGATGCCGAGGCCCAGCGGGTAAAACCCATCGATGAAATCGACTTCGATGCGGCCCTGCTCGACAGCCCTGAGGGCATTGGCAACTATGCGCCCGATGTGGTGACCTAGGGGTGAATAATTAGCGAATTTGGCAAGTAACCAATGTGCTAATTTGTCAATGTGCTAATGGAATTTTCAGCCTTCGCACCCAGGGTGCTTCGGCGGAGGCGAATAGAGCAAGGTTCAAAGTTCAGGGGATTGTAATAATCCCGCGCTTTGGGCCTTGTTCTTTTTCAGGGGAAATGCCCCAAATCCCCGGGATTCAAGTTAATGCAATGCTCTGCAACCTCAAATCAGGGGGTTGCTTCGCTCCCCGGGTTTAATCCACCATAAACAGGGCATTGGCAAAGAAGAGCTTCCCGTTTTCCCAAAACCCGCGGAAAAGCGGGTTGTCGGCCAGGTAAATTACCTGGCCCCGGCCCAGGCGTTCGGCCCCGAAAACCAAAGATTCCGGGATGCGTTTCAAGGCCTCGCTGCCCGCAAAACCGGCCATGGGCTTCGGATTGCCTTCCAGGTAGGCCACGGTGCCCCCTTCCAGGAAGCCGTAGGCATTGCTGCCCAGCTTCAGGGTGTAGTAGGTATCTGGGTAGCCGAAGGCCAGGGGGTGGGTCGGGTCTACCTTCACTTTAAAGATGGCCCCGGTAATCTCTGATTTGATGCGTTCGCGCTCGGTACCTTCAAAGGGTTCGGGCTGCACGCTGTCAAGGGCTGCCGAATCTTTCTCCTTCCCGGCGATGGAAAAACCGGAATCGCCCTGCAGGCCGTCCAGGGCCTGCCCCATCGCGATGAGCTTCCCGCCGGCCCGCACCCAATCGGCCAGGGCGGCGCGGCGTTTCTCGTTCAAAAAGCCCCGGTACCCGTACCCGTCGGACAGCACTAGCACGTCGTAGGCATGCAGGTTTACCCGGTCGAAGTAATCTGAGTCAAGAACGGTTAGGGGGTAGTGCAGCTGCTGTTCAAAGAAGTGCCAGATTTCCCCGAAACGCAGGGACGAGGCCGGCTCCCCGGCCAACACCGCCACTTTTACGGGCTTGATCTCGCCCACGTAGCGCGAGCCGAAATCTTTGCCCTTTTCTACAAGCCCACTAGCCACAGCCGAAAGGTTTTTGCCATGCTTGCCGGCCAGTTCGGCCAGGGTGCGGTCAAAATCGGCGGCTGATCGGTTGTCGCCTCGGGTAATGATTAGGGTGCCACGGTCGTACCAGTGTCCTTCAAGGCGAAAGGGCCTGTAAGCCTTGCGTACGCGTATGCCGGCCTGCAAGAGGTCGCCCAAAAATCGGGCATCGTCCATTCCCGTCCAGTCGGTCAGGTAGGCATAGGCCTTCGGATTCACCTGAGGTGGATAGACGGTAGATTGGCCTGGTTCATAGGGCAGGGCTGTTTCAGATGCCAGTGTTTCCAGGCCATAAGCATAGGGTAGCGACCAGGCTGTGATGTCGTAGGTCAGGGAGTCGCTCAGCCGGGCATTGGGCTCAAAAAGCACTGTTACAAGGGTCCCTTTGGTCTGGTCGGCAGGCACGATCAGGGTGCGCCCATCGAGGGCCATGGTGCCGTTTTTCTGACTGTCGTAGCGCAGGCCTTTGGCTGTGCCCTTTTTGGCGAAGCCGTATTCGATTTGATGCTTTTTTAGCAGGCCGGTCAGGGACCTTATGGCGTCTTCGTTGCCGTTTAGCGCAAAGCTTTTATACTTGAAGTTACGCGGCTGACCGTAAAATTTCCGGAATTCCGAATTGAGCGTCCCGGCATGGCGCGCGGCCATTTCCACGGTGCTCAGGCCGGTGGTCAGGTGGTGGGCGATGCGGTCTTTCAGGGTCAGGGTGTCGCCGTTGGAGGTGAGCACGCCCAGCCCGGCCCGGCCGCTGCCCCCCTGTTCGTAGGTCATGCCTATGGCGCCGTTGTAGGTGGGGTAGGTGTCGCCGTAGCTCGGGTAGAACAGGTCGAACACCTCCTTAGTGAAGTAAAACCAGCCGTTGGCGTCGAAATATTTGGCGTGGTTACGGCCGATGGAATCCTGGAAGGCGCGCTGGAAGGGCGTTATGACCTCGTGGTAGGGCTCTGCTGCCGGGGCGAAGTAATAAGGTGCGTCTACCCCCTGCTCGTGGAAATCGACGTGTACGTGGGGCATCCATTGCTGGTACCTTACCAGCCTTTGCTGGCTTTCGACCTGGGTGAGCCAGGCCCAGTCGCGGTTCAGGTCGAACATATAGTGGTTGCTGCGGCCGCTCCACCAGCCCTCGTGGTGCTCGGTGCTGTTGGGGTCGACCTGGTAGGGGGTGTTTTTATACTGGTTGTACCAGTTCACATAGCGGTCGCGCCCGTCGGGGTTGATGCAGGGGTCGAGTATCACCAACGAGTTTTCGAGGTAGGCGCTTTTCGAAGTGAGCAGCTCGTACAAGGTCTGCATGGAGGCCTCGGTGCTCACGCTTTCGTTCCCGTGCACGTTGTAGCTCATCCAGACGATGGCCGTTTGGGCAACGCCTTTTCCCTTTAGGCCTTCCAGGTGAGCCTGGCGGATGGCTTCCAGGCGCTGCATATTAGCAGGGGCAGAGAGCTGGGCAATCAACAGGGGCCGGCCCTCGTTGGTCTGGCCGTAGGTTTCCAGCC
>JBNKGM010000086.1:0-10483 GCA_050289825.1 Robiginitalea sp.
CTCTCCGTAAAGCCTACCATTGGAATCCGCACCGCGGCGTCGGCCCTGTCAAGCACCTGCTTGCTGAGCCCTTCTTTCTCCGTGCCAAAAAAGAGGGCCACCGGCTGGTCGAGCGGCAATTCTCCCGGGCTCAGATTGCCTTCGCGAGGGCTGGTAGCCACAATGCGGTAACCCCGCCGGTGCAGGGTTTCCAGACATGATTCCGTGGTGTCGTAACGTGCGACATCGACCCACTTCTGGGCGCCCATGGCGATTTTTTTATCGAGTCGCCGGCCGAAGCGGGCCTCGATCAGGTGGGCATCCTGTATGCCGAACACATCGCACGATCGAATAACGGCACTCGCATTGTGCATCTGGTATACATCTTCCAGGGCCACGGTGATATGGCGGGTACGCCTGGCGAGGATTTCGCTGAAGCGCTCTAACCTGCGCGGCGAGAGAAAGGATTCCAGATAGGCCAGTTTGCGAAGATCCATGCGTATCTTTAACGGGTTGCGGCCCCTGTATTGGGGGCTGCCCTAAAATTAACCATTTGAAGCGAAAACTGGTAGTTTTGAGCGGGGCCGGCATGAGTGCAGACAGCGGCCTCAAGACCTTTCGCGATGCCGACGGGCTCTGGGAAGGCCACGACGTAACGGAGGTGGCCACGCCCCGGGGATTTGCCCGGCAACCCGCCTTGGTGCTCGATTTCTATAACCAGCGGCGGCGGCAGCTGCTCGAGGCCGAACCCAATGCCGGGCATCGGGCCCTGGCTTCCCTGGAATCGGAATTCGACGTGCAGGTCATTACCCAGAATGTAGACGATTTGCACGAGCGGGCCGGCAGCAGACAGGTGCTGCACCTGCACGGGGAATTGCTCAAAGCGCGCAGTACCGGGCCACAGGGTGAAGTACTTCCCTGGAGGGGCGACATCAGGCTGGGCGACTGCTGCAGGGCCGGGTTCCAGCTCCGACCCCATATTGTCTGGTTCGGAGAAGAAGTGCCTTTGCTACCCAGGGCAGCGTTGCTGGCCTCTCAGGCCGATTTAATGATAATCGTGGGCACCTCCATGCAGGTGTACCCCGCAGCCAGCCTGGTACATTTTAAGCCGCCTGGGGCCCCCTTGTACTTTGTAGACCCGGCCCCCCAGGTTTCCCGGGGACAATTCGACGCCCTGGAGATCATTGTGGAGCGGGCCGCCGTGGGGCTGCCTATTCTGGCCGCCCGCCTAGGGCATACAGGGCCCGGGTCTGCTGGGCCCAGGCGGTAATGGCCTCGCGCTGCTCCTGGGTAAGGCGCGCCGCCTCGTGGGTCCAGGTGTAGGAATTGAGCGGCATTTCCCCTTCCTTCACCGTTTCGACCACTTCTTCGAGTTTGTGGTCTTTGCGTTTGGCGTCGTAGGTATCCCAGGCCGAAAAATTCAGGTGTTTTTTCCCGTCATTCACATGGCCTGCCAGCCAGTATGAAACCGGCGCCACCGAATTGTACCAGGGATACTCGGTTTGGTTGCTGTGGCAGTCAAAGCAGCCGGTTTTCAGCAATTCCCGCACCTCGGCAGGCGGATTGGTTTCAGAAAGGAAGGCAGCCAGGTGGTCGCTGCTGTCCTGATTCTTCTCAGGTCGTATGAACTGCATCCCGACCAATACGACCAACAGGGCCCAGGCTATTTTTTTTCCTATTTTCATGGTTCGAACCTTTCAAGCTAAAGTACGGTATTGGACGTTAAAACTCAACTGCTACGGCGGCTCGATTATGTAAACGCCTCCCGGGAGGAGCGTTTGCGCATGGCGCAGGAGATACGGCAGCATTTGCAGTGGTTTGGGCCGCTCCTCGAAATCGGCCTCGGCCACGACCCGCCCATCGGCTGCCGGGCAGCCTGGGTGACGGAGTTTGTGTGTAAAGCCGACCTGAGCGCCCTGTACCCCCACCTGGAGGCGTTTACGAAGGGGCTGGCCGGAATGTGCTCCGAATCGGCCATCAGGGCCATGGCCAAAATCTGTGAATTGCTGGCCGAAGCGTACTATGAGCCAGGCCCGACAGACCCTGTACCGCCTTTGAGCCATGAACAGCGGGAGCGCATGGCGGCTGCCTGTTTCGACTGGCTCATCGGCCCCTACCCGATTGCCCCAAAAGCGTACAGCATGCGCACCCTGTACCTGCTGGGCCTGGATGAGGCCTGGATACACGACGAACTGCGGGCCATCCTGCAACAAGGCTATCCGCAAGGCAGCGCCGGCTACCAGGCCCGGGCACGCCGTATACTGAAACTGCTTGAAAAACCGCGGTAATGCCTATCTTTGCCCTTTCCTAAATGCATCCACCGATATGGGCTCCGATTCCCTTCATGCCATCTCTCCGATAGACGGTCGCTACCAGGCCAAAGTGAGCGCACTGAGCGCCTATTTCTCTGAGGCCGCCCTGATTCGCTACCGCATTCGTATCGAAGTGGAGTATTTCATTGCCCTCTGCGAGCTCCCCCTTCCCCAGCTGAAAGGGATTGACCGGTCGGCTTTCGGGGCCATGCGCAGCCTTTACCTCGATTTCAGGGCCGAAGACGCCCAGGCCATCAAGGAAATCGAGAAGATTACCAACCACGACGTGAAGGCGGTAGAGTACTTTATCAAGGAACGCTTCGAGCGCCTGGGGCTGGGTGCCAGCAAGGAATTTGTGCATTTCGGGCTCACTTCCCAGGATATCAACAACACCGCCATTCCGCTCTCCCTGCAGGAAGCCGTAAATGCGGTATACCTGCCCGGCCTGAAAGCGCTGATCCAGAAACTGGAGGGGCTGGCCGCAGATTGGGCGCACATCCCCATGCTGGCCCGCACCCACGGGCAGCCGGCCTCGCCCACCCGCCTGGGTAAAGAGCTGGAAGTA
Organism: Robiginitalea sp.; assembly: GCA_050289825.1. Lineage (GTDB taxonomy): Bacteria > Bacteroidota > Bacteroidia > Flavobacteriales > Flavobacteriaceae > Robiginitalea. The sequence continues at coordinate 2,857 of JBNKGM010000086.1, forward strand.
TTCGTGGTTCGCTTCAGGGAACAACTGGGCCTGCTCAACAACTGCATGCACGCCGCCAAGTTTGGCGGCGCCACTGGCAACTTCAACGCCCACCATATAGCCTACCCCGAAATCGACTGGAAGGCCTTCGGGCGTCGGTTCGTGGAAGAAACCCTGGGGCTGCACTACTCCTTCCCCACCACCCAGATCGAACACTACGACCATATGGCGGCCCTCTTCGACGGGCTCAAACGCATCAACACCATCTTGATCGACCTCGACCGCGACCTGTGGACCTATATTTCCATGGATTACTTCAAGCAGCGCATCAAGGAAGGGGAAGTGGGCTCATCGGCCATGCCCCATAAAGTGAACCCCATCGACTTCGAGAATTCGGAAGGCAACCTGGGCATCGCCAATGCCCTGTTCGAACACCTGGCGGCCAAACTGCCCGTTTCCCGCCTGCAACGCGACCTGACCGACAGCACCGTGCTCAGGAACATCGGCGTGCCGCTGGCGCACACCCTTATCGCCTTCCAGGCCAGCCAGAAGGGCCTCGACAAACTCCTGCTCAACGAGGCGAGGCTGCAGGAAGACCTGGAAAACAACTGGGCGGTTGTGGCAGAGGCCATACAGACCATCCTCAGGCGCGAAGGCTACCCGAACCCCTATGAGGCCCTAAAAGGGCTTACCCGTACCAACGATAAAATAGGGCCCGAAACCCTGGCGGCCTTTATTGACACCCTAGATGTAGACCCGGGGGTCAGGGAAGAACTGAAGGGGCTGCGACCCGACAATTACACGGGGATCTGAAGCCCGGCGACCTGCGTCAACCCTATCCTTAAACGACAAAAAACCCGCCGTGCAAACGGCGGGTTTTCCTTTTTATTTTTAAAACCGTCTCAGCCTTTCAGCAGGCCGGCGAGGTCGCCCAGCCCCTGCCCTTCCAGGTCGGAGTTTTGGAGGGCCTGCATCACCTGCATAAAATGGGCCGGGTTCATCTTTTTCCCGAGCACCCGCACCAGGGCAAAGCCCTTCTCGCGGCTGTCGCCGAAGATGATCACCTCGTCAATAGCGTCATCGCTGCCCAGGTATTTTACCACGCCCTTCCCGTACTGGGTATTGAGTTTCATGAGCTCCTTGAAGTCGGGGTTCTTCAGAATGGCTTTTACTTTGGCACTCTCTTCGGTATAGGCTGCGGCATTGGCCTCGGTTTTCCGAAAGGCCAGGATATTCAGCTTGCGCAGGCTTGCCATGGCTTCGCGCTCCTCGTCGCTGAGCTCTGTTTCATCGAGCTTCAGGATGTTGGCCGGAATATCGAGGGAAAGGAAGTTGGGGTTCTCGGCATTGTCCACAAAATATTCCTGCAGGCTCTGCGTGCCGGCACAACTCCCCAGTACCAGTAATAGGGCCAGGGCAGCAAACATCCAGGCTTTAAGCCCATAAATGCGTTTCATAGTGATGCGATTAAAATACCCTGCCGCAGCCGGGGCTGCGGCAGGGGGGTTGTTTTTATCCTTTGGATTTCGATTTCTCGGCCTGGTTCAGTTCTTCGGGCAGGTTCATCTTTTTGGTGAGCGCGCCGATCTTGGTCAGGTCGATGTCGCCGGTAAGGGTGAGCAACACGGTCTCGATCTTGCGGTCGTTTACCTGTACATTGTCGTTGTTGATGCCGGTTACGAACATCAGCAATTCGCTTACGTGGTCGCTGTCTTTACCCTGGCGGATGTAGAACTTCACATTGGTGTCTTTGTCTTTCACGCGCATCAGCTCGCTTAAGGAAGACGATTTCAGGTAGCGGTCTACCGTGGTTTTCATGTCGGCCGAAACCGCCTTGTCTTCGGTAATAAAGACCTTTACACCGCTGAGGCTCTTGGCGATATCCATGAACTCCTTGGCCTCCGGGTCGTCTACGTCTACATCCATCTTCATGAGGAGCTCGAACATGTTCTTGTTCACGATCACGGAACTCACCTCGTCCATTTCCTCGTATTTGTCAAAGATAGATTGTGCGCTGCCCAACAGGGGGGTTGCCAGCAGGGCTGCAAGAATCAGTAACTTTTTCATCGTTTTACGTTTTTACTAGTTTTTGTAAATTTTTTGTTTGGCTTCTTCGAATTCACCCAGGCGGGCCACCTTTTGGGTTCCCCGGTCCAGGTTTTGCGCAATCAGGCCCAGTGCCTTCCGGGTCTGCTGGTAGGCGTACTCCGCCTCGCGCTGTTCTCGGTATTGATTCCCGAGGTACAGGCCTAGCATCAACACGGCTACCGCGGCAACGGAAATCCACTGAATCACTCGGGTTCTTCTGGGTTTTAATGGAACCTGCCGGGTAAACCGCTCGTTTTTGGCCTGTTTGAAATAGGAGAACATGGGGGCGTACGCGCGCAGGTGGGGGGCTACCCCTTCCCCTGCAAAATACGTCCGGAGCTCCTGCTCTTCAGCTGCCGTGGTGGCCGCCTCAAAGTATTTTTCCAACAATCGTTCTATTCTATCCGATTCCATAGCGGTGTTTTTCTATTAATTTGTCTCGTACGGCCTTCCGTGCCCTGGAAAGGGCCACGCGCACTGCCGTGGGTTTCATATCGAGCATGGCCTCGATTTCTTCAAATTCGTATGCCTCTACATCGCGCAGCTGCAGAATCATGCGCTGCTGTTCGGGCAGTTCCTGCATAATGCGCTCTACCCAGGAAACGCTGTCTTCGGCTTCGAGCTGCCGTTGCAGGCTCGCCTGCGAATCGGCGTAATTGCTGTGCACCAGTTTCAGGTTGCCCGACTGCTTCGACTTGAGGCGGTCTAGGCAAAAATTCTTGGTCATGGTCATCGCAAACGCCTCCACATTTTTATACCGGCCCATGTTCCGCTTGCCCGCCCACAGTTTCAGGAGAACCTCCTGGGTGGCGTCTTCGGCTTCCTCTGTAGAAACCAACAGCCGTTTGGCCATCCTAAAGAGCTTGTCCTTAAAGGGCATCACCAGGTTCAGGAACTCAGATTGGGTCATATTGGTCGGGTAACTTATGGCCTGCATGGCTTTTCGACGTATGCTTTTAAAAGGGAGACGAAATAGCCTTAAAATTGTTACAAAAAATTTTTTATGTGGGGGTATGTAGCTAAATTGGCTCTTGCAAAATTACGTATTTAAGCCGGTAACCCGCTTTTATACAAGGTTTTCGCCCTACCCGTTGCATGAAAAGTGGAACGGTATTTGTCTCAAATCTTTAGAAAAAAATTGATCGTGAAAAAGTTTGTATACCTGGTTGCGGGCCTGCTTGTGCTGGCCTGCAGCAAAGACAGTGAAACCCTGGGGCCCGGCGGCCCCGACCCAGACCCCAATGCCAATGTCACCGTCCAGAATTTTATGTGGCAGGCCATGAACCTGTGGTACTTCTGGCAGGGCGATGTTCCCGACCTGGCCGACGACCGGTTTGCCACTATGGACGAATACACGGAATTCCTGGCCTCCGAAACAGACCCCCAGGCCTTTTTCTTCAATAAACTTACCTTTTCGCAAGACCGCTTTTCCTTCCTGAATCAAGACTATAAGGAGCTCACCCAGAACCTGGCGGGCATTTCGCGCAGCAACGGGCTGGAATTCGGCCTTACTTATAACGATGCCAATGGGAACAACCAGCTCGATGCCACCGACCCGGTATTCGGGGCGGTGCGCTATATCGTGCCCAACTCGAACGCGGCCCTGGCCGATATCGAGCGGGGCGAGATCTTTATGGGCGTAGACAACCAGGACCTCAACGGCGGCAACTACATTAACCTGCTGTTCGGCGACAATGCCACCTATACCCTGAAAATGGCCGACCTGGCCGGGGGGGTGCTTACCGCCAACGGGAAGGAAGTAACCCTGACCAAAGAGGAAGGCCTGGTGGAAAACCCGGTATTCCTGGTCAAATCGTTCGACATCAACGGGCAGAAGATCGGCTACCTCATGTACAATGGGTTTACGAATGAATTCGACGAAGACCTGAACGACGCCTTCGGGGTGCTGGTCAACGACGGGGTAACCGACCTGGTACTCGACCTGCGCTACAACAGCGGGGGCTCTGTGAATTCGTCGCGGTTGCTCTCGAGCATGATTTATGGCCGGCGCACCAACGACCTCTACCTGCGCCAGCGGTGGAACGACAAAATACAGGCAGCCTTTACGCGCGACGACCCCACCGCCCTGAACGATTATTTTGCAGATGTCACAGGAGCAGGAACTCCCATCAACTCGCTGAACCTGAGCCGGGTGTACGTCCTGACCTCCCGGGGCACGGCATCTGCCAGCGAATTGGTAATCAACGGATTAGACCCCTATATCGACGTAATCAAAATCGGCACCACCACCACCGGTAAGAATGAGTTTTCCCTGACCATGGTAGACGACCCCGACCGTCCGGGGGCCCCGTTCATCTATTCGCCCGCCCGCGAAAATTTCATCAACCCCGACAACCAATGGGCCATTCAGCCCCTGGTGGGCCGCAATGAGAATTCGGTTCAGTTTTCAGATTATACCAGCGGCTTCGTTCCCGATATCGAAGTGCGTGAAGACCTGGAAAACATGGGCGTGCTGGGCGATGCCAACGAACCCCTACTGGCCCGGGCCATACAGGAAATTACCGGGGTATCGGCCAAAACGGGCCTGCAGGCCGCAGCGCCCTTTGAGATATTTACCCACAGCGGCATGTTCAAGCCGCTTCGCGACAATATGGTGCTCGACAAAGAATTGCACCTGCCCGAAGTCGCAAGGCCGGCAGGCATACAGTAAAACTGAAAAGCCCTCCCCCCGGGGGGCTTTTTTTATGAGGACTTTTTACATCTGAATGGGCCTGCTTTTGCCGCCCCGACTTTTCGACCTATTTTTAGGCCTACAAGCCCATGCGCATGAAAACCTGGCCTGCGATTTTTTTATTGGTACTGCTTTCGGGAGCCTGCCGGGACTCAAACCGGAACAGCCCTGACAGCACCGCGGGCCCCCTTACCGAAATCCCCTTGAAGTACGCCAAGGGCTTTACCGCCAGCCAGGATGCGGCAGGCACAGTCTACCTTACGGTTTCAGGGCCCTGGCCTGAGGCCGGCCGCCCCTACCGCTACGTACTTTTGCCCCCGGGCAAGGCCCCTGAATCGGTTCCCGACCCGGAGTCATTCGATGCCATCGTACGCCTGCCGCTCAAGCGGATAGTACTGACCTCTACCACCCACATCCCGGCCCTGGAAGCCCTCGGGGCGGTTGAGAAACTGGCCGGCTTCCCTGGCCTGGACTACATTTCATCGCCCCTGACCCGCAGCCGTATCGAGGCCGGTGCCGTGGCAGAACTGGGCGCCAACGAACAACTCAATACCGAGAAAGTGCTGGAACTGCGGCCCGACCTGTTGGTCGGCTTTGGCGTTACAGAGGCCCCCCGTGCCTACCGCCCCTTGCAGGATGCCGGCATCCCTGTGATCTACAACGGCGACTGGATGGAACAAAGCCCGCTTGGAAAAGCAGAATGGATCAAATTTTTTGGGTTGCTGCTCGGGCAGCAACAGGAGGCCAAACGCCTGTTCGGGGAGATAGAGGCCAATTATCTGCTGGCCCGCGACTTGGCAGCAGGCGCCCCCGATAGCCCCACCGTGCTGAGCGGAGCCCTGTACCGCGACATATGGTACCTGCCCGCCGGGGAGAGCTGGGCCGCCACTTTTTTGCGCGATGCCCATGCCACTTACCTCTGGACCGAATCCCCGGGTACGGGTAGCCTTTCGCTGAGCCTGGAAGCCGTGCTCGAACAGGGCCGGGAGGCCGCGTTCTGGCTGGCCCCTTCCCAATACACCTCTTACGAAGAAATGCAGGCCGCCAATGCCCATTACGAGCAATTCCGGGCATTCCGCGAACGAAAGATTTATACCTATGCGCGCAGCAAAGGCCCCGGGGGTGGAATGTTGTACTTTGAGCTCGGGCCGGCGCGACCCGACTGGGTGTTGCAGGACCTCATCTACTACCTCCACCCCGGCCTGTTGCCCGACTACGAGCCCGTCTTTTTCAAACCGCTGGAATAGATGTCGGGGCGAAATTCTTTCCCAAAACGATTTGCCTGGCTGGGCCTCGCCCTGCTGGTAGCCCTGGTTTTTAACCTGTTATTCGGATCGGCCGCCATTCCACCCGCGGATTCCCTGACCATACTTCTTGGAGGGGATGCCGGGCCAGGCAGCTGGCAGTATATCATCTGGGAATACCGAATGCCAAAAGCCCTGACGGCCGTGCTGGTGGGCAGTGGGCTCTCCCTGAGCGGCCTGCTTATGCAAACCCTGTTCCGAAACCCCCTGGCCGGGCCCTTCGTCCTCGGGATCAGTTCCGGGGCAAGCCTCGGGGCCGCCATGCTCATCCTCGGCGGGTCGCTCCTGGGGGGCTGGGCCGCCGGCATTCTGGTATCCGATACAGCCCTGGCAGTTGCCAGCAGCCTGGGCAGCCTGCTGGTTTTGCTTACCGTTTTGCTGGTGAGCTCCCGCTTAAAAGACGCGATGGCCCTGCTCATCGTGGGGCTTATGTTCGGGAGCATTACCTCGGCCCTGGTAACTGTGCTGGCTTCTTTCTCCGATGCCGAACAATTGCAGCAGTATATTTTCTGGTCGTATGGCAGCCTGGGCAGCCTGAGCTGGCCACAGGTAGGCATACTGGCCCTGGTCTGCCTGGCCGGTTTTGGCATTGGCCTCTGGCTGCTCAAATCGCTCAATGCCCTGCTGTTGGGCGAGCGATACGCACAGAGTATGGGAATCTCCCTTAGGCGACTCCGGTTCTGGATCATTCTGGCCACCAGCCTGCTGGCCGGGGGTATAACCGCCTTTGCGGGGCCCATTGCCTTTGTGGGACTGGCCGTGCCCCACCTGACACGCCAGTGGCTGGGCAGTTCGGACCACCGGGTGCTGCTGCCCGGCGTGGCTTTGAGCGGAGCCTTGCTCATGCTGGCCTGCGATACGGTGGCCCAATGGCCCTTTTCTTCCTATGTACTGCCCATAAACGCCATTACCTCGGTACTCGGGGCGCCGGTGGTGATCTGGCTGTTGGTGCGCCGCAACAAAATGCTGTTCTGAGCGCCCGGCTAGGATTTTAGGCCGGCAGCCCCTACATTCGCAACCAACACCCAACCGCATAGTCCATGCCCGATTCCCCTTCGATAACCCGAGCTTTGCATACCAACAACCTGTGTATCGGCTATGGGGGAAGAAAAGACCCCCTGGTGCTAACAGAAGGGCTTTCCTTTACACTGCCCGAGGGCAGCCTCACCGCCGTGGTGGGGGTAAACGGGGTGGGGAAATCGACCCTGCTGCGCACCCTTGCCGGCATGCAGCCCGCCCTTGGCGGGGCCATCTACATAAGGGAGGTTTCCCTGTCTGAAATGCCGCCTTCAAAGCGGGCCGAGTGGCTGAGCGTGGTGCTGACCGAGCCGCCGGCTTCGCGAAACCTGACCGTTCGCGAGTTGGTAAGCCTGGGGCGTTACCCGTACACAAACTGGCTCGGGCAGCTGGGTGCGACAGACCGGGCCATCATCGCCCAGGCCCTGGACCGCATGGAGCTGTTGTCGCTGTCTGAGCACCCGTGCCACAACCTGAGTGACGGGCAACTGCAACGGGCCCTGATCGCCCGGGCCCTGGCGCAGGATACCTCCCTGATGCTGCTGGA
>JBNKGM010000087.1:0-9992 GCA_050289825.1 Robiginitalea sp.
TAGCTCCGGTGGAGCTATTTTAGCGAGGAGCCAGATGGTGCGCTGGCCGAGATTGCCGGAGTAGCTTTGCTGCTCCGGACAATCTCCCGTCCTGCAAATGCAATTTACATTGCTTTTGCCATGCCTGGCGGCATGGGCGCCTTAGAAAACAAAAAACCGCTCAAGCGAGGCTTGGCGGTTTTTCTTATTTCTAATTCGCGCAATGTAAATTGCGCTTGATCAGTGGAGAATACCGGAGTCGAACCGGTGACCTCTTGCATGCCATGCAAGCGCTCTAGCCAGCTGAGCTAATCCCCCGTTGAACTAGACGGCAAAAATACGTTTTTTATCCAAATCTCAAAAGCAGTTGTGTTTTTTTTGGTTGGGGCAGGGGTCGTATCTTTAATGGACCTAGTAAAACAAAAAGATGGAAGACGTTAAAGACAAAGTGGCCTATATCACGGGGGGCAGCATGGGAATCGGGTACGGCATAGCCCGGGTGTTACTGAGCCAGGGCATGCGGGTGGCAATCAGTGGCCGGGACGAAAAAAGGATCAGGAAAGCCGCAGATTCTTTAGACCGGGAGCGGGTCATGCCTTTGGTTTCCGACGTAACGCGGCTGGAAGACGAAGAAGAAGCCGTTAAGGCCATCCTGTACCGCTGGGGGCGCCTCGATGTAGTGGTGGCCAACGCAGGGGTGGGTCATTTCGCCCCTGTAGACGAACTTACCCAAACCCAATGGCAGCAGATGATCGACACGAACCTGACCGGGATTTTTCATACCCTCAAAGCCGCTTTGCCGGCCTTGAAGGAATCCAGGGGGTATTACATAACGGTGGCAAGCCTGGCCGGGGCCAATTTCTTTGCGTCGGGAGCCGGGTATAATGCCACCAAGTTTGGTGTGGTGGGCTTTACCCAGGCGGTCATGCTCGACCTTAGGCCACATGACATCAAGGTTTCTACCATTATGCCTGGCTCGGTGGCTACCCATTTTAACGACCATCAACCGTCTGAAAAGGACGCCTGGAAAATCCAACCCGAGGATATAGGGGAATTGGTGCTCGATTTGTTGCAAATGAACCCCCGCACCCTGCCGAGTAAGATCGAGGTAAGGCCCAGCCGGCCCGATCGCAAGTAAAAACTAGGCCTGGGCAGGGCGGAATGGCGTTTGAACATCAAATAGCTCCAGAATGAGCGTGGCCAGTTGTTCTTCAAAAAAGCCGAGCTGCTCAGGGCCCAGAGTCTGTTCCTGCTTTCGTGTATCGATTTTGAGGCCAAACCACAACCGGCCTTCCCTCAGGTTTTTAAAGGAGATTACCCCGGCCTGCAATGCTCTTCCGGGCGTTTGGCGGGAAAAAAGCCAGGCGTAGCACAATACCTGAAGGGCCTTGGCGCGTTCGGGAGCCAATCGTAAACTATCCCAATCGGGTATCCGTAGTTCACTGGCCTTAACCAGGCCAGACTTGTAATCCACAATCTGCAATTTCCCATCTACTTCCTCAATCCGGTCAACAGTGCCCTTTATGAAAACCGGGAATCCCAACCCGGGAACCTCGATGGGAAATTTAAGTTTTGCCTCAACACCCAGAACCCGAACGGATTGCCGCCTGCAAGCCTCAATCTCCCGATCCAGGAATAGGGATATATGCTGGTTCAGCACCTGGAGTGCGATCAGGTTTTTCCCTTTGGCCTGGCTTCCTTTCAGGTAGTGCGTCTCAAAGGCCTTTTTCACCAGGGCCGGGGCTTCTTTTTTTGCCCTGCCCAGGCTTTCCGGGCTTAACTCCTGGCCTACCAGGGGGGCGTAAAGATCTTCCAGGGCCTGGTGAAGCACGGTGCCGAAGGTGTTGGCTGCAACGGTTTCTTCCAGTTCGTCCGAATCGGGAATACCCAGTACGTTTTTCCGGTAAAATTCAAGGGGGTCCTGGATGTAACGGGCCAGGGCAGTCGGTGAAAGGCCGTTTTCGGCCAGTTCCCTGAGGCGGGCCAACAGGGCCTCGTCTTTTGCTATTTCGCGAAGGGGATACTGGCCAGGGCCTACCTCCGGGGCAGCAATATGGTTTTCGACCCTGGCTTCCAGCAAGGGGTCTGTACGCAGCTGGCTTACGAAACGGCTGGGCTCCGTGCCTTCCAGGGCATCTGGTTCGGTATTGTAGCAGATATAGATGTTGCGGGCACGCTGTAAAAGCCGATAGAAGTGATAGGCGTATACCGCGTCTTTCTCCTTATAGGTGGGCAGGCCGAATTCGCGCTTTACGTCGAACGGGATGAATGAATTGTTCGATTTGCCTGAAGGCAGTATCCCCTCGTTTACGGAAGTGATGATCACGGTTTCAAAGTCGAGGTTCCGGCTTTCGAGCATCCCCATGATTTGCAGGCCTTGCAGGGGCTCTCCCTCAAAATCGAGCTTTTCATCGGCCAGCAATTGCCGGAAAAGGGCCTGCAGGCCGCGGAGGTCGTTTACAAAGGGATAAGCCGCACACAGGCTTTCCAATTGGGTAAACAACCTGTCAAAGCGGAAAAGGTGTTCCAGGGCAAGGCGGTCGCTCTCATTCAGGTAGGCCTCCCGAAGGGCGTGGATCAGGTTAATGAAGCTCTGAACCTGTTCTGGGGGAGAGAGCTTTTCTGAAGGGAAGAGTAGTTTATGCACGCGCTCAGGCATGTCGGTTTTTTCCCAGTCGGCGCGGCCGGCAAAAAAGGCATTTTCGCGGATGAGTCCGGCGCGAGCCTGCCCTGCCCGGAAACCTTCCTTTCGGTACCAGGGCTGCAAAAAGGGATGGTTTAGCACTTTGAGGACTCCTTTAATGGGCCAGCCTGAAGGGCTTTTGTGCAGGCGCAAGTCTAGCAACAGATGGAACAACTGGGCCAGGGGGCTGGCATGAAGAGGGTATCCCATGGTGACGTTGGCCGATCCAATCCCTTCCTGTAAACCGTGAAGCACCGGGTTGAGAAGGGATTCATCGCCCAGAACCAGGGCTGTACGACTCAGGGCTTCCGGGTTGTTCCGGGCCAACCCGGCCAGTAGCCCGCCGCAGTACTTGGCTTGGGAAACCGCCTTGGGCAAACCAATGAGCCGAATTGTTTTGTCGTCTTTGAAATGGGGACTTATCCCCTGCAATTTCCCATGAAGTTCAGGCCAATCGGCAAGATGGCGCCTGAGGAACAAACCAGCATCATGGGCGGTGTTGTCGACATAGTAGGGGTCGGCGTCCCAATAGATACGGCCATTTCCTGCTTGCAGGAATTTCCGGATAATAAGGCTTTCGGCAGTGTTTAGGGCGTTAAATCCGGCAAACACAAAATGACGGCCTGCCTGGTTTTTACAAAAGGGTTCCACGCGCTCTGCGGCGAGCCTGTATAGCATCCCCTGGTAGCCAATGCCTTCTGATAGCAGTTTGTCGCGGTAACGTGTGTATATGGGCAACAGGGCTTTCCAGAAGGCGATGCGGCGTTCAATCATGGGCGTACTTCCACCATCTGGCGACCAGTTGCGGATTTCTTTCAGGTTTGCCAGTGTTTGGAAGAGGGAGGGGGCATCAATGAGGTAGCGATCGAGCTCGTTAAAGTCTTGCAACAGCAACGCCCCCCACTTTATAAAGTCGTCAAAGGCTTCCTTTTCGAGTCCATCCTGATCGAGGTAAGCCTCATAGAGGCTGAACAGCAAATGCGGTTCCTGGGCATACCGCAGGCCGGAAATACGCTCCACAAAATCTTCTATGCTCCATATTTCAGGCGATAGCATGGCGCGTTTTACCCGGTTCGCCATCAGGTTTCTGAGAAAGAAACCGGCCCGTTTGCTGGGCAACACAAAAACATGAGAGGCCGGATCGGCTTCCCAATCGGGGTAAAGGTCCAGGATAGATTCCAGAAACGACGCCATGGCCTAAAAATAAAAAAGCCCCGGCATGGTAGCCAGGGCTTTTTACAACTATTTGTTGTTTTATTACTTCACGAGGTTGATCTCAACCCGGCGGTTAGTTCTCCGGCCTTCGCTTGTGTTGTTTGAAGCGATCGGACGATCTTCTCCGTATCCGTGTGCTGAAAGTCTGCTTGAAGCAACGCCGTTCTCGATCAGGTAGTTCATTACCGAGTAGGCCCTTTCTTCAGAAAGTTTCTGGTTGGTAGAAGCGCTACCTACACTGTCGGTGTGACCATCGATGGTGAACTTGGCATTCGGGTACTCTTTCAGGATTTCAACGATGTTGTTGAGTACTTCCTGAGATTGAGGCTTGATGGTAGATTTGCCAGTGTCGAACAGAATGGTCTTGGCGTAGTCCAGAAGGGTTTTCTGAACAGCTTCGGTTACTTCGGGGCAACCTTGGTTGGCTACAGTTCCCACTTTGTCCGGGCACAAATCGTCTTTGTCAAGAACGCCGTCTCCGTCAGAATCAGGCCAGGGGCATCCGTTGTTGGCGGCAGGACCGGCCTCGTTCGGGCACTGATCATCTTTATCGGCAATACCATCGCCATCAGCATCGGGGCAACCAGCCAGGGCGGGCAGACCAGCTTCGTTCGGGCAGGCATCGTCCTTGTCGGCAACACCGTCACCGTCAGAGTCAGGACATCCGTTCATTTCTTTTGAACCAGGTTGGTTCGGGCAGCTGTCTTTGGAATCTTCGATACCATCGCCATCTGTGTCGGGGCAGCCGTTGAAGGCTTCCAGACCGGCAACTTCCGGACAGGCATCGTCGCGATCGTAGATACCGTCACCGTCGGTGTCAGTTCCGCCAAAGCGTACAGACAGACCGGCCAGGTGCTGGAAGTGGGTCATGCCGTAATCTTCGAAAGCGTGCTTGTATTGGGTCTGAACGGTCAAACCGAAGAAGTCGTTGAACCAGTAGCTCAGACCAACACCTCCGTTCACGGTTCCTGCACCAATTTCATCCACCCAGGTGTAACCACCGCCAAACTCAACGAAAGGCTGCAGTTTGGTGCCGTCGAGGATGTTGTACTTCAGCGTTCCATCAACTCCGTAATAAGAGAGATCGTCAGCCTTGGTATCACCCAAATTGGAAATACGGTTCAGAGAGCCGCGTACGCCGAAAGAGAATCCGTCTCCGATATATTTCGAAACATGAACATACGAAATAGAAGGCAGCATATTCCAGTGGTCGTTTGCGTTGAAATACTCGCTGAAAATGGAGCCTGTTTCGTAAGGAGGAAGATTAATGGCCCTGTCGGAGTTTGTAGGGTATACGTCAACAGCGTTGACACCTATGCTTATTTGCCAGGGATTGTTTTCATCCTGGGCTTGAATGTTGTTAAACCCTAATAGGAGCAGGCCAACAACAAATAGTCTGCTAAGCTGTTTCATGTTCAAAATTTTAAGTTTAAGTGTTTATCAGAAGCAAATGTAAGTTGTTAAAAATTATTAACAAAATCTAGCACTCTTTTTTTTACGCCATTTTCAACAGGCCGAAAATGCTCAGATAACCCCGAGTTCCCGGCCTACAACGCGGAATGCAGCCAGTGCTTTATCGAGGTGTTCACGCCGGTGGGCGGCCGAGAGTTGCACCCGTATCCGAGCTTTGCCCTGGGGCACCACCGGATAGAAGAAACCAATCACGTAAATCCCTTTCTCCAAAAGGCGGGAAGCCATCTGTTGCGAAAGCTTGGCATCGTACAGCATAACGGGGACGATGGCCGAATCGCCGTCTATAATATCGAACCCGGCTTCCTTCATGCCTTTTTTGAAATAGGCGGTATTGGCGTCTAGTTGTTTTTTGAGCGATTGGTCACGCCCCAGGATTTCAAACACCTTGATGGAAGCGCCTACAATGGCAGGCGCCAGGCTGTTCGAAAACAGGTAGGGACGCGAACGCTGCCGCAGCATTTCAATGATTTCCTTTTTGCCGGTAGTATAGCCGCCCATGGCTCCGCCCAGGGCTTTACCCAGGGTTCCGGTAATGATATCGACCCGGCCCAGCACCCCTTTTTCCTCCAGTGTTCCTATGCCCGTTTCGCCAATGAACCCTGCCGCATGGCACTCATCGATCATTACCATGGCTTCGTGGGCTTCGGCCAGGTCGCAGATCTGGTCGAGGGGGGCCACCAGACCGTCCATTGAAAACACCCCGTCGGTGACGATTAGCTTAAAGCGGGCGCCATCTGCAGAAGCCTGTTTCAATTGGGCTTCAAGGTCTTTCATATCGCCGTTGGCGTAACGGTACCGCCGTGCCTTGCACAACCGCACCCCATCGATGATTGAGGCATGGTTGAGCGCGTCTGAGATAATGGCGTCGTCTGGTCCCAGCAGGGGCTCGAAGACGCCCCCGTTGGCATCGAAGGCAGCCGCGTACAAAATAGTGTCTTCAGTGCCGTAAAACCGGGCAATGGTCTGCTCCAAATCTTTGTGGATGTCCTGGGTGCCGCAGATAAAGCGCACCGACGACATGCCAAAGCCATGGCTGTCGAGGGTGTCTTTAGCGGCCTGGATGACTTCAGGGTGCGAAGACAGGCCCAGGTAATTGTTTGCACAGAAGTTGAGCACTTCCTGCCCGGTCGAAATTTTTATAACCGGACCCTGGGGTGAGGTAATGATCCGCTCTTCTTTGAACAACCCGGCTTCCCGGATGGCTTGCAGTTCGTTTTCCAAATAAGACTTAATGGCTCCGTACATAGTTTAAATGCATTCTGGGGTTATGACATTATCCGATATATAGACCAGTATGGACTGCTTTACGGCAAAACCCATTTCTGAGAGGGTATCGGCATACTGCTTCAGCTGGTTGCGGTCTTCCAGTTTCGGTTTCCCGGTTTTATAATCGATCAGGGCAGCTTCACCCCCACGGATTACCAGCCTGTCAGGCCTCAAAAGTAGGCCATTTTTGGCAAAAATGTCCTTCTCATTGTAGACCTGCCAGCCGGGCGTGTAGTAGGGGCTGAGCAAGGGGTGTTCTACCAGCCTGTGACACAGGTTTTCAAACCCCTCTCGCAGTGATACAGATAAAAGCCCTTCGGCCAAAAGTTGTCCTGTGGCGGCCTGAATGTCGGCAGTGCTCCGGATCAGGCTGAGGCCGTAATGCAGAAAAGTGCCGTATTGCCGGGCTGCTTCCTGGCGTGAATCCCACAGGGCGCTGGCCCGGGTCACCAGATGGAGCGATAAGCGGTCCTGGGCGCTGTACCCGAATGCCACCTTTTGTCGAACCGGCCTTTCCCTGCTTTCAGGGGAAGGATTGAGCCTGCCGAACCTGTAGTGCCTTTCCCCGTCTTTCCAAAGCCCCTTTTTCCGTAAGAAGTCAGCGTACAGGCCCGCATAACTGCCGGGGACCTCTGCCTTGTCCGGGGCTTCCTCTCGGGTAATCACGAAAAGGGCCTCGACGGCCCGGGTATGGGCCACGTACAAGACATTGAAGGCATCCAGCTCGAGCTTTTCCCGGTCGTCCCTGTAGCGTTCAGCCTCCACGGGCCCGTACTGCTCCACCTCCTTTTTCTTGCTTACCTGCAGGAATGGAAATCCGCAATAGGCTTCGGCTTCCACGGGAATCCACAACTTGGCCTGAAACTCCTGGTGGATGGGGGTGTGGGCAAAGGGAAAAATTACTACCGGAAATTCCAGTCCTTTTGATTTGTGGATGGTCATAAGCCGCACGGCCGGCAGGTCGTCGGGGGCAGAGAGACTGAGGGATTCCTGCTTCTGATCCCAGTACTCCAGGAAGGTGCCTATGGTGCCGTCGCTGGTCAGGCCAACTTCCAGGGCCTGGTCTAAAAGAAAGATCAGATAGGCGTCATCCCCGGATTTCAGGTCGAACTGTCTGATGGCGTATTCAAGAATGTCGTAAACCGGGCTTCGGGAGAGCTGTGATGCGGTAAACCGATAGGTCTCAGACAGGAGTTTCTCCACCAGGTGCAGGTGGCCTGCGATCCAACTGTGCGTCTCGGGCCCCTCAGGGGCCAGGTACTCGAGAATCCCGTACCTGTGGCTGAGGTCGTCTGGCAGGCTCAGGTGCCTGAGTAGGGCAATCAGGAAGCGCACGGCGGGATTGTTTACCAGTAAAAGCGTTTCGGATGACACCACGGGTACGCCCGCTTTCATCAGGTAGTCAGAAACCAGGACCCCTTCCCGCCGCGTGCGGGTGAGTATGCACAGGGCGTCGTGCGGGTAGCCGGCTGTCTCCAGTTCCCGGATCAGGTCGAGGCACCTTTCCAGGTAGGCCGTTTCGGCCTCCTCGGTATCAGCCGGCAGAAATTCGAGGCTCACCAGCCCGGCTTCTCGGGAGTCGGGTTGCTGCCGGTTGCCATTCCTGAAAAGTGTTCGGTAGAGCTCGCTGCCCAGGTGCCCGCTCACATGGCTGAAAAAGTCGTTGTTGAATTCAATAACGGTTTGCCGGCTGCGAAAATTGACCGGCAGGTCATACACCACAGGCGGAAACACAAACGGACCCGGGCCGTCGAGCAGGCCCAGCAATTGCTCGGCATTCCCGCCCCGCCACCGGTAGATGGCCTGCTTGGCGTCGCCCACCAAGACCACCGAGCCGCGTCGCCCGCGCAGGTCTTCGCTTTCGAGGGCGTTACCTACAAGGGGTATCAGGTTCTGCCATTGCAGGCCTGAAGTGTCCTGGAATTCGTCGATGAAATAGTGCCGGTACTTTTCGCCCAGTCGTTCATAGATGTACGGGACAGGCTGGGAGGCCAGTTCGCGGGCAATGATGGAATTGAACCGGGCGATGGGCAACAGGCTATCCTCGCGCTGGATGCGTTCCAGCTCCCCTTCCAACAGGCCCAGCACGGTGAAGGGCACCAGGCTTGCTGAGGCATTTACCAGGAAGTTCCTCCTGTTTATAAGGCGTTTGATCTGTTCAAAATCCCTGCTGAATTCAGGCAATAGCGCCTCGAGCAGTTGTTTTTTGGGCTCGGGGGTTTTGCCCGAATACAGGTTTTCTTCCCCAAAGTGCTGTTTCCACCCGGCCTCAAAATTCTGCTCGAATTGGCCCCCGGCCACTTTTTGAACAAAATCCGGAAAGTACCCGTTCTTAAAGTCGAGTCGTTCCAGCCCCTCGTTTGCGATGCGTTGCAGCAAGGCCGAGGCGATGTGCACAAGTTCCTTTTCACTGCGGCCCAATTGATCCTGCAACCGGCCCCTCAGGTCCTGGAAATCGGCCATCTTTTTATCCTGTAATCCGGCCAGGTAAGGGAACTGGTTCTCGTCGAACAGCAATTTTCCGGTTTCCAGCAAATCCCTGCTGATGTCCCAGCTCCGGTCTTCGGCCGATTTTTCAAGCGCAAAATCGATGAGCACCCGGGTGAGCTCCCGTTCTTCCCCGGCCTTCTGGATCAGGGCATCAACGGCCCGCTGCAGCAGGCTGTCGGTGTCGAGCACCACTTCGAAATGGGCAGGCAGGTCCAGGTCCTGAGCGAAAGTGCGCAGAATCCGGTGGTTGAATTTGTCGATGGTCGATACGTCGAAAAAGGCGTAATTATGGAGGATTTCCTGCAGCACCCTGGCCGAACGGGCCTGCAGCGCTTTCCAGTCCGTGCCGGTCGCCTCCTGAACCGAGCGGAACAGGTCGGAGCGACTCCCCTCGTCCGGTGTTCTGGAAAACTCGTTAAGTTTGGAGAGGATACGCTGCTTGAGTTCGGCAACGGCTTTGTTGGTGAAGGTTATGGCCAGAATTTCGCGAAAGGCTTGCCCGGCCCCGGGGGTAAGCAGCAGAATAAGGTATTCGCGGGTCAGGGTATAGGTCTTGCCCGAGCCTGCGGAGGCATCGTATATTCGAAAGGGGCTTTCTGCCGCGTTCATCCTTTGCAAAGTACGGAAACTCATCAGGTTCTTAACAAATAATTAGAGGTCTGTGTTTGTTAAAATCCGTAGTTTTGAAGAACTGCAATAGAAACCTTAAAACCTGAATTCAAATGTCTTTTCAACTGCCGAATTTGCCTTATTCATACGATGCCCTGGAACCGCATATCGATGCGCGCACCATGGAGATTCACTATACCAAACACCACAACGGGTACCTGACCAAGTTAAATGCTGCCATCGAAGGCACTGAACTGGCAGGAAAGTCAATCGAAAC
>JBNKGM010000088.1:0-9786 GCA_050289825.1 Robiginitalea sp.
CCCATACACCCGGCGACGCTATCAAACAAACCAAAGAACAGCTAAACGCGGTTCCCCATCACGGCATCGGTTTCGGCATCTTGCGCTACCTCCATCACGACTCCCAGATGAGACAGCTTTTGCAAGCCATGCCGGAGATGAAGGCTGCCCAGGCCGAACTCAAGCGCCTGGAGGAAACCTATCGGGCCGATATCCAGGGCTCCATGGAAGAACTGCAGAACAAGTTCACGCAATACAACAACGAGGCCAGCTCAAAATCAGAAGAAGAAAACCAGAAGCGTGCCCTGGAACTTCAGGGCGCCGAGCGCAATATCGGGGAGGCCCAGCAGGCTGCTCAGCAGGAACTGTCTAAAAAGCAGGCCGAACTGTTCGAACCCATCTCCAAAAAGGCCAAGACCGCCATTGAAAAAGTGGCTGCTGCCCAAGGCTTCCAGTATGTGCTGGATTCAAGCCCGGGGTCTGGCGTAATTGTCGCCACCGGCAAGGATCTGCTCGCCGATGTGAAAAAGGAATTAGGCTTCTAAGAGCATCACAACACGAAAAAAACCGCCCCACACCGGGCGGTTTTTTTATTTTTGAGCGTATGCTCGAAACACTATGAACGAAGCTCCTATTGGGATATTCGACTCCGGGGTGGGCGGCCTTACCGTCTGGCACGAAATCGTGCAGCTGCTGCCGGCAGAAGATACGCTGTATCTGGCCGACAGCGCCCATGCCCCTTACGGGGAGCGTCCCGCCGAGGAGATACGCGTCCTGAGCCGCAAGAATACAGAGTGGCTCCTCGAGCGCGGGTGCAAGATTATTGTGGTGGCCTGCAATACGGCCACAACCAATGCCATCGCCCAGCTCAGGCGCGACTATCCAGTTCCCTTTATCGGTATTGAACCGGCCATAAAACCGGCTGCCCTGAACTCCCGCACAGGCCGGATAGGAGTACTGGCCACCCGTGGAACCCTGGCCAGCGAGTTGTTTGCAGAGACTTCCAAGGCCTATGCCGGGGGCATCCGCATTTTGGAGCAGGAAGGGGTGGGGCTGGTGCGGCTTATCGAATCGGGGAACCTGGAAGACCCGGAACTCTCTGCCCGCCTGCAGACCCTGCTGGCGCCCATGCTCGAAGCCGGGATAGACCAGCTTGTGTTGGGGTGTACCCATTACCCGTTTTTAATTCCGGCCCTGCGCAGTTTGCTGCCCGGCCATGTGAAGATTGTAGACTGCGGCCTGCCGGTGGCCCGGCAGACCCAGGCCGTGCTTGCCGCAAAAGGGTGGCTTAACGATTCGGCGCATACGGGCCGGCACCAACTGTACACCAATGGCGATCCTGTGGTGCTGAACCGGTTGCTGGAGCTGCTGGGGCACCGTGAAAAGGCCGGCTTTGCCTCGTTTTAACAGCGTTTGCGAAAGGACAGAAAGGTAAAGGAGTAGGCGTGCCTGTCATCGGCCGGGTGGTCTATCGACGCTACCTGTTCCCAGCAGGCTGGGTCAAATTCGGGGAAGTAGGTATCGGCCTCAAACCGGCCATGCACCCGCGTAAGCTCAATGCCCGTAGCATGGGGCAAAGCCTGCCTGTAAATTTCCCCGCCTCCGATTATATAGATGCGGTCGCCATCGGGTGCCGTTTCCAGGGCTTCTTCCAGGCTGTGCACCACCCGGCATGCCTCATGGTCTACGCGATAGCTGCGGTCGCGGGTAATAATAATATGGAGTCGGTTAGGCAGGGGCTTTGGAAAGGTCTCAAAGGTCTTGCGGCCCATCACCATGGGGTGCCCGGAGGTCTGCTGCTTGAAATGCCGGAAATCGTCGGGCAGATGCCAGGGCAACTCGCCCTCGCGCCCCAATTCGTTTCCGTCGCCGGCGGCTGCAATGAGGATGATTTCCCTCATGGGCCGGTTTCTTTTTTTTTGCCGTTCTCGGGCAGGGGCAGCTCGGCTGCCACCTCGGCTTCCAGTTTCGCCAGGCGCTCCTGTTGCAGGCGCAGCAGTTTTTCCCGTTGTTCCCGTTCCCAGGCAGGCCCCATAAAACGGTCTGTGATATACACGTTTACCGCGTGTACAGCCAGTAAAAAGGCCCATCCGCCCAATACCCACAGGTACCAGTTGTACTCGGCCCGGTATTTCAATACTTTGTTCAGGGCAACCAGGAAGACGGCCCCGACCAGGAACACCACAAAGTGGCGGAAAAGCTTTCTTTTCTTGCGGATGCGGTGCTGGGCATACTCCAGCTGGGCGTGCTGTTCGGCATTGAGCAAGGGGTCTTTCTTTTTCCTAGAAAACATTCTGAATACCTATCTTTACTAACAAAGATAGCGAATTCAACGCCTCCCGATGAAGCCATTCTCCGCGTTCCGCACCCATTTTCCGCTCCTCACACAAAGTACCTACCTGAACACGGCGGCCTGGGGCCTGTTGCACGACGACCTGCTCGAATGGCGACAGGAACAGGACCTCGATTACCTGGTGGGGGGCAGCGACTACAAAATAGAAAGCCTGGCCCTGCTCGACCAGACCAGGGAACGCATCGGGGCCTGCTTTGGCTGCCCGGCCGGGCGCATTGCCCTGGTACCCAATTTTTCGCTTGGGCTCAACCTGCTGCTCGAGGGGCTGCCCCGCGAGAGCAAGGTAGTGCTGCTCGAAGGCGATTACCCTTCGGTGAACTGGCCTTTCGAGAGCAGGGGATACCCGCTGCGCTATGCCAAACTCGGGGCGCGGGTAGAAGAGGAGCTGCGCGGGCTCATACGGGAGTGGGGGGCCGATGTGCTGGCGCTGAGCCTGGTGCAGTGGGTCAGTGGTCTGATGATTTCCCCCGCATTTTTAGAGGAACTGAAACGGGAATTCCCCGAACTGCTCATTATTGCCGACGGCACCCAGTATTTGGGGGCTTTTACCCTCGATTTTGACGCGGGGGGCATTGATGTTTTGGGGGCCAGCGGCTACAAATGGCTGCTGGGGGGCAATGGCAACGGGTTTGTGATGCACAGTGCCTATGCCGAAACCCGCATCGACCTGCGCTCGTCGGGATTCAATGCTTCCGGGGGCGACCTGGATGCCCGCGACCGCATTCCTTTTGCACGCCGGCTGGAGCCCGGCCACCTGGACACCCTGAACTTCGGCAGCCTGCATTTTTCAATGGGCCTGCTGCAAGAGCTCGGCCTTGACCGCATCGAGGCCTACAACCGAGAACTGGTTGCCGGGGTGAAGGCCGCCTTTGCCGAACTGGGCATCCTGGACCCAGGGGTGAGCCTGCGCCAGGAGCACGGCACCATCTTCAATATCCCCGACCCGGGCGGGCTCTACAAGCACCTGCGCCAAAACGATGTGGTCTGTTCGCGCCGGGGCCCGGGTATCCGCTTCGGCTTCCATTGCTACAATACGGAAAGCGACCTCGGCCGCCTGGTGGAATTGATACGGAAATTCAGATCTTCTTGAGACGCTGGCAATCTAACCCGCCCCTTTTTATCAAGTTAAGCGGTTTGTAATGGCATTTTTACGAAATTCATAAATATTAGTTAACCAATTGTGCGTTAGGGCTTTTATGCGTTGCTTTGTGGCGTGAAACCTGAATGAAATTCACCTGAAAATTCAAAATCATGGCGATTAAAAAACAGTACCTGAAATCAAAACCCGTATGCAAGGTAACCTTTACCGTGCCTGCCGAAGAAGCTAAGAAAGTAGCTGTCGTTGGAGATTTCAACAACTGGAACCCGAAGGGCAGCCTGCTCAAGAAACTCAAGAACGGCACTTTCAAAGGCACCTTTGACCTGCCGGCCGAACAAGCCTATGAATTCCGCTACCTGGTAGACGGAAGTTACGTGAACGACGAATCAGCCGACCGCTACCAGTGGAACGACTTCGCCGGGGCCGAAAACGCAGTACTCGAGCTGTAAGAAAACGATCGATACTTATTGCAAAGCGAAAAGACCTGCCGTGGGCAGGTCTTTTTTTATTTGCTGTCGGCAGGGCAACCTGCCTATACGGCTACTGCCCCTTTGATATGCGGATGCGGGTGGTAGTCTTCGAGGGTGAAATCTTCGAAGCGGAAGGCAAAGAGGTCGGTTACCTCCGGGTTCAGCTTCATGCGGGGCAGGGGCCGCAGCTCGCGGCTCAATTGCAGGCGAATCTGCTCCATGTGGTTGTTGTAGATATGGGCGTCGCCGAAGGTGTGGATGAATTCCCCGGGCTGCAGCCCGCAGACCTGGGCGATCATCAGGGTGAGCAGGGCGTAGGAGGCGATGTTGAACGGCACCCCCAGAAAGATGTCGGCTGAGCGCTGGTAGAGCTGGCAGGAGAGCCGCCCGTCGGCCACGTAAAACTGGAAAAAGGCATGGCAGGGGGGTAGGGCCGCCTTGCCTTCAGCCACATTCTGCGCAAACGATTTTGACGTATCTGGCAGTACCGAGGGGTTCCAGGCAGCCACCAGCATGCGCCGGCTGTCGGGGTTGTTGCGGATGGTTTCCACCACTTCGCTGATCTGGTCGAGCTGCTCGTTGTTCCAGTTGCGCCACTGCTGCCCGTACACCGGGCCCAGGTCGCCGTTTTCGTCGGCCCATTCGTTCCAGATGCGTACCCCGTTCTCCTGCAGGTAGCCGATGTTGGTATCGCCGCGCAAAAACCAGAGCAATTCGTAAATGACCGACTTCAGGTGGATTTTCTTGGTGGTGACCATGGGAAACCCTTCCGAAAGGTCGAACCGCATCTGGTAGCCGAAAACGCTCAGGGTTCCCGTGCCGGTGCGGTCGGCCTTGGCCTGTCCTTTTTCAAGCACGTGTTTCAACAAGTCGTGGTATTGTTTCATGGCGTTTCGGGTTAAGGGGCCTCCTTCTTGGCCGGGCTTAAAAATACGGATTCGGGGTGGGATGCAGGGCTACCGGCCCCACGCTTTTTTCCACAGCTTATCAACCCAGTATCATCCCGGCAATGGCAGCCGACAAGAGGGAAGCCAGGGTACCCCCCAGTACGGCACGCATGCCGAATTCAGAGAGGGTGCGCCTCTGGCCCGGGGCCAGGGAGCCGATGCCCCCGATCTGGATGCCGATAGACGCGAAGTTCGCAAAGCCGCAGAGCATGTAGGTGGCCATGATCACCGATTTCTGGTAAGCCAGGTGCGGCGCCCTGGCGGCGTCTTTGAGTTCGGCGAGCTGGATGTAGCCTACAAATTCGGAGGCAGCCAGCTTGATGCCCAGGAGTTGTCCCATTTGCATGATATCGGCCCCGTCTACCCCGATGAGCCACATCAGGGGGGCAAAAACAGCCCCGAGCACGGCTTCGAGCGAGAGTTTTTCGTAAGGCGTATGGGCTGCGATTAGTTCGTTAAGGGCCGTGAGGCCTCCCGCCCAATCGAGGATGCCGTTTATCATGGCGATAAATGCCACGAAAACCAGCAGCATGGCCCCTACGTTTACGGCCAGCTTCAGGCCCTCGGTGGTACCGTTGGCGATGGCGTCGAGCAGGTTGCTGCCAATTTTATCGGTGCTGATGCGTATTTCGGTATCGATCGGCTCCGTTTGCGGGTAGAGCATCTTGGAAACCACGATGGCCCCCGGGGCCGCCATAACCGAGGCGGCGATAAGGTGGCGGGCAAATTCAAGGCGCAGCTCCGGGTCGTTTCCGCCCAAAAAGCCGATATAGGCGGCCAACACGCCCCCGGCCACCGTGGCCATGCCTCCCACCATAACCAGCAGTATCTCCGAGCGGTTCATCTTCTCGAGGTAGGCTTTGATCAGCAGCGGGGCCTCGGTTTGCCCCAAAAAGATATTGCCGGCCACGCTCAGGCTCTCCGGGCCCGAAATACCCAGGGAGCGGGTGAGCAGCCAGGCCAGGCCGCGCACCACCTTCTGGATCACCCCCAGGTAGTAGAGCACCGAGGTAAGGGCCGAAAAGAAAATGATAGTGGGCAGTATCTGAAAGGCGAAAACGTAGCCGATGTTGGCATTGTCGAGGTCCATAAGGCTGCCGAACAGAAAGGTGCTTCCGGCGGCAGTAAATTCCAACACCCCGTTGAAAAAACGCCCCAGCTGGTTAAAGACCCATTGCACGGCAGGTACCTTAAGCACCCCAATCGCCAGGATGAGCTGCAGCCCGAGACCGATTCCAGTGGTTTTCCAGTTGATGCGCCTGCGGTTGTTGCTGAACAGGTAGGCGAGCAGCAGCAGCACCCCCATCCCAAGGGCCCCGCGACCCAAAGAAACCAGGCCGAATCCCGCATTTGGGGCAATAGCTCCCTCCACGGTTTGTTGGGCAGCCGCATTCAGAGGCAAGAGCAACAACAGGCCCGTGCAGGCCAGGGCAAGAAAGGTGGGAAATGACGACCGCGCCCTCAATTTATTTGGATCGTTTGGAGATTTCGTCCCGGATTTTGGCGGCCTTCTCGTAGTCTTCGCTGGCTACCGCTTTCTCGAGTTCCTGGTTGAGTTCGTCCAGGCTGAATTCGCGGTAGGGTGCGGCCGCCCCGGGGTCGATTTCGACTGTTTCGCTCTCCTGCAAAATCTCGTCCACCACAATGCTGCTCTCTTCGCCTTCTTTGTCCTTCTCCTTCGAAGAAAACTTCAGGTAGATGCCGGCCTTGTCGAGGATGGTCTTATAGGTGAAAATGGGCGCGTTAAAGCGCAGGGCCAGGGCAATGGCATCGCTGGTGCGCGCGTCTATGATTTCTTCGATTTTGTCGCGTTCGCAGATAATGCTCGAGTAGAAGACCCCGTCTACCAGTTTGTGGATTATGACCTGCTTGATTACGATGTCGAAGCGGTCGGCAAAGTTTTTAAACAGGTCGTGGGTGAGGGGCCGGGGCGGTTTGATTTCCTTCTCCAGGGCAATGGCGATAGACTGCGCCTCGAATGCCCCGATAACGATAGGCAGCTTCCGGTCGCCGTCGACCTCATTCAGGATAAGCGCATAGGCCCCATTCTGGGTCTGGCTGTAAGATATACCCTTAATTTTTAGTCGTACCAGGCTCATAGTCAATTTGAAACCAAATGAGGGTCGCCGGGCTCCGGGGGAAACGAGGCCTTAAACCGCCGTGCAAAGGTACAAATTAACAAAAATTAGGCGTTTTCGGCCTTAAATTGCTTTAATTTTTCGATGAGTTCGGGTACCACCTGAAAGGCGTCGCCCACCACTCCGTAGTCGGCTGCTTTGAAGAAGGGCGCCTCCGGATCGTTGTTGATAACCAGCTTTACTTTAGAGGCGTTAACCCCTGCCAGGTGCTGGATGGCCCCGGAGATGCCGACGGCGACGTACAGGTTGCTGGCAACCGGACGGCCGGTTTGACCCACGTGTTCGCTGTGCGGACGCCACCCCATGTCAGAGACCGGTTTTGAGCAGGCGGTTGCCGCCCCGAGCACCTGGGCGAGCTCTTCGATCATGCCCCAGTTTTCCGGACCTTTCAGCCCCCGTCCGCCAGATACAACGATGTCTGCGTCGGCAATGGAGATTTTATCCGTGGCTTTATCGATGGACGTGACCTTGGCGCGGAAATCGGAATCGGGCAGCTGTGGCGCAAAGGGGCTGGCCGCAGCCGCGCCGGCACTTTCTTCCAGCCCGTAGGCGTTGTTCGAAAGGCCGAGGATGGCCAGGGCCCCGTCGACACGGGTATGGGCAAAGCCCTTGTTGCTGAAAACGGTGCGTTTGACCACCAGGGGCTGGGTACTGTCGGGCAGGGCCACCACATTGGGGGCATAACCGGCCTTGAGCTTGCCGGCCAGCAAGGGGGCCATAAAACGGGCATCGGCGCTGGAACTCACCACAATTACCTTTGCCCCGCTGGTTTCGGCGGCCTGCTGCAGGGCCGAGGCCATGGCCCGGGCGTTAAAGCTTTCCAGGCGCGGGTCGCTCAATTGCAATACTTTCGAAATGCCGTGTTGGCCCAGCACGGCCGTGTTTTCGGCGTTAACCGCCAGGGCTACGGCCTCGGTGCCCATCTGCCGGGCCAGGGCGCTGGCATAGCTGGCCACTTCGAGGGCGCTTTTCTTGAACTTCCCTTTTTCAGATTCGGTATATACGAGTACAGACATGGGTTTCTCTTTTTGGGTGTGTGCGTTCGAAAATGCTCCGGGGCTCAGATTACCTTGGCCTCTTTGTGCAACAGGTTTATCAATTGGTCTAATTGGTCGGGGGCAACCAGTTTAACGGCCCCTTTGGCGGCGGGCTTGTCGAAGCGCTGGTCCTGGGTGCCGGGGTTGGCATCCACAGGGGGCACCACGTTTAGTTTTTTCTGCCGGGCCATCATAATGCCCCGCATGTTCGGGATGCGCAGGTCGCTTTCCTCTACCAGGCCCTTCTGTCCGCCGATTACCAGCGGCAGGGTGGTTTCGAGGGTTTCCTTTCCACCGTCGATCTCGCGCATGCAAACGGCTTTGTTGCCGTCAACCTCCAGGCCGATGCAGTTGTTCACGAAATTCATGTCGAGCAGGGCCGCCATTATTCCGGGTACCATGCCCCCGTTGTAGTCGATGGACTCCCGCCCGGCAATCACCAGGTCGTATCCCCCGTTTTTCACCACTTCGGCCAGCTGCCGGGCCACGAAAAGCCCGTCTGAAGGTTCGGCGTCGATACGGATGGCCTCGTCGGCCCCGATGGCCAGGGCCTTGCGCATGGTGGGTTCAACTGAGGCCCCTCCCACGGTGGCCACGTGCAGGGCGGCGCCCTGTTTTTCTTTCAGCCACATGGCGCGCGTGAGCCCGTATTCGTCGTTCGGGTTGATCACAAATTGCACCCCGGTGGGGTCGAAGGCCGTTTGGTCGGCCGTGAAGTTGATCTTGGAGGTAGTATCGGGCACGTTGCTGATACAGACTAATATTTTCATAAGACCTCTGTTTAGGAGTGGAAAGCGGCCGTAAAGATAGCCAAATATTTTCTAAAATACTATGCATGCATAATAAAAATTCCGCTTTTTTTGAGGCCTGCGGAACCGGTTTTGAGCGAACTTTTTCTATTTTTGTGCGCATTTAAATACGAACGCCACACCAGCAGAATCAAGCAGCCCATGCGTACCATTCAATTCAGAGAAGCGATTGCCGAAGCCATGTCAGAAGAGATGCGCCGCGACGAGTCCATTTACCTCATGGGAGAGGAAGTGGCCCAGTACAATGGGGCCTATAAGGCTTCCAAGGGCATGCTCGACGAGTTTGGCGACAAACGGGTGCTCGACACCCCGATTTCGGAGCTGGGCTTTGCCGGGATAGGCGTAGGTTCTGCCATGAACGGCAATCGGCCCATCGTGGAGTTCATGACCTTCAACTTTTCGTTGGTGGGCATCGACCAGATCATCAACAACGCAGCCAAGATCAGGCAAATGTCGGGCGGGCAGTTCAATTGCCCTATCGTGTTCCGCGGGCCCACGGCTTCGGCCGGCCAGCTGGCCGCCACCCACTCCCAGGCTTTTGAGAGCTGGTTCGCCAACTGCCCGGGCCTGAAGGTGGTTGTGCCCTCGAACCCCTACGATGCCAAAGGCCTGCTCAAATCGGCCATTCGCGACGACGACCCGGTAATCTTCATGGAATCGGAGCAGATGTACGGCGACAAAGGCGAGGTGCCCGAAGGGGAATACACCATTCCGCTGGGGGTTGCCGAGATCAAGCGCGAAGGCACCGACGTAACCATCGTCTCCTTCGGGAAAATCATCAAAGAAGCCTATGTGGCGGCCGACAAGCTCGCTGCGGAAGGGATATCCTGCGAGGTGATTGACCTGCGCACCATTGCCCCGATGGATGAAGAGACCATTGCCGAGTCGGTTAACAAAACCGGGCGGGCGGTGGTGGTGCATGAGGCGGCCAAAACCGGCGGTGTTGCCGCCGAG
>JBNKGM010000089.1:0-9550 GCA_050289825.1 Robiginitalea sp.
ATTGAATCGAAGGCATGCATGTGTATATCGATGATTGGCAATTCCCCATCTTGAGCCATTGATCCGCCAAAGACCAAGAATGTCAAAAAGATAGTAATGAAAGGCTTCATTAAATGCTTCTTTAATGTACGCAACGAAACTAGGCATGCACCATGCATCCTAACGCCCATTATGCCATAAATGGGGTTTGGGCAAAATAGGAGCGGAGGCAGGTCAAATTGGGCAGGTTTGACCGGAACTAAATGTAGCGATTTTATGGGTTGGAAGGCACTGGCCGATAAGTAACCCTGTCATTTGGTTGGTTGCCCCCGGCTTCCTTCCTTACTTACCGCTTCCGCGCCACCACATGGAAGATCTGCCAGTGCTTCGGGTTTCGTACCTCCGGCGGGTCGTCGCGCTCCTCTTCGCGCAACATCTCGATTGTAAAGCTTTCCAGGCACTGCTCAACTTCCTGAAGCGAGTGGTGGCTACGGTTGGGCAAGGCGGCCCAGGTATCCCTCTTCCCAAAGAACTGCCCCGCAAAGCGGCCTCCCGGGCGAATGGAGGCTACAATTTTATCCCAGAGTGCACAAAAATGGCAGGGTTCGCAAAATGGCAGGGCAAAACTGGCATTCACCATGTCGCACCCGGGGAACACCATATCGCAGAAACTTACCTCCCGGGTGGTTAGCAGGGGTTTCAAAGGCTCGGGTACCCGCGGCCATAAAAAGGAAAAGGCCTCCGGATGGTTATCGGTTGCCAGTACCCGCCAGTTCCTGCTGAGCAGTTCAAGGGTATCTCGCCCCTCCCCGGCCGCCAGGTCAATCGCAAAGCCATTTTTGAACCCTTCTCCCTCAAAGGAATCCAGTGCAGCAAGCAGGGTGTCGCGCGCCGGCTTGCCGAGCACCGCATTGAAATACCCGGGCCAGTCTTCGATTTCGGAGAAGTCTTTGGCGCCCATGGGGGGCAACCCAGGGTTAGTCGAATGGTCTTCGCACATACTTTTATAGGCTACTCGTCTTACATAGCGCACAACGGCCCCGTTGGTCTACCTTGGTGCCAAACGACATTTTTACCGGCGAAAGGCCCGCGGCAAAAAGGAGCAGGGCGGGATTAAACCGGGGAGGTTTACCTGGATTTAAATGTAGGGAATTTTGGGATTGGAAGGGGGTTAGTCCATCGGGCCCAGGCACTTTAAAGTGGGGTGTTTGTCAAACTGGCCTAACAACAGGTATTATTGGCCTGGACGGGTGGGCAGGGCACGCTTCCGTACGAGCAATACACGCAGCAGTCGCCTTTCTTGGGCCGTAATATCTCATGGCAGTGAGTGCACTCGTAAAAGTACTGGCACGCCTCTGTCGGCATGGTCTCCACTTTTTGGTGCCCGCAATGCGGACAGGTCAGGGTCGATTGTAAGCGGATTTCTATTTTCACCTGCCAAACGCCATAAGTAGGGTTAGCGATATAAATGTACATATTTGGGATTAATGCTCCTTTGCCGGCCGTATGCCGAAAATTAACAAATAACCGATCATCCAGAATTCCCCAACCGTGGCCGGCAGAGTCAAATAAGGGGTCAGGGGGCTTTCAACGCCCAGGTAATTGATCGCAGTGCTTATGAGGTAGCCAATACCGCCGGCAATGAGGGTGAACCCCAACCATACGGGCATTCGTTTTGTGCTGGTTACAATATACCCCATGGGGATGAGCCAAAGCCCGAAGAACAGCCCGCCGGCGCCCCAGGCATGGGTCATTAGGCTCTGTAAAAGTTCAATGCCTGCCAATTTGTTTTCGACCGTTTGGGAAGAACCTGCCAGGTCAAGGGCCGACCCCATGGCTATGGCGCTGATGAGAATGACCACAGCATTTACGGTGCCCCAAAGCCCGACTGACATGGCCGCCCAGGTGTTCAAATTTCTCAGCAGCTTGTAAAACCAAACTGCGGCCAGGGCCTGTGAAACAACGATGGCAAATTCCAGCAGGAGGCGGGTCCGGGCCAGCGATTCATGGTCGGTCAGATTGGCCAGGGTTTTCTGGGAGTCCGGGTCAAATACCCGGGGGTGAACTACCAGAAATCCTAAAATGCCTGAAAGGGCCAGAAGCAGATACCAGATGCCGGTGGTGCGTGCTGTCTTCACCAACTCTTTTTGAGGGTCTATTGAAGTCATATGATCTATTTCATCTTTTTCATTCGCAATACTGTCTGGGCCAAAATTCGTGGTATTAAGTTTAATGGCATCTGCCAGTTACGAATTTTCAGCCCTCGGCCACTTCCACGCCTGCCCTATGATCAGGGCAAAGACCCCTAATTCCACGAAATTGAAGAGCACATAAAAGGTATGCCATTCGCTGTCGAAGCTGGAGGCAATAATCAGGATTGAAATGCTGGCGTAGAGCAAGGCAGTGCCGATATTCAACCATTTATTGATGGGCGGTTTGAGGTACATGGAAAGAAAGATCATCAAGGCGGGGATAATTAAAATGGCGGAAAAAACCACCAAAAGCCCCGGCGAGGTAGGGCCCATCGGCGTTTGAAGCTGCATCATTCTTTCCAATTTCCCAGGGGTCATCAGCTCAAAATAGTCGGCATAGATGTACAGGAACATAAGGGTAGTCCATAGACTGGCCAGCTTGCTATTTATGCTGAGGATGTATTGGGTTAAGGGTTTAGTGGGGGTCTGCCTGGTATTCACAATGGTTTGACGTTAATGGATTGGTGTTACATATGACGATCAATAGGGCACCCTGTTACAGGCCTGGCTGAATTACAGCTAACGGCCCCCTTGCAGGTGCCTGTGCGCCAGGCTGCCATCTTGGTGCAACATGGCTTTAGGGTTGCCGTGTTAACCAGGCCTGCCGCGTCATTTGGAATTTAACTTCCCCGTTGGGGAGCAATCCCAGGTTTTCCCAATGCTGTTTTTTATAAAACCCTTCGGCCCGGGTGCCCGGTTCCGTCGAAAGCCATACCGTTTCTTTCGCTTGTTCGAAATACCAACCCAGCATAGTGTCGTGCAACGTTTTGCCGATACCCTGCTTCTCCTGGCCCGGGGCGACAAATAAGGCCCAGATATTTTGTTCCTGCAGGTCGGCGATGGCAAACCCCACCAGCGCGCCGCCGCTCTCCGCAACCCAGCCCTTACCCCGCCTGGTTAAGTAGTCCTGGCAGATTGCGTCGGTCACTTTTTCCGGATTCGACAATACATTCTCGTTAACCGACCGGCGAAGGTGCTGTATCTGGTCAATATCGCCTGAATCGGCCACTCGTATTCTGATATTCATGGATATTGGTTTACGGCCGTGTGCCCCCATTAATTAGAATTTGAAGCTCTTAAACCAACCCGTCACCTGTTTTATGTGCCGTCAGATGCTTGCTGATGGCGCCGGCCACTTCCCGAAAATGGGTCTGGATAAGCCAATGCCCCGCATCCAGGGTTATGGCGGTATAGTCGCCTTTAACGTAGCTTGCATTGCCTTTGACCGCCGTTTCGCCAATGGCCAGATCGTTCTTCCCCCAAATGAATAGGGTAGGGGTAAGAATCTCACCAATGGGCACGGTTTTTCGTTTGCCGATATTGGCCCTGTAGTAGTTCAGTGCCCCGGTCAGGCAAGCCTTGTTTCGGAAAACCGAAAGGTAGTGCTGTACTTCTTCGGCCGAACTGTTTTTCCACAAGCGCCTGAAGCCCTTAAAATCGTTGCGCCTGATCAGGAGTTCGGGCAAGAAGGGGATTAAAAAGAAGCTGATGTACCGGCTTTTTTTCTTTTGCACCGGGTCTGTTTTATAGGCCTCAAAAAAGGCCCGGGTATGCGGAACAGAGAGGGCGCACCAACTCAAAATACGGTCTGGGTGCTGGTATGTGACGTTCCAGCCTATGGCTGCGCCCCAGTCGTGGCCGACCAGATGGAAGCGCTTTTTTTTAAGCGCCGTTGCCAGTTGCAAGACGTCGTCGGTAAGCTTTTCAAGGGTGTACTGTTTCACCCCCCTGGGGCAGGCGTTTTTGCTATACCCCCGCATATCGGGGGCTACGCAGTAAAACCCGAGTTCGGCCAGCTGTTCCATGAGCCCGGCCCACATGATGGAGGTTTCGGGGAAGCCATGGAGCAACACAACCAACGCATTGACCGGGTCGCCGCAAACGCGGCAATCGAATTCCAGGGAGCCAATGCGCAGCGATTTAGCTGTTGTTTTTTGAGCCATAAGACCAGTTTAGGGAAGGGGGTTGTGGGGATTTAATTCCTGAAGGGTTCCGTCCAACCCGTTTCGGCTTTTCCGGCATCCTTTTGGAGCAGTCAGAGAACCAGGTACTTTTCATGTCAGGCTACTTCAGGGTCAATGTCCTGGCAGGGCAGTACGGGAGCTATTTCCGGGAATTCAGGTTTCATCTGTTTAACCCTCTGACAGTGCTTTTAGCTTTTCCAGCGCCCTGGGCCAGGTGCTATCGAAATACGCCTTGAAATCTTCTGAGGCATCCATTTCAACCGTTACGGTGGTGTTCCCGTTTTCTTCATGGAAGGAGTAGTTTTCCAGGGTGCCGGCCCAGGAATCAACCTGGGGCCCGGAAGTGATTTCCATTTCGCCGTCAAGCATGCCGATATGGCGAATACTCACAAATTCCGCCGGGCTGTGCGCGGCAATCTCCGAGATCATCCCGCCCCGTTTGCCGTTGGCGTCAACACCGATGAAATACATTTTTGTGCCTGCCTTCCAATCCCCTTCATAGGTCGAAGTAGGGTTAAAGATGGCTGTCCACGCTTCATAGGTGCCTATATCCTTCAACCCAAGCATGGTTTCATATACGCGCTGGGGCGAGGCCTTGATCGACATTTTAAACCGGATTTTTTGCATAGAATCCTAAATTAACATGGCGGCTGCAGGCCATTTGTTGTTTCCAGATAGGGGTAATCCGCGCATCCGCCTGTTAATGCTGTTTGAATAACCCTGTCGAGGGTCGCCCTGGCAAAGACGAGGCGATTGCGTATACCCTCCCTGCTTGTTCCTTGAAGGTACACTTTTTCCGGCACTTGTTCATGCGGCGGATTCGAACCGCCTTCGGCTTCGCGGCGCCATGCCAGGGACTTCCGGAAGATGGTGGTCAATCAGAATAGATCGTTTGCAACAATTCCTGCTATGGCATTGAGGAGTTCACTGGTAATTTCTTCTCCAAATTGGTGCTGATGTCAGGTCTTTACCCGACGGATGCCATGGCTTATTTCATTAAATAAGTGACCAGGGATGCTGAAATTTCATTCATCATCTTTTCCATTTCTATTTTAAAATCTGCAGTCATTTGGTTGATCTTCGCACCGTTCTCCACAGAATCCTTTTCCGCTTCAGAAAACGCGGCCATAGATTGACCCATTTGATCTCTGGAAACAAAATTCATCCTAATACTATGCTCAATAAATTCAATTTTGAACTGGTATGGAATATCAAGAAATAATTCAACTCCCATAATTTTGGAAACAAGAACTCCTTTTTTCAGACCTGAAATTTCCACCTCGCTGTCTTCAATAGTCCTTATTAAATTTTCGGCTTTATTTATGTAATAATCCTGATACCAGTTTATGGTACCTGCGTAGAGCTCACCCTTGCTCATATCAGCAAAATCAACGGCAATAGGCTGAGCACCTTCTTTGGTGAATATAAATTGCGGTATTTCTCGTAAAGTTGTTTTTCCCGGGTTGGCAAAATCAACGTCATTGATTTTGATAATTTCTCCTGATAAAATAGCAGCCTCAAAGTTTACAGCCTGGTTATATACGCTCAGGTCAAGTTCTCCGTCAAATGACATACCGACATCTATAACCCCGAATATAGCATCCCCGTTTTTCTTGGAAGAGACTTTGCTAAAATGTTTGATGGAATAAGACCTTCCGTTATAACCCTCACTTAGACCTTCAGCAATTAATTGGTGTTCTGTATGTGTTACCATGGGTAACACTTTGCTGGGGACATTGACCAGTTTTTTTCTAGGTGTGGTTATATGAACAAATGCTCCTGAATCGGGATCGCTGCCTTTCCCCAGGTAGATTACATCACCCTTTTTGATCGTCAACGTATCAAAAATCAATATGGGTCCATCAAACTTTTTCCCGGGAATCTGTCCAAATGCTGAAAAGCTTAAGAGAAGCAGACCAATTATCCATGTAATTTTCATATTCTATTTTCTTAAATGTAATTAAAAACCAATACGTGAGTATGTGGTCACTGGTAATACCGAACTTTTCAATCCCTGATTATGGAATCAGGTAGTTTGTTAGCCGTGTGGGGTGTCGTTCAATGGTCTGCGGGGGAATTCTTTGTCGGAAAATTGTCGGCCGTTTTTTAAAACCGCATTTTTATTTGGCCACATTGCCCCAACGGCCCCGGCTATGCAACGTGGCGCCTGGCGCCAATTTAGCCTGCAACCGGCTCGTGGCAAAATAGGAGCGGGGCGGGTTTAAACCGGAAGGGTTTGTTTTGAATTAAATGTAGGGATTTTTAGGCATGGGAAGGTGAAAGCCGATGTTAGGCATAGTATTCTATTCAATCGCTTTTATTTTTTTCGTTATACCAAAGAACGCAGGATCTATGGCTTCGACTTTCTTGAAATTTGCCAGGGCATTAACAGTATCTCCTTTCGCCAGCAATGCATCCCCGTAACTATCATAGACATTGGCCGATTTTGGGTACTCATCCAGATTCAATTTAAAAATACCTATGGCCTCGTCTAACTTGTTATCTCCAAGCAACTCATACCCCAGAAAATTAAGCTCATATTCATTAAAAACATAAGATTCTGGGTGCTCTGATTTCAGTTTTTTATAGTGATCCAGGGCGGCTGTTATTCCTTCGTTCTCAACTTTTTTACCAATAACGTCTGCTATAAATGTTTTAGGGAAATTAGGCGGTTTGTTGTGAAGAATGTCAATCAAACCATCATCCATATTGTAATACCGGCTATTGTTATTGGTCAATGTGATTATGCAGTTATTTTCTTCTATTTCCCGGTACATATTGGTTAAGAAGCCGGCCCAGCCCCCCATGTGCTTTACGACCTTTTTGCCGTTTGGAGATATATCAATAAACCAACCAAAACCGTAATCCGTTTGATCTCCATTATTTAATAGTCCCGGAGTAAATGCCTCTTCCAGGGTTTGTTTTGAAATGAGTGCATTGGTATATAATAGGCTGTCCCATTTCATAAGGTCTTCCAGCGTTGAATAGATTCCCCCTTCCCCATAGGCGGGGTTCAGGTAATGGGAATCGGTAGAAAACCGATCCGTTCCATTGAATTTCGTCCCGAACCCAAAAACCCGGTTTGGCATTTGTTCGTCAAAACCGGGGATATACTTATAAACTGAAGTGTTAGACATCCCGGCAGGTTTAAAGATATGTTCCTGCAGGTAGTCATTAAATGGCCTCTCCGATGCCCTTGAAATCAGGGTTGCAAGCAAATTGTACCCCGTATTGCTGTATTCCCATTTTTCTCCCGGTTTAAAATGAACCGGGGGTTTGTATGCACACAACATCTTCAGGATATCTTCATTCCCGGAAATAAATCGTTCCGGGTTGTCATAGGCCAAACCGGGTTTCCAATGGGCGTCCATAATGCGTGCATAATCGGGCAACCCGGAGGTATGATTCAGCAGATGCCGTATCGTTATTCCGGTATAGGGTAGTTCAGGAATAAATTCCCGGATATCCTGATCATAGGATAGCTTACCCTGGTCTTTCAAAATCATAATACCCATGGCGGTAAACTGTTTGCTTACCGAGCCTAAGCGGAATACCGAATTCAATTCCAGCGAATCAACAGGGTTGAAATTGCTTATCCCAAATGTGCCCCGGAATACAATTTCGCCATTTTCAATGATGAGGGCATTGCCATTAAATTGCCCTCTGGCATGTAATTCAGACAAATAGGATGCGTATTTATCTGCTTTACTTTCAGTTTCTATTTCTGATTCGTTTTGAATCTGACCACAGGATGAAAAAAAGGAAATGGCAAGAATTAGCGTAGCCGCATCTTTCAGGACATTGACTTTGAATAGTCTCATGAGTAATTCTTTGGCTGGCATAAGCACTATGTTAACGGTTCGGGCTGATTGCCAGTTAAGCCTTCTATTTTTGAAATCGCTTTTCTTCTGCTTACTGCTGACCACAAAATCACTATTCATTAATACGATATATCTGCTATCCTATTGTCTTTTGAGAAATAGATAGCCATGTATGTGGGTGTTTTGTTTTCTTCCATGATTTGGTAGTAGTTGATTTTTTTTACAGGCACTCCCCAACGTACAAGATTCCTATCTGCCATCCTATCTGTTTTTATACAACTCACTTTAATTTTTGGTTTGGCATCAGGTACTTTTCCAGCAGATAAATTCTTGATAATAGGATTTGTTCGTTCCTTGAAATTTTGAGTAACGACCAGGGTGTCAAATTCTCCTTTACGCATCAATTGGTTATAGAAATCATACACGGTACTATTTAGGCTATTGTCTGCCGTTGATTCCGCTTGAAATTGGTCAATGGCATTCAATTCGGGCACATAAAAACCTGCCATCTTGTATACATCCACTCCCGGTTGCGAAATTTTCCAGGGTTGTAAATTAGTGAGCGCAACCACCGTCAGTTTTTTCTCTGGAAAGTGTACAAATTTTGCCGAAAAGCCATTCATGAAATCACCCCCATGGCCATTTTCTATATAGCCGTTATGACAGTTTAATTCCCAGCCTAACCCATAACTATATCCATAACTGAAACTGCCAAAAGCGTCCATGGGCTCAAAACCGTTGTTTAGTTTACAAGGAGTCCACATTTGACGCAAAGATTCCTGGTCCAAAATTTTACCACCCTCTAATGCAATAATCCATTTGGTCAAATCTGTTGCCGTTGTAATAATGCCCATATCTCCCTGCGAAGCATAAAAATTGCTGATGTAAGCCCCATTTATCAAATTATTGCTGTCATTCAAATTATACCCGGTGGCTCTGTCTTGAACAATCACCGGAACATTTTCACGCATGGTTTCGGTCATGCCGGCTGGAGTAAAAAGCCGTTCATGCATAAAGTCAGATAGCGATTGACCGCTTACTTTTTGAATGATGAATCCAAGCAGCAAGTAATTGGAATTGCTATAGGCAAAACGTTCCCCGGGCGTAAAATTCAAGGGTTCATGGGTTACTAATTGCATAAACTGAGATTTAGAAATCTCTTTTTTACGTTCTTCCAGCCCTTCGCCTGTAACTCCGCCAATAAGCGGATAACCTGGATGATCCTGACAATAATCCCGAATTCCGGAGGTATGGTTTAGAAGGTGTTTGATTGTGATGGTGTTCCAATTTTCTGGTAAAGAATCGATATATCTATTTATCGGGTCATGGATTGACAGTTTCCCATCTTGTTGTAAGAGCATGATGGAAGTTGCTGTAAATGTCTTCCCAATGGAACCAATGTTAAATTTTGAATTGATAGTAGTCGGAACCTTGTATCCCACATTGGCGAATCCAAGGGCACCGCTTTCAATGATTTTACCATTAAAAGCAATGGCATAAGTAAGCCCGGGAATCTGCTGTTTTTTCATTTCTG
>JBNKGM010000090.1:0-9503 GCA_050289825.1 Robiginitalea sp.
GGAGATCACCGAGATCAACGAAAAGTATAAGGACAACGCCATGAAACGGCAGCAGGAAACCATGGCCCTGTACAACAAGGCAGGGGTGAGCCCCCTGAGCGGTTGCGTGCCTGCCCTGCTGCAGCTGCCCATTTTCTATGCCCTGTTCATGTTCTTCCCGACCAGCTTTGCCCTGCGGCAGAAGTCGTTCCTCTGGGCAGAAGACCTCTCTTCGTACGACACCGTGGCCCAGCTGCCATTCACCATCCCGTTCTACGGAGACCATATCAGTCTGTTCCCGATTCTGGCCTCGGTGGCCATTTTCTTCTACATGCTGATGACCACCGGGCAGCAGATGCAGACCCAGCCGGGCATGCCGAACATGAAATTCATCATGTACCTCTCGCCCCTGATGATGCTGTTCTTCTTCAACAATTACGCGAGCGGGCTAAGCCTGTACTACTTTGTCTCAAACCTGATTACCATCGGCATCATGCTGGTGATCAAACACGTGATTCTGGACGAAGACAAGATTCACGCCCAGATCCAGGAGAAGAAAAAGCAGCCGCGCAAAGAAAACCGGTTCCAACGCAAGATGCGGGAGATGATGGAACAGGCCGATCAACAGAAAAAGCGGTAGCTACTTGCTTCCCATAAGACGGAATAGCAAATAAAATTTTACAAGGCGTAATAGACCCCGGCATGCTGCCGGGGTTTTTGTTTGCCCTGGGCGGCCCGGGTGGGGTTAGCATTGCGAAACGAGCAGACGATACAGGGGAAATACCCCAACACCCCCAATTTAAAGGTAAGGCCAGACCCTGCAAGCTCCAATCAGGGGCTTGAAAAGGGGTTTAGGCCTTTTTTGGGGAACCCCCGCCCCCCTGGGAACAGTATAACCCCATCGCCCGCAAACTAAAATCAGCAGTACACCTCGCCGTAAACCCGAGGCCCAAAAGCAGACATAAAAAAAGCCCTGACTTTCCGGTCGGGGCTTTTTAGGGTTGGCAGATTGTGTTTGGTAAGATTTGGGACCCGCAATATGCCCACTAGAATGCCAAATTCAAAACGAAAGTTGTAAAGGGCCGGAATTTGTATGCTAACCTGCCCGGGGTTGAAGTCTGGGTATTGCGAGCAGGGCTGATACAAGAAAAAAACCACCCGGCCTGGCCGGGTGGTTTAAAGACGAAATCCTATTGTGTTTTAATTATGGGTATCAGGAAGCAGCACCTGATTTACCACATGGATCACCCCATTGCCGGCCTGCACGTCTACGGCGATGATGCCAATACCGCTATTGCCAGAGCCGTCGGTAATATCAGCGATGTTCTCGCCGGTGCCGGGCAGGTTAATCGTGATCATATCGCCTTCGAGGGTGGCGGGCATGATGCCGTCGGTCAGGTCTTCAGAACGCACGTTGCCCGAAACCACATGGTGCAGCAGTACCTGAGTGAGCACGCTTTCTTCGGGAATGGACGAAAGAGCCGCAAAGGCCTCGTTGGTCGGGGCGAATACGGTGTAATCAGGATCCAGTCCATCCCCGTTGCCGCCTGAGGTCCGCGAAAGTATCCCTGCGAAATCGGTGGCCGGGGTAAGCTCGGTCAGGGCGCTTACCAGGGTGCTGAAATTCGGATCGGCCGTGGCAAAAGTTACCACTGTTGGAACGTCAATTACTGCGTCTACCGCGTGAATGACCCCATTGACGGCAACCACATCGGGCACGATCACGTTGCTTGTTCCGTTAAGGGTAACAATGCCGAGGTCGGTATTGATATACATGCTGAGAGCATCGCCATCTACGTTGGTGCCCAGGGTATTTGCATAGCTGTTGGAAAGTAACCCTGAAAATGCGGCAGCTCCTGAAATTACGTGGTTCGCCAGGATGTTGTTCAGGGCATTGCCGTTCGGGTTGGTGAAGGCCGAAAAGGCGTCATTAACCGGGGCGAAAACGGTGAAGGGCCCATCGCCCGAAAGCAGGTTTGTAAAGGTGGTGTTTCCGCCGTCGGTCAGCGCCCCTACCAGGCTGGTAAAAGCGGGGTTGGCCACCGCATGGTCAACAATTGTAGGCAGGCCGATTACAGCGTCCACGATGTGGATTACCCCGTTGGCAGCCTCGATATCGGGGGTTACCACGTTTGAAACCCCGTTGACTGTCACTCCCGAAGCCGTATTGATAAAGAGGCTCAAATTGCCGCCTTCAGGCCCGGCCGTGGAGAGGGAAGATACGTAATCGGTGGTCAGGTCGGTAGAGAGGAACTTGCCCGAAACCACATGGTTCAGCAGCACCTGGGTGAGGAGTTCGGCCGGTACTTCAGCTACGCTGGCAAAGCCGTTGTCGCTCAAAAAGGTCTCAAAAGCCGCATTGGTGGGCGCAAATACGGTAAAGGGGCCAGCGCCCTGAAGGGCTGAAACCAAACCGGCCTCGCTGAGAGCGGCTACCAGGTTTGAAAGGTCGGCCGTGGCCACGGCCAAATCGGCAATGGATTGGGGGTCTCCGCTGCTCAGGGCATCTAAAACACTCTGGGGCACGAGCACCTTGTCGATAATATGCACCACGCCGTTGCTGGTCTCGATGTCGGCCGGGCCAACGTTGGCGGGTGTGCCGGTGGCATCGGTGATGCTAACACCTCCCTCGAGGGATACGGTAAGCGTTTCGCCCTGTACGGTGGTCACTTGCTGGCCTTCCGTCAGGTCTGTCGAGTAAACGGCGGCTCCCGCTACCACATGGTAGGTGAGGATGCTGGCCAGCAGGGCGCGCTCTTCTTCGGTGTCGAAGTCGTCCAGGCTGTCGTAACCGTCGAGTTGGGCCAGGAGGGCTTCAAAGGCTGCGTTGGTGGGGGCGAAGACCGTAAAAGGCCCGTTGCCGCTCAAGGTGCCGATCAGGTCGTTGGCAGCCGATTGGTCTGCGGTGGTGAGGGCCGCAACCAGGTTGCTGAGGCTGGCGGTAGCCTGGGCTGTTTCCACAATGTTGGCTGCCGGTTCCGGATCGGGCATGGGGCTGTCGTCGTCGGAACAGGACAAGCCGGTCAGGGTCAGAAGGCCTGCCAGGAACAGGTACAAATAGTTATTCTTTTTCATAGAGCAAATGTTTTTAGTGTTTAACAAATATTGAAAAAGATTAAACAAAACAAAAACAGCTTAGCAAAAGTTTAACAGGGGTGCCTTTACCCATTAATAGGTATAGGCCGCTATGAGCCGGCTACCTGAATTATTTCGTAATTTTGCAACAATTTGATCCGTGCAATGAAAAAAGTAGTCGTCGGGCTTTCAGGTGGGGTAGACAGCAGCGTGGCCGCCCTCTTGCTCAAAGAGCAGGGGTATGAGGTCATTGGGTTGTTTATGAAAAACTGGCACGACGATTCGGTGGTAATCTCGCGCGAATGCCCCTGGCTCGACGACAGCAACGATGCGCTCATCGTAGCCGAAAAACTGGGCATTCCCTTTCAGACGGTCGACCTGAGCGCCGCCTATAAAGAGCGCATCGTAGACTACATGTTCCGCGAATACCAACAGGGGAGAACCCCCAACCCCGATGTGCTCTGCAACCGGGAGATCAAGTTTGACCTCTTCCTGAAAATAGCCCTGCAATTGGGGGCCGATTACGTGGCTACCGGGCATTACTGCCGCAAAGACAGCCTGACCGATGCTTCGGGCCAGCTGCGCTACCGGTTGCTGGCCGGGAAAGACCGGCAAAAAGACCAGTCGTACTTCCTTTGCCAGCTCAACCAGCAGCAACTGAGCCGGGCTTTATTCCCAATTGGCGACCTGAACAAGGCCGAGGTGCGCCGCATCGCCGGCGAACACGGCCTGGTTACGGCCGATAAAAAAGACTCCCAGGGGCTGTGTTTTATCGGGAAGGTGCGCCTGCCCGAATTTTTACAGCAACAGCTCAAGCCGCGCGAAGGGCAGATCGTGGAGGTGCCGGCCACAGCGCCCCGCTACCAGGTGCAGGCACCCCAATTTGAAAACCGCTCGGCCGAACTCGCCTTTTATGCCGAAAAGCCGCATTACGCCCTTTCGGAAGGCAAAGTGGTGGGCCGTCACAACGGGGCCCATTACTTTACAATCGGGCAGCGCAAGGGCCTCAATGTGGGGGGTACCCCCGAACCGCTTTTCGTAATCCAGACCGACGTAGATAACAACGTGATCTACACGGGGCAGGGCAAAGACCACCCGGGCCTGTACCGCCGGACCCTTTTTGTGACCGACGGGGAACTGCACTGGGTGCGCCCTGATTTGTCCCTGAAAACCGATGAATCCCTGGAGGTTATGGCCCGAATCCGATACCGGCAGCCCCTACAGGCAGCCACCCTTTACAAGATCGAAGGGGGGCTTTATGTCGACTTTGCCGAAATGCAATCGGCCATTACCGAGGGGCAATTCGTGGCCTGGTACCTGGGCGACGAACTCATTGGCTCCGGGGTTATTTCCTGACAGGGGGATGGCTCCCTTAAAAGCATACTGCTATGGCTAAAAACCGCATCACCGAACTTTTTGATATCCGCTACCCGATTGTCCAGGCGGGCATGATCTGGGCCAGCGGCTGGCGGTTGGCCTCGGCAGTTTCGAATGCCGGGGGGCTGGGCCTGCTCGGGGCCGGCAGCATGTACCCCGATGTGCTGCGCCACCATATCAGGCAATGCCGTGAGGCCACGCGGCATCCCTTTGGGGTGAATATCCCCATGCTGTATCCCGATCTGGAACAGCACATGGAAATCATACGGGAAGAGCGCGTGCCCATTGTCTTTACCTCGGCCGGCAACCCGGCCGTCTGGACCCCCTTCCTAAAGGAGCAGGGCATTACCGTGGTGCATGTGGTGAGCAGCCTGAAGTTTGCCCTGAAGGCGCGCGATGCCGGGGTTGACGCGGTGGTGGCCGAAGGCTTCGAGGCCGGCGGCCACAACGGGCGGGAAGAAACCACCACCCTTACCCTCATTCCCACGGTGAAAGAAAAACTCGACCTGCCTCTCATTGCAGCCGGGGGCATCGCCACCGGCCGGGCCATGCTGGCCGCCATGGTGCTGGGCGCCGACGGGGTGCAGGTGGGCAGCCGTTTCGTGGCCAGCGAAGAGGCCTCTTCCCACCCTGCCTTCAAGCAGAGCGTGGTCGATGCCGGGGAGGGCGATACCCGCCTTACCCTGAAGGAACTGGCCCCGGTGCGATTGATCAGGAATAAATTCTACCGCGACGTGGAGGCGGCCTATGCGCGGGGGGCCGGACCCGAAGAACTCAAACAGCTGCTCGGGCGGGCCCGGGCCAAGAAGGGCATGTTCGAGGGCGACCTCGACGAAGGGGAACTCGAGATCGGGCAGGTGGCCTCCCTCATCCACGACATACGGCCTGCGGCTGAAATCGTAAAACACATGATGGCCGAGTTCGAGGCCGCCCGCAAGGAGGTCCCCGGCCTCTTCTGAACCAATTGGTTTATTGGGGGTTCAGAATACCGACCGGGTGATCGGGATATCTGAATCTTTCCAGACCCTGTTCAATTCTTCCCGGGTTTTTGCCGCTTCGGCCGTTTTGCCCTGGGCGTCCAGCGCCTGAGAAAGGCCGAGCAGGGACCAGCCATTCTGACGTAGTTTTGCGAGGTCTTGCCGGTAGACAACCTCGGCTGCCTGTGGCGCACCGGCATCGAGCAGCACGGCACCCAGGTGTTGACGCGGCGGAATGTGCCAGGCCGACGGCTCCGTATAGGTCAGCGCATCCTCGAGTGCAACCGCTCGTTCCAGATGGGTTACGGCCAGGGTAAAATCCCCCGACCCTGCTGCGATTTCCCCGGCTAACACGGCTTGGGCCACCCCTGCAATCCGATCGGAGGAATTGTTCGCGGTGGCCACAATATCAGCCAGGCCCGGATCGGTTTGCATGGCTTCAAGGGCTTCAAGTTCTTCCCGGGCCTCCCTGAGGTTGCCTTTCCGGGTAAAAGCAATACCCCGGGCATAATGGCGGATCAGGTTCAGGTGCTTGATTTCTGCGCGGGGGGCCGGGAAAGTTAAAATTTGGTTCCATTTGCCGAACCGGAGGTAGGCCTGCAATGGCGTCGCCGCAAAATCCTGCAAGAAAGGCAGTTCCACCATTTCCCCCACAGGCACCTTTTCTGCTGTATTCCGGGCCGCAGCCAGGGCGGTTTCGCTTAGCCCGATCAGGCTGGCGGCAGACCAGAGGAAATGGATGTTGTGCGGGTAGTAGCTAAGGGGGTAAAGCCCCTGGGAAAAACATTGTGAAATGTAGTCTTCATCTGCTGCAATGGCAAGCTGATTGACCCGGACAGCGTCTTCGTAGCGCCCTACCCTGATGTAAATATGGGAAGGCATGTGCACCATGTGCCCGGCTGCAGGCATCAGGCTTTCCAGGGTCTCGGCACTGGAAACGGCCCGATCGGGGTCGGGGAGCTCCATGAGGTGGATGTAATAGTGATGGGCTCCCGGGTGGTCTGGGTTGAGCCGGATTGCTTTTTCCAGGGCGGCTTTCGCATCCAGGGTGTGCGGCATGGGATTGCCTGCCTGGTCCCAGTAATTCCAGGGCATGGTATTCATGATAGCGTCGGCGTACAGGGTCTGCACTTCAGGGTGATCGGGATATTTCAGGGCCACCCGTGACATGGCTTCGCGATAGGCTTCATTCAAGGGTGCCAGGTCGGCTTCCGGATCGGAACTGTATCTTACGGTTAACGCCTCGATCAGGTCACGCTCCAGTTGACCCGAGCCTGCTGCGTACCTGCCGGCCATTTCCAGGGCTTCCCAGGCCCGGCGCCTCCGATCTGCGTCCGGAAGGGGATCGTTGATATTCGGGCCCAGGTCGTAAGCCTGCCCCCAATACGCCATTGCGCATTCGGGGTCGAGCCGTGCGGCCTCCAGGAAAGATCGGTGCCCCTCGGCATGGTTGAAGGCGTAGGTCAGGCGGAGCCCCTGATCGAAGAATTGCTGGGCCCGGGGTAACCGGGTGCCTACGGCAAAGGAAAGGGTTCCCAAATTGTCGAACAACGGGGCAATCTGACGTGTGCTGTCGGTCGGCTTGAGGAGGAATTTTGCAACCGTACATCGGATAGATCCCATGGATGCCGCTGCGCGTTTGGGGAGTGCCTCGGTTTTGCGCGATTGGAGGAGGAGGCTGGCTGCCGCGCCCACCAACAGGAGGAGCAGGGCGAAGGACGACTTGGTTTTCATCAAAAGGAAAATGCAGGTTATAGGTGTCGGAAAGCGGAATCCCCGGGAACAACCGGGGGAGCGTGTCAATACACTCTAATATACGCAAAAAAACCAGGCTTAAATCGTCTCAGCTGCTTTCCCCGCTTTGCAAGGGTCACCCCCCGTTCAGGTCCAGTTTCAGCACAAAGGCATCGGCCGTGATAAAGAGGGCCGACTGGTCTTCATTGAAGGCGCAGTTCGAGGTGGCCTGTCCGGTCAGGATACGGCCGAGCAGTTCCCCGCTGGGGGCAAAGACGAATACACCCCCCGGGCCCGTGCCGAAAACATACCCCTTTTTATGGACCTTCATCCCGTCTGGAAGGCCTTTTTCCGAGGCGGTCAGGGCTGTGGCGTCGTGCACGATAGTTCCGTTCCCCAGGCTTCCATCCGGTAGCAGGTCAAAAACCTTCCAGAAGGCGGCATCGGGGTCGGAATTGGCGATGTAGAGCCGGCTCTCGTCGGGGGAAAGGGCCAGTCCGTTGGGCCGGCTGAATTCCCGGGATAAAAGGCTCAGTTTGCCTCCGGTATCGAGGCGGTACACGCCCTGGAATTCGAGCTCTTTGCCCGCATCTTCCATCTGGCGCGGCAGGCCGTAGGGAGGGTCTGTAAAGTACAGGTTGCCGCGGCTGTCGTAAATGGCATCGTTCGGGCTGTTCAGCCGCCTGCCTTCAAAACCTGCCGCCAGGGTTTCGAACTTCGGGGCCGGGTTTTCGAGGGGCGCCATCATGCGGGCCACGCGCCGGTCGCCGTGTTGGCAGAGCACCAGCCGGCCTTCGGGGTCGAGCAACAGGCCGTTAGACCCGGGCTCTTCCCCTTCGAAATCGGTT
This sequence comes from Robiginitalea sp., assembly GCA_050289825.1. Classification (GTDB taxonomy): domain Bacteria; phylum Bacteroidota; class Bacteroidia; order Flavobacteriales; family Flavobacteriaceae; genus Robiginitalea. The sequence goes on from JBNKGM010000090.1 coordinate 7,991, forward strand.
CCCGAAAAGCCGGAAGGCTGTAAAAAGAGCTGTGAACCCCTCCCGGGCTCCCATTTGTAGATGGCATTGCGGGGAATGTCGCTGTAGAGCAGGTACCCGCCCCGCACCACCCAAAGTGGCCCTTCGGTCCAGTCATGCCCCTCGGCCACTATTTCGAGCCGGGCCTCCCGGGGAATGATCTCATAAAATGCATCCGACAGGGCCTCGAGCCGACCGGCTTCCAAAGTAGCCCCGGGTTGCTCATATTCTTGCACGGCCGTAGCCCGGGCCTGCCGGTCTTTGCAGGAAAGGACGACAAGAAGGGTCAGGAGCAGGGCTATTCGTTTCATAGGCATTCAATGGGCATTACCGTCTCGATTTACCTTTCAGGCTCGAGACGTATTCGATCAGGTCGCGCAATTCACGCCGGCTGATAATCCGGCCCATGGGCGGCATGGACGAGGGTTGGTTTACCCGCCTGGCCACCCGTGCCTTCGGGATGGCGATCGGTTCCGCTTCGGCGCCTTTCAGCAAGATGCGCGTCGCATTCTCGCTCAACAAGACACCGCTTACGCTCTGCCCGTCTTTCAGCTGCAGGGTTACCGAGCCAAAGCCGGGCGCAAGGCGCGCGCTGGGTTCGATCAGGGCTTCCAGGATTTGTTCGCGGCTCAAAACGGCGCCGATGGAATCGAGGGCCGGGCCTACCTGCCCACCTGCTCCGCCCACCGCGTGGCAGCGCACGCACTGGGCGGCCGGGTTGCTGTTGAATACGTCGCGTCCCTGCCACCAACTGCCGCCATAGAGCGTTTCCTTATAGGCTTCAGCCGAATACCCCTGGGCCTTTAGGCCTGCAAGGGCCGAAGTCAGCGGCTCAGACCCCGTAGATTCCACCGCCTCGATGAGGTCCAGGATCACCTCTGGGGCCAGTCGGCCGGCAGCAGCATCGCCAATCAGTTTTTTCAGGGGGGAGGTGCTGCGTTCCAGCGGCATGTCTGCCAGGGTGGCCAGCATCTGCTGCTGTTCCGCGGTGGTGCCTGTCTTGAAAATGGGCGACACAATCCCGGCCAGTTTGTTCTCAGGGATATCCAGCAACGGGAGCAGGCCAATGGCCGTGGTGCGAACCACGGGGTTGGAATCGCGCATGCCCTTTTCCAGATAGGCGCCTATAGCTTCGTCTTTCAGGGCGCCCAGGGTCAGCAACATGGCGGCCCGAACCTCGGGCGAGGGGTGGCGGTCAAAAATGCGCCTCAGCTGGGGGTTGAAGCGGGCAATGCCCAGATTGCCGAGCACCTGTGATACCCCTACGATGATATTCGGGTCGGGGTCGGCCAGCAAACGGGGCAATTCGCCCTCGACCCGGGTGATTATGGGGGTGGAATCGCGGTGCACTTCCCCGCGCAGCCGTCCGTCTACCCGGTCCAGAACAGAAGGGTTGTGCCATCCGCCGAGGGTGGCCAGGGCTTCCCCGCGCAACACGGGGGGAGCCTCTTCCCGCAGGGCAAAGGCGAGCAGCCGGTCAAGGTCTTCGGTGCTT
>JBNKGM010000091.1:0-9346 GCA_050289825.1 Robiginitalea sp.
GCCCGCGCACTATCGAGCCGGGCCAGTATGGCTGCGGCCTCCCCCCATTTAGAAGCCATCCCGATTTTGATATGGGTCAGCTGCACGGGCATGCGGGTAAGGTCGCCGATGCCGATGATTTCTTCCACGGCATCTTCGAGGGTAATGTCTTCGCTCCGGATATGGCTGATGTACCTGCCGCCTGCATCGGCAGCCACCCGGGCGAGGGATACCACTTCCTCCCTGGAGGAATAAAAGGCATCTTCGTATTCCAGTCCGGTAGACAGGCCCAGGGAACCGCGCTCGAGGTCGGCCCGGAGCAACCCCTTCATGATTTCCACTTCCGGGGCGGTGGCCGTCCGGTATACCTCGGCGGCGCCCATGGCCTGCCCGCGCAGGTTGGAATGGCCGGTGAAGGTGGCGACGTTTACGGCTACCGGGTGGCGTGCGATCCAGGTTTCCAGGGAATCCACAGGTTCACTGAAGCCGTCTTGCCCCACCACAATGGTGGTAATACCCTGGCTCACCACGGGAAGGCCTTCGGGGTGTTCGCGCAGGTAGCCCCAGTGGTGGCTGTGGGCGTCGATAAAACCGGGGGCCAGTACCAGGCCGCTGCCGTCCATTACAGTTTCGCCCGCTGTTGCCTGCAGGTCTCCGACCGCGGCAATTTTCCCGTCCTGTATGCGAACCGACCCAACCCGGGCCGGTACCCCGCTGCCGTCTACGATCGAAACATTTGAAATCAGTTGGGCCTGGGCCATCGAACAGAGCCAACCCATTACGCAACAAAGGAGTAACTTTCTCATACGAACAGATGGGTTAAAAAGGGCCTACCTGCCTGGCTTGAGTTGCTCGAAAGAAGCCGCTGCTTTTTCCACTTCCTCCCGGGTATACGGCACGCGGAAATACCCGTCGTTGGCCCAGGTTTCAAACAGGTTTTTGTAGTAGGGGCTGTCTGGGTTCCCAGACTGGCCGGGGGTGTTGATGCCCCGGGTGCGTTCCCAGTCTTGGGTGTCGATCAGGATACGGAACGAAGCCCCGGAGACGTTGTTGTCTCCATAGGAATTGGCCGAAGGCGTAAAGCTGTACCCACCCCTGGGCAAGGGCCCGGCGTTTAGTTTGTTCCGCCATTCGGGCGAGAGGGCCGGGCTCAGCGGGTGCCGGATGAGGGCGTGCTTGTATTTTTCCTGCCCGTACTGCCATTGGCCCATGTCGGGGCCGAGCTTCTTTTCGAGGGAGGCGAGGGCTTCCAGCAGGCTGGTTTGCAGCAATGCGTCACGTTGCTTTTCCGGGTTGGTATCAAAGATTTTCCCGGGTTGGTCGATCCATTCCAGTACCCGCATCATTTGTACGCTGCCCGTTAAATCGAGCACGCGAGCGTCTATTACCAGGGTGTCTATGCGCTTTCGCAGGGTTCGTTCGAACATGACGTAGATGCCTGCAGGAACCGAGTTTTTGTCGAGCACGTAATCCCAGTGCCGCAAGCTGTCGAGGGCGGCCCGGGCACGGTCGGTCGTAGCCGGGGTTGCCAGCAGGTAGGGCACCAGCTGGCGGGCAGGCAGGGAGAAGTAGTCGTTCTGTAGCCTGCCCATGTCGTCGAGGGTGATTTTTTTGCCGCTGCCCAGCACTTCCCTAATGCGGCGGCCCCGGAAATCGTCCGACCATTGGAAGCCCAGGGCCTCCGGATGCGGATAGTCGGCAGGGGTAACATGTTCGTTGGCTGTGGCGATAATCCCTGAAGCGGGGTTAAAGCTATGCGGGCGGTCTGCAATGGGCAGGTAACCGTCCCAGTCCTGGGTGCCGTCGCCAAGGGTAGCCACCAGGCCCGAAAACCCTTTGCGGATGGGGGGTAGCCCGGTTGCTTGCCAGCCGATATTGCCTTCCCTGTCGGCCCAGATCATATTTTCGGCAGGCACATGGTTGCGCGTGCAAGCCTCCCGGTATTCTTCCCAGGTCTGGCTCTGGTCCATGCGCAGGCTTGCCAGGTAGGGAGCCCCGCCGGGTTCCAGCCAGGCGGCCTGCACAGCGGTGGCTTTATGGAGCAACGTATCTATGAAGGTAACCGGCCCGTGCAGGGTGTAGTAATGGGTTGTTGCTACATCGGCCTGCCCTTTGACGCGGATGGTGTCGGCCACGCCTTCCATGTCATGCCAGGCTCCTTTGTATTTGTACTGATGCGGGTTCTCGGGGTTGATGTCGTAAACCTTCAGGTCTTCCTGGTCGGTGTCGAAGATGGTGAGTCCCCACGCACCCGCCTCGTTGTGCCCAATGGAAATCCCCGGAATTTCGGGCTCGCCCGCCCCGATCACATTCCAGCCAGGGGCATTCAGGTGTACCCAGTACCGCAGGGACGGGATGGCGTGCGAGCGGTGGGGGTCGTTCGCCAGGTAGGGGTAGCCACTTTCGGTATGGGCCCCGCTCACCACCCAGTTGTTGCTGCCCAGCCCAAAACGGTCTGTCAGGCGCATGTCGGCAGCGGCTTCGGCCAGGGTATTGTCTTCTTCCTTGAAATCGAGGGCTGCGGCACGTGCCTCTGGCAGCACGTCTTCAGGCTTAAAGGACACTTTTTGGCGGAAAGCCTTATACGGCCCGAGCACGTCTTTGAAAAGCAGTTCAGTGGGTATTTCAGGGGAAACTTCCAGTTCCGGGTCATTGGGGTGGAAATAATACACCTTGCCCGCCGCCTCGGCTCCGATGGTGCGCACCACCCGGCTGATGTCCAGTTCATCCTCCACGTTTTCGAGCAGGCCCTGGTGGCGCGAAACCACCACTTCCCAGGTCCAGGGCTCGGGCAATATACCCAGGAGCCGGAATTCTACCGGGAGGGAATCCGGTTGTCTGCGGGCCTCTTCGATATAGGTATTTACCCCGGCCACGAAGGCATCCACGATCTGCTCACCCCGGGGGTGGTAATGCGATAGCTCCGTCTTTTTGTCGCCCCGGAACCGGAACAGGCGCACCCCCCGGTCGCGTTCCAGCTCGCGGGGGCCCAGTATCTCTGCCAGGGTACCGGTTGCCTGTCGCCTCCAGACCTCGAACTGAAAAAGGCGGTCGCGGGCGGCCAGGTAGCCCTGGGTAAAGAACAGATCGTTTTCATTCCGGGCGTAAATGTGGTTGATGCCGCTCGAGTCGCGGTATACCTGCACTTCGTCTCGAAGGCCGGGAATTTGCAAGCCACGGGGTTGGCAGCCGGGCAACAGGACAACAAGGGCGAATAAAAGGGCAATCGGGAACCAGGAACGGTGGCGCATATGTTTCGGGTTTGAGGTTGCTCAATGTAAGGAATATTCTCTGAAGCCGCCGCCCTTTTAATTTTGACCCCCGGCCTGCCGGGGTTTGATTTTATGTTTTTACTTTTGGAATTCCATGGGGCATTTGCCCCGCCCTTAATTTGAACAAAAAATGCGCACTTATACCGTTGCCGTCGTACAGTTGAACCTGAACGACACGCCCGAGAAGAACAGGAAGAAATGCTCCGAATGGATCCGCAAGGCAGCGGCGGGCGGGGCCAATGTAATTTGTTTGCCCGAACTGTATTCGAGCCACTACTTCTGCCAAAGCGAAGATGTGGCCAATTTTGCGCTGGCTGAGCCCCTGTACGATGTGTCGTTTAAGACTTTCAGCGCCCTGGCCAAGGAGCTCGGCGTGGTGGTAATTGTACCGTTTTTTGAAAAACGCATGGCCGGGGTGTACCACAACAGCGCCTACATAATCGATGCCGACGGCAGTGAGGCAGGGTTGTACCGGAAAATGCACATCCCTGACGACCCCCTTTTTTACGAGAAATTCTATTTTACCCCGGGCGACCTTGGCTTCAAAACCATTTCTACCCAGGCAGGCCAGATCGGCACGCTCATTTGCTGGGACCAATGGTATCCTGAAGGCGCGCGGCTTACCGCCCTGCAGGGGGCTGAAATTTTGTTCTATCCAACGGCCATCGGGTGGCACCCCTCCGAGAAGGCTGAGTTTGGCGACAAGCAATACAATGCCTGGATGAATGTAATGAAAGGGCATGCCGTGGCTAACGGTGTTTTTGTGGCCGCCGCCAACCGCATTGGCCTGGAACAGCCCCTGCCCCAGGGAGACGGCATTGAGTTTTGGGGCGCCTCATTCATTGTGGGCCCGCAGGGGGAAGTGCTGGCCCAGGCGAGCCACGACCAGGAAGAAATCCTGTATGCCGAGGTAGACCTCGACCTGATCGAAAATGTACGGCAGAACTGGCCCTTCTTCCGCGACCGCCGCATCGACGCTTACGGCGACCTCACCAAACGGGCCCTGCGCTGAAATGGGATCGAAAGACGTAATCCGGTATCCGGCAGAGTGGGAACCCCAGCAGGGGGTGTTGCTCTGTTTTCCCCATAACGGGAATGACTGGCCCGGCAAATACGGGGCCATCCAATGGGCCCTTGTAGATTTTATCAAGAAAGTAGCTGAAGTCGAGACGGTGTTCCTGGTGGTACGCGATAGTGCTTTCCAGGCTGTTGTACACGATAAACTGGTGCGCGCCCATGTCAACACCAAACAAGTTCAGTATATCGTTTGCAAGACCAACCGGAGCTGGATGCGCGACTCAGGCCCCATCGGCATTTACCGGAACGGCAAACGCGGCTTCCTGAAATTCGCCTTTAACGCCTGGGCGAAGTACACGAATTACCGCCTCGACCGGCATGTGGCGGGGGCGGTTGCCTCCCATTTTAAAAAGCAGCCGCTGGTTGCCACCTACAAGGGCCGGGAAGTGGTTATGGAAGGCGGGGCCCTGGAAACAAACGGGCAGGGTACCCTGATTACCTCCGAAGAGTGTTTGCTGCACCCGAGCGTGCAAGTGCGCAACCCCGGCTTTACCCGCAAAGATTACGAAGCCGTTTTCCGGGAATTCCTCGGGATTACACAGGTAATCTGGGTGAACAAAGGTATAGTGGGCGACGACACACACGGCCATATAGACGACCTTTGCCGGTTTGTTAACCCGAATACCATTGTGACGGTGGTAGAGGAAAATCCTCAGGATGCCAATTACGCCATCCTCCAGGAAAACCTGGTATTGCTGCGCAAATCGCGTCTGCAAGACGGCTCCAAACCGAAGCTGGTTACCCTCCCGATGCCCCACCCCATCCCTTATGAAGGGGTGAGGCTGCCTGCGAGTTATGCCAATTTCCTGATTATCAACAAGCGGGTGCTGGTGCCCACCTTCAACGATGTGAACGACGCCCGTGCCCTTGCGCAACTGGCCGCCTGCTTCCCTGACCGGGAGGTGATCGGCATCCACGCCCTCGACCTGATTTGGGGCTTCGGCACCCTTCACTGTCTGAGCCAGCAGGTGCCAGCACCAACCGCATCGGTTTGAGCGGGTCGGGTTTTTTGGGTCGCTTCCCGGTATCCGGGGTCCCCGGAAAACCCCTAATTTAGCTAGGGGACAAGCGCCAGGCAGGCGCTCCCCGACCGGGAATTTTCAGCCTATGGACCACAGATGCCTATTGAGCCGCTTATTCTTTTGTTTGGCCCTGGCTACTGCGCCCCTGCAGTGGGGTTGTGGCCGGGCCGGCACCCCCGATACCCTGACCATAGCCACGGCGGCCAATATGCAATTTGCCATGCAGGAACTGGCCGACAGCTTTACGGCAGATACCGGCATTCCCTGTAACCTTACCCTTGGTTCTTCGGGCAAACTCACGGCCCAGATCAGCGAAGGGGCGCCTTTCGACGTGTTTGTATCGGCCGACCTGAAATACCCCGAAACCCTTTACAGGGCGGGTCTGGGCGTTAAGCCTCCCAAGGTGTATGCGTACGGCAGCCTGGTAATCTGGACCCGGAATGATTCAATAACCCCGGGCCTGGAGGCGCTGACAAAAGACGGGGTGCGGCATATTGCCATTGCCAATCCCGAAACGGCCCCCTATGGAAAGGCAGCCCGGCAAGCGCTTGAGCATTATGGCATCTACCAGGCCGTGCAATCAAAGCTGGTCTTCGGGGAGAGCATTGCCCAAACCAACCAGTTCGTCTTATCCGGGGCCGCGGAAGCCGGGATCACGGCCCTGGCCGCGGTACGTTCGCCTCAGATGCAGGGAGTGGGGCGTTGGAAGCCTGTTGATCCTCAAACTCATGCCCTTATAGCACAGGGAGCGTTGCTGCTGAAGACTCCTTCGGAAAGGCAGGATGCGGCTCAGGCCTTTTATGAGTATCTTTCCTCGGTCGAAGCGGCTGAGATTTTGAAAAAATACGGGTATTCCATCGATGAATCGATTGAACGGCAAAATTGAGCAGATTCAGGTAAGTGGCCACCTTTCACAGGTAACGGTGTTGCTAACCAGCGGCGTGCGGTTGCAGGCCATTGTTATCGATACCCCTGAAACGGCAGCCTACCTGGAAGGGAATGGCCGTATCGGCGTACTCTTCAAGGAAACCGAGGTAGTACTTTCACTCTCAGAAGGGGAAGCTACCAGTCTGGAAAACCAGCTGAATGCGCGGGTCGGGCACCTCGAAGTGGGCGAACTCCTGAGCCGGGTTGCCCTGGAGACTGAAGAGGGGCCAATAACTGCCGTGGTGGCCTCTGCGTCTGTTAAACGGCTCGGGCTCAAAGCTGGCATAAGGCTTACAGCCCTGATCCCGATGAATGAAATAATGCTGACTGAGGCATGAACTGGGAGCCCCTCTTACTGACTTTTAAGCTGGCGCTGGTCACTACAGTACTTTTACTGCTTGTCTCCGTTCCCCTGGCTTACTGGCTTGCGTACTCCCGTTCTCGTATCAAGCCCCTGGTGGAAACCCTGGTGAGCATGCCCCTTGTACTGCCACCAACCGTGCTGGGATTTTATTTCCTGCTGGCCTTTAGCCCGGGCAATGCTTTTGGGCAGTGGCTGAATGAATGGTTGGGGTTAAAACTGGTTTTTTCATTTCAGGGACTTGTATTGGCTTCGGTCCTCTACAGCCTGCCCTTTATGGTGCACCCCATTCAGTCAGGGCTGTCGTCCCTCCCCGAATCACTGCGTGAGGCGGCTTCCCTGTTGGGCAAGTCCCGCACTCAGACCCTGCTGCATGTCTTGTTGCCCAATATCAAAGCCTCCCTGCTCACCGGTATTGTTTTGGCATTTGCCCATACCATAGGGGAGTTTGGCGTAGTACTTATGATAGGGGGGAGCATTCCGGGAACTACCCGGGTGGCGTCCATTGCCATATACGACGAAGTGGAAGCCCTGAATTATGGGGCTGCAAATTTCTATTCGGCCGTATTGTTTGCCCTAACTTTCTGCATTTTACTCGCGGTTTACCTGGTAAATGGCGGTTACCTAAAACGATTCTGGAAATGATCTCGTGCCGCATCAGCAAATTGCTCAGGGATGCCTCCGGGAACATGCCCCTTGAACTCGACCTTTCGATAGCTAAAGGGGAGCGCCTGGCCCTTTACGGCCGTTCGGGGGCCGGAAAGACTTCAACCCTTCGGATGCTGGCCGGCCTTATGAAGCCCGACGCCGGTCGTATAGAGGTCAATGGGCAATGCTGGTTCGATGCGGCACGGGGGTTAAACCTGAACCCGGGCAGGCGCAACATCGGCTTTGTATTCCAGGATTACGCCCTGTTCCCCAATATGACCGTGTATGAAAACCTGCGCTTTGCACAGGGCCGGCGTCCAAATGCCAATCGAATTGCAGAGCTGGTAGAGCTTATGGAATTAGGGGCTTTGCAAGACAGCCGACCGGGCAGGCTGTCAGGGGGGCAACAGCAACGGGTGGCCCTGGCGCGCGCCCTGGTATCAGAGCCCGAATTGCTGCTGCTCGATGAACCCATGGCTGCCCTCGATCCTGAAATCCGCCACCGGGTGCAGCACTACCTGCTAACAGCCCACAGGCAGTTCGGCTTTACCCTGGTGGTGATAAGCCACGACGCGGGGGATATTTTTAACCTGGCAGACCGGGTTTGCCTGATGGACCGCGGCAAGATAACCCGGGAAGGTACCCCTGATGAGGTTTTCCTGCACCGGGCGGCCAGCGGAAAGTTCCAGTTCACCGGGGAGGTACTGCGGCTCGAAAAGGAAGATTTGGTTTGGGTGGTAACCGTCCAAATCCAGTCGCAGCTGGTCAAGGTGGTTGTACTGGAAGAGGAGGCGGCAGGCCTTTCAGTGGGCGACCGGGTCAGGGTTGCCTCCAAGGCGTTCAATCCCATCCTGACCCGTCTCGACGCCAGTTCCCGGTAATTTTCTTACCCATTAAACCTTGCCCTGCAATCGGCATCTAATTAGCATAAAAGAGGCGCCCAAAACCAGGCCTGATTGTAATCCATGAAATATCCGTTCCAATGAAATTCAACAACCGTGAAATCAGCAACCAATTCAGAGTTTTTCACCGCTACCTGGGCTTTTTCCTGGCCGGGATAATGGCCGTATACGCCATTAGCGGCATCGTATTGACTTTTCGCAATACCGATTATATGAAAAGCGAGGTAGAGGTAACCGCCACCCTCGAAAAAGGCCTGAAAGGGGAGGCCCTGGGTATGGCCCTGCGCCGTCGTGGCTTCCAGGCACAAAAAACGGAGGGCGACCTGATCTATTTTGAAGGGGGCACCTATAATTCAGCAACCGGAGAGGCGAAATACGTAGAGAAGCGGCTCCCGTTGGTGCTTGAGAAGATGAACAACCTGCATAAGATGCATTCGGGAAACCCATTGTTCTGGCTCGCCATCTTTTTTGGCCTGGCGTTGCTTTTCTTTTCGGTATCGGCCTTTTACATGTTTTTACCGGGCGTGCCGGCATACAAAAAAGGGCTGTATTATGCCGGAGCGGGCTTCCTGCTTACCGTCATATTGCTGTTTGTCTGAGGCACAGACCTGAATTCTGCTTTCCCGCCATTGATGTGGCACACAACGTGTCGGGTAGGCAAAAGAGGATTGTTGTCGCCGCCAGGGGCACTTTTGTCGTGGATTGTCCTGAATTTAATTCAGAATTGCGAACTTCAGTCGGTGATTGGGAGTGCTTTCTGCGATCAGGGTGCTCCGACTAACAAGAGATAAAATGCTCCCAAAAAACAATCCATTCACATGCGACACCTACCAGAGACATTGGATGGGTCATTTTCACCCTCTGGAGTCAAGCAGTATTTTCGAAGAAATTAACGGGGTGGCTTTTACCGCACATCCAAAATTCCCCATTTATGTTAATGTAGGAAAATACAAGACAAATGGGATTTCCTACAATTTGAAAAATACGGATCGCGGCTTTTCTTTGAAAAAACGAGCTTTGTTAATCTACGACGTCCCGGAATATTTTAATGTTGAAGCAGTCGAAATACCCAATTTGGGAATTAGAAAGTCGGTTCAGTATAAAGGGTATGCCGTAGACCTGTCCAAGCTGAGCAGTCTGAACGAATACCTGAATTGC
>JBNKGM010000092.1:0-9292 GCA_050289825.1 Robiginitalea sp.
GGTAAGGGAAATGAAAAAGCCAGGCCAGCTTTGGCTGGCCTGGCTTTTCTTGAGCACCGTTCCCCACTCTGGATCACGCGAGCATAGCGAGCGTAATCCAGTTTGTTTGTAAGCGGTAAGGGAAATGAAAAAGCCAGGCCAGCTTTGGCTGGCCTGGCTTTTCTTGAGCACCGTTCCCCACTCTGGATCACCGAGCGTAAGCGAGGTAATCCAGTTATGCCTAAAAGCGCTGACGGGGTTTGCTTCAGACACCTCCCCGCTTTGGATCACGTGAGCGAAAGCGAGGTAATCCAGTAAATCCCAAATTCCAAAATCCAAATTCCAGGGGTTTGCTTTAAGAAACCGAGCGGATACCACCCCTCACTCCCCCCAAACCCGACTCACCGACTTCGCCGCCGTCGGGAAATCCGAAGGCACGGCCTGGGTTACAGTCCCCGTGGCGGCCCACTCGCACCCGCGCTGAAAGGTGGTGATAAAGCCCACGCAGGCCATGGAGTAATCGAAATGCCCCAGGGTGGTATGGAAAATGCGCCCCTGCCCGTACTCGATGGCCATCAATTGGGGCACGTGCTGCCCGAGCCCTACCACGGCCGGGTTCCAGGGGGGTGCGTTCTTTTCCACATCGGCATAGGCCGTGGCCAAAACGGTGGCATTTTCAAAAGGCCCCCGCATGCGTTCGTACAATTCGTCTTGCGTATGCAGCCAGGTGGCCGGCAGGCCTTTCATGATGGGGTGCTCCGGCGCCCGGGTGGTGAGGGCGAATTCGTATTCCGGCCCGTGCGAGCCGCAGACCCCCTCAGAAGGGTCGCGTACAAGTTCCCCCGAATCATTGTAATATACATAGGGCCCCGATTGCTCGTCGCGCCCGCCCCAGGCCCCCAGGCCGATCATGCGGTTGAACTCGGGCCAGTCGCCCCAGGCGTTGTTGGCAGCGTGCACTACCACGAATCCCCCGCCGTTTTGCATATAGGCTTCGAAAGCCGCCCGGGTTTCGGCCGGCCAAAGGGGGGACGATGCCCCCAAGTTTGAGATGATTACATCGTATTGGCCAAAGTCCATCGAAAACCGGGATGTTTTGATCGGCTCGTGCGATATGCCATACGCATTCGCATCGAGCGGGTATGTTTCGATAAAGTAGGTGTAGGCTTCGGGCCGCGATTTATTGTATTTGATGCCCAGCCAAACCGAATCCATACGGTGGATGGACACCTCGAAAAGCCCGGTTTGTTCCAGGTACGACTTCATCATTTGGGTGGTTTTCGGCCACACGTAATGGTTGTTCTGCCCGTCGATGATCAGGGCCTTTAGTTTGGCAGGCGCGGGTGCGGCCGGGGGTTCCGATTTTGGGTCTTGTATGCTTGAGGTTGCCATGAGGGCAATGGCCGCTATCCAATAGAAGATTTTCATTTTTGTGTTGATTGGCCAGGTCTGGTAAATGACCTGCGGTTTACCTGATTACAATATAGCCTATTGGGCGCAGGCGGGCAATAGGGTGCGTGAGTAAGCGGAAGGTATACAAAGTTGGCCAACGGCATGAGTACAAGCCGAATGGGCCAATTCGCTAATTGACAAATTGGAAAAAGGGGAAATGCCCCAAATCCCCGGGAACAAGATACCCGCCTGCCCTGCACCTTCAATTCAGCAGGTAGCCCTGTTTATAGCATACGTATATGCTAAATAGAATCCTAACCAAACCCAGTTATAATCAGGCAAGCATCCCCAACTTCCGGAACGTATCCAGCACAATCTGCTTATCGGTGGTGCCGCGAAACCCGCTGAACCCGATCGCAAAATGAATCCCGTTCTTGAGGGTAACCGGCTGACCGCCCACCCAGCCCACCAGGTCGGGATTGTCGATGCCATTGGCGTTTTCGGGGACTTCGCCGGTAAAGACCCGGCGCTCGTATTCCCCCGTTTCCACCCCGGTAAGCCACACCTGGCTGGCCTTGGTCCAGGCCACGCGGAAGGCCTGGCGCTGGCGCGGTTTGTCTGGGCCAAAGAGTTTGCCGTGTACGCCCCCTTCCTCATCAATCACACATACGGCCACGTTCCCGTTGGAAATGCGCGCGTCTTCGGGGGTTTTCATGGCCCGGGCCACTTCCCCTTCCAGGGCCTGGAAAAAGGCGGCAACCACTGCCTGAATCGAATTATTTTCCATAGTAATCTTAATTACTTTTTAAAGGTATTGCATTTCAGGCACCAGGCCATGAAAAGATCTATCGGACCTTTTTTGCTGATTGGCCCGGAGCAACGCCCCACACACTGCAACTCACAAGGGCATAATCCGGTCTATTATATGATAAGGGATAATCTCAGTAAGAATTTTTCCACAACTTCCGGTTAACAACTTTCTAAAACACAGTAGTTCAGTTAGTTGTAAATAACTGGATTTCAGCCACATGACAAAAGTCATAAGTGGGGCAAAATGGGCCGGGCTAACTTGACGGCTTTCTGTAAAACCAACACCCTCGCCGTATGTCATCCCTAACCGCCCTCGCGCCCACCCGCACCTATTCGCAAGCAGAGGCCCTTGCAGCCTCGAGAAACTACTTTGACGGAGACGACCTGGCCGCCAGCGTCTGGTTGAACAAGTACGCCCTGAAAGATTCGCAGGGCAACCTGTACGAACACACCCCCGACGACATGCACCGGCGCATCGCCGCCGAGCTGGCACGCATCGAGGCACGTTACCCGAACCCCCTGACTGAAGAAAAGATCTTTGAGCTGCTGCGCGGCTTCCGGTATCTGGTGCCCCAAGGCAGCCCCATGGCGGGCATCGGCAACCCCTTTCAGGTGGCCTCCCTCTCGAACTGCTTCGTGATCGGCACCGAAGGCGGGGCCGATTCCTACGGGGCCATCCTGAAAATCGACCAGGAGCAGGTGCAGCTCATGAAGCGGCGGGGCGGGGTTGGACACGACCTGTCGCACATCCGCCCCAAGGGTTCCCCGGTAAAGAACTCGGCCCTTTCCTCCACAGGCCTGGTGCCCTTTATGGAGCGGTACTCGAACTCGACCCGCGAGGTGGCCCAGGACGGCCGACGGGGGGCGCTCATGCTCTCGGTCTCGGTACGCCACCCCGACGCAGGCGATTTTATCAATGCCAAGCTCGAGGAAGGGAAGGTAACCGGCGCCAACATCTCGGTGCGCATCGACGATGCCTTTATGCAGGCTGTTTTGCACGACACCCCCTACACCCAGCAATTCCCCATCGGCAGCCCCGACCCGAAATTTACGCGTACCATCAAGGCCCGCGAGCTCTGGAATACCATTGTGCACAACGCCTGGAAATCGGCCGAGCCGGGAATTTTGTTCTGGGATACCATTTTGCGCGAATCGCTGCCCGATTGCTATGCCGACCTGGGTTACCAGACCCTCTCGACCAACCCCTGCGGGGAAATCCCGCTCTGCCCGTACGATTCGTGCCGGCTGCTGGCTATAAATTTGCTTTCCTATGTAGAGGAGCCCTTTACCCCCAAAGCCCGTTTCGACTTCGGCCTTTTCAAGCAGCATGCGGCCCAGGCCCAGCGGCTGATGGACGACATCATTGACCTGGAACTCGAGAAGGTGGAGGCCATTTTGCAGAAAATCGAATCCGACCCCGAAAAGGACGAGACCAAGCGGGTGGAATTGCGCATGTGGGAGCAAATCCGCACCAAGGCCTCGGAAGGCCGGCGCACCGGCATCGGCATTACGGCCGAAGGCGACATGCTGGCTGCCCTGGGACTGCGGTATGGTAGCCCCGAGGCAAACGACTTCTCGGTAGAGGTCCACAAAACGCTTGCCCTGGAGGCCTACCGGGGGTCGGTAACCACGGCTCGCGAGCGCGGCGCCTTCCCGATCTACGACGCCAAACGGGAAGCCGCGAACCCCTTTATGCTGCGGTTGAAAGAGGCCGACGAGTCCTTGTATTTCGAAATGCTCGAACACGGCCGCCGCAACATCGCCCTGCTCACCATTGCCCCCACGGGTACCACCAGCCTGATGACCCAGACCACCTCGGGCATCGAACCCGTCTTTATGCCGGTGTACAGGCGCCGGCGCAAGGTGAACCCCTCTGACAAGGGGGTACAGGTCGATTACACCGATGAGGTGGGCGACGCCTGGGAAGAGTACCGGGTGTTCCACCATTCGTTCAAGACCTGGATGGCGGCCAACGGCCACCACCCGGAGGCCGACTACACCCCCGAACAAATCGATGCCCTGGTAGCCCAGTCACCCTATCACAAGGCCACCTCGAACGACGTTGACTGGCTCAACAAGGTGCGCCTGCAGGGGGCCGTGCAGCAGTGGGTCGACCATTCCATCAGCGTAACCATTAACCTGCCGTCCGACGTGTCTGAAGACCTGGTGGGTACCCTTTACCTCGAAGCCTGGAAATCGGGCTGCAAGGGGGTTACCGTATACCGCGACGGGTCGCGCTCCGGGGTGCTCATCGCCGATACCAAACCGGATGAGCCACAGACCCTGACCCCTTTCCCGACCACGCGGCCCGAGGTGCTCGAGGCCGATGTGGTGCGCTTCCACAACAACCGTGAAAAATGGATTGCCTTTATCGGCCTGATCGAAGGGAAGCCCTACGAGATCTTTACGGGCCTGGCCGACGACGAGGTGGGCATTTTGCTGCCCCGCTGGGTAGAGAAGGGCTTCATCATCAAAAACCCGCAGGAAAACGGGCCTTCGCGTTACGACTTCCAGTACGCCAACAGCCGCGGGTACAAGACCACCATCGAGGGACTCTCCCACAAGTTCAACCCCGAATACTGGAATTACGCCAAGCTTATTTCGGGCACCATGCGGCACGGCATGCCCATTCTGAAGCTCGTAGACCTCATCCAGAGCCTGCACCTCGATTCGGAGCAGATCAATACATGGAAAAACGGGGTGGTACGCGCCCTGAAGCGCTACATCGAAGACGGTACCGCGGTTAAGGGGCAGCAGTGCGAGCAGTGTCAGAGCGAAAACCTGGTGTTCCAGGAGGGTTGTTTGACCTGCCAGGATTGCGGCTCCTCTAAATGCGGCTGATCGCGCCCGCCTTTACTTCGGGGCCAGTACCCGGTTTTCGTTGGAATCCCCGCGCCGGAAGTCTGAGATGTTTTTCAGGGTGATGCGCGTTATCTCATCCAGGGCTTCCCGGGTGAGGAAGGCCTGGTGGGCTGTAATGAGCACGTTGGGGAACGACATCAAAATGGCCAGGGTCTCGTCGTCTACGATCTGTTCCTGCAGGTTGTGGAAGAACACCCCTTCTTCCTGCTCGTACACATCGATGCCCAGATAGCCCAGTTTTTTCTTTCGCAGGGCGTCGATGGCGTGCTCGGTGTTGATGAGCCCGCCCCGGCTGGTGTTGATCAGCATAGCATTGTCTTTCATCATGTTCAGGGTGGCCCGGTTAATGATATGAGCCGTTTCGGGCATGAGCGGGATGTGGAGCGAGAGTATGTCGGATTGTTTGAGCAGGGTGCCCAGGTCTACATAGTGGTAGCCCTTCTTTTCGAGGGAGGCGTCCGGGAATTTGTCGTACAGCAAAATGGTACAGCCGAACCCGTTCATGAGGTCGGCAAAAACCTTCCCTATCTTGCCGGTTCCCAGTACCCCAACCGTTTTGCCGTGCAGGTTGAAGCCGATCAGGCGAGAGAGGGAGAAGTTCCCGTCGCGCACCCGGTTGTAGGCCTTGTGCGTCTTGCGGTTCAAACCCAATATGAGGGCAACGGCATGCTCGGCCACGGCATGGGGGGAGTATTCGGGTACCCGGAATACCGGGATGCCATATTCTTCGGCGGCCTCCAGGTCAACATTGTTGAAGCCGGCGCAGCGCAGGGCGATCATCTTTACCCCCACCTCAGAGAGCCGGGCGATGACCGGGCGGCTCAGGTCGTCGTTTACAAAGGCGCACACCACCTCATTGCCCCGGGCATAGGCAGCCGTAGACTCATCCAGTTCAACCCTGAAATAATTGATTTCCAGGTCTGTGCCTTCCAGGT
The DNA here is from genome assembly GCA_050289825.1 of Robiginitalea sp. Taxonomy (GTDB): domain Bacteria; phylum Bacteroidota; class Bacteroidia; order Flavobacteriales; family Flavobacteriaceae; genus Robiginitalea. The sequence continues at coordinate 5,979 of JBNKGM010000092.1, forward strand.
GGTTGTCGAACCATTCCTTGTCGTATGACTTGTAGGAGAAAAGGGCGATTTTCATAGCGTTTCTTTAGCGCATTTACAAGGCCTGGGGACCGGGCTGTGCATTAAGCGGCAAAAATAGGGGATAGGGGCCAATTTGGCTCGATCGATTCCCTAAAAAGTAACCAAAACCGCCAGGGTCTACGAACCCACCCACTCTTTGAAATGGGGCGCTTTCGCCTTGCTCACCGCCAGGCGTTCCCCTGAGGGCGGGTTCAGGCTCAGCAGCAACTTGCCGTTGAAGTAGGGCTTTATTTTTTCGATGGCGTCGCGGTGCACGATAAACTGGCGGTTGGCCCTGTAGAAGAGGGTCGGGTCCAGTTCCTGTTCCAGGTCTTCCAGTTTGCTGTCGAGGTGGTAGGTGTGCCGGTCGAAAGTTATTGCCTTGAGCAGGCCGGTGTCGAGCTGGAAGTAGGCGATCCGTTCGGTTTTTACGGGTACCAGCTGGTCTTTCTGGCTCATCAGAAAGGTATGGCGGTAGGCTTTGGTGCCCTGCCGCAGCATGCGCAGCAGCCCTTCGAGCTGCCCGGGTTCGGTGGCCTGCTGGGGGTGCTGTTCCCGGTACTGCTGCAGGCTTTGCTCCAGTTCTTCCTGGTCGATGGGCTTGAGCAGGTAGTCGATGCTGTTCACCTTGAAGGCCTTCAGGGCGTACTGGTTGTAAGCGGTGGTAAAAACAACAGGGGTGGTCAGCTTGACCTGGTCGAAGATCTCGAACGACAGGCCGTCGGCCAGGTGGATGTCCATAAAGACCAGGTCGGGGGCGGGGGCCGTTGAAAAATAGCGCACGGCTGCCTTGACCGAATCGAGCACCGATACCACCTCGATCTCCGGGTCGATTTGGCCCAGCAGGTACACCAGGTTTTCGCTGGCCGCCAGTTCGTCTTCGACTATCACTACCTTCATCCGTTCGGTTTTAAGGGCAGGGCCACCGAGAAGGTTTCCCCTTTGTCGATGATTGCGATCTGGGTCTTCTTGATCAGGGCAAAGCGTTTCTGCAGGTTGTTGAGCCCGAAGCCGGTGCGGTCGGGCAGGGCTGTGCGGGGCTTGATGGTATTCTCCACATAGACGGTGGTCCCCTTGGAGTAGATTTTTACGTTCAGGGGGTGGGTCTCTGAAATTTCGTTGTGCTTCACGGCATTCTCGACCAGGATTTGCAAGGCCAGCGGAGGGATGGTTTCCGAATAAAGGCCCGGGTCTATGTTCACCTGTACCGAGAACCGGTCGCGGTAGCGGGTCTCGATCAGGTAAATATAGCTCTCCAAAAATTTGAGCTCATCTGCCAGGGGCACCAGTTCGGTATCGCTGCTCTGCAAGATGTACCGGTACATGTGCGAGAGCTTCTTCACAAAGAGGGTGGCGGGCTCGTTGCCCCGTACCAGGGCCGTGAGCGAATTCAGGGAGTTGAACAAAAAATGCGGGTCTACCTGGTTGCGGATCGCGGCAAGCTCGCTGTGGAGGTTTTGGTGTTTCAGGCGTTCGTTCTCGACCAGGTTATCGTGTTGGTCGCGCTGCAGCCTGAGGATGCGGGCTATAAAGATGAGTACCAGCAGCAGGATGGAATAGCGAAAATGCAAAAAGCGGATGTCTTCGCTGGTCAGTTCGTTCTGGCCAAAGAGCAGGTTGTGGAGGAATTCCCAGAGGTACAGAACCCCGATCATGATCCCAACGCTGAGCAGCAACAGCACGATATAACGCGGCAGGGGGTGCCATTGTACACGAGTGTATGCCAGGTTGGTGCTGAGCTGTAAGACGCTCCACGAAAAAGCCGTGAGGAAGAGCAGCCGAAATCCGACGTCGGCAAAGAGCATGCCCGAATATTCGGCCTCTCCCGAGACAATCCTGTTAAAGATGAACAGGTTCCGCGGAATGGAAACCAGGATGGATAGCAGCAGGGATATCCTGAGCAGGGTTCCCTGTTTCAAAGGTTTGCCGGCCATACGTTTCAGGGGATTGGCCCCGCGGTAAAAATACGATAAATTCATCGCCGCGGCATTTTGCGGATTTTCAAGTAAAAAGGGCGGGCCTGCAAATTACTTTGGAAGCCCGCCCATCGGAGGGCCGGGGGCCCTCCTTTATCAAACATCTAACTAAGGCGTTCTGGACTATTGCGTAGCCGGCCCGGAGGCGCTCATGCCCCTGTAGGGGTCAAAACCGGCTGGCAGGAAGGCCGCGGTGTCGAAGCCCAGGTCGGTTTCTTCATCCACTTCGATCAGCCCCAGGGCATCGAGCCCTACGGAGTTGCCGGGTTGCAGTTCAGCAGCCGGGGCCTCGCAGGGGGCTTCGGGGCTGGTGTGGAACAAAACGGCCTGGATGGCCTCTGTGCTTATGTTTTCCCAGGTCGGCTCCATGCCTTTATAGGGGTCAAAGCCGGCTGGCAGGTAAGGTGCGGTGTCAAAGCCGAGGTCTAACTCTTGCTGCTCGTCAACCGGAATAAGGCCCAGGTCTACCCAGGTGGCTATTTTCCCGGCATAGGCATCAAAGCCCACAGGCAGGTATTTGGCCGTGTCGAAGCCCAGCTCGGCAGGCTCTTCTTCCTGAACCACCTGAATGTTTTTGGCCTCCAGCTCGGCGGCCTGGCCCTGCTCGCGCAGGCTGGCCTCGAAATCGGGGTATATTTCAGCGATTGCAGTAGTGTCGTGCCCATGTCCCGGGAGCCCGCAGCAGGGTAGGTCCTGATCCTGAAAGGCTGCTCCGGAGACGCCGTACAAACTGAATCCCAGAATGATTAATACTGTTTTCATGGTATATCGTTTTTTGCTTGTTTCAAAATTTGGCACAAAAGTAAAACGACAACTTGGCTCATGTAGGCCCTTTCTGACCGAAACGTCCTAAAGCGCACCTGAAACGTCCATAACGCAGGGTGAAGTTTTTCAGGCTCCATAGTAACTTTTGAATTTCAACCGGTTCAGGCCCGTTTTCCCTGTTGTTTCAGCCCGTTTTCCCCCATTGAAATCACCCCCTAACGCACTAGGATTTTTCTGGAAGATTGTTTTATCTTTGCCGTCCAATTCGGGATGTAGCGCAGTCCGGTAGCGTACTTCGTTCGGGACGAAGGGGTCGCAGGTTCAAATCCTGTCATCCCGACGAAACACTTATTAGTGTTCAACAAAAACACTGTTAACTGACTGGTTGACAGTGTTTTTTATTTTTATTGAATTCATTTGATTTCAATTGAGATCAAATGATTCACCGATTTTCGGTGCATGATTCGGTGAATCAACCGGTACAATTCTTGTGCATAAATTAGCCAGACCGCGAGGTTGGCAAGGGTCGTTTGC
>JBNKGM010000093.1:0-2584 GCA_050289825.1 Robiginitalea sp.
CCGTCTACGTTCTTTTGGCTCGTGCCAATCAGGGTGAAGTCGCTTTTTTCTTTCAGCTCCACTTCTTCCGGAACAGCCACCCCGGCAGCCGCTGTGGCCATTTCCCCATAATGGGCCGATTTGCCGCTGGCCTTGTGGTGCAGCATGCCCTTTTCGGTGGTTACCTCCCCGAAGGGCACCCCCCAGGTATTGGCAGCGGCTGTGCGGAGCATATGCCGGGCCGAAGCCCCGGCCAGTCGCAATCCGGGCCAACCCCGGCGAATGGCCTGGCTGCCCCCCAGCCACTGGAAGCTGAAGGCCTCGGCGTTCAGGGGCGCTTGTTCCACCACAACCCGTTCCCAGTCGGCGTCGAGTTCCTCGGCCACGATCATGGGCATGGAGGTCTTCACGTTCTGCCCCCCTTCTGGGTTGGGCGCCATAATAGTAACTAAACCATTGTCACCGATTTTCACAAAGCCGTTTACGGTAAACCATTCCTTCGGCAGGCGGCTCGCCTCTCCCGGCGTCAGCTCGCACGAAGCCAGCCAGTTGAAGGATAACATGAGCCCGCCCCCGGCCAGTGCCGAGCGCTTGAGAAAGGCGCGCCTTCCGAGTTGGGTGGGTACGCGTGTCATAGTCTTCCGTATTTAAAGGCAAAACACCCCGAAATGGAGTGCTTTGCAAAGAATTCAATTTTGCTATCCTACCAAAGGCGGCCTGTCGTTGATAAAAGGCTGGTGATAGACCCTCCGGCCGGTGGCCTTGTAAAGGGCATTGGCCAGGGCGCCCATCACGGGCGGGAAGGGCGGTTCGCCCATGCCGGTAGGGCTCAGGCCATTGTCTACAAAATGCACGTCGATATTCTTCGGCGCCTCCCCGTGGCGGATGAGCCTGTACTTGTCGTAATTGCTCTGCTCGGGCATGCCGTCGCGGAAGGTCATGGCGCTGTACATGGCGTGGCCGATGCCGTCTACGGTGCCCCCCTCGGCCAGGTTGGTGGCCGCATCGGGGTTAATAACCAGGCCGCAGTCTACCGCTACACAAACCCGGTCTACCCGGGGCTGGCTGTTCTCCATCACCACGTCGAGTACCTGGGCCACATAGCTGTTGTGGCAGAAGTAGGCAGATACGCCCCTGGATTTACCGGGTGTATCGGTACCCCAGCCCGATTTTTCACGCACCAGTTCCAGTACGCCTGCGTAACGGGCAGCGTCGTAATCGTTGTTCTCGCCCACTGGGTTCTCCTGGGCCCGCTTCATCAGATCGAGGCGGAACTGGATAGGATCTTTGCCCGCGGCCTCGGCAACTTCGTCGAGAAAAGCCTGCTCGGCCCCGGCGATGAAATTCGATTGGGGGGCGCGGAAGGCCCCGGTGGTAATATTCGATTCCACGGTCCAGTCTTCGGCCAGGTAGTTGTCAACGGCACCGGCGGGGAAGCGGTTGGCAAAAAGCGGGCTCTCAGGGATTCCCCCGGCTTTTACATGGAAGGCAACCAGGTTGCCGTCTTTGTCGAGGCCGGCGCGGTAGGTGGCCATATAAGCCGGCCTGTAGGTGCCCTGCGACATGTCGTCTTCGCGAGTGTATACCAGTTTTACCGGGGCCCCGGCATGTTTGGATATTGCGGCAGCTTCGACCATAAAATGTCCGTAGAGGCGGCGGCCGAAGCCACCCCCCTGCCGGGTCATCAGTATGTCTATTTTCTCCAGCGGCAGGCCCGTAATATAGGCCACAGCCGGCTCCATCCACTCGGGGGTCTGGGTGGGCCCCACCAGTTCGGCCCGGTCTTCTGTTACATGGGCGAAGAAGTTCATGGGCTCCATGGTGTTGTGAGCCAAAAACGGGCAGCTGTAGGTTCGTTCGATAACCGTGGCAGCCCCTTTAAAGGCGGCCTCCGGGTCTCCGTCTTTCCGCACCTCCCTGCCTTTACCGGAATTGAGCTGCTCCATCTTTTTCCAGTGCCCGGCAGAATCTTCGGCTCCGGCGGGGTGGTTAACCACCATATCGTTGCCGAAAAAGTTCATCTTCACCGCCTGGTCGGGCGACTGCTCCCACTCGACCTGCAGCGCCTTCTTGGCCTGGAACACCTGCCAGGTGGTTTCGCCCAGCACCACCACCAGTTCATTGAAGGCGGTGTGGTGAAAGGCACTCCTCAAGTAGTCTTCGTCAAAAAGGGTGATGGTGAACACATCGCGTATGCCAGGCATGGCCTTTACCGAATCGATGTTGCCGAAAGCCTTAAATCGGGTACTGAAGGAAGGCGGGTGGACGATGCCGGCGATCAGCATGCCTTCCCGCTGAAAGTCCAGGCCATACAAAGGTTTGCCCGTTACAATATTTTTGCCATCGACATTCTTCCGGGAGGTGCCGATAATGGTGTACTCGGCACGCTCTTTAAAAGGTACTTCCTCGGGCACTTCGAGCTGGGCGGCGGCAGAGGCCACCTCCCCGTAATGGGCCGATTTGCCGCTGGCCTCGTGGTACAGTATCCCTTCGGAGGTGGAAATTTCCGCAACGGGCACCTGCCAGGCCTGGGCCGCGGCCTGTTTCAGCATTTGCCGGGCTGTGGCACCGGCTTTCCGCAGGGGCTCCCAGCCTTGAATGATAG
>JBNKGM010000093.1:2594-8828 GCA_050289825.1 Robiginitalea sp.
ATGCTGCCCCCGGCCACCTGCCAGGTGAATACCCCGGTATTCAGGGGGGCCTGTTCCACCACAACCTTGTTCCAGTCCATGTCGAGTTCGTCGGCCACGATCATGGGCATGGATGTTTTCACGTTTTGGCCGATCTCGGGGTTGGGCGAATAAATGGTCGCCACCCCGTTGTCTCCTATTTTCAGGTAGCCGTTGAGCTCGTACCACTCCGAGGGCATTTCAAGCTCGGCCACCTCGGGGGCTGCGCCTTCTTTACAGGAATTGAGCCAGCCGAAACCCAGGATGAGCCCGCCCCCGGCCATGCCGGTATTGCGGATAAATACACGGCGACCTATGTTCGTATTCAGGAGTTTCATGTTTTCGTTTTTTCAGTTTAACCGTGATTTCAGGCTTCCTGGCTTGAAGCGGCCGCCAGTTTTATGGCTTTCTTGATGCGCACGTATGTGCCGCAGCGGCAGATGTTGCCGTTCATGGCCCCTTCGATTTCGGCATCAGTGGGGTTCGGGTTGCTTTTTAGCAGGGCGGCTGCAGACATGATCTGCCCCGCCTGGCAATAGCCACACTGGGGCACGTCTACCTCGAGCCAGGCCTTTTGCACCGGGTGGTCTCCGTTTTCAGACAGGCCTTCGATGGTGGTTACCGGCTGGTTGCCCACGGCCGAAACCGGCAGCATGCATGAGCGGGTGGCCACGCCATTGAGGTGTATGGTGCAGGCCCCGCACTGGGAAATGCCGCAGCCGTATTTGGTGCCCACCAGGTTCAGATGGTCTCGGAGCACCCACAACAGGGGTGTTGCGGGGTCTGCGTCTACTTGACGCTGGGTTCCGTTGATGTTCAGGTTGAATGTTGCCATGGTTGTATCTATACGTTTAAAAATAGGAAATTAATTCGGAATTGGCTCGCAAGAAGTTCAGGAAACCCTCATTCGATTGCAGGTGCAGCATCGTCTTTCTTGCCGGCCCCGATGGGTACATTGAATTTCAAAACCAGGGAGTTGCCCCGGCTGTCGTCAAGTCCTTTCAGGGTATTAGTGAACCCCTGGTAGTATTTGATCCCGAGGGTCATGCCGGCAGGGCCGGGCCGCAGCTTGTAGCCCACCCCTACCACGCCCCCCACCTCGAGCAGGTTCAGGGCATCGCGGTTTTCGATGCGCACCCGCGTCTCGGTGCCGTCGCTATCCGACTCGAATTGCACCCAGCTTTTGTAGCGCAAGCCGAACTGGGGGCCGGCCTCGGCGTAAAGGCGGCTTGGAAACTGGTACTTAATCAGGGCCGGCACCAGGAAGGTGTTGATGTATTGCGCATAACTGCCGTTGTCGGCCACCGGGCTTACCTGCAACAGGGCCAGGTCGGCGTTGCTCAGGTTCTCCACTCCTTGCTTGGATTTGACTAGCACCCCCGTATACAGGCGCCAGGCCTCTTTTACCCTGATGTCGAAATAAAAGCCAAGGTTAAAGGTAGATAGGCGCTCATCGGCATCCAAAGCGCCGATCTGCGAAAAATTCAACCCGCCTTCCAGGCCAAATTCGAGGCCGTCTGAATTGAGCTTATCTCCCAAAAGCAGGGAGATTAAAATCTGGGAATGGGCCGTTTGCAGGCTTAGCAGAAAAAAAAGGGCGATAAAAGCCTTTGTTACCTTCATACAATCGGGCGTTGTTGTCTGAAATGGACCCCGGGGAGCATTCGCGCTGGGTTATCCTTCTCTGCCAGCCCCAGCCATGGGTTGTCCCTGGGAAAGGTATTAATAAAATTTAACAAAAGAATCGCGTGGCGTATCTTTGCACAAAACCAGTATGATCCTTTATACCCCAGAGTTATGAGAACCTTCCTTTCGTCGAAAAATCGCCGTTTCCTGCTAACCCCTGCATTGGCCTTCTTGGTTGCCGGCACCGCCTTTTCACAGGTATACAGCGATTACTCGAACCAACCCCGCGAGCAGGAAGAATACCCCTTCATGTTGCCCATCTGGGGTAAGAAGGTGCAGGAAAAGGGCTTTGAGCTGCCCTATTCGGCCGGAATCAGCATGAATTACCTGTGGCAGGAATCGGATATCGTTATCTCCAACGTGAGCGTGGGGTTTAATGGGGGCCAGCTGTACAACGTCGATGAACTCATCCGGTTTAACAGTACAACCGCCACCTCCAGCGGGTTGAATATACGCCCCGATCTCTGGGTATTCCCCTTTTTGAACGTCTACGGGATTTTTGCGCGGGCTGAGTCTAAAACCAACGTGGACGTAAGTGTCTACATCCCGCGGGTCACCGGCACGGAAGAATTGTTCTCCATCCAGACCAGCCCCGAATTCAACAGCCAAACCGTCGGGTTCGGCTTTACCCCCACGGCCGGGTTTTTCGGCGGGTGGATCGCCCTGGACATGAATTTTACCTGGACCGACATCGACGCCCAGGAAAAACCGGTGTTCGGCTTTGTGTTCGACCCCCGCATCGGCAAAACCTTCCAATTGAATAAGCCCCACCGCAATATCTCGGTTTGGGTGGGGGGCTTCCGGGTAAAGGTGAGCCGCGATACGCGGGGCACCCTGGCCTTTAATGAAGTGCTGCCAACCGACCAATGGGCCCTCAAGATCGACGCGGGCCAGCAAAAAGTGGGCGAGGCCCAGGTAGAGCTCGACACCTGGTGGGCCGACCTGAGCCCCATCGAAAAGGCCAACCCGGTAAACAAGGTGAAATACGAGACCAGCCAGGCCAAGCTGAACCTGGCCGGGCGGGTGCTGGGGGCAGCCGATACCGCTGTAGACACAGCCGATAATTCGGAGCTCAACTACACCCTCGACAAGCGGCAGGCCACCATGTGGACCGCGAGCGTGGGCAGCCAGTTTCAGCTGAACAAAAGCTGGATGATTCGGGCAGAATACGGCTTTTCTTCGGGCAGGAAACAATTCTTTACGGGCCTGCAATACCGGTTCGGGCTCTAGGCCGCTTTTAACAGCGCTTCTTGCGCTGCCAATGGCCCTGAGCGCCGGGCAGGTCGGCAAATAAAAGGGAGACCCGAACCATTTAATTACTACATTGGGAAGTCATGAAAAAGTTTCCCGCTTTTTTCGTTTGGTTTTTTTGCGCGGCGCAGGTATCCTTTTATGCACAATCCGGGCCGCCCATGCCCGTTGCCCGCATAGCGGAAATCCATTTCGACGGGAAGGTAGACGAACCCGGGTGGGATGCCATCGACCCCCTGCCCATGGTGCAGTACGAACCCAATGCCGGGGCCCCGCCCACCGAGCGCACCGAAATTCGCCTGGCCTACGACGACAAATACATCTACGTTTCGATACGGGCCTATGAGAGCCACGAGAACGAGATACGCGCCACCTCCCTCTACCGCGACCAGATTGCCGGTTCAGACCACCTGGAGATCTTGCTCGACACCTACAACGACAACCAGACCGGCTATATCTTTACCACTACCCCCACCGGCATCCGCAACGACGCCGATGTGGCCAACGACGCCATCGTGAGTTCCGTTTTGCTGGGCAGCGCCTTTAACCGAGACTTCAATACCTACTGGGATGCCGAAAGCACCATAACCAAAGAGGGATGGTTTGCCGAGATGCGTATTCCCTTCACCAGCCTGCGCTTCCAGGAAGTCGGGGGGAAGGTTACCATGGGCATTACCGTGCAGCGGAAGATCGCCCACAAAAACGAACGGCTGGTATTCCCGGCGGTGCCCCCTATAACGAACTGGGCCTTCCTGCGCCCCTCCCTGGCCCAGAAAATTGAATTCACGGGCATCAGCCCCAACAAAACGCTCTATGTTACGCCCTATGTGCTGGGCGGGCAAACGAAAATAAACACCCTGAACACGGCCGGGGATGCCTACGACGCCAAGACCGATTCGCAGTTCGAGGTGGGGGGCGATATCAAATTTTCGATCACCAACAACCTGACGGCCGATTTTACGATCAACACCGACTTTGCCCAGGCCGAGGCCGACGACCAGCTGGTGAACCTGACCCGGTTTTCCCTGTTCTTCCCCGAAAAACGCCAATTTTTCCAGGAACGGTCGGCTGTGTTCGATTTCCGTACCGGGGGCATCAGCCGCCTGTTTTTCAGTCGGCGTATCGGCCTTACCGACACGGGCGAGCAGGTACCCATCTACGGGGGGGTGAGGCTCATCGGCCGCTCCAGCGACTGGGATTTCGGCCTGCTCGACATGCAGACCCAATCGCTCGATGCGCTGCCTACCGAGAACTTCGGCGTACTGAGGGTGCGCAAACGGGTCTTGAATGCCAACAGCTTCGTGGGGGCCATGTTCACCAGCCGCCTCGACGGGGACGGCAATACGAACCTGGCCTACGGGGTCGACGGGCTGGTGCGCGTCGCGGGGGACGATTACCTGACCCTGCAGTGGGCACAGACCTTCGACAGCCAACAGCCCGACGGGGCTACCTCCGATTTCAAAAACGGCCGGATGGCCCTGGAGTTTACCCGTCGCCGCCGCCAGGGCCTCGGGTTTACCTTCGGCACCATCTATTCGGGTGAAAACTACAACCCCGGGGTGGGCTTTGTAGACCGGAGTAACTTCACCTTCGGCACGGCTGTGGTTTCCCAGACCTGGCTGAACAAGGAAGGTCCCTTCATTTACCATACCCTGCAACCCTTCGGGAATGCCTACCTGACCAATACCGACCACGACGTGCTTTCTTCCGAATACGGGCTGGAATGGCTCTTCTCGCGCCGCAACCAAGACAACGGGGGCCTCAAGTTCACCAAGGCCTACGAAAACCTGACCGCTGATTTCGGCCTCGCCCAGGGGGTTACCATCCCTGCCGGCCAGTACAACTTCGCCCGGGTGAATATGCGCTATACCCAGGCCATAGACCGGCGTATGCGCACCGGGGTGGAGCTCGAAACCGGGAGTTTCTACGACGGCTGGCTCAACAGCTTCAGCCTAAGCCCGGGCTGGTATGTTTCCAGGTATTTCCAGGTAAACCTGCAATACGTATACAATTACGGGGAGTTTAAGGAGCGCGACCAACTCCTGAATTTCCACATCGCCCGCCTGCGCATCGGCACGGCCCTGGATCGCAAGCTCTCCCTAAACGGGCTCTTCCAGTACAACGGGGCGCAAGACCTGTTCTCGCTCAATGCGCGCCTGCGCTACAACTTCAGGGAAGGGCAGGATTTGTGGATTGTCTTCAACTCGGGCTACAACATGGAGCGCGACCGGCTGGTGCCCACCCTGCCGTCGGTGGAGAGCCGGTCTATTCTGGTGAAGTATATACACACGTTTATTTTCTGATCGCCAGGGAGTCGGGAGCAAAGGACGCGGCAAGTACGGGCAATAATTTTGAACTAATACTCGCTGATACTATTTATCACAAATACTCTGGATGCCTCACCCTCTTTTAATTTGTATTGTATCTGGCGCGTACCGCCTGTCGGGTTACTATTGGTGTCTCCGGGTTTATAAATGGGAAATCTCCTGACCAAACTGGTCTCCACGACGGCAAATTCGTCGTGCCCCAAATAGCCGATGCTGGCTTTTTGGTTATCGGTTAATTCCGGGAAGTAAATTGGGCTCACAGACTTTCCATTGTTTACCGAATACCCAATTACACTGCCATAACTGCCACTCCCCGCAGAAGTTGTGTATATCAATACCTCAGGAAATCCATCTGAGTTTAAATCTTCTATTTCCGCATCGACAACCTGCCCGTCCAATTCAAGTGAAATCGGTTGGTTGTCTATTTCCAATCCTTCGGGGTGAATAGAAAGTTTATGTACAGATCCCTCTCCCGTCGCTTTTATGAGAAATGAGATATTTTGCAACGACACTTTTTTTTCGAATACCATCTTTGGTTCTGCCTGCAAAGGGTGCTGGGTATCCTGATGCTCCCCGAGACCATGTTCTTCGGTCGCGGCTTTTCTTTCTTCGTTTTTACAGGCTGTAATACTCAAGACTGCTATCAAAAGAAGCAGGATAGTTTTCGATGCTTTCATTTCTCTTTGAAACCATTAGGAGCCTCGGTTAGGGGTTTAGGCCTTTCGAGTCGATTACGGCTAGAATTTATAAAATTTCTTCCGCTCACAAAAGGCCTGCATGGCAGATTTAGCCCCTACCGTGCTTCATATTTTTTTTGCCCCAGTCCACTTTCGCAATGGATTTCCTCGCTTTGCTCGGCAATCCATTTTATCCCTCGTTGCAAATAGAAAAGCGGGCGTTACCACGCCCTTGCTTTTTTTGTTTCCATTTTCGCTTACGAAAGCGAGCTTTC
>JBNKGM010000094.1:0-8181 GCA_050289825.1 Robiginitalea sp.
CTCACGCAGGCGGGTACATATGTAATCGGTGACCACCTGCTGTTCGTGGCGCTCTTTGGGGCCCCAGGCCGGGGGTTGGTCACTTTCGGCTGGCAGGGTGCCGGCCAGGGAAACCGTGCGCGCCTCGCCCGGGGAAAAAGCCAGGAGCAGTTCGGGCGTGGCCCCCGCCCAGAGCCCCGTGGCCGGGTGGTACCACAAATAACAGAAGGCCTCGGGGTAGTAGGCGAGCAATCGAGCGAACACCTGAAAGGGGTTCCTTTTCAGGGGAAAGGAGACTTCCCGCGCCAGCACCACTTTTTCCAGCTCGCCCTTACCTATGGCTGCCAGGGCCTCCGAAACCCGGTGCAGATGGGCATCGCGTACCGGATCAGCCTCGGGCGGACACGCCTCTTGGGCCGGTACCCCGGCGGGTTCAGAATGGGATTGGAGCAACCGGTCGGGCTGCAAATGTACTACCGGCCAGGCCCCGGCATCGTAGGGAGCCAGCACAAAACCCGGTTCGCCCCATTGGCCGGGGGCCAGCAGCCTTTTGTCGGTTTGCAGCACAGCCCGTACCAGTGCGGTGCCCGGTTTTCGGTACAGCGCAAAGGGGAGATCCCTCCCGAAGTGGTCTTGCAGAATTTCGGATAAGGCACCGAAATCAATCGGATTTGGGAAGCGCAAGGGTGGTGAGTTTACAGTGGGAGATCAATCGGCCTTCTGTATCGGACACCCGTATTTCCCAGACCTGGGTGGTGCGCCCTTTGTGGAGCATCGAGGCCCGGGCGTACACATAGCCCTCCGAGACGCTCCTGACGTGGTTGGCCGAAATCTCGATACCGCGAACCACAAATTTCTGGGCGTCGACAAAGATATAGGAGGCCGCGCTGGCCACGCTCTCTGCCAGGGCCATGGTAGCCCCTCCGTGGAGGATGCCGTCGGGCTGGTATACCCGCGAATTGACCGGCATTCGTGCCTCCAGGAAATTTTCCCCTACATCGGTATATTCGATTTCCAGGGTCTGCATAAGGGTGTTTTGCCTGATCCCATTACAAACCTGCAGGATTTTTTCTTTGTAGTCGTCCATCCATTTGTCATTTTTGTAAAGGTAATCATTCCGCCGTAACCGATGTCTGATCTAACACCCGGCACACCCGAAGAGCACCTGCTCACCAGCCCGTTTACCTGCTCGTACAGCAGCCTGTTCGAACGCACCGACCAGACCGAGACCGTGTGGGTGGTATTCCACGGCATTGGCTACCTCTCCCGCTACTTCCTGCGGCATTTTTCGCACCTCGACCCTGTACGGAATTACATACTGGCGCCCCAGGCCCCTTCCCTCTATTACCTGAACGATTCGTATACCCACGTGGGGGCCAGCTGGCTCACCCGCGAACAGACCCGGCGCAACATGGAAAACCTGCTGGGCTTCCTCGACCGCCTCTGGGAGGCCGAAAAACTGGAGGAGGCCCCCAGGCTTGTTTTTTTCGGCTATTCACAGGGAGTGTCGGTACTTACCAGATGGGTGGCCCACAGCCGCCTGGCCTGCGACCGGCTGGTACTCTATGCCGGGAAATTGCCTGACGAACTGGGCCCGGAGCATTTCGCCCACCTGGCGCCCGGGGCTACCGTGGAGATGTTATACGGCCACAGCGACCCGTATCTCGAGCGGTGGGACCGGCAAAAACAAGAACAACACGCCCGGCATGTCTTTGGGGAGCGCCTTGCCTGGAGCTACTACCAGGGGGGGCATGAACTCCGGCCGGAATTAATTTCGGATTGATATGGGAAAAGCTACCGTCCTGTCGAACGAAAGGGCCAGGCTCGAGCCCTTAACCGCGAAAAATTACAGGGAACTGGAAGCCGTGGCTTCAGAACCCGGCCTGATCAAGTATTCGCCGGGCGTATTGCATACCCCGGCCGGATTCGAAACCTATATGGCCATGGCCCTGGAAGAAGCCACCTCGGGCCAGAGCATCCCCTACCTGATTCGCGACCTAAAGTCGGGCCGAGTAGCGGGAAGTACCCGGTTTATGCGCATCGACCGGGTAAATAAGGTGGTCGAAATCGGTTCGACCTGGCTGGGTTCCCCCTTTCAGGGCACCGGCCTGAACGGGGCTGTAAAGGCGCTGATGCTGGCAGCGGCTTTTGGGCCGCTGGGGTTCGAAAAAGTCGTGTTCCGCATTGATGAGCGCAACATGCGCTCACGCAAGGCCGTCGAGAAACTGGGCGCTCGGCTTGAAGGAATATTGCGCAGGGATGTGTATTTGTCTTCAGGATACAAGCGGAATACCTGTGCCTACGGCCTGCTCCGCGAAGAGTGGCTCGGGCGCCAGGCTAACGGGGCTTAGCCCCGCACACTGTCTGCCGGCTTTTCAGGGACCTCGGGCTTGTAGTAGGTTATCTGGCGCACCACGATGGTATGCTGGGGGGTTATCACCTGGCGAATCCAGTTGCCCGGGTCGGCCCCGTCCATCTGGTAGACGTATTTCCGGGTAACCGGCTCCCCACCTGCCGCCCGACGCGTAATTTCTTCGAGCAACAAGCCGTCTTCGTTATAGGTATAGCGGGTTGTGGTCTCGGCACTGAATGCATTCTTTTCGGCATCGTAAGAAAACTGCGTCTCACCCACCAACCGGCCTTCGGGGTCTCTGGTTTGTTCGTAGGCCTTTTGGGGTTGCCCTTCGAGGAATTCCTTGGTGAGGGTTACGGTGAGGGTTTGCTTCCCGCGGGCCTGGTGCGAGGTACGCACCGATTTCTGGAGTACCCCGTTGACCTGGTAGGTCACCGTTTGTTCATCCTTAAAGCTGCTGTATTCGAGCAGCGTCTCGTCTACCCCTTCCAGGTCGGAACGCACTATCCGCTGCACCCGACCCTCCCCATCGTATTCCAGGGTTCGTTGCTCCTGGAAGTTGCGGTCGTAGCTCACGATTTTCTCGAGCAGGCGATGGGCAGCCGTATCGCGCTGGTAAAAATGGGCAATGGACGTTTGCTGGTCGAATTCCCGGCCCCGGTATACCTCATCGCGTCGTTCCTTGAGCCAGGCGCCTTCGTATATGTAGTGCGTAATGTCGTAATCGGAGTCGCTGTAGCGGGTAAGCGATTTAAGCAGGCGGCCTTCCCTGTCAAACTCAAAATGTTCTTCCCCGTAGTTGGCCTTCACCACGCAGGTTTTGACGGGCCCGCGCAACTGGAAATCCTTCCGGGTGAACAATTCCGGTTCCTGGGCCTGCACGGTTAACGCTGTCAGGGCAGCGGTAAGCGAGCAAATAATCCCCGAGTAGCAGTGTTTCATACCGTAAAATTAAAGGTTCCCCCGCAAACCGGAAACAAATCCCGTTCCAAAAAAAGAAAGGGCGGATTAATCCGCCCTTTACTTACTAACGCCAGCTAGGCGCACTTGTTATTTCACTTCCTCGAAATCTACATCCTCGACATTGTCGCCTTCCTTGGCGCCAGCCCCCGAGGCCGTATCCTGGCCGTTGGGAGATGCTGCCTGCTGCGATTCTGCCTGGGCTTTGTACATTTCTTCCGAAGCCGCTTTCCAGGCCTCGTTGATGGTGTCGAGCGCCGGCTGGATTACTTCGACTTGTTTGCCTTCATAGGCTTTTTTCAGGCCTTCCAGGGCCGATTCGATCTGCTGCTTCTTATCGGCCGAGAGCTTGTCGCCGAATTCCTTCAGCTGCTTCTCGGTCTGGAAGATCATGCTGTCGGCCTCGTTGAGCTTGTCGGCATGCTCCTTGGCCTTTTTGTCGGCCTCGGCGTTGGCCTCGGCTTCGGCTTTCATCCGCTTGATTTCGTCTTCGGTCAGACCCGAGGAAGCCTCGATGCGGATATCCTGGGTCTTGTTGGTCGCCTTATCGGTGGCCGACACCTTGATAATTCCGTTGGCATCGATATCGAAAGTTACCTCAATCTGGGGCGTACCGCGGGGGGCCGGCGGGATGCCGTCGAGGTGGAATCGGCCAATGGTCTTGTTATCGGCGGCCATCGGACGCTCGCCCTGCAACACGTGGATTTCTACCGAAGGCTGGTTGTCAGCAGCCGTAGAAAAGATCTGCGATTTCTTAGTGGGGATGGTGGTGTTCGACTCGATGAGGCGCGTCAGCACCCCGCCCATGGTCTCGATACCCAGCGAAAGCGGGGTAACGTCGAGCAGCAGCACGTCTTTCACGTCGCCTGTCAAAACGCCTCCCTGAATGGCGGCTCCAATGGCTACCACCTCGTCGGGGTTTACCCCTTTCGAGGGTTTCTTGCCGAAGAATTTCTCGACCGCTTCCTGCACGGCAGGGATGCGGGTAGAGCCACCCACCAGAATAATTTCATCAATATCGCTTTTCGAGAGACCGGCGGTTTTCAACGCAGAGGCACAGGGCTCGATGGTGCGTTTCACCAGGTCTTCGATCAGTTGCTCAAACTTGGCGCGGCTCAGGGAGCGCACCAGGTGTTTCGGGCCTGAGGCCGTGGCCGTGATGTACGGCAGGTTTATTTCGGTCTGGGTCGAAGAGGATAGCTCAATTTTGGCTTTCTCGGCCGCCTCGCGCAGACGTTGCAGGGCCATGGGGTCTTCCCGCAGGTCCATGCCTTCTTCTTTCTTGAATTCGTCGGCCAGCCAGTCGATGATCTTCTGGTCTACGTCGTCCCCGCCCAGGTGGGTATCGCCATCGGTGGAGAGTACCTCGAATACCCCGTCGCCCAGTTCGAGGATGGATACGTCGTGCGTACCGCCCCCGAAGTCGAATACCACGATCTTCTGGTCCTTGTGCTTCTTGTCGAGGCCGTAGGCCAGGGAGGCCGCAGTGGGCTCGTTGATAATGCGCTCTACCTTGAGGCCGGCAATTTCGCCCGCTTCCTTGGTGGCCTGGCGCTGGGAGTCGTTAAAGTAAGCCGGCACGGTAATCACGGCGCGGCTTACGGTCTGGCCCAGGTAATCTTCGGCCGTCTTCTTCATTTTCTGAAGGATCATGGCAGAGAGTTCCTGAGGGGTGTACAGACGTCCGTCAATATCTACGCGGGGGGTGTTGTTATCGCCCTTGACCACCTTATAAGGCACGCGGGCGGCTTCCTTGCTCGATTCGGAGAACTTGTTCCCCATGAATCGCTTGATGGAATATATGGTTTTCTGGGGGTTGGTCACTGCCTGCCGTTTGGCCGGGTCACCCACTTTGATCTCGCCGCCTTCCACAAAAGCAATTACGGAAGGGGTGGTACGTTTCCCTTCGGCGTTGGGTATCACCACCGGTTCGTTCCCCTCCATTACGGAAACGCACGAGTTGGTGGTGCCTAAGTCAATCCCGATAATCTTGCTCATTCTATTGATTTTATATTAGAGTTTCGCTTTCAATCGGTTTACGGGTGTCAAACAACATGCCATTGCGGAAAAACTGACATACTGTCATTTCAGCCCGGGCGCACCCCCCTGTCGCTCCCCGTCGCCCCGAATGGGTTCGGCCTGCCAATACTATATTATTCCCTCCAAAAGCATTCGGGACAATCGGGGTGATATTTGTTCGTTATGCCTTCGTAACTTAGCCCCGAAGAAAATGGGATTATGGTAGAAAGCATCAGCGTTTTCGATATGCTAAAGATTGGCGTGGGGCCGTCGAGTTCGCACACCCTCGGTCCCTGGCGGGCAGCCGGGCGGTTCCTCACAGCACTCGCCGAATCGGAAATGACCGGGCGGGTCACCCGCCTGCGCGTGCTGATCTACGGCTCCCTTTCCCTCACCGGAAAGGGCCATGCCACCGACATCGCCATCGTCATGGGGCTTACCGGGGCAGATCCCGAAACGGTCCCCATCGAACAGGTGCCTGAAACCCTGGCCGCCATCAGGCAGCGGGGCGTATTGCAGCTGGGCGGAGCGCACCCCATCCCTTTCGATCTGGCCAATGATCTCGTCTTTTTGAAAAAATTCCTGCCCTTCCACGCCAACGGTCTCACCTTCGAAGCCCACTTCGACGACGGCCGGCAGCGCTCCGAGACCTATTACTCCATAGGGGGGGGCTTCGTGGTGCAGAAAGACCGGAAGCGGGCCCGCAAGAAAGCCCGGGCCTTCAGCCGTTTCCCCTATCCCATCCAAACCGGTACCGAGCTGCTGGCCTACTGCGAACAAAGCGGGAAAGCCATTTCTGAAATCGTACTGGAAAATGAGCGGTCGCTGCGAAGCGATGCCGAGATCGAACAGGGCCTGAAGCGCATCTGGGGCACTATGCTCCAGTCGGCCTATGAGGGCT
Organism: Robiginitalea sp.; assembly: GCA_050289825.1. Classification (GTDB taxonomy): domain Bacteria; phylum Bacteroidota; class Bacteroidia; order Flavobacteriales; family Flavobacteriaceae; genus Robiginitalea. The sequence goes on from JBNKGM010000094.1 coordinate 6,213, forward strand.
GCCACACCACTGGGGAACTGCCGGGCGGGTTGCGCGTAAAGCGGCGGGCCCCCGAAATGTACCAGCAACTCAAGGGAGACACCGTTTATACCGGGCCTGGAGACTGGCCGGCCTCGATCCGCAATACGCGCGTGGCCTTCCGTCAAATCCTGAAATGGGTGAGTTGTTTCGCCCTGAGCGTGAACGAGGTGAACGCCAGCCTGGGGCGCATCGTCACGGCCCCGACCAACGGGAGCGCCGGGGTGGTGCCCGCCGTATTGCTGTACTACCTGGTTATCGAGAACCACAAGGCCGGGTTCGAAGAGATCAAAAAATTCCTGCTGGTGGCCGGCGAAATCGGCAGCCTGTTCAAAAAAGGGGCTACCATCTCGGCCGCCATGGGGGGCTGCCAGGCCGAGATCGGTGTGTCTTCCGCCATGGCTGCCGGCGCCCTGACCGAATTGCTGGGTGGCACGCCGGCCCAGGTGCTGATGGCAGCCGAAATTGCCATGGAACACCACCTGGGCCTCACCTGCGACCCAATCGGCGGGTTGGTGCAGGTGCCCTGTATCGAACGCAATTCCATGGGGGCCATCAAGGCCATCAATGCTGCCGAACTGGCCCTGGGGGCCGACCCGGCGGCAGCCAAGGTACCCTTCGACAAGGTGGTGCAAACCATGTGGGAAACGGCACAGGACATGAATGCCAAATACAAGGAAACCTCAGAAGGCGGCCTGGCCGTCGGGGTAAACCTGAGCGATTGTTAAGAAGTACTTCTCTTATTGCTCCCGGCAGCCTTCCTTTCGCCTCGTATCAATAATATAGATGATTTTCCAGGCTTCCCCGTCGTGGAAGAGCTGAAAGGAGTTCACCCCGCAGTGGTGGAATTCGCCTCTCAGGAAGAATTCATAGGGGGTCCAGGCATTGGCCATGTCGCCATCTATGCGAATCTTATAGTCCAGGAGCTTTTCCTGGATTTGCACCGTGTCGGGAATGGCGGCAATAGAGGCGATGAAATTGTCCATAGCCTCGGAGCGAAGCAGGGGTTTGCCTTCCGGATTCCGGCCAATGGTCTGCAACAGCACGTTTTCGCCCAAAACCGCACCCATCAGGGTGGTATCGCGGGCGTGGTAACCCTCAAAAAAGCGGTCGATGGTCTGTCGGATGGCCTCTTTCTGGTCGGGTTGGGCCCAGGCCGTAAGTGTAAACAGGCCGAGTAGCATACAGCAGCGTAACTTCATAGGGATGGATTTGTCAATTAGTTTAAATGTGGCTTTAAGCTTTTCATACAATGTTGGTTTTCTTTTTTTGTCTGTCGTTTAGAACATGCTTCTAGCTGGGAGTAATAATTTTATTTTAAAATAATCGATTCGAGTTTCTCTTCTACTACCTTACCACCTTTTAGCGAAACGAAGTAGGAGTTAGACTTATAATCCGTGGCTACTACCTTAAAGGGCTCCCCATTTTTAAAAATGATCCCGGCGTTGTTATCCATTGCATACCCAGGTTTAAAGATTCCAATTTCAATGTTTTTGTGATAGAGCGGCCTGCGATACTCCTCGCTGTCATAATGCGGACAATGACTGTAGGGAAGGAATCCCAGCCCTTCCACCACGCTTAATTCTATTGGGCGTGAATCAGTTGTCCCATTGTCGAACCAACAGAGAGATCCGGCACTTCCCCCTGCCAAAACAATGCCCTTTTCCAATGCCTTTTTCAGAACCATATCGATGCCCTGTGCTTTCCAAATGGCCATCATGTTGAGCGTATTACCACCTCCAACTACTATGGCATCCATGCTTAGAAGGGTTTCTTCGAATGATACTTTTTGAGTATAGGAACTTATCCACACACGTTGAATTGAAGGTTCTACTGAAAGGTCATGAACAAGTTCATACCACCATATAATACTTCTTTCACTATCTCCGGAAGCGGTGGGCAAAAAACAAATCTTAGGCCACTCTTTGCCAGTCAATTTCATAATCTCTTT
>JBNKGM010000095.1:0-7836 GCA_050289825.1 Robiginitalea sp.
ACAAACCCCTCGGGGCATACCCTGCGAATCGATGCCAACCCCGAAGATGGGGGTGAAGGTGCAGGATTGCGACCCAAGGCGCTGATGCTTAGCTCGCTGGCCGGATGTTCCGGGCTTGACGTGGTTTCCCTGATCCGCAAAATGAAACTTGAAGTACGCGATTTCCGCATCGATATTGAGGCCGAATTGGGGCAGGAACACCCGAAGACCTATATCTCGGTGCGTCTTGAATACCACTTTTACGGGCCAAACCTCGACCACAAAAAGCTCGAGCGCGCGGTAGACCTTTCCGTTGAGAAGTATTGCGGGGTAATAGCGATGTTCCGGAGCTTTGCCACTTTTGAACACACGAACCATTTCCACGACGAATAGATTCAGGGCGGGGCGCCGTCTTGACTAAGATGCTGCAAGAAAATTGCAGCCCACTCCTGTAATTTTGACTGAACAGACCCTGATGCGCTGGATCGTCAAACCCGAACCCGATAATATCCAAACCACTGCTCTGGCAGCAGAGCTGGGGGTAGATCCGCTTGTGGCCGCCCTGTTGGTGCAACGCGACATTCGCACCTTTGAGGAGGCCCGGTTATTCTTCAGGCCTTCCCTCGAGCACCTTCACGACCCGTTTTTGATGCGCGACATGGATGCCGCAGTTGAGCGCATTGAGGTGGCGCTTGACCGGGAGGAACGCATTTTGGTTTATGGCGATTATGATGTAGACGGCACTACTTCAGTAGCCCTGATGGCCGGATACCTGCGGGAAGCTGGGGGAGAAGTCGCCAGCTACATACCCGATCGGTATGCCGAAGGATACGGCCTGTCGTATCAGGGGATCGATTTTGCGCACGACAATGGTATTGCCCTGATTATCGCCCTGGACTGCGGGGTTAAAGCTCTGCAGCAGGCAACTTACGCACGGGAAAAGGGCATAGACCTGATTATTTGTGACCACCACCGTCCGGGCAGCATCCTGCCCGAGGCAGTTGCCGTCCTCGATCCGAAGCGGGAAGACTGCCCGTACCCCTACAAGGAGCTCTGCGGTTGCGGGGTAGGGTTCAAGCTGCTGCAAGCCCTGCAAGCCAGGAAAGGGTTGGGGGTAGACACCTTGCTGCCCTACCTCGATCTGGTTGCCACAGCCATTGGCGCAGACATTGTGCCCATAACCGGCGAGAACCGGGTTCTGGCCCATTTCGGGTTGCAGGTTATCAATTCGAACCCCCGGCCCGGCCTTCGTGCCCTGATGAAAGGGGTACAGCGCGACCGGTTAGAGGTTTCAGACCTGGTTTTTCAACTGGCGCCCCGCATCAATGCAGCCGGCCGCATGCAACACGGGGAAGAGGCGGTGCAGCTGCTCACCGAAACGGATTTCGGCAGGGCCCAGGCACAGGCGGCCCGGATTGAAACCCTGAACACGGAACGGAGAGATACCGAGCAGGCAATTACGGAAGAGGCCCTGGCCATGATCCGCGACTCGGAAGAGGCGGGCCGCTTGAGCACGGTGGTTTATAAAGAGAACTGGCACAAGGGGGTTATCGGCATAGTCGCTTCCCGCCTTATAGAGACTTACTACCGGCCTACGCTGGTTTTTACCCGGAGCGGCGACAAACTGGCTGCCTCGGCCCGTTCGGTGCGGGGGTTTGACTTATATGAAGCGCTTGAGGCCTGTTCAGACTGTCTGATCCAGTTTGGCGGTCACACCTATGCGGCAGGGCTTACCCTCGAAGAAGCCCGCTATGAGGAATTCAAAGCGCGTTTTGAGGAGCAGGTGGCCCGCACCATTGACCCGGATCTGCTCACCCCGGAAATCCGCATCGACAGGCCCATCCGCCTTGAGCAGATCGACGCCCGGCTGGTGCGTATTTTGAAACAATTTGCTCCGTTTGGCCCCGGGAACCATACCCCCGCCTTCCTGGCCGGGCCGCTTCGCGATACCGGGTACGCCCGCACCGTTGGCGATACCGGGGCGCATCTGAAACTTTCGATAACCCAGGACGGGGCCGGGCCGATCGGGGGTATTGGTTTTGGCCTGGGCGATAAGCTGGCAGACATTCGCGAAAGGCGCCCTTTCCACGCGGTGCTTTCGGTAGAGGAGAACACCTGGCAGGGCCAGACCCGGATCCAGCTGAAGGTACGCGATTTGAAAAGGGAGTGAAGGGCCCCGGGTTCAGGGCCGGTTATTTTTTGAAATAGGCCAGTCGCATGGTTTGACCGTCAAAGACGCCATAACTGAAAAACTTGATCCAGTCGCCCAGGTTCACATAGTCAGATTCAGGCCCCAGTTTTATTTCAAGGGGCAGGTGTCTGTGTCCGAACACGAAGAAGTCGAAGTGTTTTTCAGTGAGCTTCCGTTTGGCGTATTGTACCAGCCACTCGTTGTCTTCTCCCAGAAATTGCGATTGTTCGTCCCCTGAAATCAGCCTGTTTTTCACCGAGAAATACTGCCCCAGGCGCACACCCAGGTCGGGGTGCAACCAACGGAAGAGCCATTTGGCAAGCGGGTTGGTAAATACCTTTTTCATGCGCTTGAACCCTTTGTCGCCGGGGCCCAGCCCATCGCCATGCCCGATCAGAAAACGCCGGCCACCCAATACAAATTCCTGGGGGCGGTGGAATACTGGGATGCCCAACTCTTCCTCGAAATACCCGTTCATCCACAAGTCGTGGTTTCCGACAAAATAGTAGACGGGTATGCCGCGGTCGGCAAGCCGGGCCAGGGCACCCAGGGTGCGCGTAAAGCCTTTTGGGACCACTTTTTTGTACTCGAACCAGAAATCGAAGAGGTCGCCCACCAGAAATAAGGCAGCGGCCTCATCTTCAATGCTGTCAAGCCATTGTACGAAGGCCTTTTCCCGGGGAAAACTCGCATCCGAACTGGGGGCTCCAAGGTGGTTGTCGCTGGCGAAGAAAATCTTCTTGCCGTGAGGTATCTCGAGATGCTTGTTGTCTTGGATTACCATGGGTGCGGCCCGGAGGGCAGGTCAGGGATTATCGCTGGCGAACCATTCGGCATAAGCGGTTGCGGTTTCGCGAAGCTTAAGGGAATGCAAGGCTATACCTTTCGGTAAACGGGCCCGGATGCGCGCCGCAAAGTCAATTACCATATTCTCGCTTGTGGGCTGGTAGTCGGCCAGGATCACCTTGTGGCCGTCTTTTTGTAGCACATTGGCCAGGGCCACATGAGGCGTATTCTTGTTAAAGACCGTAGCATGGTCAAACCGGTCAACAATTTCTTCTTTTACGATGGCTTTCAGGTCGCCGAAATCAAGCACCATGCCCAACTTGACCTGTCCTGGATCGGAGATCGGCGTGCCTATTACTGTAACAGCCAGCTGATAACTGTGGCCGTGAACGTTACGGCACTTGCCGTCGTACCCGTACAGGGCGTGCCCGGTCTCGAATGTGAATTCCTTGGTTATGCGGATTCGCTCCATGCTCGCTTTTCTTCCTGCAAAAGTAGACATTATGACGCAGAATCGGACTTATCCTTGAATTTGCGCAGGGTTTCCTGGGTGGTGTGCGAAAGCGCCAGCTTCCCGGTCATACCGGCCCGCTCGGGCAGCAGGGTTTCCCAGTGGGCGGTACCTTCCCACAGGGCTTTTTTCATAAGAACAAGGGCCTCTGCAGAATAACCGGCCAATTGGGAGGCAAAGAATTCGGCTTCTTTGTCGAGGTCGCTGCGCGATTCAAATACACGGGAAAAGAGCCCGTGTTCCTGTGCCCAGTAGGCGCTTTTCCATTCCAGGGGAGAGAGTGCCAGTTCTGACAGGCCTGCCGCACCAGCTTTGCGTTCCACGGCCGGGGCAATGACCAGGGGGGCAATCCCAATGCTGAGCTCCGAAAGGCGGATGGAAGCAGCTTCGGCAGCCAGCACGTAGTCGCAGGCCGAAATCAGGCCTACCCCCCCTCCGACGGCTTTGCCGTGCACCCGGCCCACGATGGGCTTCGGGCAGAGGCGCATGGTGTTGAGCAGGCGGGCAAAACCATTGAAAAAGGCTGCGCTGGTCTCAGGGGTGGTAGCCTGCAGCAATTCGTCAAAAGAGGCGCCGGCGCAAAAGGCCCGGTCACCCTCAGACTGGAGAAGTATTACGCGAACTTCGGGGTTTGATCCCAGGCTTTCCAGCTCGCGGCAAAGCCTGTCCAATAAGGTCGAGTTCAGGGAATTGCTGGCCGGATGGCCGAATTCCAGAATGGCAAGCGGGCCGGAATACCGGGTGTATAGGCTTCCTTCCATGCGGGTTGTAGCCATGGTTTTTATTCAAAGTTAGCCCTTTTGCAAAAGGGGGTGAAATTTTTGGCGGAACTTCCACACAAGCACCCCGCCGCGAACGGCCATCCATACGGCCAGGGCCGCCCAAATTCCGTAAAGGCCCCAGCCGAGGGCTTTCCCGAGGTACAGCATGGGCAGGAAGCCGAGAAAGGTAGCTGCGAGCAGGGTATTTCGCAACATGCGCATCTGGCCCATCCCTTTAAAAAGCCCGTCGTAAATAAAGGCAACGGCGCCGATGGGGAGTACCCCAATAACCATCAGAAAGAGCCGGTTGAAGGTTTCATGAACCGCGGGGTCGGCTGAAAAAGCGCGGCCAATGGGCTGGTAAAAGAGCAGCCCGCCCAGCATTAGGGTGGCGCTAACCCCCAGGCCATACCGCATCGTTTTCTGGGCCAGTGCCCAAAGGCTTTCGTAATCCTTCGCCCCCAGAAAGAGCCCTCCCAGAATTTTCCCGGCTATGGCATAGCCATCGATAAAGAACGCAGCAAAAAGCCACAGGTTAATGGCGATGGTGTGGGCACCAATCTCCCGGTCGCCCAGGGCTGTGGCTTCGCGCACTGCAAAGAGCAAGGCAATATTCAGGCAAATGGCCCGCACGAAAAGGTTAAGTGCCATGCCCACCAGGCGCTTCAGTTCGGGGTGCAGGGGCAGGGTGGGTGCCAGGCCCACAGGGGTCTTCCTCACGAGCAGGAACAGCGCCATAAGGGCCATCACCCCCTGCGCGATCAGGCTGGCCCAGGCTGCCCCTTCCAGGTGCATGGCCGGCACCCATCCCTCCAGGCCGTAAACCAGCAACAGGTCGAGGCCGATATTCAGAAAGACGCCCGTTAGGGCTATAGTCATGGGCCACAGGGTATTCTGCAGGCCCTGGAATACCCCCATAATGGTAAAGACCAACAAGGTCAGGGGGAAGCCCCAGGCTCGAATCCCGTAGTAACTGATACAGTATTCCAGGATGGTCCCCGAAGCGTTCAGGAACCGGAAAATGGCTTCTGAAAAAGGTAGCGTTCCGACCAAAATCACCAGGCTCAGCAACACATTAATCAGAATGGCCTGTGCAGGTAGTGCTTTAATGTCACTTAGGCGGTTCGCCCCGGCATATTGCAAGACGATGGCCGATATGGCATGACTGGTCTGGGTGAGAATCCAGACCAGCATGGTGAGGAAGGAACCGACGATTCCGGCGGCAGCCAGGGATTCGACGCCATATTCCGGGATATTGCCTACTATAGCAGTGTCTGAAATACTCAGAATGGGTTCGGCTATCCCTGCAAAAATGGCGGGGATGGCCAGGCGATTGATATTTTTACGACTCAGCAGCGGGTTCACCGGGGAGCAGGTAAGGCGAGTTCGTAACAGTAAAACGGGTAGGCGCTCTGATTTGGGAAATAAACCGACCCCAGGCGTTTGTACCCCCTTTTTTCGTAAAACCGCTGGTTGCCTTCATTCCGGCTGAAGGTGTCGAGGCGAATGGCTCCTGCGCCTTCTGAACGGGCAAGATCTTCCGCAAAATCCATTAACCTGGAGCCGAGTCCCCGGCGCTGCCATTCGGGATTTACGGCCAGGCGGTGTACGTAACGCGCGCCCTGGTCGGGGGTTTTCCAAAAAACAGTTTGGTATTCGCTATCCATATGCTCTGAAAGGACCAGGCAGCCCATCGGGCCCGAACCGGAGTCATATACCCAGAGCTCGCCACGTGCCAGGTCATTCAGAAAAGCGGCTTCAGTAGGGTAGGCCTCATTCCACTGAAAAATGCCCCTGGCGCGCATGGCTGCGCCGCAGGCAAGGGCCATCTTCAGAATCTCCCCGACATCGATTACTTTTGCCCGACGAATCATGCGGCTAGTACTTTTTGTGTAAATTTAGCTATTAATCACACCAGCCACTCCATGAAAAACATTCTAGTTCCAGTAGGAAATCCCGAAAGCGCACAGGAAACGCTTCAATATGCCGTTCATTTTGCGACTGTTTTTGGCGCCCGTGTTTATGTCATGGAAGTGCTTAACATCGGCTACGTCTCTGAAGATATGGGCCGGTTGCGTGGTAAGTCGCTCGAGAGCAGCCAGGAACGGATGCGCGAATTGATTGCAAAGATTGACCCAATGGGCGTGAACATCAAAATCGCCACTTACACCGGGGATATCGTCGACGGACTTAAGGAGGTCGAAAAGGAATTGGGAATTGACCTGATTATTATTGCCTCCCGCAGCGTGGAGATCGACGAGGAGCTGTATCTGGGCAACACCTCGGGCCGAATTATCAAGCGCACCGATATTCCCACCCTGATCATTCCCAAGGGCAGTGTTTTCGCGCCGTATAAAAGCATCCTTACCGCTTTCAGATCGGGGGTGCTTAAAAAGAAAAAGATATTGACTCCACTGGTAGCCATTCAGGAAAAATTTGGGGCCAAGGTGAGCCTTTTGATGGTGAAAACACCCAATTACACCCCCGATGACCTAAAGATCAATACAGCCCTCATGGACATTGCCTCTCAGGTAACCATGACGGAACACGCCAGCACTTATTTGGGCACCCTGGAGCACCTGCAGTCGCACCTTCCAGACCTGTTGTGTGTATTTCGCCGCAGGCGCGGGTTTTTCAGCGCGCTTTGGGAAAAGAATACCATCCGGAAATCGGAGTTTTCGGCCCGGATTCCTGTCTTGGTGCTGAGTGTGAAAAAGGACTAATTGGGGTCAGGTATCAGGGGGCCGGGCTACATCGACATGCCCAGGATAACCGTAAGTAACAGTGACCGCGTAAAAGCAGGAGTGTTAGGGGAGAAATAGGCTACTGATCCCCATCTGCTGACCAAGCCGAAGACCTGATCATCCTCGATAAATTCATAATACGTTTCCTGTCGGTTGGCTGGGAAGGAAGCCAAATGGGGCGACTTTACCGGGCCCCTTATCACAATGATGCGCGACCCGTTTGATAGATAGGCATCCAATTCCTGACGTATGTCTCCTGTCGAGGGATTGCGTCTCAGATGAAATCTCCAGATGTCATCAGGCCGAAGCGAATGGCTGATTTCGGCATCCCTGAGCTCGATATTTACGTCGTCTGCCACATATGTCTCGCTGGTTAAGAGCACCTCGGGCACTTTTAATGCTTCCCCCAAAATTTGCATGCCTTCTCCCAGGTCTTCCTGCCAATACCCTGCTGTCCAGTATTTCTTTCCCTGGATTTTGAATTTGGTGGCTGCTGAATCCTGTAATTCCACCCGGAAGGGCATTTTTTGCATCAGTGTTTTCCGGCCGTCTACCATTACTTTGTTGGACGATGAAGTTATGCCATTGCGGTACCGCGCTGTGGCAAAGCTGTCGAGGGTAATCCGCCCCTTGCCAAACCATTCCGCTTTGGGCCAGCGAATGGATACGGAATCGAATGAACCCGAACGGTCGGAAGCCGGGGCGGGGTTATCCGGTTGCGGAAAAAGGGAAAGGGGAAAGATAAGAACAATGATTTTGGCGGCTCCGATAACAACAGTACGGGCAGCAACACCCTGGTGTGGCCCTCCTTCTACAATCCCCGTATCGGCACCATCTTGATGTGGCCAGGGATGTGCCCTCCTC
>JBNKGM010000096.1:0-7816 GCA_050289825.1 Robiginitalea sp.
GCAAGATTTGCTTGATTTCTTACGAATCAAAAAAAGGTCGGAGATAACCCAATTCCGCTTAAAGCGGAATGGAAGAAACCTACTTTGGAAGAATTACCAGCGATAGGCGGCAGCGCAACTCCGAGACCGGCAACGTTATAAATGCGTAGAAATCAAGGAAGGGGCAGAGCCGACGCAGGAGAGCTGCATCGGAGCGGCAAAGCCGCGTAGGTTATGCAGCGTGCGAGGCCCCTGACGTAGATTTCGAGCGTAAAAAGGCGTTGCCGGAAACGCCCTTTCTTTTGGTTCGTTTTCTTTGGGCGAGCAAAGAAAATGAACAGAAAAAGCGAGTCAGGCCTGCCGGCCTGACGAGCATTGAATTGAGTGCAACGTTCCCGGGGATTTGAGAAATTCCCCCTCATAATCATCAAGCTAGCTGTTCTTCCAAATCCGAGCCTATTCTTCCACCAAACACAATAGGCGCCGCTATGTAAAACACCCCTGCACCTTATCCAATTCGGTCTTTAAAATCTTTAATCCGTGTAAGAATATCATTACATTATATTTAATTAGTTGATTTTCAAATCGGTATGAATTTTTTTGTATCTTTTTTAAATAACAATCAAAATCAACTTATTATGAAAAAACTAATGACCCTTTTGGGGCTGCTGGGGGTTTTTACCCTCTCGGCCCAGGAGTATCACTTCACGACTTACAATTTTACGGTGGCCCCTGAAAATGTGGGGACCGTTTACAATTTGTTCAATGACTATTACGCCAAGAACAAACCGCAGGGAGTAACCGTGTCATTGTATGAAAACCATTTCCATGATAATGGCGCCAACTTCACGCACTCTGTTGTGTTTTCCGGATCACTCGATGCTATGGGCGCAGCCTATGCCGGCGGGCCAAACGCATCGTGGGATTTGTTTCTGACCCGCCTTAACCAGCACATCGAGGGCAATTACAGCTCGGCTATGGGAAGCACCCTGGCCGTGATCGGCGATACCAGCCAGAAGCATCCCTTCCAGATCCTCTCCCTCCTGGAAGTGGATAATGGCAGCGCCTTTTTGGAATCCTGGAAAAAAATCAATGCGATGAACCCGGAAGGACGGGTGGTCTCCATTGGCAACATCCAGGCCGGAAGATCTCCGGATGGTGCTAATTTTTGGATCCTTAACAGCTTTAAGGATATGAAGTCGGCCATGGGAGGGATCAACAGGCTGATGAATCCAGCCCAACTCGAGGCCCGTGCCAAAGCTATGGAAGAAACCAGCGGAACTTCAGGCGAGATACGGTGGGTACGCAATGGCCTGCGCATCCTGCTGGGGCAGTGGTAATCGAAATTTAGAACATCAGTAGAGCCCAATTTCCACACTAGAAATTGGGCTTTTTTGTTGCCGGATTTCAGGCCTAACAGAAGACCATCATTTTATTCTCCTTATTGGGACTAGACAGTGCACTATTAAATTTCAATTTATTGACCTCCTGACTCACCTCTCCATGATCTGAATTTGCAGGGCAAAGAGCTACCTTGTTCCCGGGGATTTTGGGGATTTCCCCTAAAATTCAAAATCCCATTTTAATCCCTGACCCCTGTACCTTAAACCGTTCCCTCATTGGCAAATTTCCTAATTGACAAAATTGCCAATTAAATAACCTGCAGACTGGCACTGGGAACTGCCACCTTGGATCAACCGCGCTTCCCGAGCTCGATCACCTCCAGGTCTTTGATCTGGTCCCCGTCAATGGCAAAGCGCAGCATGGTGCGCACCTGGTGAAAGCCGGCCTTGCCGGCGGCACCCGGGTTCATGTGCAGCAGCTGGTGGTCCTTGTCGTACATCACCTTCAGGATGTGGGAATGGCCGCAGATGAACAGCTGGCAGGGCTGTTCCTTCAGCCCCTCGCGTACACGTTTTTCGTACCGCTTCGGGTACCCGCCAATGTGGGTAATCCAAACATGCACCCCCTCGCAACGAAAGCGCTGGTCGAGTGGGAATTCACGGCGCAGCTCGGCCCCGTCAATATTGCCGTACACCGCCCGAAAGGGTTTGATTTGCTGAAGCGCCTCGGCCACCCGCCAGGTGCCGACATCGCCGGCATGCCAGATCTCGTCTGCCTGCCCGGCGTACTCGCGCATACGATCGTCTAAATGTCCGTGGGTATCGGAAAGCAGGAGGATGCGGGTCATAAACGCGGGTTGCTTCGCACAAAGATACGGGATAAGCCGATGCTTGCACAGGGCTTCCCCAGCCTTGATGCCGGTTCCGGAAATGATGGATTCCTTATACGGCTATCCTAAAAAATTTGGTACCTTTAAATGGGGCTTCCACCCCACCAAACTAACCGAACCAAACACATGGAAAAACCCGTTACCACTTTCGGCACCTTCGCCTGGCGGATTATAGCCCTGCACACTGTTACCTATTTCCTGGTGGGAATGGGTGCGTTTACCCTGCTGAACTACGAATACCTATTTGGCTCAGAAGGCCTGGCCGGTTTCATGCGGCCCACCAGTGACCCGGTCACCGCCCTGGGCCCATTCTTTCAATGGATACGAGGCCTGCTCTTTGCCTTGGCGCTATGGCCCATCCGGGAAGCTTTGCTTAACCCGGCTTGGGGATGGCTGAGAATTTGGCTGTTGTTTGTCGTCCTGGGTATTTTTGCCACCTTCGGCCCTGCCCCGGGTTCAGTAGACGGCTTCATCTATACCAAGGTTCCGGTGGCTACCCAACTGATCTTCCTGCCCGAGTTGCTGGTGCAATCGCTGCTGCTTTCCCTGGGGCTTTGGGCCTGGTACCGCAGGCCCCGGAAGTATTACAACTGGGCCGCCGTCATTCTGCTGGCCATGATTGCATTGCTCGGCATCGCCGGATACCAGTTCCTGGCAATGGAAGCGCAAGCCTGAAAGGTCCAAACGCAATAAAGGAAGCCTGCTGGCTTCCTTTATTTACCATATCATTTGGGGGGCTGATATATAGTGTGCGGGCCGTTATACTTCCACAACGGATGCACCGGGGGCGTTTTTGGCCACCGATTTGATGCCGTTTTCCATGGAAGCCGCACTGGCATACATCTGGCTGGCGCCTATCACCTGGCCGTTGGAGGCTTTCAGGTTAAAGTACGGCTTGCCGTTTTTGGCAACCTGACGATCGAATTTGGCCTTATCCTGTGAGTTCTTGCGAACCGACTCGATGCCATTGTCGCAAGCACCCTTGGTGTTGTACCCTTCGCTGGTCAAGATTACCTGTCCGTTGCCGGCTTTCAGATTAAACCGGAATTTCCCGGCTTTATCCTTCTTGATTTCAAATTTTCCCATTTTGAAATTTATTTGTTTCCCCTAAATTAAAAATTTTCGCCCGGGAGTGGAAGCATTTATGCCCCGAATTGCACAAATTCAACGAATTTGATCGAAAAGCGTCTCTTTCTGCACCACTAGGTCATCCATTTCTTTCGCACTCGGCAGGGTACTCCGGGCCTCCTCAAATTTATAATTGAAATAAGGTTATTTTTTTTAACTTCCTCCTCGTCCCCGCGCCATGCTTACCGGCCGATTACGGCCACCTGCCCAGGTGTGAAATAAACCGACCATCGACTCAGCTTCCATGTCTGCCAAACACTCCAAAAATCAAGGACCTGCCCCAGATTCGGCAGAAGCCCTGAAGCAAACCGTAGCCCGGCTCGAACGGGAACTGGAGATTGAAGCCGCTTTGGAGCGCGTGCGGGCCGCCTCCCTGGCCATGCACCAAAGCAGCGAATTGCAAACAGTAGTGAACACCTTGTTCGAGCAGGTTAAATCGCTTAATATCCCCCTGAATTCGGCCAGCATTTTTATACTTGAGGAAGGCAAAAAAGACTGGCAACAATGGGTGGCGACCGACACCACGGCGTATTCCACCTATTTTCACCTGCCCTACGGCAACTTCAAGGTGCAGCGCGACTTCCAGCAAGCCCGCGAAAAGGGCCTGGACTTTTACACTGCTCAATACAACCGGCAACAGAAAAACAATTGGTTCCAACATGCCTTTGCCAATACGGGTTACCGGCGTGTGCCGAAGGAGCGGCAGGGGTATATGCTCGCCAGAGACCGGTTGATCTTTTCAGTCGCCCTGCAGCAGCACATCGCCCTGCAGCTGGCCAAATACGAAGGCGAACCCTTCACCGAGGCCGAAAACCATACTCTAACCCGGTTTGCGAGGGTCTTTGAACAGGCCTACACCCGCTTCCTCGACCTGCAGAAAGCCGAAGCCCAGGCCCGGGAAGCAGAAGTACAGCTGGCCCTGGAGCGCGTGCGGGCGGCAACCATGGCAATGCATAAGAGCGAACAACTGCCCGAGACCGCCAAAATTCTATTCAAGCAATTCCACGAACTGGGAAAAAGCCTGGACCGGTTCAGCATCGGCATTCTCAATGAGGCGGATACAACCGGAAAAGCGGAGCTTTGGCTCACAGACCAATCGGGCACCGAAATCGGCCATCGGTTTCTCTTTCACTATTCCGAACCAACCACAGTACAGCCTTTATACCGTGGGTGGAAAGCAAAGAAAGACTCCATCATTATCGACCTGAAAGGGGAAAATCTAAAAAAGTGGATCCGGTATGTTCGCGAGGAGGTAGGAATCCAAATCGATGAGCATCTCATCCAGGGCAGAAGGGTCCACCAGGGCGCCTATTTCTCCCAGGGTTTCCTGCTCATTACCACCCACAAGCCCATCGAGCCTGAATTGATGGATCTGCTCAAGCGCTTCGCAAAGGTCTTTGACCAGACCTACACCCGCTTCCTTGACCTGCAGAAAGCCGAGGCACAGGCCCGGGAGGCCCAGATCGAGGCGGCCCTGGAACGGGTGCGTGCGCGAAGTATGGCCATGCACCAATCCCACGAATTGCAGGAGGTAATCAATACCGTATACGGGCAATTACTCGAATTGAAACTGGACATAACCGGAGGGGCATTTATAGTCATAAATTCGGAAATCGACTCTGAAATAGTTTGCTGGGGTGCCGGGGGAACGGCAGACTATTTGGAGAAAGTGCACCTGCCGTATATGGATTTGCCTATCTATACGGAACTTGTGGAAGGTATTAAAAAGGGGCCCGGGTTTTTTACGGAATCTTTTTCCCAGGAGGAGAAGCGCTATTTCTTTCAGGAACTTTTCCGTATCCCGCCCTACAACCGGGCCACGAAACAATGGAAAAAGGAGGTGATTTCCAGGCCGGGCGGATATACCCGATCCTGCATGGTATTTCCTTATACCAGCATTTTTATCATAAATCACCACGGGCGACCCTTCTCCGAAGAAGACAATGATATCCTCAAACGAATGGGGAAAGTCTTCGAACAGACCTACACCCGCTTCCTCGACTTGCAGAAAGCCGAGGCGCAGGCCCGGGAGGCCCAGATCGAAGCCGCCCTGGAGCGGGTGCGGGCCAGGTCCATGGCCATGCATCAATCTACTGAACTCAATATCGTTCTCGCCAAGGTTTTTGAGGAACTGACTTCCCTGGAAATCGCAATGGAACGGGCTGTGATTTGGATCTACCATCCCGAAAACCGTTCTGTACACTGGTGGGCTGCAAACCCTGAGGCCGAAAGCGGTTCTGAGAGTTACTTTATTTCCGATCAGGACGACCCGGTTTACAATGAATACTGGAAAGCCTGGGAAGAAAGGAGAACCAAATACCTCTATATCCTTGAAGGGGACTACAAGGAAAACTGGACCCGGATCCTTTTCAATGATACCGAACTGAAAAAGTTGCCCGAAGTGGTCAAGGAGGCCATGGTAAGGCCCGAAAAGATTTACCTGTACAATACTTTTAATGATTTCGGAGTCTTATTTATCGCATGCCTGGAGCCATTACCTGATGAAAAGTTTTCCATCCTGGAACGCTTCGGGAAAGTCTTCGACCAATCCTATACCCGGTTTCAGGATATTCAGAAAGCCGAGCAACGGGCCCGGGAGGCCCGCATCGAAGCGGCCCTGGAGCGGGTGCGGGCCAAGACCATGGCCATGCACAACACCGAAGATATTGCTGCCACGGTTACCACTTTTTTCAACGAGCTGCTAAGCCTCGACCCGGATGCCTCCCTTAGGTGCGGGGTCGGCATCCTGAGCCAGTCTGAACGGATGCAGTTGTGGACGGCCTCGGTACGGGACGATTCACAAACCGTACTGCACTCCGGCACGCTCGATATGTCGCAGCACCCTTTGACCCGGGGCGCCAGGGAAAACTGGGCCGGCAATGGCCCCCCATTTTCCTATACGCTCAA
Organism: Robiginitalea sp.; assembly: GCA_050289825.1. Lineage (GTDB taxonomy): Bacteria > Bacteroidota > Bacteroidia > Flavobacteriales > Flavobacteriaceae > Robiginitalea. The sequence continues at coordinate 6,248 of JBNKGM010000096.1, forward strand.
AGGAAAAGACCTGAAACACTACTTCCAGATCTTAAATGATGCCCCGGACTATCCGGCCCATTTTGACATGGAAGCCCTCCCGAAGGCGGTGTACCACAACAGCTTTGTTTTCAAGGACGGGATCCTTTTTGTTTTTACAGAGAGTCCTTTGCCCGACGAAATCCGGAACATCCTGGAGCGATTCGCCTCCGTCTTCGGCCAAACCTACACCCGCTACCTCGACCTGCAGAAAGCCGAAGAGCGGGCCCGGGAGGCCATCAAGCAGGCGTCCATAGAACGCGTGCGGGGCGAGATTGCCAGCATGCGCTCGGCAGATGACCTCAACCGCATCACCCCCCTGGTCTGGAACGAGCTCACCACCCTGGGTGTGCCCTTCTTCCGCTGCGGGGTCTTTATCGTGGATGAAAAGCAGCAGAAAATCCATTCGTTCCTCTCAAATCCGCAAGGGGAATCCCTGGCCGTCTGGCAGGTCGGATTCGGGATTGTCCCGGTTTTTGATGACATGGTGAAAAGCTGGCAAAAACAGGAGGTGTTCAAGACCGAATGGGACCGGCAGGGCTTCCTGGACTTTTCCAAAACCCTGATGGACCACGGCCTGGTAGACAATCGCGAACGTTACCAGTCGGGCGCCGACGCCCCGGAGCACCTCGTGCTTCACATGATGCCTTTTGCCCAGGGCATGCTCTACGTGGGCAGCCAGATACACCTTGAGGCGGGACATTTGGAGCTGGTCAGGGCCCTGGCTGATGCGTTCTCGGTTGCCTACGCACGCTATGAAGACTTCCGCCAGCTCGAAAAAACGCTGGCCGAACTCAAGGCCACCCAGGCCCAGCTCATCCAATCCGAAAAAATGGCCTCCCTGGGGGAACTCACCGCGGGCATCGCCCACGAGATCAAGAACCCGCTCAACTTTGTGAACAACTTCTCGGAGGTGAGCGCCGAACTCCTGGAAGAATTGATGGAAGAACTCCAAAAAGGGGATTGGGAGGAAGCGAAGGCCCTGGCCGCGGATATTACCCAAAACCTGCAGAAGATCGTCCACCACGGCACCCGGGCCGACAGCATCGTAAAGGGCATGCTGCAGCACAGCCGCAGCAGCGACGGGAAGAAAGAACCTACCGACCTCAACGCCCTGGCCGACGAATACCTCCGCCTGGCCTACCACGGGCTGCGGGCCAAAGACAAATCGTTCAACGCCACGCTTAAAACCGATTTTGACCCCGAAGTTGGTAGCGTGGAAATCATCCCTCAGGACCTGGGCCGTGTTATTTTGAACCTGCTTACCAATGCTTTCTACGCCGTAGGCGAGAAAGCACGGCAAGCAAAAGCGGGCTATGTGCCGACGGTGGCTGTCAAAACCTACCGGGAAGACGGGCGGGTCGTGGTATCTGTTTCGGATAACGCCAACGGCATTCCCGAAAAGGTGCTGGAAAAGATCTTCCAGCCTTTCTTTACCACAAAGCCCACCGGGGAAGGCACCGGGCTGGGACTCAGCATGAGCTACGATATTGTCAGGGCACACGGGGGAGACCTGGAGGTGCAGACTCAGGAGGGCTCTGGTACCACTTT
>JBNKGM010000097.1:0-7246 GCA_050289825.1 Robiginitalea sp.
TAAACCCCATGATGGCATGAAAGCATCGTTTTCCAGCCTTATTGACTCCGAAAGCCCTGTTTTGGTCGATTTCTCGGCCGAATGGTGCGGGCCCTGCAAGGCCCTGGCCCCCATCCTCAGGCAGGTAAAAGAAAAACTGGGCGACCGCCTTAAAATCATCAAGATAGACGTAGACCGGAATGCCGCCCTTGCGGGTAAATTCCAGGTGCGCGGCGTACCCACCCTGGTCCTGTTCAAAAAGGGGCAACCGGTCTGGAGGCAATCGGGGGTGCTGCCTGCAGAAGCCATCCTTCAGGCCGTGAGGCCCTACCTGCTGTAAACGGGCTTCAGCGCATACGGCCCTCGGTGCGGAGCAGGGCCAGCATAACCCCGAAGAACACCACGTTTTTAATGATGTACTGGCCCACCAGGGTAAGGCCGTAAGGGAAATTGGTAAAGCACAACTCCGGGAAGAAGAACAAGGGGGTAAATGTCAGGGTAATATGCACCAGTGCAGCGGTAAGGGCGCACTTGCGGCACAGGCCCGTAAGCAGCAGGACGCCTATGGCCACTTCCCATATCGCGAGCAGGGGCAGGCCCCAGTTCGGGCCGATTAAGCCGAAGGTCAGATGTTCGATGGTAGAGCCCGCCAGCTCTTCGGCCGGGCTGAGCCCCGCAAAGAACTTGAGCATGCCGAACCACAGGTAAACCAGGCCCAGGCCCATGGAAATAAGCGAATATCGGGTACTTTTGGAAGTCAGGGAAAGGTTCAGTTGTCTCATGCGTATCGGTTTTAAGCGGCCAAACTAGATTTTCAGACAGGGTCAAAATATGATTTCTGTCAGGTTTAAGCGCCCAAATTGGCAACATTAACCCTTCATTAATCCCTTATTTGTTCTTGTTAATCGCTTCAAACTGATCGATGGCATCCTGAGCAAGGGCCCGGGCCATTTCACAGGCCACCTCTATGTTGGAATCCTGCATACGCGATTCGTCGTTGGGCCGCATGAGCCAATAGGTTTTGGAAACGAGGATTCGGGCACCCCGCTCGGCCAGGGCTTCTTCCAGGAGTCGCTTCGACCGGTATGTGGAGCCGCTGCCCAGGGTAATGGCAACCACGGGCCTGCCCTCCAGCCATTCGGCCTGCCCGATAAACCTTACGGAAGGCCAGTCGGGAGCCCAGTTATAGGTGTTGGCGCAAAAGACGTATAGCTCGTAATCTGTTTCGGAACGACCCGGCCCGGCTCCCAGGGTGGCCAGTCGTACTTCCCAGCCCCGGGCCTGCAGGCCTTCGGCAAAGGCAGTGCCCACCTGCCGGTCGAGATCGTAAAGGGGGTCGGGGTTAAACAAGATCAATGCCCGGGGCCCGGCCCCATCAGATGGGAAATTCCAGGCCATGGGAGGCCGCTGTTGCTCGGCCCAGATGGTGAGACCGCCCCATAAAACCAAAAGGGAGCCAACCGTCCAAATTCCCATTTTAAATGCTCGCTTCACGGGTCAAAAATTGAGAATTGTCCTATCTTTATAAAGTTAATACGGGGCCGGGGCCGGCTAAATGAGCCAGGTCAGTTCAGCCGTTTCCCCATGCCTCTTAGTGCAACCGACTATGAATACCAATAGAGCCCGGTTCCTTTTTTTGCTTACCGCAGTGCTGATCCTGAACCTGGCATGCGCTGACAAACAGGAAACCCTCACCCCTGCCCTTCAGGATATCACCGAATCGGTATACGCCTCGGTTACCATCCAGCCCGACAGCATGTACCAGGTACACGCCGCGGTAACGGGCATCCTGCAACGCAACCTGGTCGAGGAAGGGCAGCTGGTTTCGGCCGGTACCGTGCTCTTGCGTGTGACCGACCGCTCTCCCGAACTCACGGCCGAAAACGCCCGCCTGCAGATGCAACTGGCCACCGCCAACTATGCGGGCGAAAACTCCCCCTTGAAAGACCTGGAGGCCCAGATCCGCACGGCCGAGCTCACCTTCCGCGACGATTCGATAAACTTCCGCCGGCAGGAAAAGCTCTGGTCGCAGCAAATCGGGTCTAAAGCCGCTTACGAAACCCGCGAGCTGGCCTACCAGCGGTCGGGCAACCAACTGGCTCAGCTGCGCAGCGAATTCCACCGGCTCGAGAACGAACTGCGCAATAAAATGGAACAGGCCCGCAACTTGTATGCCTCTTCCCGCGCCAATTCGGACGAATTTGCCCCCCGCAGTACCATCAACGGCCGGGTGTACGCCCTCTACAAGGAACCTGGGGAAGTGGTGATGCCCAACGAGCCCCTGGCCATGATCGGCAGCCCCGATACCTTCATGGCCGTTATGCTTGTAGACGAGGTGGATGTGGTGCGCGTCAAAACCGGGCAGACAGCCCTGGTGAGCCTGGAGGCCTACGGCGACCAGGTTTTCGAGGCAGTGGTGGACAAAATTTATCCGCAAAAGGATGAGCGCAACCAGACCTTCAGGGTAGAAGCCCATTTCAAGGCGCCTCCCGAAACGCTTTATCCGGGCCTTTCAGGGGAAGCCAATATCGTCATTGCCCGGCGCGAAAAGGTACTCACCATTCCCCGCTCGTACCTGGTGGGCAAAGACAGCGTGCTGACGCCTGGCGGGCTGCGCAAGGTAACTACCGGGTTGCACACGCTTGACCGGGTCGAGATCAGCTCGGGCCTGGAAGCCGGCGACCAGCTTCTAAACCCGGCCGAATGACACAGTGGAGGCTCATTCTGGGGATCGCCAAGACCCACCTGCTCACCAAGATGAAATCGACGGTGACGGCCGCCCTGGGGGTTACCTTTGGCATCGGCGCCTACATTACCCTGGTGAGCTTTATGACGGGCCTCAACAAAATGCTCGACGACCTGGTTTTGAACCAGACCCCGCACATCCACCTGTACAACGAGATTAAGCCCTCCGACACCCAGCCTATCGAGCGCCTGGCCGAATTCAAGGGCGACCTGCTCGCCATCAGCTCGGTGCGGCCCAAGCAGGAACCGCTCAAAATCCACAATGCCCTGCCGATCCTGCAGCAGCTGCGCGACGACCCCCGGGTGCTGGGCGCCACGCCCCAGCTGAGGGCCCAGATCTTTTACCTCTCCGGGTCTCAGGACCTGGGCGGGGTACTGCTGGGGGTAGACATCCTGGAAGAAGCCCGGCTCTCCAACCTGGGCGATTACATCGTGGAAGGCAGCCCACAGGCGCTGCACAACTCAGACAACGGCATTATCCTGGGCATCGGCCTGGCCAAAACCCTTTCGCTCTCGGTGGGCGACCGGGTACAGGTGAGCACCGCCTCAGGGGGCCTCTTTCCCCTGAAGATCGTCGGCTTCTACCAGAGCGGCCTGGCCGATATCGACAACTCACGGAGCTTTGCGCAGCTGCAGACCGTACAGCGCATCCTGGGCCAACCCCAGGACTATATTACCGACATCAACCTGAAGCTCCACCAGATCGAAGCGGCCGTGCCCATGGCCCGCGAGCTGCAAAACCGCCTGGGCATCAGGGCCCGCGACATCAAGGAAGCCAACGCCCAGTTCGAGACGGGCACCAGCATCCGCAACCTGATCACCTATGCCGTTTCGATTACGCTGCTCATCGTGGCCGGCTTCGGCATTTACAACATCCTGAACATGTTGATCTACGAAAAAATGAACGACATCGCCATTCTGAAGGCCACCGGCTTTACCGGGCGCGATGTGAAGAACATCTTTATGAGCCAGGCCATGCTCATCGGCATGCTGGGCGGGGTTCTGGGCCTGCTTATCGGCCTGCTGCTGAGCCGGTTTATCGATACCCTGCCCTTTGAAACGGAAGCCCTCCCAACCATTAAAACCTTCCCGGTAAACCACAACCCCTGGTACTACCTGATCGGGATCACCTTTGCATTGATATCGACCTTTATTGCCGGCTATATGCCATCGGCCCGGGCCCGTCGGATCGACCCGGTGCAAATCATACGCGGAAACTAAGCCCCTGCCATGACCCCCGTACTGGAATGCAGCCATATCGACAAGTTCTTCACCAAACCGGTGAACTTTCACGTGCTCAAAGACATCAGCTTCAAAATTGCCCCCGGGGAATTCGCCAGCATCATGGGGAAATCGGGTTCGGGCAAATCGACCCTGCTCTACATCCTCTCGACCATGGATACCGACTATGAGGGATCGCTTTTCCTCAAAGGGGAACGCATAACCGGAAAGTCGCGCAATTACCTTTCGCTGGTGCGCAGCCAGCATATCGGCTTCGTGTTCCAGTTCCACTACCTGCTGGGCGATTTCAGCGTGCTTGAAAATGTGATGCTCCCGGCCCGAAAGCTGGCCCGGAAAAGCCCTGAAGAAATCAGGCACGACGCCCATGAAAAGCTGAAGCTCCTCAACATCGGCCACCTGGCCGAAAAGCGGGCCAACCGCATATCAGGGGGCGAAAAGCAGCGGGTGGCCATCGCCCGGGCCCTGATCAACGATCCGGCCATCCTCATGGGGGACGAGCCCACGGGGAACCTGGACAGCTACAACTCCGAAAACGTGTTCCAGATATTTCGCCAGCTCAAAGAAGAGAAAGGAATTTCCCTTTTGGTGGTAACCCACGACATCGACTTCGCGACCCGTACCGACCGCATCCTGGAAATGGAAGACGGGCGCATGGTCAAAGGGCATCTATAGGGGCTGCTCCCACCTACCCAACCTCCGGCGCAACTGCCACAGCTCCTGTTCCATGCCATCGAGGCGATCGAGCAGGTGCTGCACGGCCTGCAGGCCCTGGGGGGCAATATCGAGGTCACGGTGCAGGCGCACCAGGCGCTCCAGCCGCTGCAGTTCGCGGCGTGGGAAGGCCGGCCGGTTGTCTACCTCCTCAATGCTGAGCAGCTCGTATTCGTGCAGCTCGTAGAGGAAGGTTTCTTCCAGGGAATGGCCCTGGCAAAAATCACGGATGTATATATATTTTCTCGCTGCCATTTGCTTACAGGTTGGTTTGTTTCAGGGCTTCGAACAGTTTTTGCTGCTCGGGGTCGAGTTTGCGGGGCAGGGTAACTTCGTAGGTAATCACCAGGTCGCCGTATTCCCCCTCTTTCCGGTACACCGGGAAGCCCTTGCCCTTCAGTTTCACCCGCGTGCCGTTCTGAGTAAGCGGCTTAACCTGCATGCGCACCTGCCCTTCAAAGGTGTCAACGGTTAGGGTGCCCCCGAGCACGGCCGTGGTCAGAGGTACGGGCACGGTGAGGTACAATTGCGGCCCTTCGCGCCGAAACGGGGTACTGTTCGCCAGCTGAAAGGTGAGGTACAGGTCGCCGTCGGGCCCGCCGTTTGCCCCTGCCCCGCCATAGCCTTTGATCTTGATGGTCTGCCCGTCTTCAATCCCGGCCGGGATGGTGATGCGGATGTTCCGGCCGCCCACGTTCAGGGTGCGCTTGTGGGTGCGGTAAGCCTCCCGCAGGTCGAGTTCCAGGGAAGCATTGAAATCGGGGCCCTTAAACCCCCGGCTGCGGCGGCTGCGGCCCCCGCCAAAGGAGCCGAACATCGATTCGAAGAAATCTGAAAAATCGCGGCCTTCGCCCGAGGTGTAGGTATACTGCCCAAAGCCTTCCTGGCTGCCACGGGCCTTACGGGCCTTTTCGAATTCCTCGGCATGCTGCCAGTCTTTGCCGTACTGATCGTACTTCTTGCGCTTCTCCGGGTCGCTGAGTACCTCGTTGGCCTCGTTTACCTGTTTGAACTTTCGTTCGGCCTCGGCATTGTTCGGGTTCAGGTCGGGGTGGTATTTTCGGGCCAGTTTCCGGTAGGCGCTTTTGATTTCCTTCTCGGAAGCCGCTTGGGAAACACCCAGTACTTTGTAGTAATCGATGAATTCCATGGTTCGAATTGCGCTTTAATCAGATCAAATTTATGTCAATATTTTCTTCCCAAATGCACCTCAGACCCCGGCGGTAATCCCGTTCCACAGACCCGGGCCATGAACAGCCAGGGTAACCAGGGAGATGATGATCAGCAGCACCAGCACAATACCCCTGAACTGGGCCTGGTTGATGCGGTCTAGTATCATTTTGCCCGCCAGGGTGCCCGCAATGCTGATGCCTATAAGGATGGGCACCAGGTACAGGTCGTGCCGGTGGATATAGCCGTTCTGGGCATAGACCACGGTGCGGCTCAAATCGATACCCAAATCGATCACCGCCGAGGTGGCCACAAATTGCTCCTTTTTCAGGTTGAAAGCGGCCATGACGGCCCCGCGAATGGCCCCGCCCGTTCCCAATAAGCCGGCCATAAAACCCGAAACGGCACCGCCCGAAAGGGCGTTGCGGCGGGTCGGGCGAATGCCGGCATCGCGGTTAGCCAGCAACCACAGGCTAAAGGCCAACAAGAAAACCCCCAGGCCCACGCTCAGAAAGCGCGGGTCTATGAACTGGCTGAACCAGGCCCCCAGCGCCACCAACACCACGGCCGGGATTCCCAGGTACAGCAACAGGTTCCGGTCGATCCCCTTGCGGAAAAAGCCCATCTTGCTCAGGTTGCTCGAGAGGTGGTACAGGGCGGTTATCCCCAAAACCGACTGGAAATCCATAAAATAGCTGGCCATCGGCACGAAATACACCGACGAGCCGAACCCTCCTATGGTTCCCAGCACTTCAGCTAGTACGGTAAAGAGGATAAACCAGGTGAGGTCGAAAGGGAGCATAGGCAACATTAACTGAATAAAGGTAGGCCCCGACCGGAGAATTGGCCCTGATTTATATCAGGGCGCAGGCATTTGGGCCACAAATCCACATTTCGTGGAAAAAGGTTTGGCCCAAAAGCAAAAAGGGGGTTATATTTGTGCCGCTAATTTCAGGGCCACGTGGCGGAATTGGTAGACGCGCTACCTTGAGGGGGTAGTGTCCTACGGACGTGCTGGTTCGACTCCAGTCGTGGTCACTTAAAGCGCAAACCCCTGCTCGTAGGAGCAGGGGTTTTGTTTTTCAGACCAGCGTCAAAAGCTCGCTTTTGTAAGCTGGGATGGAAAACAAAACCGCCACGCCTGGGGCGGGGCTGGGTTTGCATTTTCAGGCGGGAGCGCTCTCTGGAGCACCGAGCGCAGCGGAGGTACTCCAGGCGGGAGCGCATTCTGGAGCACCGGAGCGCAGCGGAGGTACCCCAGGCGGGAGCGCATTCTGGAGCACCGGAGCGCAGCGGAGGTACTCCAGGCGGGAGCGCATTCTGGAGCACCAGAGCGCAGCGGAGGTACCCCAGGAGTGAAATTCCAAATTTCAAATTCCAAGAAGAGTCAGGGGCAATT
>JBNKGM010000098.1:0-6646 GCA_050289825.1 Robiginitalea sp.
CCAGGGTTTCCGGTCTGTGGCCAGCCACAGTTCGGTCGCAATTTCATCGTCCCAGGCCCCGGTGGGGTCTTGGGCACGTTTCCGCTTGTCGGGAAGCACATACGGCACAAACCAGTCGATCCAAAGGTGCGAAAAGGCCCCTCCGAAATACATGAAATGGTGGCTGCCGACCGGGGTCATTTCAGGGGCCGCCGCCATCAGGTGTGGTGGCGATTGCGACATGGCCAGCCATTGGACGATACCTGGATAGGAGCCCCCATATGTGCCCACTTTTCCATTCGATTGGGGGTGGCCGGCCGCCCATTCGATCACGTCGTAACCGTCTAGCTTTTCGTTCCGGTACGCCTCAAACTCGCCTTCGCTCCGCAACCGGCCCCGAACGTCTACCAGAAACACCAGGTAGCCGCGCCGGGCCGCCTTAATGGGGAGCTGGGCATAGGTATCGTAATCGTCGACCCCGTATGGGGTGCGATATACCAGGGTTGGGTACTTGCCCGGTGCTTCGGGGCGGTATACAAGGGCCCCCAGTTTTACCCCGTCCCGCATGGGAATTTGCACTTCCTCCCGTACGATATTGAGTGGGTGTTGTGCAAATACGGCCTGCGAGAGTAAAAACCCGGCGAGAAAAAATAGGCATAGGGTCGGGGAGGTTTTCATTGGCACAAGGGTTGTATCCGCTTTAGTCAAGGGTGGGGTTGTTCAGGCAGTTTTCATAGAATTTACGGGCCCTTGCCAGGTCTTCCAACACCATCGTTTTCTCTGCTTCAGTTCTATACCCCTCGTGGGCCTGGGCGGCTTTCTCGATGCGCCCTATCCATTCCAGGAAAAAGGCAGCGGCCGATCGCGACCGGAGTTGCCTGCCCGATGAGGTTACATAAATCGGGCTGGTGGTGGCGTAGGGGTGGTAGTCGGGAAGGTCGGGATGGGCCTCGTCATTCCAGGCCCTGAGCAACAGCCACCCGGGCCCCTCCACCTTTATTTTTCCGTTGAACGCAACTGAATTCCGGTCTTTTTTGAAAGGGTATTCCCGAATAACCCTGCCGTTCCAGAGCAGTTCCAGGTGGTCTACCGGCGCCGAGCTTCTCAGGAAGGCCTGGAAATCGAGGGTGGTTTTACCGGCCCCTATTTCGAGGGTATCGCCGGGGCCGGCCCCGTTTACCTGCAGCCCCAGCAAGGCCCCGTTGGTCGCAAAGCTCCTTCCGTCCTTGATCTGTTCGATAACGTGGTCGCTTGTAAAATCGCCCTTTGGCTGAACGTACACCCTGTTCAGGCCTACCGGCCCCCTCAGGCTGGCATAATTGGCCATGGCGTCTGTACCGGCCCCGGCCGGTATCCTGATCCCGCAATTGAGCAGCATGTGCCATACCTCGGCCGAGGCCCTGGCATGGGCAAAACCAACCACCTCGTAATAATCCACATTGCCCAGGGCGGCATCTACCGGAAGGGCATTGATCAGGGTTTCGGACTGTTTCGGGAAGAGCTGGAAGTCGTAAAAGGGATGTACATACCCCACCAGGCCCTTTTGGTGGTGCACCACCTCGGCAACATGGCTGTTGTGCGGGTAGATACTCTCCAAAGCTGTGTACGGGTACCCCACATAATCGGGCATCAGGTAATGATCGGTCAAATTGAGCAGCCCCAGGTGTCCCCAGTAGCTGGAGTGGTATTCCTGACCCTGGAGCAGCATCACGCCCTGTTCCACCTTAACCCCATCGGGAGGGGAATAATAACCGATATCCGGGATGCGCTGTTCTTTGTTCACGATCAGGTTGTAGACGAAATCCACGTTTTCGGCCCGGGCCTGTTCCCGGAGGATTTCAGGGGTATTGCGGTAGCTGCCCGTGTAATTCATGTGCACGTGCAGGTCGCCCGACCACCATTTCCCGAACGGTTCGGGAATATCCCACGGTTCAAGGGCCAGGGTAATCGTATCGGGAATCACTTCATTTGCGGCAAACTGCCGTGTGGCTATCCTGAAATCGGGTCCTTTCCGCGCCGTGACCTGCAGTGGGCCTTCAGCCGGAATGGACATACGGGCTGTTCCGGCGGAATGAAAGTAATGCGACTCGTACTTTTGGGCGTTTGGGTAGCTGGAATCGTCCCCGTGGATCCAGGCATTACGGGGTGCATAAAATTTTTCGCGCCCATCCACCAGGCTAACGCGCGACGGGATGGTTTGTCCCGCGGCGTCAACCGTCTGCACGACGACCTCTTTTCGCGGCTGCAAATACCTTAGGTCTGAGGCAACGACCTGCGACTCTTTGCCGAAATAACTGTCCATGATCCACAGGGTGGTATTCCCGGTCCGGTTTGAGATATAGGCGATGCTTTTGCCGTCGGGCGACCACCTGGGGGCTGTATTGTCATACTCCCCATAAGTGACCTGTACCGGGTACCCGCCGGTTGCCGGCAACAGGTAAAGCTGTTGCCAGTTGCGCCCCAGGTAGCTGCTGTAGACCATGCGGCTGCCGTCAGGGGAAAGCTCCGGGTTTGTTTTCCAGGCGGTTTCTTCCTGGTGAAGCACGATAAACTCCTCAGGATTGTCGATTGAAACGGAGACCATATTGCCGGTGCCATGGGCTACCTCACGGTTCGACACAAACAAAATACGGTTGCCGTCGGGCGACCAGGTTGGGTTTATGGCATGGTCGTATTCGCTGTAATAGTAGCGCTTTACGGCGCTCGCACGGTCGGGGATCAGGGGCACCATGTTCTGCAGTTGCCGGTTTGCGACCGCTGCCTTGTGCAGCACAAAATGCCCGGTTCCCAGGGTCGATACAAAAACGATGGCCCTGCCGTCGGGCGACCATTTGGGCTCGAGGTTCACCGCCCCATTGCCTGTAAGGGGGGTCACCGTACCCGAGGCCAGTTCGAGGAGCATCAGTTCCACGGCCTTTCCGGTATAGCGCACAAAGAGGATGTCTTTCCCATCGGGCGACCAGTCGGGCTGGTAGTCGTACCCATCCCCGTCTGTGAGCTGGTAGGCGGTCTGGCTGCCGATTTCCTGTTTCCAGAGGCTTCCCCCCATGGCATACACCAGCTGCCGGCCATCGGGCGACCAGGCCGGGGAAGCCGGGCCGCTCATGAGCTGGGGCAGGTACAATTCCCTGAAATAGTAGTCGTGCGGCAACTGGATCTGCGGCAGAACGGGAATCCGCTGCCCGAGCAACGAGCTGCTTAGTATCAGGAGCCCTGCGAGCCCTGTTTTTTTAAACCAATTCATCACCTTATCGTTTTATGCCAGACGTTCATATTTTCCAAACCCGAATAAATATTGCAATTATTGATCAGACAGCCGCCGTACTGGTATCCCAAATTGTAAAAAACCTTGTTCATCCCGAAAGACTGCGCCCGGCATATCGTGTACAGACAGGTTATTTTTTCAGGTACCAGAATTTCTTCAAGACGCGCCAGCAGCAAGGCCATATAGCCTTTCCCCTGCTCGCTGGCCAGGGTGGCGCAATCGGTCATCTCGGCATTGGCAAATTTGCGGTTTACTTCGGCCGAGGCGGCACTTAAGACCCGCCCATCTTGCTCGATATGCACGTAAACCGTGCCGCCCTCCATGGTCTTTGCCAGGTAGGCCGGGTCGTTCATAGGAGTGGGGTAAACGGCAAAAACGGTTTTGTAAAGCTGGGCCAGTTTTTCGGCATCAGCTACCGTGGAACGCCGTATGATTGTACCCGAGGGGTTTACCGGCTTTCGCTCCAGCTCCAGAATGCGATGTACGATCGCATGCTCGGTCTCGGTATGATCGGAGCGGCACCGGTGGGCCTGTAGGTAGTACACCAGGAAGAAGAGGTCTTCGCCCCTGAAATAACCCGGGATGGCGGCTTCCTGCACCCACCCCTGCCCCAGCAGGTAACCGACCTGGTCGCGCCGCGCTTTCAGGATGATTTTTTCGGCCCACCCGGGCGCTTTTCGCAAAAGCTGCCTGAGGCCGGCCTCCAGATCCCCTTCCAGTTCATCGACCCGCATCCTCTTATTATACGGATCGATGCAGACGAGCATCTTTAAATCGGTTCGGTCAATTTCCTGATAGGTTGGAATCATGTCAAGCGGTCCCGCACCATTTTAGGATGGTCAATGCGAATAATTTGGCTGCCTTTACTACTTCTTCAAGCTCAATGAACTCGTTCGGATAGTGGGCCACGCTGGTCTCGCCCGGGCCGATCACAATGGCCGGTATGCCTCCGACCGTGCCCAGAATACCGGCGTCGGTTCCCCAGGGGGAAGCCTCGATTTGTACCGGCTTTCCGAATAAGAGCCGGTGGTTTTCTTCGATGGCGCCGGCAATTTCATGGTTCACCGCCACGCTGTTGGGAAGCCACTGCGCCCCGAAGAATTCCAGTTTGGCCGGATGGGTTTCGAACCAGGTATCTACGGACGAAAGCGAGTTGATGCTCTCGTGCAATGCCGCTTTGACGGCCTCGACAGATTCCTCGGGCCCCACCCCGATGCGGCCCTCGAGGGTCACCAGGTCGGGGACCGAAGACGGCCAGGTGCCCCCGTGGATGCTGCCCACGTTAATGGGCAGGGGTATCGGCAGTTTTTCATACAGCGGATCTGTTATTCGGGCGTTCCTGGCCTTTTCCAGGTCCAGGATCTGCCGATGGACCACCCAGGCTTTTTCGATGGCCGAAGTGCCTTCGTACCGGGTTCCCCCATGGGCCGAGACCCCCTCGACCACTACGCGGAACCACAAAGAGCCCTGCTGCTTGATGAAGAGTTTGAGGTTGGTGGGCTCCGGGATGATGGCGGCATCGGCCGTATAGCCGCGAAGGACCGTGGCCAGTGTGCCAGCGCCCCCCGACTCTTCCTCGATCACGGATTGAAATATCACATCCCCTTTCAGGTTTATCCCCGACTGTTTGATGGCTTCCACGGCCAAAAGGAGGGAGACATTCCCGCCTTTCATATCGGTGGTGCCCCGCCCGTACATACGGCCGTCTTTGATTTTTCCCGAAAAGGGAGGGTCTTTCCATTTGGTAACATCTCCTTCGGGGACCACATCGATATGGCCATTGAGGATGAGGGACCGGCCCCCGCCCTTCCCCCTGAGCACCCCCACCACATTGGGGCTGCCCTTAAAATCGGTGCGAGGCGAGACAAAGTAGGGGTTCTTTTGCAAGGCCCCGAAATCGGGCTCCCAAATATCGACCTGCAGGCCGAGTTGCTGCAGCTTCTCAACCACCACCTCCTGTACGCCGGCTTCATTGTGCTGGATGCTCGGTTGCCTCACCATTCTTGACAGGAGCTCGAAGGCTTCCGCCTTGTGGGCGTCTATATAGGCTATTGCCTTTTGCGGGTCAGTCATGGTGTTCCTCCTTCTAATTTTTCAGAGATTGCGAAAGCCGCCTCGGTGTGGTTCCTGATGTCGGAAACCGTGAAGCCGGGCATCACTTCCATCAGGGTAAGGCCGCTTTTATCGATGTCGAAAACGGCCATTTCGGTAATGATGCGCTTGACACAGGCGGTTGCCGTCAGGGGAAGCGTGCAGTCGGTAACAATCTTGGGCTTCCCGTTCTTCTCGCAGTGCTGCATCAGGGCGATGAGCCGTTTCGCGCCAAAAGCCAGTTCCATGGCCCCGCCCACCCCCGGCACGCGTTTGCCGGGCACAATCCAGTTGGCCAGGTCGCCGCCCCGGCTTACCTGCAGGGAGCCCAGCACGGCCAGGTCTATGCGGCCGCTGCGTATCATCCCGAACGAAACGGTGCTGTCAAAATAACTGGCCCCCTTCACGATGCTCACCGGGTAGCCGGCCGCATTGCTCAGGGCCCAGTCCGGGTTGGCGGCCGGGGTCGGGCCAAAGCCGAGCAGGCCGTTTTCGGTGTGAAAGAACACCCTGACAGAGGCGTCGAGGTAGTCGGGTATCAGGGAGGGAATGCCAATGCCGAGATTGACGGTCATCCCCGATACAACTTCCTGAGCCGCCCTTTTTGCTATGATGTGCCTTGGGTCTCCCATATCCATTTCCAGTTGATGCCCCCGGTGGGCACTACGTAGTTTACAAACGCCCCCGGAACGATGATTTCTTCCGGGTCGAGCGCTCCCATCTCGACAATTTCCTCCACCTCTGCAATCGTGGTTTTCGCTGCCATGGCAATGAGCGGATTGTTGTTGCGGGCTGTTTTGTCAAATACCAGGTTGCCGAAGGTATCGGCTTTTTTGGCATAGACAATGCCCAGGTCTCCAGACAGGGGCGACTCGTACAGGTACTCCCTGCCTCCCAGGGTAACCACGGGCTTGTTTGCGGCGAGCAGGGTGCCTTTCCCGATTTCTGTCAGAAACCCGCCCAGGCCTACCCCTGCCGACCGGATGCGCTCGTTCAGTATGCCCTGGGGGGCAAATTCGACCTGCAAAGCCCCGTCGGTCATGAGCTGCCCGGCCACGGGGTTCGAACCGATATGCGAGGCCACCAGGGAAACCGCCCGCTTCAAGACCACGAACTTGCCGATCCCGATCCAGGGAAAGCCGGCGTCGTTGCCGATCAAATGCACGTCTTTTGCGCCTGATTCGATCAGGCAGTCAACCAGGGAGGGAGGGGTTCCGACCCCGCCGAAGCCGCCGAAAAGCAGGGTCATCCCGTCAAAGAACAAGGGCCTGACGACGTCGTAATCGGTAACTTTGTTAAAAGGGTCCATTT
>JBNKGM010000099.1:0-5231 GCA_050289825.1 Robiginitalea sp.
TACCACCAGGGAGCGAAAGCCGCCCGGAAGGATAAGATCAGGTTCGGTTTTTTGGGGGGGCTGGTTTTCGGATCCTGCCGCCGCTTTTGTTTCAGGAATGTTTTTGGCGTCCCGGCATTGAAGCAGCAGCGTTGCAAGCAAAGGCAGGGAAAGACGCAGAAACGCCCCGACAGGCCGGAACAGATCCCGTACTTTTCCTGCTGGTCTCATCGGCTGTAGTTCGGAGCCTCTTTAGTGATGGTCACGTTATGCGGATGGCTCTCGTGAATGCCGCTGGCGGTAATCTTTACGAAACGTCCTGTATTCTGGAGGGTGGCAATGTCGCGGGCGCCGCAATAGCCCATACCGGCCCGCAATCCGCCTACGAACTGGTGGATGCTTTCAAAAAGGTCTCCCTTGTAGGGTACCCGGCCCACGATGCCTTCGGGCACCAGTTTTTTGATGTCGTCTTCCACGTCCTGGAAGTAGCGGTCTTTGCTGCCTTCCTTCATGGCCTCCACCGAGCCCATGCCCCGGTATGACTTGAATTTTCGCCCTTCGTATATAATGGTCTCCCCGGGAGATTCTTTGGTGCCGGCCAGCAGGGAACCCAGCATGACTGAATCGGCCCCTGCCGCCAGGGCCTTAGGGATATCGCCTGTATAGCGGATGCCCCCGTCGGCTATAACGGGTACCCCGCTCCCCTTGATGGCGGCCGCCACTTCAAGCACAGCCGAGAACTGCGGAAAGCCCACCCCGGCAACGATGCGGGTGGTACAGATAGAACCGGGCCCGATGCCCACCTTTACCGCGTCTGCACCGGCTTCGACCAGGTAGCGGGCCGCTTCGCCTGTGGCTATGTTGCCGACAATGACCTCCAGTTTTGGGAAGGCCTTCTTGACCTCTTTCAAAACGCCCACCACGCCTTTGGTATGGCCGTGGGCGGTATCGATCACCACGGCGTCTACCCCGGCATTTACCAAGGCTTCGGCCCGGGCAAGGGCATCGCCGGTTACCCCGATGGCGGCGGCAACTCGCAAACGCCCGTACTGGTCTTTGTTGGCGATGGGCTTCTGGGTGAGTTTGGTGATGTCGCGGTAGGTAATGAGCCCGACCAGTTTATTGCCGGCGTTTACCACGGGCAACTTTTCGATCTTGTTTTCCTGAAGGATATCTGCTGCCTCGGCCAGGGAGGTCCCTTCCCCGGTGGTCACCAGGTTTTCAGAAGTCATCACCTCAGAGATGGGCCGATCGTTATTTTTCTCGAAGCGCAGGTCGCGGTTGGTCACGATGCCGATCAGCCGGCCCTGATCGTCCACAATGGGGATTCCCCCAATGCTGTGCTCCTGCATGCTGGCTTTGGCGTCGCGCACCAGGGCAGTGGTAGGCAGGGTAACCGGGTCTAGAATCATGCCGCTTTCGGCCCGCTTAACGCGCCGCACCTTGAGGGCCTGTTCTTCAATGGTCATGTTTTTGTGCAAAACGCCAATGCCGCCTTCCTGGGCCATGGCAATGGCCATGCGCGATTCGGTTACCGTATCCATGGCTGCCGAAACTATAGGGACGTTAATACGGATGTTGCGGGTGAACTGGGTGGTGATGTCTACTTCGCGCGGGAGTATTTCGGAATAGGCGGGAACCAGCAGAACGTCGTCGTAGGTAAGGCCTTCCCCCAGAATCTTGGCGTGGTGGGCTTCCATGGCAATTAGCGATTAATTGCGTGCAAATATACTACATTAATCGTAATGCCCGCGCATATGTAAAGCGTTAAATACCGGTTTGCCGGCACCCGGGCCGCAGCAGCTGGTACAGGACGATACCTGCCGAAAGGGTAAAGGTGAGCGTCATCAGGCTGCCCGAGAAGATCACCAGGTAGCTCCAGTACGGCCAGCCGGCCCAGACCAGGCACAACCCCCCGAAAGTGGCCAGAATGGAAAAGAAGGGTTCTATGGTGAGGAAGGCCTTGAGCCCGGCCGGCAGCCGGCAGGCCCATACCAGGACGCCAAGCAGGAGGAAGATCAGGCTCATCGACAGCACATGGGTGTGTACGATAGTGAGCATTTCGCGCGGGCTTTTTTTGAAGACCATGACTTCGGCTTCTTCGTCATCTTCATTGCCCAGGTACTGTGTTTCCACCCCGGTACGGCTTGTGGCGCCGGTTTGCCCCACAAAGGCGAGGCCCGTATAAAAACCTATGCTCAACGCCCCCACAAAACAGGCGAGGAACACCCGTACGCCCCGGGGAAGCTGTGGTAACAATCCATCAATGGTCATGGAAGAATCCGTTTTGTTGCAATAGGCCAAGGGATTGCAGGAAGTCATCCATGGCCCGGGTCATGGATTGGACTGAAATAGTCGCCCCTGAAATCCCGTCAATATTTTCGCCCACCGTCACCCGGTCGTTACCGCCCAGGCCCTCGAACTGGCGCAGCCAGCGGCGGCTGCCGATTTCGCCCCCGTACTCCTCACGGTAAATGAGAACGGCCGAGTGTGTGATCTGGCCCCGGGCATCGAGTATAACCAGGAAATCAAAATCGGCCGTTTTGCTTGGCGCCTGGCCCAGGAATACGTATCCGGCCGTCATTCCATTTTGATTTATCCGAAAAAAATTGGCATCGGTAATGCGCACAGGCAGGGAGGCATTCAGGTTGTCGGGAACTGCAACAGGCTCCAGGGTATAGCTGATTTCCCCAAGGGCTCTGGTGAGTTCGCGATGCACTTTTTTCTGCAGGTTGCCGGGCAGGCCAGAGCCGGTAAGCAACACAGCTGCCAGAACCACGGGCCACAGCCCCAATCGAACCTGTAATGGGGCTCGGCGGGCAGTTGTGCGGAAGAAATTCTGTATTTCTTTCATGGCGGAAAGGTAGCAAGTTTGTAGTTAACAGCGAAGGGTGCCGGCAAATGCCGGCACCCCAAACGCTGATCAGACCCACTTAGAACCAAACACCGATCCCGAAATTCAGGCGGTTTGGCACCTGAGAACCCTCCAGGGCGTTTTTGCGGAACTGGTAATCGCCTTTCACAACCACCCCGGGGGCAATGTGGTAGGTAAGCCCGGCTGTGACATCCTGCCGGTCGTAGGCCTCGTTGGCAGGCAGGGTGCCGGCTGTGGAGGCATGGGTGTCATAGGATTCGTAGCGCACAAAGGCAAAGAGCTTTTGATTCCGATCTGCCGGGAGCAGGTTGTAGGCCCCTTCCAGGTAATACCCCATCAGGGCGCTTCCCAGGTCCCGTCCGGTCAGATTGTTATAGGCTTCGGTGTCTGAGAGGCCGGCATAGATGAATTGGCCCCTTGCGGTAAATCGTTGGTAGGCATAGCGCGCGTCAAGGCCCAGCATGCTGATGCCGATATCGGCTCCATCGAGGGCATCGACTTCGTCTTCGGGCTGGGTGCGGCCCAGGTAGGTCGCGGCCCCCAGACGCAGGCCTGGCAAGCCGTAATAGTCGAGTTTTGCCGAGAAGTTCGGACTGTTTATTGTCGATTGCACGCCTTTCTGGCGCCCGCCCCTCAGGGCATTTGAACCGCCAAGCAGGCCGTTGGCCCCTCCGGCCCCGTCCGAAACGGTAGATTTAAAGCCATTGAACACATAGGCCTGGTACATCATGGAGAGGTCATTAAAACGCCCGGTTACCCCTACCCCAAGCTCACGCCAGGTGGTGGGTACTACGGAATTGTCTACCCCCGGACGTTCGGTGCCGTTAAACGTCGTGGGCTCGTGGTATTCGTTAATGATTCCCATGGGCACCAGCATAAGCCCGCCTCGCAGGTTTACGTTGGGGGCCACGTTGTAATTGACGAAGGCTTGTTCCACGTAAACTTCATTTACGTGTTCCAGCTCCACTTCCGTTACAAACTGCACCTGGTCGTTAAAGCGGTACCCGAACAGCAGCACCAGCCGGCGCACGTCGAGCTCGCCGTTGGCCCCTTCGGGTTGGTTGTAGATCATCTCGGCATAGGCGCTCACCGTCACTGCTGAGGCATAATTACCCGAGAGCAGGCGCTGGGCTGCGTTGATTTGTTTCTGGGGGTCTAAGGTGATGGAATCGGTGGCTGTCTGGGCCCTTGAGGTGTAGATGCAGAAGACTGCAAACAGGGCTGCTAGGTATTTCATGGTGGTAGTTGTTTAGAATTGGTTTAAATAAAAACAAAATTAAAACCCCGGAATGAAAATTCCAAAACTTATCTAAAATAATTCTAAATAACTTCTTAATGCAACGCTTAGCCATAAGTTGTAAACAGCTCCGTGGCCTTGTTGTAGGCCGCTTCAAAGGCCATCCACTTAACCCCGGTGGCCACCTGTCGCGAAGTAAAATAGGAAAGCATTTTCTCGGTGGGCATATTACCGGTCAGTTCGTCCCGGGCCATGGGGCAACCGCCAAAGCCCTGCACGGCCCCGTCAAAACGGCGACAACCGGCCTGGTAGGCTGCGTCTATTTTTTCGAACCAACTGCGGGGGTGGGTATGAAGGTGCGCCCCGAATTCCACACCGGGGTAGCGGGGAATGAGATCTGAGAATAGCGCGGCAATGGTCTCAGGGGTAGAACTGCCGATGGTATCGGAGAGCGAGAGGATTGAAATGCCCATGTCGGCCAGCCGCCGGGTCCAGCCTGCTACCACATCCACATCCCAGGGATCCCCGTACGGATTGCCGAAACCCATGGAGATATAGACCACGACCTCCTTGTTGCGGGCCGAGGCCAACCGCTTGATTTCATCGAGGATTACCAGCGATTCGGCAATGGTTTTGTGGGTGTTGCGCATCTGGAAATTTTCCGAAATCGAAAAGGGATAACCCAGGTAGGCGACCTGTGGGAACGAAAGCGCCTCCTCGGCCCCCCGCACATTGGCCACGATAGCCAACAGTTTGGTCTGGGTGCGGCTCAGGTCGAGCCGGTCGAGCACCTGCTGGGTATCGGCCATCTGCGGAATGGCTTTGGGGGAAACAAAGCTGCCGAAGTCGAGAGTGTCAAAACCGCAGTTGAGCAGGGCCTGCAAATAGCGCACCTTCTCCTCAGTGGGGATCAATGTCTTGATTCCCTGCATGGCGTCCCGCGGGCACTCGATGATCTTTACGGTTTCAGACATGGCCGTGTTTTGCACCGGTAAAAGTACCACTAATTCTCCGATCGCGAAGCGCCTGGCCAGGGGTTGAATCAGCCCCGGTCAGCGTCTGGCTTTGGTTAATTTCACTATCTTGTTTTGCGCAAACCCGATTCCCATGAAAACCTTTTTAAAAGTCATGCTCTTCTGT
>JBNKGM010000100.1:0-5171 GCA_050289825.1 Robiginitalea sp.
ACCACATAGACCAGGGCCACCAGCGTGCCGAGACCCGACACCATGGCCCCCGATATGAAGTAGGGGGCAAGGTTCGAGCTGTCCCACCCCACCCGGTAGGTGGTCGAGAAGAGGTAGGCGTCGATCGATTCCAGGATTAACCCCAGCGGAATGACCAGGAGCACCACGGTCTGAATCGATTTTTGCTGCAGTTTGAGCTGCTGTTGGGTCCACTGCCACTTCAGGGCAAAAAGGCCATAGATCTTGCTCAGGCGGGGGTGCGTTTCTTTATAATGGTCTCGTAAAATCGCCAGGTCGGGCAACATCGGGAAGTATAACAGCAAGATGCTGACCGCCATAAAGGTGGGGATGATAATCACGTCCCAGGTAATGGGCGATTGCAGGCGTGCGTGCACGAACAGGTTCATAATGCGGTCGGGCCGCGCCATGTCGATCATGATGGTAATGCCCGCCATGATGATGCAGGCCACTGCCACAATTTCGGCCAGGCGCACGAAGGGCCGCCTCCACTCATTGTTGGTGAGCCGCAGCACGGCCACCACGATGGCCGCCACAAAGCTGGTGGCCACGAAGAAGACGAAATTGGAGATGTAGAAGCCCCACAGCACATAGTCACGCATGTTGGTCACTTCCTGTCCGCGGATGAGCTGATCGACGTAGGCGGCAATCCCCGCAACGGTCAACACAATCAGCAGGGCCATCCACAGTTTCCCTTTCATATTGAATTTGCGGGGCCCCAGGTCTTGGATAAGTTGTTCGAATCTGCTCATGATGCCTCAGGATTATCAGCGTTTTCAGCGGGTGCCTCCGGTTTTTCGACCGATTCGAATTCCTTGTAATTCTCCAGGCCGTCTTCGAAGGGGCTAATGCGGTCCTTCGGAGGCAGGTAATACACACTGGGTTCGGTGCCCAGGTCTTCAAAGAGGCGATAGCCGGCGCTCTTCTCGAGCAGCTTGCTCAGGCGCACCGTTTCGTTGCCGTTGGTAACCGTGTCTTCGTATTTGTTTCCGAAGTAGAAGACGCCGTTGGGGCAGGCGGTAACGCAGTGCGGCAATTCGCCTTTGGCGGTTTGGTGGGGGCAGAAGTCACATTTGTCGACGGTACCCATTTTGCTGGGCATGCCGGCGTATTCGGGCGAATGCAGATGGTCTACCATCTCCATGTTCATTTCAAAATGCTGCTTGGGCTCGCTCCAGTTGAATACCCGTGTAGAGTAGGGGCAGGCGGCCATGCAGAAGCGACAGCCGATGCAACGGTCGTTGTCGATCAGCACCAACCCGTCTTTCCGCTTGAAGGTGGCGTCTACCGGGCAGACCGTAACGCAGGCGGGTTTGTCGCAGTGCTGGCACATGGTGGGCATCCAGTACGGGGAGGAGGTCTCGTTGTCCTGCATGTTGTACACCTTGAGCCAGGCATTCTCGCCGGTAATGTAGTGGTGTTTATTGCACGAGCGCTGGCAGGCCAGGGCGTTTTCGCACTTGGCCAGGTCTACCACCATCACGAACTTGGTGTTTTCAAATCCTTCGCGGGGGTCGCGCTCCTGAACCACCTGCTCTTCCACTTCAGAGGCGTCTACCTCTATCAAGGTGCCGTCGGTGGTCATGAGCTGCATCTTGGCCCCGGTCTCGCCTTCGGAGGCAAAACCCTCTTTAAATTGGGTAAGGGCTGCCCCTCCGAGGGCGGTGGCCAATCCGACTTTTAAACCGGTGTCCAGGAATTTCCGCCTCGTTTCTTTTGACTTGTCTTCCATGGTGTGCTTATTGGTTGAGGTCCCCGTTGGCATCCAGCCATTTGCGCAGCTCGCTGTTGCTGAGATTCTCACGGATTACCTGCGACTTTTGCAGGCTGCTCACCCGGACGCGCACCGTGGTGCCGTCCGGTTTGAGCAAAGTCTGGTATTCTTCCGAAGGCTGCGGCCCTTCAGCTGCGCGGGCTTCAGCCGGCAAGAAGGGGAGGAGGAGCCCGCTTCCCAGGATGGGCAGAACCTGCCGGCGCCCCATCCCCTTCGATTTTTTCGGATCATTATTCATCTGTCTCGTATCAGAAATTATACAGACGGGTAATAGTAAAGCCAATCAGGATATCCCCGTCGAAAAAATTGTTCTGGTTGAACATAACGTTTTTCTGGGGAACAATTCCCTGGTAGCTCGACAGGAAAATCTGGAAGGCGTGGGCCGAGGTGCGGAATTCCACACCGGCACTGAAGCCCGGTTCCGGGTCTTGTTCGAGTTCCACACCACCTTGGTGATGTACGAATGGATGCGTGTAATCTACCAGGATGGCAGTTTGCGGGCTGATTTTGTACCGTGCTCCGGCAGAGAGGGCGATTACGTCGTTGCGCATGCGCTCGGGCACCACGTTATAGTGGGAGATGCTCGGGGCCAGTTGCAGCGAGAAGTTCTGGTTAAACCGCCGGGAGACGATCAGTTGGTGGTAGAACGAATACCGGTGTTGGTCCAGGATAAAGTTTTCCTTCTTGCGGGCATCTATGGTAAAGTTCCCGTAGTACGATACGTTCACCGGAATCCGGTCAGAACGGGTCTGCTTGAGCAGCCCCACCTTCCAGTTGAAATCCTGGAGCCGGTCGAATTTGGTGGTTCCGTACCCTACAGTAACAAAGTCAAGGATCGAGTAATTGAGCCCCAGCCTTATGTTGGAAGGTGCCCAGATACCCGCCAGGTCATTGGTTCCCCCATTGATGGTTCCGAAGCGGTGGCCGATGGTGACCTCCAGCGTATTGCGGATGGGGAGCAAATCGGTCGGGTTGTCTATGATAAAGGAGCTTTCAAAGGCTGCGCGCTGGGGTTTGTCAACCACAGCCGTGGTATCTGTGTCTTGAGCCGAGGCGATGCAGGGGAGCAACAGTGGCAGTAACAGAAGAAGATAGAATCGTTTCATCTTTCAGTTTCTTTAAATTAGTTGTTCTCGGCGCCCCGGTCTATCCAGGCCTTGATTAAAGCAATATCATCGGTCGAGAGTACGAACCCCACATCGAACGGGTGACCGTTGCCGGGGAGTTTGTTGTAAAAGACGCTGCCTTCGGCGTCTCCGGCCAGAACATAGTCCGGAACCAGGGAGTTATAGGCATTGCCCGTGCGGAGGTCGGGGTTGGCCACGGTGCCGTTGTGGCAGGCGGTACAATCTTTACCCGACCGGGAGAACAGGGGTTCGATATCTGCCTGGAAGGAAATCTGCTGGCCGTCAGGGACGTCAGGGATCTCAACCTTCGGCAATTCGTCGTAGTAACAGGAGAAGCAAAGCAGGAGAGCACTGCCGGCCAGAAGGAGATTTCTGTTTTTCATCGTTTCGATTTTAGAATGAGCCTAGTTGGCGACCGGTTCGGATCCCGGGAGGGCATACGGGAAGCGGTATCTTTTGATACAACCCCCGTATAGGGTGCCCTCCCGGGGAACCGAATTATCAGTTCTGCAAAGCTTCGAGGGAGTTATTCAGCAGGGCCCGTGCGTAACCCGGGTTGTGAATACCCTTGCTCTTATCTTCGAGCAGGGTCATGTAGTTCCAGGCGGCCTGGGCTTCTTCGGTGGTGAAGATACCGGTTAGCGAACGGTCGTTCACTACGATACCATTAACCGGAGTACCGTCGCCAACCGGGTTGCCGTCTACGTCGTAAACGGGATTGCCGAGGGAATCCACAGCGTACATTTCACCCACAACCTGTTCCAACAGGGTTTTGAGGGTAGCCATGCCGGCAGTGTAACCGTTGATTTCGCTGGGGGCGCCGTTGGTGTGGCAGGTAATACAGGCCTCTTCGGTGGGCACCCAGGTGTGGCCGCCTTCCGCTTCGGTTAGGCCTTCGCTCATGTGGCAGTTCACGCAGGAAGAGCCGGTGCGGTGGGTGGCAGAACCTACGCCCGGATAGGCTGTAGAGCCTGCTACGTTAGCACCTAGGATACCTTCAAGCAGGGTAGATTGCGGGCCGTGGTGCGGACCGAATCGGGTGCTGGTAACCACGTATTTTCCAGAAGTGCTTACTGCCGGGATTTCATAACTGTTGCGCGGTTGGTGGCAAGTCACGCAGTTGTTGCTGGGCCCTTCAAAGTCGATGGTGTAGTTCACGTCGAGTACCAGGGTTTGCGGACCTTCGTTGCGAAGGGCGTAATCCTGGCCGTCGGTAGTGAAGTCGAAGGTCTCGTGCCGGTCGTGGCAGGTAGAGCAATACATGGGAGAAGGATTCGCGTAACCGGCAGTATCAACAGCGCCGTAAGTCACGTAATCGATAAAACCTTGTTCCCCGTGGCACTGGGCGCAGTTAGCGCTGGCTCCACGGCGGTAAGCAGAACCTGTGGCGTGTATCGACATTTCAAATTGGGCGAGCAGCGGTTCCCGTTTCGTGTTGGAGTGGCACGAAACACAGGAGGCTGTTCCATCTACCCCGTCAACCCCGTCTATACCGTCGATGCCGTCTTGGCCGTCGGCCCCGGGAGGACCAGGGATAGGATCGCTTGTACATTGGATAAAGAATCCTGATGCAAGGATGAGCAGTAACTGAAGTAACCTTTGTGTTTTCATAAAGCCGGTCTTTAATATATAGATATAGAAATTATGTAACGAAAGTAACATTGGATGGCAGGGCTTCCCATGATAAATATCATGGTATTAAAAAATTCTTAATAAAGTGAGGGGGAAGAGGCCTGTCAGTGATGTCCATTGAGGGTGAATATAAAAAAAATTTAATAATCTATAAATTCAATCGGATAATGTGGTTCCCTGCCCCTCCTTTTTATATTCTTTTGAGAAAGTCTTGGGCAGAAATATTAGGATTGTTTTATATTTGCAAGCCGAAACCGGAATCCGGGATGTGGCCCCTCGATAAACTCGGGGCAGGCTGCGTCTGGTAGCGTTTCCCGCCGGTGGCGGGATGGTCGCTGGAAGAATAAAAAAGCCAAGAGAATACGATCTTTACATTTTGAAATAAATTTATAATTACGGGATGTGGCGCAGTCTGGTAGCGTACTTGCATGGGGTGCAAGTGGTCGCTGGTTCGAATCCAGTCATCCCGACCAAGAAAAGCCAAGCGAAAATTCGCTTGGCTTTTTTCATTTCCGCGAACGTCAAAAGCTTGCTTTTGTAAGCGGACAGGAACAAAAAAAGTAAGGGCGTGAAACGCCCACTTTTTTATTTGCACCGAGGGCATGGAACGGATTGTACCG
>JBNKGM010000101.1:0-5170 GCA_050289825.1 Robiginitalea sp.
ACGGGGAAGTAAAATCCTGCGCCGACTGCCAGCTCGAACGCTGACCTAAAGCGAATCGTAATTCAATACCACGAGCGGGTAGCGCTCATTCTGCTTGTGAAGGACCTCCAGGCAGTACACCCCGTCGGTACAGTGGTTGATGATCTCGCTCTCGCCCAGGCCCACCGCCTCGGGGATGCTTTCCGGGGAAGCCCCTTTAGAGATCAGGTAAGCCCGAATGGCCTCGGCCCGTTGCTGCGAAAGGGCGGCATTGGTTTCTGTTTTGCCCCTGCTGTCGGTATGGGCCTCGACGCGGATGCGCAGGGCCGGGAACTGGGTCAGGTAGCCGGCGGCCTGGTCTAATACGGCTGTGATTTCAGGGGTCAGGCGGGCACTGCCTTTTTCGAAGTAATACTTTTCACCCTTCAGCACGGTTCGCCCGCGCAGCTGCTGCACCGCCTCTTCGACCGGGGTTATGGCGATGCGCAGGGGCTCTCCGGCTTGCACTTCGGCTTCGCTGAGGGCGGCACTGGTAAACCGGTCTTTGTCGACCCAAACGCGCACCCCTTCTTCCCAGGGGATTTCCATGCGGAAACTGCCGTCTTCGCGGGTGTAGGTTTCTTTCAGCAGGCTGTCGCGCATATCGGTAAGGCGAACGCGCGCTTTTTCAACGCCATAATTAACGGTGCTGACCACCGTGCCCCGTACCACCAGGGTCTTCAGGCCCGGCAGGCCATTTACGGTAAAGCGGTAGAGGTCGTCGCCCCCTGTGCCGCCAGAGCGGTTCGAGGCCAGGTAGCCTTCAAACCCGCCCGGTTCGGCAGGGCGGATGGCCAGGCCGAAATCGTCTGCGGTGGAGTTGAGGCCGGGGCCCAGGTTGGCCGGGATGCTGAAGGTGCCGTCTTCATAGATTTGCGACTTGTAGACGTCCATGCCCCCCAGGCCGTAAAATACATCTGAGGAGAAATAAAGGCTGCCGTCGAGGATAAAGGGCGCAATCTCATTGCCCGGGGTATTGATGCGCGGGCCGAGGTTGGTCGGGGCCGACATGATTTGCCCCTGGTTCGTAATCACGTAGTAAATGTCGGTGCCCCCGTACCCCTGCTGGAAATCGGCCGCGAAATACAGGCGTTCCGATTTCTGGTCGTAGAAGGGGTAATAAAACGAAGTGCTGGGGTCGCGCAGCAACAGCCTGTAGGAGCCGTCGGCCCCTGCCTGGGCGATGGCCAGCGTATTTTTCCCGGTTTCGTCGAAGGTGAGCAGGCCCTCTTCGGCGTTAGACTGCACGTAAAAGAGCGATTTGAGCGCCTCGCTGTAAAAGGGGGTGGCCTCGTGGAACTTGAGCTCGGGCAGCCAGGGCAGCGTGGCGGCCTGGGAAATACCCCCGTCGCTCCCGATGCGGCCCACATAGATATCGGCATAGGCCTGCCCGGTGGGCAGGTAGGTTTCCTTGCCAGGCTGCGGGCGGGTCGAAGTAAACAGCAGGCGGTCGGTGTCATAAAAGGCCGGGGCGTAGTCGTCCTGGGCCGTATTGATTCCCAGGGCCGAAACCCGATACGAAAGGGTTGGCGCCAGGTTCTCTTCCAGCAATTCATAGTTGAAGGAGGCGTTCTCCATCAACTCGTCGGTAAGGGCATTGCTTCGGGTGCTGAGGAAGGCCCTCGCCCGGTCGGGCCCGGAAGTGCGGGAAACGGCCTGAAGCATGATGTTGAAGTGGCGGTTGGAAAGGGTGCTGTCTAATTTGAAAATAGCCAGGTAGGCATCGGCCGACTGCTGGTAGCTGCGCGTCTTGAAATACGCCTCAGACAGGTTTAACCCCTGTTGGTACGTGAGCGGCGCTTTTCTTCGCTCCAGCTCGTACTGCTGGATGGCCCCCTTATAGTCGTATTCAAAAAAACGCTGATCGCCCTTGGAGCCCTTCTGACCGTAACCGGACAGGGCAGCTGCCATGCACATCAAACTAATTATCCTGCTCCACTTCATACCCAATACTTAGAAAAATCGCGGACTGTCGATTTGTTTGCCTTTTTTCTTCCCGTCGCCGGGTTCCCGGTCGGGGCGCGAAGGCCCTGTCCGGCCCAGGTAATACTTCAGAATTACCTCGTGCGAGCCGCTGTTGAAGCCGCCCAGCCCGTTGGTGTTGTAATCGTAGGAGTAGCCCACAAAAAGGGTGTTAGACAGCTGGAACCCGGCCAGCCCGCTCACGGCATTGTCGAAACGGTAGGCGGCCCCCAGGGTTAGCTTGTCGACCAGCATGAAATTGGCTGAAAGGTTGGCCGTAACCGGCGACCCCTGCATGAAATTTACCAGGAAGGCAGGTTTGAACTTCAGGTTGTCGTTTACCTGAAACACATAGCCCCCTATAAAATTGAACTGCATCTGGTCTTCCACGATCTGGGCCACCTCGTTGGAGTAAAGCCCGTTGGTCAGGAAGTTCGGCACCGAAAGCCCCAGGTACCATACGGGGTGGTAAAAGAACACGCCTGCCCCGATGGTGGGGTATACCTCATTGACATTTTGCATGCCCAGAATGGGCTCGCCCGGGTTCTCGAAAGACCCTTTTGAAAAATCGGTATTCAGGAAAGTCCCCCCGGCATCGATGCCGAAGGCCAGGCGCAGGTCGTGGTTGAATTGCACCTGGAAGGAATACGAAATATCTACAAAGGTCTGGCTGGTGGGCCCCAGCTGGTCGCTAACGGCATTGAACCCCAGGCCGTGCCTGCGATTGGCGAAGGGCACATTGGCCCCGAACCGGAAGGTCTTGGGCGCCCCCGGAATGTCGATCCACTGGGCCCGGTACAGGAGGGAGAAATCGGTGTATTCCACGCTCCCCACATAGGCCGGGTTAAAGCTCCCGATATTGTACATGTACTGGGTATACATGGGCTCGCGCTGCCCGTGCACGGCGGCGGTGGCCAAAAGCAAGGCCGCCAACAGCCCCAAACGCCTCCAGGCACCCATTCCCGTATCCCTTAAAAAATGCTTCATGCTATCGTATCAGTTGTATCCAGCCCTTGGCTGTGATTTCGGCCCCTGCCTGGTCGGTGTACTGCAGTACGTAAAAGTAAGTGCCCGACGGGGCTTCCGTACCGCTGCGGTTTCCGTCCCAGATTACCTCGCTGTTCAGGTTCGAGCCATCAAAGACCGATTGCCCGTAGCGGTTAAAGATCTGGATGTTGTACGAAGTGATTACCACCTCTTCCAGGCCTGTTTCCGTATTGAAGCGGCCGAGCCTTATTTTCAGCACATCGTTAATGCCGTCGCCATTGGGCGAAAACTGGTTGAAAATAAAGCCGGGGTCGGCGGGGGTGCGCGCATTCACCTCGACCAAAACGCTGGCCGTATTGTTAGACGAATCGGCATCTGCCGGGCTCAGGATGCGGGCCGTATTCGTAAAATCGCCTTCGCGGCGCACATAGGCCACAATACTCAGCTGCACGGTCTGGCCCGGGGCCAGGCTGGCAATGTTCCAGATACCTGTATCGGGGTTGTAAGCTCCTGCCGGGAAGGTGCCTTCCAGGTAGGTGTGCTGTACGTATTCGAAACCGGTCTCAGCTTCCGGGTTCAGCATATCCTCGACCTGGATGCCGCTTACGGTGGCATCGGCCGAAACGTTGGTCACAGCTACAATAAAACGGATCCGGTCGTTTACCAGGGGCGAAATGCTCACATCGCTGAAAGCTCCGCCCGGGGTTATCTGGGCAAACTTGGTAATGGAGAGGTCGGCCCCTGTGGGCAGCACAATCTCCACGGCAACGGTGCTCTGGTCGTTATCGGGGTTGCTGTCTAGGGGTGACGAGGCCAAGAGCTCGGCCGTATTCGTATAATCGCCCGCAGCCTGTACGCTCACCACAATGTCGAGGGTGGCCGAGGTCTGGGCCGCCAGGGTTGCCACCGTCCAGGTTCCGGCATCAGGGTCATAGGTACCGGCAGAAGCCGTGTGCGAGACATAGGCGAAGCCGGTAGAGAGCAAATCGCCCACTACGATGTCGAGCACCTCAATGTCGCTCAGGTTGTTCAGGGTAACGGTAAAGGTAATCTGCTGCCCCACGGAAGCCTGCGGGCTGTCGG
Organism: Robiginitalea sp.; assembly: GCA_050289825.1. GTDB lineage: Bacteria > Bacteroidota > Bacteroidia > Flavobacteriales > Flavobacteriaceae > Robiginitalea. The sequence continues at coordinate 4,051 of JBNKGM010000101.1, forward strand.
TGGTTTTGACCACCTCCAGGTCTACCGAACAGAGGCCGCTGGTGGCGTTCGGGATACAGGGGTTGTCGTTGGCCGGGTCTTGCTGGTCGTTTACCCCATCCAGGTCGCTATCGAGGATGTTCGAATCGAGGGCATCGATAAATTCGTCCCCGTCTTCGTTAAGCGGGTTGGCCGTATCGGCCCCTACCTCAACGCCGTCGTCTATGCCGTCGCCGTCGGTATCGGCCAGGTTCGGGTTGGTACCCAGGGTGGCTTCAATACCATCCAGGAGTCCATCCCCGTCGGTGTCTACGTCGCAGTCGTTAACGGTGATGTTCACGATAGCAAATTCATCAACACAAGGCGCCTGGGCTGTATTGGTTGTAAAGCGGAACGAATAGGTACCGGCGGGCTGGCCCGTAAAGTTCACCTCATTGGTGGCGATTATAGTAATGTTGGCGCCCGCTGGTATGGTTTCAATGGTCCAATCCCCCTCTGTAGCCCCTACCAGGAAAGCATCGAGATCGCGCCAGACAGGCCCATTGGCCGCAATTGAACAGGCCGAGCCGTCGGAGGGCGTACCGGCGCTCACGGCCGGTGATACCGTGGCAATAACTTCCTGCCGGGGCGAGCTGCAGCCGTTGGCAAAGGCTTCCACCCAATACGAGGTAGTTGCCGACAGGCTGGTGACAAAGCTCTCTCCGGTAAATACCAGGTTACCGCCCGTGGCAGCGTCGTACCAGTTTATATCGGGGTTCGTAACCGAATTCGGTATTTCGCCTGTGGCGGTCAGGGTCAAATCTCCAGGGCCGCAATTCTCAGCACCCTGGAAGCTGAGCAATACCGGTGTTTCGTTGCGAACAATGGTTAAGGTGAGGGCCGGGCTCGCACAGTTGCTTGCCCCATCCAGGTAAAAGGCATAATAGGTGCCGGCTGTGGGTGTGGCAATTTCACCGACCGTCAGGTACCCGGTATTGTCGAGCAGGTCAGGGTTGCGCGTAAAAGTAAGTTGAGTGGTCGCAGGCGGGTTACTAATCACGAAATCCAACAGGGTGGGAATGGTATCTTCCGTACAGAAATTCGTAGTCTGGGTATTGTCCTGGCCGGGAGCCTGGTCACCCGCATTGCAATTGTCGTCGTT
>JBNKGM010000102.1:0-4856 GCA_050289825.1 Robiginitalea sp.
CGTGATCTTGATATACCTTAATATCACGCCAGGTTGAGTTCGTTGTATGGGTGGGCAAATTTCCTAGATAGACAGGGTTTACGGGATCGGTGATATCGACAAAGCTGACTTCGATCTTGAAGCGTTTCAGGAAGTTCTTAAAGAAGGCATAGGTGCCACCGTAAATGGTGCGGCTGCTCACCAGGTGGTCGCCGCTGCTGCAAAGTTGCAGGATTACCGCGGTTATGGCCCCCATCCCGCTGGCCGTGACATTGGCCGATTCGGTGCCTTCCAGGGCGGCCAGGGCCTCGCCCAGGTAGAGGTTCGACGGCGAGGAATGCCGGCTGTACAGGTAGCAGCCTTCGGTATTGCCCTCAAAGGTGTCGAACATGGTTTTCGCAGAGAGGAAGGTGTAGGTGGAAGAATCGGATATAGAGGGGTTAACTCCTCCGAATTCGCCAAAATACTGGAGGTCCTGAATGGAATCGGCAGCCTTGTAGTCCATGGTTTTATTTTTCTATAAAAGTAAGCATGGGTGAATATTAAAACAAGTAAAATTTAAATACATAGAATATAAAACTATAAAAACATACTTATAGAGATAAAATAACTTATTTTTACATCGAATCCCAAACACCGGTGAAAATTCTTCAGATGAAACTCGACGCTACTGACCGCCTGCTGCTGCAAAGCCTGCAGCGCAACAGCAAACAAACCACCAAGGCCCTGGCCAGGCAGAGCGGGCTGTCTGCCACCGCCGTTTACGAACGGGTCAAAAGGCTCGAAAAGCAGGGGGTGATAAGCAACTATGTGGCCCTGGTCGATCCGGAGCAGGTCGAAAAGCAGTTAAAGGTCTTCTGCCAGGTCAAGCTTAGCCAGCACATCAAGCCCAGGGTACTGCAATTCGAGGAAGAGGTCAGGCAATTAGACGAAGTGGTGAGTTGTTACCACATTGGGGGCGAGTACGATTACATCCTGGAAATCTATGTGCGCGACATGCAGGCCTATCGCGACTTCATGGTCGGGAAACTCACCGCCATCAGCCATATCGGCAGCACTCAGAGTTCTTTTGTGATCAGCGAGGTAAAGCACACCACCGAAATACCCCTGGGGTAAGCAGTCATTCCGCCCGGAACCCGAACCCTGCGTTGCAAAAACATTTGTATTTTTGTCCCGGCTTGGGATCGATTGCGATTCCCCCCGATTAAATCCACACTATGAAATCATACGACGTAGCCGTAATCGGCTCCGGACCCGGCGGGTATGTTGCCGCCATCCGCTGTGCCCAGCTCGGGCTGAAGACCGCCATCATCGAAAAATACAATACCCTGGGCGGAACCTGCCTGAACGTGGGTTGTATCCCCTCCAAGGCCCTGCTCGACTCAACGCACCACTACCACGATGCCCTGGCGCATTTCGCCGAACACGGCATCGAGATCCCCGGGGAGGTAAAAGTGAATTTCAAACAGATGGTGGCCCGCAAACAGGGGGTTGTAGACCAAACTACCAAGGGTATCGAGTTTTTGATGGACAAGAACAAGATCGATGTCTACCACGGGATGGGCAGTTTCACAGATGCCACCCATATCAAGATATCCGGGGAAAGCGAAACCGCTATCGAGGCGAAAAACACCATCATTGCCACGGGTTCCAAACCGGCCAGCCTGCCTTTTATCCAAGTGGACAAGGAGCGGGTTATCACCTCGACTGAAGCCCTGAGCCTTACCGAGATTCCCAAGCACCTGGTGGTAATCGGGGGTGGGGTAATCGGGCTCGAGTTGGGTCAGGTATACCGCAGGCTGGGGGCTGAGGTTAGCGTGGTGGAATACCTCGACCGGATTATCCCGGGCATGGACGGGGCCCTCTCGCGCGAGCTCACCAAGGTGTTGAAAAAGCAGGGGATGCAATTTTACCTCTCCCACAAGGTAACGGCTGTAGACCGGAAAGGGAAACAGGTAACCGTAAAGGCCACCGGCAAAAAAGGCGAGGAAGTTGTGCTCAAAGGGGACTATTGCCTGGTGTCGGTCGGTCGCAAACCCTATACTGAAGGCCTTAATACCGGGGCGGCCGGGGTCAAGCTCAATGAGCGTGGCCAAATCGAGGTCGACGCCCACCTGAAAACCAGCGCCCCGAATATCTACGCTATCGGGGATGTGGTAAAAGGGGCGATGCTGGCCCACAAAGCCGAGGAAGAAGGGGTCATGGTAGCAGAAATCTTAGCCGGGCAGAAACCCCATATAGACTACAACCTGATACCTGGTGTGGTCTATACGTGGCCCGAAGTAGCGGCGGTAGGCCAGACGGAAGAACAACTCAAGGCGGCCGGTGTCGGCTATAAGAGTGGCCTGTTCCACATGCGCGCCCTGGGGCGTTCGCGGGCCAGCATGGATACCGATGGCTTTGTAAAGATTCTGGCCGATGCCAAAACGGATGAAGTGTTGGGGGTCCATATGATCGGAGCCCGGGTGGCCGACCTGATTGCAGAGGCTGTAACAGCCATGGAATTCCGCGCCTCTGCCGAAGATATCGCCCGGATGAGCCATGCCCACCCGACCTATGCCGAAGCTGTAAAGGAGGCGGCCCTGGCGGCTACCGATAACCGACCCTTACACCTCTAGTCAAGACCGTTCCTCGGCCCAGCCCAGCAACCGGCTGAGCCTGAGCCATTGCGTTTTAGCCAGGCGAAGCAGGTTCAGGAGCAAGGCTGCTGCATTTTCGCGCAGCCAGTTCGCCCCTTCTCCAAGGGCTTGCTTGATGGAATCTTCCCGTTTTTCGTACTGCAGGGCCAGCCAGGTACATGTTACCATGAAGAGCAATGCGCCCGGAATGGCTACGCTTGGCGACAGGCTATGGTTGAAGAAGCGATACAGCCCCATGCCCGTGAAACTGCCGTACAAGATAATGAAGTGGATTACGTAAATGCTCAGGGTGTTCTGCCCAATGCGGAGGAAAACGGCCTTGTTCATCAGGGAACGAAGGATGATGAAGACACTGAAAACCACCATCACGTCGCCAAGGCGAATAAACAGGTAGTTATTCGTGACGATATCGCGGAAAAGCCCGATCCCGGTTTGTTGGCCCAGCCAGTTGAAGATGGGGGATGACTGCCAGAGCAGCAGGCCGCCCGCTACCAGGGTCAGGGCAATGCTTTTCAGATACAGGTACTTGGCCTCGCGGGCCCTGTAAAAGGCCATGGCCAGAAAACCGCCTATGGCGGCATACCCTACCCAGGGTATTACGGTGAAAACAGAACCGTTGGCCCGGGTAAAATAATTGGCCAGCATCTGGGGCAACATACTGTAATCCCATGTACTATAAGCCGGCTCAAAGAGAAATAGGCTCAACCCCGCTACCAGCAGCAGGGGGGCAAAGGCATGCTTACCAAACCTTGCCGCGAGCAGGTAGAGGCCTACGATGAGCAATAGGGCCATGCCGATACAATGCAACACGTCGACCACATAAAAGGAAGGGTATATGACCCCTTGGAGCAGTCCGAGAAAATTGGTTCGCAGCAGGTAGCCGATTCCAATCAGTTGCAGCCCGCGGCGCAGCCCTTTCTTGATGCGAGGGTTTTCGGCGCCCTGGCGGGGTGCCCGAACCAGCAAAAAGGTGAAGATGAAGCCCGAAACGGTGAAGAAAACCGGAGCTGTAATACCCCTGAAGTACCTCCAGGTCGTAAAAACCGGGTTTTCCGGGTCGCGGAATAACGGGTCGAGCAGGCCATCGATAAAGTGCCCCTGAAGCATCATGAGTATGGCCCAGGCGCGCATAGCGTCTATGAAATAGAGTCGTTTGGTTTGATCCACTCCTATTGGATTTTTCCTTATATACTCAGAAATGGCCCTCTCGGATCATTACAGGGCCAAAATTAGGCAAAAACCTGGCACCCGAAAGCGAAAACCGGTATTTTCGTCACTCAGGCTCAGCGAGATATGGCATTTGCCGGAACTATTGCCCGCGGCGCCAACCCTGTTGCCGGCAGCCAAAAGGGCTGTTTTTCGGGAAAAGCAGCCCAAATGATTGAATATGAATTACGAAAAAGAACATTTTGAAGCGGAATGGTCAGGGGTGGAAACCAGCGCTTGCTGGTATCTGCCTCAGGAGCCTGAAGGCGTGTGCCTGCTGGTTCACGGTTTTGGCGAACACAGCGGGCGGTATGAAGATTCGGTGATCCCCTTTCTATGCAACCGGCGCTGGGCCGTGCTGGCCTTCGACCTGGTCGGGCATGGCCGCTCAGGAGGCATACGGGGCGACTGCGCCGGATACGGCCAGCTGATGCAGCAGGTATCAGAAGGGTGGCAGACGGCCCGGGCTCGTTTTCCGCGCATGCCGGCCCTGCTCTACGGCCACAGCATGGGAGGCAATCTGGCCCTCAATTTTGTACTCCGCGGGTTGGGAAGGCCCGATGCCCTGGTGGCCAGCAGCCCCTACCTGAGGCTGGCTTTTCGCCCGCCGGCCTGGAAGCTTTGGGCCGGAAAGCTTTTGCTCCATGTCTATCCTTCCATAACCCTGCCTTCCGGGCTCGACCCGGCAGGCATTTCACGCGATAAGGCCGAAGTCAGGGCCTACAGCAACGACCCCCTGGTGCACGACCGGGTAAGCCCACGGTATTCCTTTCCCATCCTCGCCGCAGGTACCTGGGCCCTTGATCACGCCACCCGACTCACCGTGCCTTCCTTTATAGCCCACGGAACTGCCGACCCCATTATCGATCCGGAAGGCAGCAGGTTATTGGGAGAGCGTGCCCGGGCCGTTACTTTGCATTTGGAATCAGGTGCCTATCACGAATTGCACCACGAAACCGGGCGAGAGCACTTCTTCCAGGCCCTTGGAGCCTGGCTCGGAAATCGGGCAGAGGGAGGGCAGGGGTAAAGGCC
>JBNKGM010000103.1:0-4676 GCA_050289825.1 Robiginitalea sp.
CGGTCACTTCCCTGGCCAGCGATACGCGCAGCTGGGGCGACATGCCGGCCGGAGACCATATTGTGTACCTCTACCACGAGAACGGGTGTACCACCTTCGTCGAATTTACAGTGGACGGGTACGAACCCCTGACCCTCGATGCCATACAGAGTGGCCCCGATGAAATCACGGCCACCGCCAGCGGGGGCTTCGGCGAGTACGAATACTTCTTTAACGGCGCCTCCCAGGGCCCCGTAAACGTCTTCTACATCTCCATGGACGCCATGGTGGATATTATGGTGCGCGATGCCCAGGGCTGCGAAGTGGCCATCCGTTTCCCCTTCGATTTTGATGGGCGGGTGACGATGCCGAATTACTTCACCCCCGACGGAGACGGCATGAACGATACCTGGGGCCCTGAAAACAGGCAGTATTTCCCCTATATCGAGATCAAGATCTATGACCGCTACGGGCGGGTGGTGGCCATCCTGGACCAGGTGCGAAACTGGGACGGCACCTACGACGGTAAGGAAGTGCCAACGGGCGACTACTGGTATGTGGTCAACGCCAATGACAACGAAAAGCAAACCTGGGTAGGGCATTTTACCCTCTACAGGTAACAAGTATAAGTGGAGCATGTTGGAGCCGGCACCCGAAGAACAGTAGGGTGCCGGCTCCTATTTTTGGAGGAACGTGTTGCGGGTTGGTTATCGGATCCGACGGCCTTCTTCAAGCAAAAGGGCATACGTGTAACCCGAGCCGAAATCGCGGTTGCGGTGCACCAGGGCCTGCATACGCACCACCTGGCCAACCTCAATGGTTTCCTGGGTGGTAACCACCACCTCGCCTTCGGCTTCGCCCAGGGCTTTGAGGTGCACCCAATTCCGGCCCATGATTCCCTCGTTTACCTTTACGCAGGTACCGCTGAATTCTACCCAGCGGTTCTCATAGGCTTCCGGGTTTTTGAGAAGTTCGGACAATTCCAGAGAACTGGGGGCAGCCCCCTGGTCGGCAACTGGTGCCTCTCCGGCCTGGCCGCCGGGGTGGGCCTTGTGCAGGGGTGCTTTCAGGGCATCCTGTTGGCCTTCCGGCACCAGGCGCGATACCAACAGCAGGGTGTCAAACACTTTTTGCAGGTCGGTGCTCTCGAACTCGGTGCGCAACAGGGCCTCGTTGTAGTAATAGGTTTCCCCGGCCCTGAGTTCCTGTTTCGCGCTGGCCAGCCAGTAGGTTCTGTCACCTTCCTGTACTTCTGCGTACTGGTAACGGGCCCCCGGGCTAACCTTTAAAACCTTAACTTTTTTAAGGCCGATCAGAATGCCTTCTTCGGCGGCTTCCTGGTGGACAGGCCCGGCCAGGGGTGTAATGTCGTGCTGTTCGGGTCCGCCTTTGCAGGCGTCGAGAGCCAAAAAGGCGGTTACTGCAACGCTGGTTGCCAGGTAAGTGCGGAACGTCAATTTCATAGTACCATAGGTGTTTCGGCCAGGGCCAGGCCACAGTGTTCTTCAATAAGCATTTCGATACGGGCCGGCGATTTGAGCAATTCCGGGTCGCGGGCCAGGTAACGCATAATGCGGGCTGACTCGAGCCGTACCTGCTCGCGGTCGTTCAGGTATGTAGCCACAATGGCCCTTACCCGCGGCTTCCAGGCGGCCAGCTGGCTGCGCAGGGGTTGTTTTTCGTACCAGTTCCGAAACAGGGTCTCTTCCTCAGCCAGAATTTCAGCCACGCGTTCGGTAGCTTCAAGGCGGGTTACCCGGGTGTTTTGCAATTGCGCTGCAATGGCATCGAGGTCGTAATGCGACACCAGGGGCCCCGGTTTATCGAGGGGGTCGATATTGCCGGGCACCGCCAGGTCGATGAGCACTACTTTCCGGTCTGTTGCCCAGCCGGCCCTGATGAGGCCCGGCACATGGCTTACCGCACTTACAATGGCGTCAAAGGATTCGAGCTCCCCGGCTTTCAGACGGGCCCAGGGCCAGGATTGCACCCCGTGAGCGCGGGCCAGGGTATCGGCTTTGGCTTCGGTCCGGTTGGTCAGGTACAGGTTGTCGAACCCGAACTTGTCGTTGTACTTGAGCACCTGACCGATAATGTCACCTGCGCCCACCAGCAAGATCTTCTTGGAATGCGCCTGCTGTCCGAATTCGTCCGAAATGGTTTTCAGCGCTTTGTATGCCGTGGAGGTGGTACCGTCGCGGAAAGCGGTTTCATTGCTGATACGCTTGTGCAACCTGAATATGGATTGCAGGCTGCGCTCGAGTAGAGAGCCCTGTAGTTTCCAGGACACCGACTTGAGAAAAGCCCGTTTGATTTGGTGCAATATTTCGGCATCGCCCAGCACGGCCGACTCAAGGCCCGCGGCCACCCGGAAAAGGTGGTTTACGCTGGCATCGGTTTGGTCAGACACTTCAAAGCGCTCCCGGCACGACTGTTTGGCCTGGGGGCCTTCCAGGGCCGCTGTCAGGTAGTCGAGCAATTCTGCAGCCCGGGTGGTAGCCGATTCAAACCAGCATTCAAAACGGTTGCAAGTTGTCAATATCAGCAAGCCCCGAATATCCGGAAAATCGTCCTGTATCTGCCGGGCCAGGGGCTCCTGTGCGGGTTCGGGCAGGGCGTATCGCTGGCGCAGTGCCACGGGGGCTTTCAGGTGTGAGAGACTTAGGTATCGCAGTTCAGATTTCATGACTTTTAGGCAAAGTTAGTCCTGTCGCATTGCTGCGAGCACCCTTCAGGGAGGGTGTGGGGGCCATTAAAAGGGCGGGTTATTCCTTCAGGGTCCGGATGTAGTTAACCACCAGCCAGCGATCTTCGTCATCGGGCATTTTTTTGGTGTATTCGGGCATGTCGTCCCGGCCAAAAGTGGTTTTGTAAAACAATTCCCCATCGGTTTGAGCGTGGAAATCGGCGGAAGAAAAATCGCCCAGGTCTCCTTTCAGGCCGTCGGCTTTGGGCCCGTCGCCATACCCTTCTTTGCCGTGGCAAGACTGGCAGTGCTTGGCGTAAAGCGCCTTCCCGATGTTCATGTCTACTTTCGGGTCGGTGGGGTTTTTCATGTTTTTGTATTTATCCGGCACAACCCAAGCGTCCTGGGGCGGGGTGGTGAAGGCATACAATACAACGGCCATCAGGCCCAGCGGGATAAGAATGCGAAGCGTTTTCATGGTTTATTCTTAGCGATTTTAAATAGATTCCTGATTAAATATACAATAACTCCCCACGATCCCACAATCAGCACGCCTGTGAACAGGATGATGAAGAGCGGGGTTCGGCCGCGGGGCCCCCAAAGGGTGCGTTCGTAATACGTGTTATCTTCTACAAAAGGCGTGCCAATCGGGGCATCGAGTGAAGCTATTACGGTGCCGTAATCGTCGTTGTCTGCGATTACTACCTGCAATTCCAGGTTGCCGTCCTTCCCGGGGATATCTGTGGGCACTTCAACAGAAATGGCTCCTTCTGAGTCGGTGCTCAGAAATTCTTCACTGATTCGCCAGGGGCGGAACATCCGCACCACCTGTACCCGTATGAGGGCGTCGGCGATCAGGCTGTCGGTGGCTGCATCGCGCAGGGTGGCATTCACATACGAAACGCTATCGCGCTCCTGGAGTTTGGCACTTATGGCCGCATCGCGGAAACTTACCGTGCGGCTGGCTGCCCTAAAGGCATCATTCCCGCCGAAAGCGGCTCCCAACGTATAGAGGCCGGTGGAATCGGGGCGAATTGCTTTGAGGCTTTCCATCTCAAAACGGGCCTTGCCCGATTCGTTGGTGTTTACGTTGCCCAGGGCGATTTCTTCCCCGTCGCGCTCGTAATACACTTCCAGTTCAACGCCGGCCACATCCACATTGCTATTGTCGATGCGGGCCGTGGCCTGCAGGTCGAGGTATACCGGGCCGTTCATAACCTTGGTATACGTGGCCGACAGGCGCACCCGTTGTTTTTCGGTTGCCTGGGCCCGAACGCCCACGGCCAGCATCAGGGCCAGGCCGAGGGTCAGGCACCGGAGTACTGCCAGAGTAGGGATCTTGTTCGTTTTCATGCGGCAGCTTCTTTATGTTTGGCTTCTTCGAGGCCTTCTTCCTCGGCCAGGCGGTCGATGGAGATCACCGGTACGTAACGCACCAACAAGGTGATGATCAGCAGCGCCATGGCCAGGGTGGCCCCGGTAATAACCCATTCGTGCAGGCTCGGGAAATAATGATGCCACGATTCCGGCACGCCCTGAATGGGCAGGTAGGGGTGCAGCAGGGTAGGGGTTACGATCAGGTACCTTTTCCAGTACGACCCCAGCACCACCAGCAGGGAAATATAGAACATGGGCCGGGGCTTGCGCAGCCCTTTAAAGAGCAGCAACAGGGCCGGCAGCACCAGGCCGCCGACGGTCACCAGCCAGAAGGGCAGGGCGTAATCGCCGACCAGGAGGGTGTTGAGGTGTTCCGATTCGGCCTCCTTGGAGGTGAACAGGGGCACCAGGTACTCGTTGATGTTGAAATAGATATAGATCATCAGGGCCAGCGCCATCAGGCGGCCGATCTTTTCAAAGTGGTAGTCGGTGATGTAGTTTTCAAGCCGCTTGTACCTGCGGACCACATACGCAACGGCTACCAGGGTTCCGAGCCCTGATACCATGGCACCGGAGATAAAATACGGCGCCAGGTTGGAGCTGTCCCATCCCACGCGGTAGGTGGTGGAAAACA
>JBNKGM010000104.1:0-4056 GCA_050289825.1 Robiginitalea sp.
ACTCGGCGGTGACGGGATCAATAATCGCCTTCACCTCATTAATGGCATTAGCCGGAAACCCCCCTTTCTGGGCGTGCTCCTTCACCATTTCCTTGTTGGTGGCAATGTACACGCAGTAGATCTTGTTCCCGGTCACATAGCTGTGGATCCAGTTAATCTCCGGTCCCATTTTTTGCAATACCCCACAGGAGGTTTGTGAAATGGCTTTCAATTGTTCGGGCGAGAGGTTTCCCGCCCCGGGAATTTCCCGTTCGATAACGTACTTGGGCATGGTTGAATGCTTGTTTGTGATTGTGAGTGATGGGTATTCGTCTCTCCCGGCCAATAGCCGGGTTACCTTCGGTGCAGCAGGCATCAAATAAGAAGCTCACAAGAATTGAGGCCCAAGAAGATACGAAAAAAACTAAAACAATATCAGACGCTTAACGCGGCCAAACGAGCGTAGCGACCTCCCCCGGCGCAAGCGAAAAGGAAACCGTTTCCGTTCCTTCGGAAATAGAAAGATCCCACGCCCCATCGCCCTGGTTCTGCACCAGCACCACCCGGGCCCCGTCGGGCCGCAGGTAGGCCACGCTGCCAACCCCTTTCGCCTGGGTCGAGCCAATGCGCACCGAGCCCGAAGGGATGAATTTGGAGTTCTGAGCCACGATGTAGTAGGCCGGGTTGCGGGTTACCTCATCTCCATTTATGGTAATGCCCCCCAGGCAGCGGTCGCACCCGCCCCGGTCGGTATGGGGGTCCTGGTTGGCGTCGGCGGCCAGGTTCCACTGCAATACGGTTTTGCACCAGTTGTTGGGCGCCCCGATCATAAGCTGGGCAATGTGCCAGGTAAAGTCGCCGGCAAAGTCGCCCGGGGCCCCGATCCACTGTTCGGTAAAATAGAGGTCCTTGTCGGGGTGTTTTTCATGCACCTCGCTTAAGGCACCTATCTCTCCCCCGTAGAGGTGGAAGGCCGAGCCGTTCACAAAGGCGGCCGCCTGCGGGTCGTCCAAAATGGAAATCGGGTAGTCGGGCCGGTCGGCATTGTGGTCGTATAAGACAATTTTGGTGGTGATACCCGCCAGGCGGAAAGCGGGGCCCAGGTGGTTCTTTACAAACTCGGCCTGGGCCTCGGGCAGCATCAGCAGGCTGGGGTTGTTGCCCGGGTGCAGGGGCTCGTTCTGCACGGTAACGGCGTCGAGGCTAATGCCGTGGGCAGCCATCCCCTGGAGGTACTTTACGAAATACTGGGCATAGGCCGGGTAGAATTCGGGCAGCAGGCTACCCCCCCGGGTGTCGTGGTTATCCTTCATCCAGGCCGGGGGCGACCAGGGCGAGCCCATGAGCTTGATGCCGGGCTGGATGGCCAGGATTTCCTTCAGGGTGGGGATGAGATACAACGTATCATACCCCAGAGAAAAGCGTTCCAACTCCGGGTCGGTCTGCCCCTCGGGCAAGTCGTCGTACGACCAGGGGTACTCGTCCAGGTCAGAGGCGCCAATGCTCAGGCGCAGGTAGTTCACCCGGATGTCGTTTGGCCCGTCCCCGAAAAGTTCCTGTAAAATAGCGGCCCGGGCCGGGGCGCTCATCCGCTGCAGGTGCAGGGCGCTGCCCCCGGTCAGGCTAAAGCCAAAGCCGTCCATTTCCTGAAACTGCTGGGTGGTATCGAGGGCAATCTGCAGGGTTGCTGCCGGGGTATCGGCCTGCACTTCGAGCGTGTCGGGCCTGAGCAGGTTTTGCTGGTCGGGGGTGGTGCGGTACAAAATGGCTGTCGCGCTTTCAGCGGTTGAACGGGGCTCCTGTCTGCAGGCAGTTGTCAGTAAGAGAAAGAAGGCGGCCAGGCCGGGGATCAGGGTTCGCATGGCTTAGAAATTTGTGTCAGAACAAGGTACAAAATATGGGGGAGGAATTTTTGCCCGGCCATTTTTCAGCGCCTGTTACCCCTGCCACCCCGTCGGAAATGCCCCCAGGCAATGACTACTGCGTTATCTGACAATAAGCCGGAAAGGCCCCGCCAAATTTTGCAGGTAATCTTTTATAATTTGTAATATCTATTCGAAAAAAGAGTAGCTTCAGGTTGCTTTTTAACCTTCTAAACAAATAATCATGAAAAAATTAGTGCTTATTAGCTTTCTATTGCTGGCATTCCAAATTCATGCCCAGGACAAGGCTATAACCTTTGGTATCAAGGCCGGTGCCAATTTCTCGAATTTGAAACTGGATACAGGCGCAGGTGGCCTTACTCCCGACGGAGCCACCAGTATCTTTATAGGTGCCCTGGCAGATATAGGCGTAGCCGATAAGCTGCATTTCCAACCCGAACTGCAATATTCCATCGAGGGGGCCAAAGATGCGGATATCACCTATTTTAATGTGCCCTTAATGTTGAAGTACTACCTGATCGATGGGTTCAACGTGCAGGCGGGACCTCAAATTGGATTTGTGCTGGACGCAGAAGGAGGTACTGACGGGTTAAAATCGTCTAACTTTGCCTTGAATATCGGGGCCGCTTACGAACTTCCCGGGGGCTTTTTTGCCGATGCCCGCTATAATTTTGGATTGTCCAATATCGCCGAGGAAGAACCCGGCTTCGAAGACTTTACCCTGAAAACCAAAGGGTTTCAACTGGGTATAGGATATCGGTTTTAAGTCTGTTGGCGACTTTTTAATAAGGGGGCTAAGCCCCCTTTTTTTGTTGTATCCCATTCATTCCCTTTATAAATGAATTCCCATACGCAGTTTGATTGCAGCGGCAGGGACTATCTTGTCTCCGGGGGTAAGGGGCGGTAGCCCCGGGGGGAAATCGTGGCCCGAAATTCAAGTTTTCTTCCGCCAGAAGATCTGCAGATACAACAGCACCAGCACCATAAACCACCCCGCCGGGTAGGGCAGCAAGAGCCAGCCCCACCCCCAGGCCAAGTCTGACTCGCCCCCAAAGCCTCCCAGGGCCGATACGATCCAAAGAACCGCCACACCCGCTACCAGCAAAATGGCAGCAAGACGGTAGTATTTCCAATGCGGGTCTTCCATGCGGCGGGCCACCACGGCCATCACAATGCCCCCCAGGGCAACCAGCACCGACCCTTCCAGGGGGTCGATGCTCCCGAGCAAAAAGAGCACGATGCCGGCAATGAACATGAGTTTCAATTTCCGGGTACGATCCATAACCTTAGAAATTTTTCCCTGCTTCCAAATACCTGTTAAAGGAATTGGCGCCCGTATTTGTCAATGGGCGAAATCGATGGCCGTTTGCGCCTTCCCGGCCTTGATTTCTTCCACAAAGGTATCGTATCTCTCGGCAAAAGCTGCAGCTTCGCGCCTAATGTAGTGTTGGATCGCCCGCAATTGCTCATCCGTAAATTCCGGGCGCGGCGGCATGCCCATGCTGGCTTTGACGCCTCCCCTCACGACAGAGGCGAACGTGTTAAAATCCAATGGGATAACCGATGCGCGCAGGTCGGGGGCCATGCCCCCGCTGAAGAGGCCCCCGCCGTGGCAGGAGGCGCAGAGCCCGTAAAACCCGGCGCCCTGGGCGGCCAGGTCGGCGTCTATTTCAAAGTCGGGGTCTACGATCGGTTTCGGGTACTGGGGGGGAATCGGAGCGGGAACCTCGGCCACCCCGTCGAGGGAGAAGGCGATCAACCGCCTGGGCTGGGCGCGATACGACCAGCCGTATCCGTAGGCTGCAGCTCCTCCCATACCTGCATAACCCCCACCCCAACCGACCAGCAGGGCGATGTATTGCTTCCCGTTGAGCGTATAGGCAATGGGAGGGGCCGCTATCCCCAACCCGGTATCATACCGCCAGAGCTCCGAGCCGTTCCGGGCATCGTAGGCCAGCAGCAGGCCATCTGCCCGGCCCTGGAACAGCAGGTTTCCGGCCGTGGTAAGCGTGCCGGCATTGGGGGTGGTCCCCTGGGGCAACGACCATACCCTTTCCTGCTTCACCGGATCCCAGGCAATCAGGGAGGCCGGGTAGTCCCGGGGCTCCTGTTCCGGGCTTGATAGTTTAACCCCCGTTCCGCCATAAAAGGGGACGGCCTGCCAGTCGGCCAGCTCTATGCCCTCATCGGAATA
>JBNKGM010000105.1:0-3757 GCA_050289825.1 Robiginitalea sp.
TATAAGTATCTAAAAAAAATAGTCCTCATAGGACACTTGTGCATATACAAAATAAGAAAGAGCCCCGCAGTTTTGCAAGGCTCTCTAGATTTATAATTGCATTAAGCCAAGTTTTAATACGCTTAATTATCTTCAATATCGCTACCGCAAGTGGTACAAGCTGAATCGACATCTATGTCACTACCACAGGTTGTGCAAGCTGCGTCGACATCAATATCGCTTCCACAAGTGGTACATGCGGCATCTTCGATGTCACTTCCGCAGGTTGTACAGTTGGCATCATAAAGCGCTTCCTGGGTGTTATCTGCTTCACAGGCGGTCAAGCCGATCATTAATACAAAGAGGGCTGTAAGGCTAGCTATTTTTTTCATAATCATACAGGTTTTAGGGAGGTATTGTTATAGGTTCTTGCAGCCAAAGTAGCATGACCTCCTCAGGATATTGTATGTGAATTCCTACTAATTAGTAACCGGTAAGGGTTTGTGAGGATTTGACCCGGTTTTGAGAGAATCCGGTTACGAACGCGAATTCAGGGTCTTTTGGGTAAGGAGTTCCTTAAGGGCGTCTACATTGCCTTTGTACCCGCGGGAGAAGGGCAGTTCAGCCTTGCCGAAGCGCAGGGTGCACCGGCTCTTCCCGTAGTTGATGCGCGAAATGTAGTCGCCGTTAAGGATGTAGCTCTGGTGGATGCGCACAAAATTATGCGGCAATTGGTTTTCAAAGCTTTTCAGGGTTTTGAAGGCGCTGATGCGGGTGCCGTCGACCAGCACAAAGTCGGTGGCGTTGTTGTCGGCCTGCAGATATAAGATATCCTGGGTATTCAGGTATTGGAAGTCTTTGTACGACTGCAGGCAAAGGGTGGGGGCATGGGCGGGTTTCGGGAGGCGCTTGCCCAGCTTCAGCAGGGTTTTGCGGATCTCGAACTCGCTGTAGGGCAAAACCCAGTAATCAAAAAACTGGTGCTTCAGGGCTTCGTAGGCGTGGGTCTGGTCTCCGGCCAGGCCGATGAACAGGGGTTGGCTGTCCAGGAACTGGAAGCAGTCGCGCACCATGGAAAAACAGGCCGGGGCCTGCTGGGTCAGGTTCATGAAAACCACATCGGGCTTGTACTTCAAAATGCTGTCGAGGCCCCCTTCTGGCGTGGCATCTTGCGACACACAAAGCAACTCCTCGTATTCCTCCAGGAAATGTTGCAGCTGGAGGGAGGTAGTGGCATTTGCATCTACAATTCCGTACGTGAAGTCCACCGGAGGTTGATTTTGAGTCCAAAATAGTCATTGTGAGCTTTTTAAGCCTATAAAAAAACCATAGAATTACTAGGGTTTTTTTCAAAAAGCCCTTGAAAAATTGGTAAAAAGTAGGCTTATAATACAGAAAAAGAAAGTATATATATCAAAAAATATGAGAAAAATACTACTTATACTTAATAACTTGCAGAAATACAATGCTTTATTACTTAAAACACTGCTGAATCGGCTCAGGAATGCGGCAGGGCCGGTTTGATGCCGAATCGATGAGGCACCACTGGGTTTCACAGCGCGCCAGCAGTACCCCGCCATCTGTTTTGCTTATTTCCACAACGCGGCGCGAGAGCGGGCCGGTTACATCGGGAACGTAGGTGGTAAGCACGAGTTCATCCCCGAGCTGGGCAGCCCGCAAATACTCGATATGGTGGCTCCGCACTACCCAATAGTACTGGCTGTTCCATTGGGGTTCGGAGAGTTCGAGCCAATGTTCCCGAGATATTTCCTGAACCCATTCGAGGTAGCGCACATTGTTTACATGCTGCAATTCGTCCAGGTCGTTGGTGCCAACGGTCAATTGTTTTTTAAAGCGTTTCAAGGGTCTCGTTTTACAATACGCACTTCAAAGAGCTTGTCCCAGCGTTTGCCGGTAACAAAAAATGTTTTTCGCCCAGGGTGGTAGGCAACCCCGTTGAGCACGTCCAGGTTTTCGTGTTGGGTAACCTGTTTCTCGAGGCCCCCGAAATTGACCACCCCTTCAATGGCCCCGCTGGCCGCATCGATAATCATCATGCTTGGTTTCTGCCAGACGTTTGCGTAAATCTTACCGTCTACATATTCCAGTTCGTTGGTCTTATTGAAGGCCGATTTGTTGGTTACCGTTTCAATGTACCCGGTTTCTTCAAGGGTAGCCGGGTCGAGTTTCCAGATGCGTTCGCTCCCGTCGCTTTTGTACAGGGCATGCCCGTCGTTGCATAGCCCCCAGCCTTCCTTGCTTTGCCCGTATGAAAAGGTGCCGATGCGTTCCAGGGAGTGGCGGTCGAAGAGGAAGCCCTGCCCGTTCTGCCAGGTAAGCATGTAGAGGGTGTCGCCCCGCACGGTGATGCCCTCCCCGAAAAAGGTGCGGTCGAGCTCGGTTTTGGCCAAGACCTCCCCGGTCTGGAAATCGACCCGCCTCACGCTAGAGGCCCCTTTGATGCCCGTGCTCTCATAGAGGGTGTCTCCGTAGAATTCCAGCCCCTGGGTGAAGGCTTCCCGGTCGTGGGGGAAGGCATTCACGATTTCATACGTATATATTTCTGGCGCCTGCCCGGCTAAAATGAGCACCTCCCGGTTGAGAATAATTTCGCGCCCCTGCCAAACAAAATGGGCTTCCAGCGACTTGGTGCCGAGGGTTGGTGGCGCCAGGCGTGCCTGACCGTCGGTTACCTGCAGCGGTTGGCCGCCCAAAAAAAACCGGACCGAATCGGCAACCTGGTCCCCCCGGGCCTCTATACCTAAGGGTACCACGGCTCCCGTGGTGAATTTGCCGCCGTCATCCCCCAGGTGCAGCGAGAAGAACCGTTCGGGGCGCTGCTCCCCGCAGGCGAGGAACAAGGTGAGCAGCAGGGTTGTAAAGCCTAATTTCCAGAATGTCATACCCATGTGTTTCAAGTCTGGCCGGGCGATGAGACCCCCGGCCGGCATTTTGCTAAAATACGGATGCCCCGGCTTTGCGGCAAACTTAAAAAGGTCGTATATTTGCACGCGGCAAGTCCTACACGACCAGCTCCTGCAGAATCCCCCAGGGTGGGAACACAGCAAGGGTATGCGGTCGAAGCGGTGCGATGTAGGTAGCTTGCCGTTTTTTTATGCTTTTATCTGAAGGAAAGTAGGGCCGTCAGGGCCTTTCAACAGGCATAAAATTCGTATTTTTCAGGCCATGGACACACCCAAAGTCGTACTGATTACCGGCGCCTCCTCAGGCCTGGGCCTGGCCCAGGGCCGGTTGTTGGCCAGCCACGGTTACCGCGTGTACGGAACGGCCCGAAACCCCAAGAAATACCCCGATTTTGACCACTTTCCCCTCCTGGCGCTCGATGTGCGCGACGAGGCCTCGGTGGCGTCGGCCGTAGCCGAGCTCCTGGCCCGGGAAGGTCGCATAGACGTGTTGGTCAATAACGCCGGGATGGGCATTACAGGCCCCCTCGAAGAGCTACCCCACGATGAAAGCCTGCTCTCCCTCGAAACCAATTTTCACGGGCCCTTGCGGGTCATGAAAGCTGTATTGCCCCATATGCGCAAACAGGGTGGAGGCAGGGTGGTCAATGTAACCTCTATTGCCGGCTATATGGGCCTGCCCTACAGGGGTATGTATTCGGCCGGGAAGGCCGCTTTGCACGTGGCCAGTGAGGCCTATCGCCTGGAGGTAAGGCCTTTCGGCATCTGCGTTTGCACCCTGGCTCCCGGCGATTACGCGACCAATATAGCCTCGGGGCGGTACCACAGCCCGCTCGGGGAAGCCTCTGCCTACC
>JBNKGM010000106.1:0-3532 GCA_050289825.1 Robiginitalea sp.
GCCCTGGCCCTGGCCCTTAAGCGGGGTGAGGCCATCGGGGCCGACATGGTGGTGGGCACCGACCCCGACAGCGACCGCCTCGGCATTGCCGTACGCAACGGGGCAGGGAAGCTGGAGCTGCTCAATGGCAACCAGACCATGGTGCTCATGACCCGGTTCCTGCTCGACAAGGCCAAGCGGAGGGGATTTAAAGGGAACGAATTTGTGGCCTCCACCATTGTTTCCACCCCCATGATGGAAGCCATGGCCGCGGCCTATGGGGTGGAATGCAAGGTTTCCCTGACCGGATTTAAATGGATCGCCAAGATGATCGTCGATTTTCCCGACCAGCACTTCCTGGGCGGGGGCGAAGAGAGCTTTGGCTTTATGGTGGGCGACTTTGTGCGAGACAAAGATGCCGTTACCGCTACCCTGCTTGCCTGTGAGATTGCTGCCGAAGCCAAGGCGGCGGGCAGCAGCTTCTACAACGAATTGCTCAAGTGCTACGCCGAGTTCGGCTGCTATCGCGAACGGCTGGTATCGCTTACCAAGAAAGGGATGGACGGGGCCGCCGAAATTACCCGCATGATGGTGGAATTCCGCGAAAACCCGCTGAAAACCCTTGACGGTTCGCCCGTGGTGCGCATAGACGATTACGAGGCTTCCGTCTCGCGCGACCTGGAAAACGGCGCGCGCAGCCCCATTGACCTGCCCAGGTCGAACGTGCTCATCTACAGCACGGCCGACGGCACCCGGGTGGCTGCCCGTCCCAGCGGCACCGAGCCGAAAATCAAGTTTTACGTGAGCGTGAACGCCCCGCTCGATACCGTCTCGGGCTACCCAGCCGCCATGGCCGCCCTGGAGGCCAAAATCGACCGCATTCTGGCCGAACTCAAGCTCGACGCATGAAGTACTTCCGCAAAATCCTACGGTTTGCCGGGCCGTACCGGCGCTACGGCATGCTGAACATCCTTTTCAACATCCTGTACGCCCTGTTCAGCGCCCTCTCGTTTGCGGCCCTGATCCCCATGCTCGACGTCCTTTTTGAAAAGACCCGGCCTATACGCGAAAAACCGGTATTCCAGGGTGTAGGGGGGCTGGAAACCTACCTCAAAGACAGCCTGTATTACCAGGTGAGCGCCGTGGCGGGCACCGACAAGATCCAGGCCCTGGTAATGGTTATCGGGCTGGTGCTGGTGCTGTTCCTGTTGAAGAACTTCTTCAACTACCTGGCCATGTACTACATCACCTTTTTGCGCAACGGGGTACTCAAAGACCTGCGCAACGCCCTGTACGACAAAATCGTTTCCCTGCCCCTGGCGTTTTATTCGGAAAAGAAAAAGGGGGATGTGATTGCCCGCATTACCTCAGACGTGCTGGAGATCCAGCATTCCTTCCTGTCCATTCTGGAATTGATCGTACGCGAGCCGCTGACCATTTTTTTTACCATTTTGGTCATGTTTTTCATCAGCGTAAAACTGACCGTGTTTGTCTTTATCTTCATCCCGGTAGCTGGCTTTCTGATCTCGCGCATTGGCAAATCGCTGAAAAGGCATTCTGACCGTGTACAGAAAGAACAAGGGGCGTTCCTTTCCATTGTTGAAGAAACCCTCGGGGGGCTTCGGGTGGTAAAGGCCTTCCACGCCGAAAAGCGCTTTTCAGACCGTTTCCAGCATTCAACCGACCGCTTCTTCCGCTTCTCGAACAGCCTGCTCAACCGCCAGAACCTGGCCTCGCCCGTGGGGGAATTCCTGGGGATACTGGTAATCGGGGTCCTGCTCTGGTTCGGGGGCCGCATGGTTTTGGAAGAAGCCAGTCTCGACGCCTCTTCCTTTATTGCCTATATGGGGCTGGCCTACAACATCCTCACCCCTGCCAAAGCCATCAGCAAGGCTTCTTACGGGGTTAAGAAAGGGAATGCCGCCGCGGAGCGCGTTCTCGAAATCCTGGAGACCGAATCGACCATACAAGACCCTGCAGACGGGCGCGAAAAACATACCTTCGAGCAGTCACTTCGGCTGAAAGAAGTCTCTTTCAGCTACGGGGACGACCTGGTATTGAAAAATTTCAGCCTGGAGGTTGCCAAAGGCCAGACCGTGGCCCTGGTAGGCCAGTCGGGCTCCGGGAAAAGCACCATCGCCAGCCTGGTGAGCCGCTTCTACGACGTGGGAGCAGGCCGGATCACCCTTGACGGGGTTGATATCCGCGACATCACCCAGGCCTCCTTGCGCGGCCTTATGGGGTTGGTAACCCAGGACTCCATCTTGTTTAACGACAGCGTGCGCAACAACATATTGCTGGGCAAGGAAGGCGCCAGCCCGGAAGAAGTGGAAAGGGCCGCCCGCATTGCCAACGCCCATGAATTCATTAGCCAGCTGCCCCAGGGATACGACACCAACATCGGAGACGGGGGCAACAAACTGAGCGGGGGGCAAAAGCAGCGCCTGGCCATTGCCCGGGCCGTGCTCAAGAACCCTCCCATCATGATACTGGACGAGGCCACCTCGGCCCTGGATACCGAAAGCGAGCGCCTGGTACAGGACGCCCTGGAAAAAATGATGCGGGGGCGTACTTCCCTGGTCATTGCACACCGCCTGAGCACCGTGCAGAACGCCGACACCATTGTGGTGATGCAAAAGGGCGAGATCGTGGAGCATGGCTCCCACCAGGAACTCATGGAACGGCAGGGGGTTTACCGGCGTTTGGTGGAAATGCAGCAACTCGGGTAGGGCCCCGCAGGAGGCACCCCGATTAAACCCTTATGCCTGGAGCGGGTCTAATGGCCACAAGCACATGATGCATTCTGAAACAGAATTGATAGCAGGATTGCAAGACCCGGCCCGCCGGGAGGCGGCATTCCGCACCTTGCTGGAGCAGTACCAGGAGCGCCTGTATTGGCATATCCGCCGCATCGTGCTGGCCCACGAAGATGCCGACGACGTGCTGCAGAACACCTTCATCAAAGTATACCGGAACATTGGCCAGTTCAAAGGGGAGAGCAAGCTGTACAGCTGGATGTACCGAATTGCCACCAATGAGGCCCTTACCTTTTTAAAGCGGAATTCACACATGCAGGGGCTGAGCGACGAAGCACTGCAAGAGAAGATGGTCTCCAGGCTGGAGGCCGACCCCTACTTTGACGGGGACCAGGCGCAGCTCCAGTTGCAGCGGGCCCTAGCCACCCTGCCCGAGAAACAACGCCTTGTATTTAACCTGAAATATTTCGAGGAACTGACTTACGACCAGATGTCGGAAATGCTGGAAACCTCGGTGGGGGCCCTGAAGGCATCCTATCATTTGGCCGTCAAGAAAATAGAGGGTTTTGTAAAAGGGATCAGTACCTGAAGAACCATATTAAACCTTTTGCAGGAAAAAGTATCTAACAAGCAATGAAAGGTAAAAAAGGACATAGCGGCTTCCAGGTTCCGGACGGGTATTTCGACAAATTCCCGGCCCGGATGGAAAACCTGATTAAGGCTTCTGAAGGCGATATATTGCCGAAAGAGGCCGGATTTCGCGTGCCCGAAGCGTATTTCGAAACCCTGGGTGAACG
>JBNKGM010000107.1:0-3399 GCA_050289825.1 Robiginitalea sp.
TTCTCGAATTTTCCGGAGATGAAATAGTCGATACGTTCTGAATTGGAAGCCAGAAAAGGGTTCTCCGGAACTATCCCGGCCGTGAAATACCGGGTAGATCCCATATTGAGTACCATTAGGGACTGATTTCCTGAAAGGGATTCGATCAAATCCTCAGTAAGGCCGTTCTGCAGGTATTCCATTTCCTCAGGGTTTACGGAATCTGTTTCAAATGGGATTACGGCTATTTGATACACCGGATTGTACGATAAGCTGCCTTCCTGACTCCACTGTGACCCGGCCCAGAAACTCCCGGCCAGCAATAAAAGGAGGGCGGTTATACCGGCTCCAACGATCACCCGGTTCAACCGGCGGTTATTGGCCTCCCGTGTTTCTGTTATATCCTCCCAATCCGGGGTTTTCTTCCAGCCATCCGGCGTAAGGTCATAGATCCAGGCAAAGCCAGTCCAGAATACAAGGCCGATGGCCAGGAGGTAAATGAGCCCCTGCATCAGAAAGGGCGGGGCGTCAAAAGTGGGAAGGATCACAGAAGAAATTTCGAGGAGGGCCCATGCCACTGCCAGGTATGCCACTACGGCCCGGAAGACGTTTCGCCTGACCAGTTCCCTGTAAAACCTTTTTAGTTTCATCTGAGGTTTATTATACGTGTTAAACAGGTTAAATCACATCCGACTAATATTCAGATAAGAAGGGCGGGTATAATTCTAAAAAATACGGAAACACTTAATCCGGCGCCATGACTTTTGTCATTTCAGGCAGGAACCCGTGCCTGGCAAAAGTGATCTGAAACCGGGCCGGATGGATGGTTATTGTAGGCACTGCAAGGAATTTTCGGCCTTACCCAATATTCTTGCAAGCAGAAAGAAACTGAATGCTGGCAAAAGTCTTCGGCTGTGCGGTAATTGGGATCGATGCGGTTCCCGTCACCATCGAAGTAAATATCGACAACGGTATTGGCTACCACCTGGTAGGCCTGCCCGACAATGCCATCCGGGAGAGCAATTACCGTATTGCCGCCGCCCTGCTCAACAATGGCTTGCGCATTCCCGGGAAAAAGATAACCATCAATATGGCCCCGGCCGACCTGCGCAAAGAAGGGGCTGCCTACGACCTGAGCCTGGCCCTGGGCATATTAGTGGCCTCCGGCCAGTTGGAAGCCCGGCACCTGGAGTCGTATGTGGTTATGGGGGAACTGTCCCTTGACGGTTCCCTTCAGGCCATCAAAGGGGCACTGCCCATTGCCCTGAGTGCCCGTAAGGCCGGATTCAGTGGGCTGATCCTGCCTCTTGAGAATGCCCATGAGGCGGGTGTAGTCCAAGGCCTGTCAGTTTACGGGGCCAGCCACCTCGGCGAGGTTCTCGGCTTGCTGAAGGGCGATGCCACCCTGGAGCCAGTTCAATCAGAACCCCGGGCCCTTTTGCCGGAAGATGGGCAGCAGGGGCCCGATTTCAGTGATGTCAAGGGGCAGGAGGCCGTTAAGCGCTGTCTGGAAATTGCGGCAGCGGGCGGCCATAACCTGATCTTGATAGGGCCGCCGGGTTCAGGGAAAACCATGCTGGCCAAACGGCTCGCAGGCATATTGCCGCCCATGACCCTGGAGGAATCGCTGGAGACCACAAAAATACACAGCGTGGCGGGGAACAAACCCAACCAGGGGCTAATCGTACTACGCCCCTTCCGCAGTCCGCACCATACCATTTCTGACGTGGCCCTGGTTGGGGGTGGATCGTACCCCCAGCCCGGGGAAATATCGCTGGCCCACAACGGGGTTCTTTTCCTGGATGAGCTGCCGGAATTCAAGCGACACGTTCTTGAGGTCATGCGCCAGCCCCTGGAAGACCGTGAAGTCACCATTTCCAGGGCCCGGTTTACCATAACCTACCCGAGCAGTTTCATGCTCGTGGCCAGCATGAACCCGAGCCCCGGGGGATATTTCAACGAAACGGCGGGTGCCCTTCGAAACACCCAGGGCGAGATGCAGCGCTACCTGAACCGGATTTCGGGCCCGTTGCTCGACCGGATCGACATCCACATGGAGGTGAGCCCGGTACCCTTCGAAAAGCTGGCCGGTCTGGAACAAGGGGAGACCTCCGGTGCTATACGGAAGCGCGTCATAGGTGCCCGCGAAATCCAACACAGCCGTTTTCAGGACAGCCCTGGACATTGCAATGCCCAAATGCAGGTGCGCCAGATCCGCCGGTATTGCGCCCTGGCCGAAGGGCCATCCCAGTTGCTGGCCCGTGCGATGGAACGCCTGAAACTATCTGCACGGGCGTACGACCGTATTTTGAAAGTGGCCCGTACCATCGCCGACCTGGAAGGGTGTGAGGCGATTGGGGAAGCCCATCTGGCGGAAGCCATAGGCTATCGGAGTTTGGATCGGGAGGGGTGGTTGGGGTGAATTTAACACTAGTTGAATCTGTCAATTTCTCCCTTGAGGGATTTCAGAATATCCTTAATTGCTGCAATCTCCCTTTCATCAAAAGACACACCGAGTTGATGAAGGTTGTACATGGTGTATAATTTGGTTTCGATGTTGGGCAGGTCTTTCAATTTATTCATAATGGTGGCCAAATCAACTGATATTTCAGGGGGTGTGTAGGTCGCATCCTGTATGAATGAACTGAATGATTGGGCGATCGAATTCCGATCGCGCCACGAAAATAACGTGGATGTCAGGTCATGGGTGCTGTTGTGATCATCGACCCATTTATCCCTGTAAAAGTCCCAGTGCATCTTTACCATATTGTGGTATTCAGATATCGCAATCCGCAATGGGCTGTTTGTGATGAGGTCAGAGTTTCCCGAAGATACCAGGTCCTGCCACACATTGTTTTTTATATTCGAAGGAGACCCATAGGAGGCCCATTCAATAGCCGCGGCCAGGTTTTCAGCGGCTACTAGGGTATCGTTGCTCAGAGCCTTCAGGGCTGTTTCGGTTAGCTCTTCAAATTTATGGGACATTGCCATATTTACTTCGGTTAGGGCCAGATTGGCTTCAAACTCTTCCTGCAGCCGCTTGAGGTAGCTTACCTCTTTGGCCCGGCTTTTCCTCGCTTCATTCCAGGTATTAAGCTGCAGGGCTATAAGTATGCCTATGACCACCAAGACGATCTCGCCCAGGGCATATCTCATATACCTAATGGGCTTGTGATCCTCAGCCAGTTTTTTCCGGATTTTCCTAAAGAAGTTGAGCATGTCCCTTAAGTTTTGCAAAGCCTGAATATTTATCGGTCGCCCAGTTCTTCTTCGATCAATAGGAGCACTTTTTCACTTTGGCTCAGGCTGTGTTTTAATGTGTTTTGGAAAACTTTGCGTACCAGGAATATTTCGTTGACTTCGGTTAAAAACCGTTTGTCGCTTTTTATGCTTTGGAGGTCGAATGGCACCATCTTATTC
>JBNKGM010000108.1:0-3318 GCA_050289825.1 Robiginitalea sp.
CGGGTTTGCGCCGAGCGTGAGCATTGCCAGAAGCGTCGCGTTGTCGGGCTGCGACCCGGCTGGGCCGGTCCCGCCTGCGGTGACCGACAGGACGGTTGCATCGACCGTGTCGCTGAGGTCGGCATCGGGTTTGAGGTTGAGCACCAGCGGCTGGATCTTGGTGCGCAAAAAGTGGTCGGGGCAGGAAGTGCCCAGGGGGGCGAGTTTCGCCAGGTGGTAGCTGCCCGTGAATTCCAGCACGGGGGGCGAATCGTCGAAATGCCCGATCATGCGCCGCTCAGACGAACAGAGCCCGCGCAGCAGGGGCATCAACTGCACCGCTTGCTCCCGTCGGGTTTCCGCGGGCAGGGGCGCCACTTGCTGACCCCCGAATACGGAACCTGCAGCCTTTATTTTCTTTTCTATGTAATCGGAAGCCCTCTCGATCACCTCGAGGCTGTTCATATAGCATTCATACGAGGTTTCTCCCCAGGTGAACAGCCCATGGCTGCCCAGTACGATACCCCGTATACCCGGGTTTTCGGCCAGGCATTTCTCGAGTTGCAGGCCCAGGTCAAAACCCGGCCGCTGCCAGGGCACCCAGCCCATGGTGTCGCCCCAGATCTCCCGGGTTACGGCCTGGCTGTCTTTGGCCGCCGCCACGGCAATCAGGGCGTCGGGGTGCAGGTGGTCTATGTGTTTGAAGGGGAGCATCCCGTGCAGGGGGGTGTCGATAGAGGGAGCCCGGCTCTCGAGGTCGAAAATGCAGTGGTTGAAGAGGCCTACCATGCGGTCTTCGTCGTACAGGCCTTGGTAAACCTTCTTGAGGTCGCGCAGCCGCCTGGTGTAAAGGCCGGCAATCCCGGCCCGGGTCAGGGTGCCTATGTCGCCCCCGGAGCCCTTGATCCACATCACCTCCACTTCTTCCCCGGTCAGGGGGTCATTTTCCAGGGTCTTGCAACTGGTATTTCCGCCCCCGTAATTGGTAATGCGCAGGTCGGCCCCCAGAATGTTGGAGCGGTACAGGAACAGGGCCACCTGGTCGTCGCCCAGGGCCGCAGCCTTCTGCTCGTCCCAGAGGTAATCCACGTGCCGGAATGTTTGGGTTCTCATTGTCAAAAAATTGCTAACATTACAGGGTAAAAGTAAACCCCGATGGGGGATTACCTGTTCTGTACTGTTCAGTTGCGTTAAGGTACTAAATTATGATCGAGTTCATCGACATCAAGGAAGAGTCTAAGGTGCCCAAGTACCAACAGATTGTAGATTCCGTGTTGTCGGCTATCGGCAGCGGGCGGGTGAGCCAGGGCGCCAGGCTGCCTTCGGTGAACAGCCTGCTTATCGAATTCGACATTTCCCGCGACACGGTAGTGCGCGCCTACGACCACCTCAAGACCGGGGGCATCATCGAATCAGTACCCGGCAAGGGCTACTATATAAAAAACGACCGGCTTACCCTGAAGGCCAAAGTGTTTTTACTGTTTAACAAACTCAGCGCCCATAAGAAGATCATTTACGACGCCTTTTCGCACTGCCTGGGCGATAAGGCGACCATCGACTTTTTCATCTACGAAAACAACTACCGGCATTTCAAGGACCTCCTCAGGCACAGCCAAACCCGCGACTATACCCACTATGTGATTATCTGTCATTTCGAGGAAGGGGGCGACGACCTCTGCCAGTTCCTCAGCGAAACCATCCCTGTGGAAAAGCTGATTGTCCTCGATAAGAAGCTCCCCGAACCCTGCCCCAGGGTTGCCACGATCTACCAGGATTTTGAGCAGGACATCTACAAGGCCCTGGTAGAGCTGAACCCGCGCCTTCGCAAGTACAGGCAACTCAAAATGCTCCGCAGCGAGCGCACCTACCACCCGGTGGAAATCAAGAAGGGCTTCATCCGTTTTTGCGGGGAATATGCCTACGACTTCGGGGTGGTGGAAGACGTGGGGCAGGAAAACCTCGAACCCGGCACGGCCTACATTAGCCTGAAGGAAGACGACCTGGTGACCCTGCTCAAGAAAATCAGCGCCTCAGGTTTGAAGCTGGGCGGGGAGGTGGGCATTATCTCCTACAATGACACCCCGGTCAAGGAAATATTGCGCGAAGGCATCACGGTGATCTCCACAGATTTTGAGAACCTGGGCCGGCAGGCGGCCGATATGGTGTTGGGCCGGGGCGTCAGGGCTGAGTCGAACCCGTTTTACGTGATATCCCGGAATTCGCTTTAGGGGCCGGCACCGGCTGTCGATTTGCCGTGTTCCCGGCGGCAACCCACTACCCGGTACACTTTCCCGTCATTCTTGGTGAAGAGGTAGAGTTCGCCCGAGGCATCCTGGGCGAAACGCAGGTCGACCCGTGCATCGAGGGAGCGCTGCCCCAGGGTGGCCGGCTGCCCGTCAATTTCGAGGGAGGCCCGCATCACGGGCCCCGGGTTTCCAGGCCCAAGCTCCGACACGGGAGACACGAACAGGGTTCCCCTGGGGATATCCCCGAAAACATAGTAGCCCCTCAGGGCCGGGATGCGGCTCCCCCTGTAGGCGTACCCGCCCGAAACGGCATTCCCCTCGTCATGGTCGTATTGCAGGGCAGGGGCAGTGTATACCGAATCGGGCCCTTCCAGTGGGTAAACCAGCTCCGAATTGGCGTGCACGTCAAAGAGGAAGGTGCCTTCCCGGTTGGGCCAGCCGTAGTCGGCCCCTTTTTGCCCCAGGTTAACCTCCTCCACGCTGTGCTGCCCGATGTTGGTGATGAACATATGGCCGGTACCCCCGGTGTCCCAGGTAATGCGGTGGGGGTTGCGCAGGCCGCTGCACCAAATCTCGCCCAGGGCCCCGGCCTGCCCGGCGAAGGGGTTGTCGGCCGGGATGCCGTATTTCCCATTCGGGCTATTGGTACCCGACGGGTCTAAGCGGAGCACGCTGCCCCAGATCTGGCCCGGGTTGTCGCAGAGCTCGGGGTGGCCGCCCAGCCCGGCACCCCCGTCGCCCACGCCCAGGTAGAGCAGGCCGAAATCGTCCTGCCCGGGTTGGGCCAGGGGGTTGAAGGTGAGTTCCTGGAACCCGTGTATCTGGCTCACCATGTCGGCCCGGAGCAGTTCGCGCCGGGTTCCCCCGAAGCTTTCGGCGGCAGGCGTGTTTGCCCGCCATTCGGTAAGCACCCATTGCAGGGCGACCCGGGTGCTGTCGGGCAGGGCAAAGTCGGCCGGGGCGGTACCGGCGGGCTCGGTATGCGTGGTATAAAACAGGCCGTTTCGGGCAAAATCGGGGTGGAAGGCAAAGTTGCCCAGGCCAGTGCCGAAGCCGGGATGGTCGATAAAATGGGGTTCTTCCTGCTGCAGGT
>JBNKGM010000109.1:0-3078 GCA_050289825.1 Robiginitalea sp.
TAATTTCAACCCCTAACGATTCTGCCAATTTACAAATGCCCCTTGCCACTTCAAACATGCCTCCTTGAGGATGCCAGGTTCCTAATTTAAAATCAGCATAATTCATAAAGCTGTAAAAGGAGGGGGTGTCAGAAGGCTTGGCCCCCAGGAATAAAACGGGGAATTCCAGGATGGAGACCAGTTTCGGGTTCTTGAATTCCCGGCGGATATCGCGGCTGATGGTGCTGAAGAACCGGTCGAGCCTCAGTGCGGTTTCGGCAGATACCAGCTCCAGGGGCGAGAGGCCGGGTTTGTAGACCATTTTTTCAATGGCGATGCGGTAGTTGTCGGCGGCCCGCTCCAGAAAACGGCGCAGCGGTTTGCTGCTGCCCGCTTCGATTCGCTCGAATTCGGCGCAGATCTGCTCCAGGCTGCCCCCGATGGTTACCGCCTCGTCCTCGAAGAAGATTTGGTAGGCCGGGTCGAGCCGGTCGAGCTGGTAATAGTCGGCGGGTGTTTTCCCGAAGTCAGCAAAGAATTTTTCGAAGATGTCGGGCATCCAGTACCAGCTGGGGCCCATGTCGAATGTAAAACCATCACGGGTAAACTGAGAGGCCCGTCCGCCCAGTTGCTCATTCTTTTCGTACACGGTTACCTCATACCCGTCGCGGGCCAGGTAACAACTGGCCGAGAGGGAGGCAAAACCGGATCCGAGTATGGCAACTTTCTTACCCATGCGTGTTGATATCAAACAAATTATAAAGCCTTGAGAAAGTCATCTATGCGGTTAAAAACCCGGATGGTATCCGGTAAGTCTGCCCCGGTGAGTTCTTGTGCCAGGCGCCCCAGTATCCACAGGTGGCTGGAGGAGTCTTTCATGAGTGTTTTTTCAAAGGTTTCCAGGTACTCGCCCAATTGTTCGCTTGTGGGGGATACCGTAAAATAGGAAACAAAATAGGGTTCCTCGAAATATTTCGTCAAATCGGTCAGGGTTTCCAGGGGGATGGTCTGGCCCAGGTAAATGGTGCGGTACCCGCGGCAGGCCAATTCGTAATTCAGGAAAAGCAACCCGATTTCGTGAATTTCGTTCTCGGGCAGAAAGAGCACGAACACCCGGTCTTTGATTTCGGTCTGGCGGGCCTGCACCTGTTCGGTGCTGAGTTGTATTTTCTGCTGGATCAGGTGGGTAATGAAGTGTTCATGGGCCGGGCTGATGCTTTCAGTCTGCCACAGCAGACCCAGTTCTTCGAGCAGGGGGATAAATACATCCCAGAAAATTTCCCGGAACGACTTGTCTTTTTGCAGGGCCTCATAAGTTTCCTGGAAGAGGGCCTGGTCAAAGTTGATCATGGCCAGCTTACAGGTATTGATAGCCTGGCTTTTAACTGTGTTGCCCGACACCAGTTCGCGCACCTGCCCGGGAAGGTCAGACTCGGCGATGTCGGCAATTTTGGAGATTTTTACCCCGTGGTTGTACAGCAGGGTTATGTTTAACAATTTTTGCAGGCTCTTCAGGCTGTAGGTGCGGATGTTGGTCGCCGTGCGCTCGGGTTCAAGCAGCCCGTAGCGCTTCTCCCATATCCTGATGGTATGGGCTTTTATACCGGAGAGGTTTTCCAGGTCGCGTATCGCAAATGTTTTTTTAACGTTGTTCATCTTTTACACCCAAAAGTTAAACAAAAATACCAAAAAAGGCATACGGGCCAACGGGTGTACCGTTAAAATATACAAAATAGCGTTACGGAACTCCAGAGTTTGTAAAAGGAACTGCATATAAGCAGGCCCTTGGTATATCATTTTCAGGTAAAGCGCCTTTCCGGATGGTAAGCTTCCATCGACAGGGAGGGCTTCTGCCCTGAAACGAGCTCGGTGATGAGTTTGCCCGTAACGGGCCCGAGGCTCCATCCCATCATGGCGTGGCCCGTAGCCAGGCAGAGGTTGTCCCACTTGGCAACACGGCCTATATACGGCAAGCCGTCGGGGCTGACTGGACGAAGTCCGCAGGCGGCCCCTTCGATTTCGGCCGGCTCGATGTGCAGGCCTTCATAGTAGGCTCCGGCGGCCCTGGCTATGGCCTCGACCCGGTTGCGCCTGATCTGGTGGTTAATCCCGGAAAGTTCCATGGTACCGGCAAAGCGGGTAAACCCCACCATGGGGGTAACGGCCACTTTTGACTCCATCAGGATGGCCGGCATGCGCACCGGGGTGGGGCGCCGCACATTGATGCGATAGCCTTTTCCGGCTTGAAGGGAGATTTTCAGGCCGAGCTGTTGGGCCAGGCCGGAGGTCCACGAACCGGCGGCCAGGATCACTTCCTCAGCCGGGAAACGCTCTTTTCCGGCCATTACCGATTTCAGGCGGTTGCCTGCGGTTTCAAAGCCTGTAACGGTGGTGCCCGGTCTCAGGGTAACTCCCCGGCCGCGGAGGTGCTGCTGCAGCAGCGGCATTACCTGGGTGGGGGTTGTGTGGGCGTCGCAGCGGTAGTGGAAGGCCCCGGCCACCTCCGGGCTCAGGCCCGGCTGTTTGGCGCGGAGTTCCGATTCGGTGAGTTCGCTTGCCTCGAGCCCCAGGTCTATGGCTTTCTGCATAACCTTGCGCTCTTCCTTACCTGCTTCCTCCGATTTGAACAACATAAGCAGACCTCCCAAATCGAGCTGGAAGTCGCCCAGGTCGCCGCTGGTATGCATTTGTTGATAAAGTTGCTTGCTGAGCAGGTTTATTTCGGCAATGAGCGGGATGGCGCGGGCCACCTTTTCAGGGGTTGAAGAGCGGTGGAACTGCCAGGCCCAGCGCAGGAATTCGGAATCGAGGCGGGGTTTGAGGTAAAAGGGACTGCTGCTGTTGAACATCCATTTGATCCCCTTTGCCATCATGCCGGGAGCGGCAAGCGGAATCACGTGGCTGGGGGTAAGGTAGCCTGCATTTACGTACGAGGCGCCCCCGTCCATGGCCGACTGGTCGAGTACGGTAACCTTATGCCCTTCTTTTTCCAGATAGTAGGCGCCGGTCAACCAGGTTAACAACGCGGCGTAACGGAACCACAGCAGCGCGCGCGGAGCAATGAATTTGCTGACGGCAGCGGCAGAACCTTCTTCCTTG
>JBNKGM010000110.1:0-2161 GCA_050289825.1 Robiginitalea sp.
TGGTCCGACTGCACCATTAGCTCCTGCAGGTCCTGCAGGACCTTGTGGTCCCTGGGGACCATATAAAACAGGGGAAGTAAAACTTTTACCAGAACCCCATGAGGCTGTAAAAGTCCCGTTTCCGTTATCGACGAATTGGATATCTTGAAAACTACCCGAACTGTTTGCCACATTTTTCCACTGACTGCCGTCGAAGTAGAAGAGGCACTTCTGGTCGGTATTGTACACCAGAGCTCCATGCAACGGCTGAATGGCCTGCATCTGCGCATCACTGACGCGGGTAAGCACAAGGGCTTTGTTAGTGCTTTCCAATTCCAGTACGGAACTGGGGTGGATGCGCTCAGGAACAGTCCCAACCTTAAGCTGGGCCTGCCCAGCAGCTGCAACCAGCATAAACAGGGCAAAGAGGAATTTTTTGATCATTTTCGGGGCACTTTGGGATCAAAGTCCAGTAAAAGTACCCCAGCACGTAGTGGGCCGGCAGAAAATGTTGTGAGATAGGGCGAAATTGTGGTGAAACCGCCTGAAGACCCGAAACGTCCGCAAAATTAGGTGTTTCAACGGGCTAAGACAAGCGCATAAATCATCGATTAAGGTACAGAAATCCCTGATATTCGGTATCCAGGTCAAGCATCCGCACCACGTAGAAGTAGATCCCTTCGGGCAGGCCGGCCGCGCGGTCGATTACTATATTGTCGGTGTTGGCAACCCCGTTGAAATTGCTTTGGTAGTTCGTGGCTTCGAATACCAGCAGGCCGCGCCGGTCGTAGATCTGCAATATATTGTTGGGGGAGTCGATCAACTCCTCGATTATCAGGAAGTCGTTCAGGCCATCCCCGTTCGGGCTCAGATAGTAATTGGGCAGGTCGAAGACCTCCCCGGGCACGCCTCCCCCAGCAAAAGTAAGCACCTCATATTCGTCGGGAACAAAGGTGGCCGATATGGCAAAGCCGTCGGTGAGGTCGCCCGCCTGGGTGGTGGTGCCAAGGGGCAGCCACCGGCCCGAGGCCTTGTGCCAGCCCACAATCTCGACCTGTTCGAGGGTTTCGGCTATGCCGGCCATGCCGCTCTGGAAGTTCCAGGTCAGGGTTACTGTGCCGGGCGCGGCACCCTCGAGCCTCCAGAATTCACTGGTGCTGATCCGCTCGATATCGCGGGGCTTCAGGGCCGGGTTCAGCGGGCCGTAAAGGGCCGAGGCTGTGGGGTCGTCGCGGAAGTAGGCGCAGCGCAGCAAGGGGGCCGTTTCGTTAGACTGGAAGGTTAGCGGACGCAGGGCAAAAGGGTCGCCAACCGGAAAAATAAAGCTGCTCTGCTGCAAGGCCTGCACAAACCCGTCTACCTTGGAATAATCGGTAGCGCCCACCGTAAAGGCGTTTTGCAGCAAGCCTACATAGCGGTCGGATAGCGTGCGGTCGGTATAGAAGTTCCCGTCGATAAAATTGAGGTTGTTGGATATCCAAAGGGGGATTTCCAGCACCACCTCGTACTGGTTGGCCAGCTCCACATCGAAAAAGACGGGGGCCGCGGTGCCCTGCACCCGCTGTGGGTCGCTCCCGTAAAAACCCAGCAGGCCCAGGTTCTGGTCGAAGGGCGCCAGGTTAATCAGGTTGCCGTACAGCCCCACCTCGGCCCCCTCGTGCAACTGCATGTTGCCGAAGTGGGTCAGGGCGGGTTGGGCAGAAACACCACCCGCGCAGAACAGGCTCGCTATGGCAACTAATCGCCTCATTTATTCGCCTTTGTTTTGGTTCAGGGCCGCCTCAATGCGGGCCATACGCAATTTCATTTCCTTAAGCTCTTTCGAAAGACCGGCATTTTCCTGTTGCAGGGCCTCAATTTTGGCTTCCTGCTCGAGGGTGTGCAAGAAGAGTTCTTCGATTTTTTCGAGGTTCTGGGTGGTTGCCTCGTTCAGTATTATACCGCCCTGTGCCTTCACTTCTTCAGCGGACGTAACCCCCGGCAGGTGGTGGTACTTCGCCACGAAGTCGCGTACCTCAGCCAGGCTGGGCATTTGGTAATCGGGCTTCAGGGAAGAGGTGCCGGTGAAGTAGGATTGGAAGACGTAGTCGGGGTAGTTTGTTGAGGTTGAATTGCCTGTTACTGTCAAATTACCACTAATTGTAACATTTATACCGTTAATATCCATGGCAAGATTTCCGCC
>JBNKGM010000111.1:0-1533 GCA_050289825.1 Robiginitalea sp.
CGACACACAAAAACAAACGCTGGCCCGCCTGCTCAATGAGGCCGCCAATGCCGATGGCCATGTAGATGAGCGCGAAATCCGATTTATCTACCGGATTTTCAGCGCCGCGGGGATCGAGGTCAACATCTGAGAGTCCCTCGGGAATCGGGAGGCCATTCCCCAGGAGTATTTCCTTTCCAAAACTGTCATAAATCAGTGTAATACCCCTCGTTGCTTCGTAGCTTAGGGTTCAACTACACGCCCATGCAAGCTGACAGCCCCCTCCTGGTCGTTGTGCTCGGCCTGCCCGGTACCGGAAAAACCACCTTTGCCCGGGCCCTGGCAGACCGGTTGGGTGCTGTGCACCTAAATACAGATATGCTGCGCGCCGAGCTGGGCCTTCAGGGGCACTACGACGAAGCAGCCAAAGCCGGCATTTACAGGGAACTTTTACAGCGGTGCCGGGCCGAATTGGACCTGGGCAGAACCGTTATTCTCGACGGCACCTTTTACCGTAAGGCCTTCCGCAACGAGATAAGCCGGCTGGCCCGGGAAGGGGTATCCCGGCTGCGTTGGATCGAACTCTCCGCAGACCCCGAAACCGTGAAGCAACGCGTTTCGAAGCAGCGGCCCTACAGCGAGGCTGATTTTGCGGTTTATCAGAAGATACGGGATGCATATGAGCCCCTTCAGGTCGAACACTTGCAATTGGTTTCTGACCGCCAGACAACAGCGGCCATGCTTGGCCAGGCCCTTAAATACCTCAGAAGATGACACGGCAGCAGGTAATCGGGTTAATAGAGAATTATGAGGCGCAACACCCTGGTAACCGGCCCGTCCTGGTCGAGACCCATATTTCGTGGGTACTCCTGGCGCGGGAAGAGGTGTTTAAAATCAAAAAGCCCCTGCACTTGAGCTTCCTCGATTTTTCAACCCTTGAGAAGCGCAAATACTACTGCGAGCAGGAAGTCGAGCTGAACCGACGGCTGGCACCCGCCATGTACCGGGGCGTAGTGGCCATTCGCCAGCTCAACGGGCAGGTGCTGGCCAATGGAACTAAAGGAGAGGTTATTGACTATGCCGTTTGGATGTACCGCATGGACGAGACCCGCCAACTCGACCACGTTCTGGAAAGGGAAGAAATAACCCCCGGCGCTATGGAAGAACTCGCCCGCCTGGTTGCCTCATTCCACCACCGCGCACCGGTAATAACCCAGGCCGAAGACTGGCTTGATATCTACCGGGAGTTTGAGGATTTGAATTCGGTCCTGCCCGTACTGGCAGCCTGTCTCGGGCGGAAGGCTGTAAAGGGAATTGCCCGCGTGCAGGGTCTGACCCGGGTGTTCCTGGAAAGCCGGCAGTCGCGCATCGAGCAGCGGAAGGCCAATGGCTTTGTGCGTGACGGGCATGGCGACTTGCATTGCCGGAATATACTATTGACCCAACCCCCGGTTATTTTTGACTGCATTGAATTCAGTGAAGAGTTGCGCACTCTAGATGTACTCAGCGAGATCGGCTTTTTATGCATGGACCTGGAGCGTTTTGGCAGGGACC
>JBNKGM010000112.1:0-1269 GCA_050289825.1 Robiginitalea sp.
CAGGCAAAAAACGGCTGATGGGCGACACGATGCGGGAGGCCAACACCGATGAAGTGAAAGCGCTTCGCGGAGAGAATTCCGCCTTGAAGGAGACCGTCGCAGAACTGCTTTTGCAGAACCGTGTGCTTAAAAAAAGTACGACTGGCTTAGAGTAAAATGGCGGAAGTATATGCGTTTTACCCAGCAGGAAAAATATGAGATCATACGGCTTGTGGAGACATCGGAAATCGGCGTGAATCGGACCCTAAAAGAAATAGGGATTAATAAAAGCACCTTCTACAACTGGTACGGCAAGTATCTTGAAGGAGGCTTTGATGGCCTTGCTTCGGGCCGCAGGTTACAAAACACCTATTGGAACCGAATCCCAGATGCGATCCGCTCTGAGATCGTTGAAATGGCTCTTGACTTCCCGGAGGAATCCTGCCGGGGCCTAGCCTGCAAAATGACCGATGAGCGGGAGTATTATATCTCTGAAAGCAGTGTATACCGCATCCTCAAATCCCGTGGTCTGATCACCTCTCCGGCCTTTGCCACCTTGGCGGCCTCCAAAGCGTTCAAAGACAAGACCACCAGAGTACACCAAATGTGGCAAACTGATTTTACCTACCTCAAGGTTGTTGGTTGGGGATGGTATTATCTCTCGACCATTCTGGATGATTACAGCCGGTATATCGTCCATTGGGAGCTCTGCTCTTCGATGAATGCCGAAGACGTCAAACGAACGATCGATAGGGCTTTATCCAAAACAATGCTTCCCAGGGATCTTAGACCGAGGTTGCTCTCCGACAATGGCCCGTGCTATATCAGTGACGAACTTAAAGCATTCATTGGCAAGAGTAATATGGGGCATGTTAGGGGAAAGCCGAACCATCCCCAGACCCAGGGCAAAATAGAGCGGTACCATCGTTCGATGAAGAATATCATCCGGCTGGAAAACTACTACCTGCCGGGCGAACTAATGGAAAGACTGGCGGAGTTCGTGGATTATTACAACAACCGAAGGTATCATGAATCGCTGAACAACCTGACCCCGGCCGATGTGTATTTTGGACACGGGGAAGGCATATTGAAAAAACGGGAAATGATAAAAAAGAAAACCATGCTCAAAAGAAGAAAGGAGCATCAGAAACAAGCATTAAAACTATGACTTAACTTTAGGCAAGATTAGTCCAAAATCGTTTGAAGACGTACAAGTTAGACATGCAGTAAAGCCTCGATGACAAGGTCCCGTCAACTTGCCGCCATCATGTTCACCGACATCGTCGGATA
>JBNKGM010000113.1:0-1205 GCA_050289825.1 Robiginitalea sp.
CGCCCGACGCGGCGGTACCCGACGCCGCCGTGCCCGACGCCGCGCCACCTCCGCCGCCCGACGCCGCCGTGCCCGGGCGACGGCCCAAGGTGAAGCGCCGCCGTCCGGTACCAACGGCCCAACCCGAGATCGACGAGCCTTCACCGCCGGCGCTCGAGTGCGGCAAACCGTCGTTTGCCCGCGTCTACAACGATGCGTCACCCGCGCGCAAGGACGTCATGGCCGCGCTCAAGCGGCTGCGCGAGTGCCGACAACGGCAGGCTGTGACCCAGTCCGATTATGAGAAGATTCAGGCCGCGCTCATCGCCCGCCTATGATCGTCTCACGCTCGCTACTGCCGCTCTGTCTGGTCATCGCCGTCACTGCCGGTTGCAACCGCCAGCGAACCCCGCTGCGCGTCTATCCCGGCCCGGCCAGGATGGTGCTGCCCGGCGCCATCGAGATCACGCCGCGCGGGCTGGTCGCCCATACCGCGTGCCAGCAGCGCAACACGTACGTGTACGACAGCGGGGTCGAGGTTCGCGAGGTCGCGTGCGACAGCGAGGGCGTGGCTGCGCGCCTGAAACTGGTGGTGCCGTGGGGGATCGAGGTCTCGCCGCGCCCGGTACCGGGCGCGTACGCCTTCGACATCCCGTGGAAGGAGTCGGGCATCGATCCCCTGGCGCCGTATGCCGCCGAGGCGTTGCGCGCCGGCTGGGCCGTGGTCGAGCTCGACACCAAAGCGCGCCACGTCTGGCGGCCCAGTACGCTGGAGATCGAGCGCATGCTCGACACCATCGGCGCGGCCACCGGCATCGAGCGCTACGTGCGCCGCGACCAGCAGGCGCCCGACATCGAGGTCGTCGAGCTGGTCGCCGTCGATGGCGCGCTGCTGATCGGCGCGCCGTCGCGGCTGCGTCTGACCGTGCGCAACAAGGGCAAGGGCGGCGCCTATCGCCTGGTCGCCCATGTGCGCTCGAGCCTCGAGTCGCTCAGCAATCTGCAGTTCTCGTTCGGTGCTCTGGCCAGCGGTGCCCGCGAGACCCGCGAGCTCACCGTCGATCTCAGCGCCACGCCCGACGAGTCGGCCATGCTGGTGCTGCGCTTCGAGGAGGCCAACGGCTATGCCCCGGCCAACTTCAACAAGCGCCTGGCCATCCAGCAGGTGGCCGAGTCGCCCAAGCTGGTGCTGGCCTGCGAGATCATGGGGCCGCAGCGGGAGATCG
>JBNKGM010000114.1:0-991 GCA_050289825.1 Robiginitalea sp.
CGGAGCAAGCGTGAGCATCATACCAAAGGTCATCTACGATTAGCTGAATCATGATTCCTTGGTCCCTACTTCCCTACATCTGCAGCTGGCGAATCAATCAATCTGGCGTCCAGTGGGAATCACGAAAGATATCCCGGTGTGAATCAGGAATTCTTTTGTGCATGTGGACTTCGTGGTACTCGAAATGGACCGCTCATTTTTAGGAGGCCATTCTTGAGTACCACCGGAGCCACAATTGATGTTGCAGCTAGGATCATAAAGCTCAACATCAATAAGAAAGAGGAGACATCTACATTCAGACCCAAGGGTACCGAAAAGTGCAATCAAGTCATGGTCACGATCAGACCAGAGAGGAATGCTATGACACACGATAAGAAGACAAACACAGCCAAGAATTTTTCTATGAAATTTTTTGGATGCGTCAAGAATGCCACCCCAATTGTGATAAGATCTCCAGTCACATCGGTGAATTAATCTTCAAAGGTATGGAAACAATCTTGCGCGCAGACTATAAACGTGAAGCCCTCACCGGGAGGTAAACCGGTAGTTATCCCATTTTTTTTAGTCGTCATTTCAATGTTGAATAAAGGAAGATTTGCTTGCTGGTTTCTTTGCTCATGATTTCCTTGCATGTTTTGTAGTGGTGGTTCGCACCACCACTATCTTTTGGTCTTCTATCACCCGTTCGGCCAACGCTTAACGCTAACACCTAGGGTGCTAGGTCCTTTTGTCGTGCTTATTTCGTGAGTATTTGTGCAGGATGAAGAAGGCATTGAAGCATGTTTTCTCATCTAGTTCATCTAGCCGAAACACCAGTTCTAACTATTGACAACATGCTGCTCGACTTGTTGTGGTCTTCGTTCTTTGTGCCTTCTTGACACAATGCCGCGCAGTTGAGCTACAATCCTGCACAAATCGGAGGTCATAAGATCGTGGACTGTTGGCGCTCATAAAACAACCTAGCGACGGTGGGGAGCGAAACTTGGCGGCG
>JBNKGM010000115.1:0-818 GCA_050289825.1 Robiginitalea sp.
GATGTATGAAGGACCTGCTCTCTGTTCCGATTGACACCTTGGTCCAGGATTCTGATGAAATGAAGCACCTTTTGGCAGAGATCCAGCCTCTACTCCCGGAAGTTTTGCAAATTAAGCTCTGGCCGGCTGGACATCTCCCCTTCTTTCAGGCCCAAGTGGAAAAAACTCATCGTAGGACCAAAGCACGTTGCTCACAGGCCTCCTTGAAAGCTGACATTGCCAAAAGGTGCTGACTGGTCAATGATAAGAAGGTGGCCCTGGATGCCAGGACTGATAGCTCTGTGAGCTCCCAAAGACTTGAACTTCTGGAGAAGGAGCTGGAAGACCTCAAAGAGAGAGTCCGAGCAACCGAGCGGCTTATCCAGGATGAGAAAAACCTCATAGCCAGCTCAAAGCAGGAAGCAGAGGATCTGACCACCCAGTTGAAGACAGACCTTGCAGAGTTGAGTGCCTTGGGTCGGCAGATAGTATCGGGTGAAGACAAGAACGATGAAGCAGCAATCACAGAAGCCGACCGTGTCCGTCTTGAAGCCATAGGGGGCATCGATGAAATCCTTCAGAAGAATGCTTTGTAATTACCTCTATGGACTCATGTAACCCAAGACTTTTCTGAAATCTGGTACCCCTAGAGTCGATGGTTGTTCATCGGCTATTGTAGATGTATTTTCTCTTTTCCTTTTCCTTTTCTTCTTTTTTTTCTTTTCCCTTTTTTTATATCGACTGATTCCATGTATCGGCCCCCTTCTCTGCATAGCCTAATGTGCATCATTGGCTGTTCAATGTCCATCATCCCACATGCTGAGAAAATACTTCTTGAG
>JBNKGM010000116.1:0-811 GCA_050289825.1 Robiginitalea sp.
GGTCTTTAACCGCAGGGTACCGAAGGGCAGATTCAGGTCATCGGTGACCACGAGCAGGTTTTCCAATGGGATCTTTTCCTTTTCCAGCCAGTATTTGACCGCCTTGCCGCTGCGGTTCATGTAGGTGGAAGGTTTCAGGCAGAACAAGGTGCGTCCCTTTATTTTCAGGGTGCAGAGATCGCCCAAGCGTTCGGTCTTAAAACCGTCTTCCGCATCCCCGCACAAATGATCCAGGATCTGGAATCCGATATTGTGTCGGGTTGCCGCGTATTCGGGCCCGATATTACCGAGGCCGGCGATCAGGAATTTCTTCATGGGATCCGTTTCATCCGGGAGGGGTTCCCGGGGATTGAACCAGGCGCGTAACCATTTGAACACGGCAGCAGACTTTGGCCTAAAATACAAAAAGCACCCTTACCGGAAATCCCAGGCAAGGGTGCTTGTGGTTGCTTGCGCCGGGTCGCCTTATTCGTTGCTTTCGGCAGCGGCCTCTTCGGCAGGGGCGGCAGCTTCTGCTCCTTCGGCAGCTCCTTCTTCGCCTTCTGCTCCTTCTTCTTCCTCGTCCTCTTCCACCAAAATAGCCGTACGGGCTGTTTTCACCTGGACCACTACCGTGTTGTCCGGGTGCAGGATGGTAAAGTCGTCGCTTTTAAGGGATTCCACGGTAATGTTGTCGCCGATCCTCAGTTTGGAAATATCCACGTTAAAGAAATCGGGCAGGTTGTCGGGCAGCGCCCGGATCACCAACTTCCGCTTGCGGAACAGCAATCGTCCTCCGTTGCGTACCCCAGGGGAATTCCCCTCCAGGCGC
>JBNKGM010000117.1:0-731 GCA_050289825.1 Robiginitalea sp.
ACGTCGACCTCCCCACTCTCTTCCGCGCCATTGGTTGGAGTTTTGTGATGAGATTTCTAGGAGGTCCACTACTGGTGGAGGGGATCTGACGGATCGAGCACATGATGGAGGGATTGGGATGCACACAGGCGATGTTGTGTTTCTCCATCGACTCATAGACCGGCATCG
Source organism: Robiginitalea sp. (assembly GCA_050289825.1). GTDB lineage: Bacteria > Bacteroidota > Bacteroidia > Flavobacteriales > Flavobacteriaceae > Robiginitalea. The sequence continues at coordinate 169 of JBNKGM010000117.1, forward strand.
TCACCAACCTCTTCAGTCACCATGGCATCAAACTTGATGCTTAAATCTTGCAAATATTTGCTTGGGGAAGTAGCCGGTGTGCTCAGGTATGAGTGGTTGCTCTGTTTGTCGTGTTCCCCATTTTTCTAGTTATTTCATCTCTTGCCTTGTTATCCACATCATCATTACCTCTGGCATGTATCCTAGCAGTAATTATCTTCTCATAGTTTAAAATGTATCTTTGTGTGTCTAGTAAAACTCTCCCACATGACATGGTTAGGTTATACATTCTCCTTTACTTGAGATTAGTTGCAACCACTTGTGCATGACCGCTGTTTTTATAAGCCGAATTGATTAGTGTGGTTATTCCTTGGTAGACACAAAATTTCTTGTGAACAAAATTTTAAAAGTAACCATGTCTAGGTTTTTCAGAGGTGTGATATCTGAGTTAGTGTTAATCCCGCTGAACCTCGATTTTGAGATTGATCGGAGTTGAATGAATTTAGAAAGGTTCCTCAATGACATATACATTCCCACCAGAGGCAAATATTATGCACATAGCAACTCTAGTTTGTGTTGAGCTT
>JBNKGM010000118.1:0-684 GCA_050289825.1 Robiginitalea sp.
TCTCATATTTCATTTTCCGTCCTTCTTCCACCAATTGCATTTCTCTCTCCCTTTCATCCACCATTTTTATTTACTCATTTCAACATAATGTTTATTTCATCATTGCATAATGTTTATATTATAAAATCTAAAAATTTCAAAAAAAAGAAAAAGAACTTTGTAAAAGGATGAATGGAATTTCCTTTACTTTTGATGCTTTTGGTGAGTGGCTTGGGCATTAAGGGATCAAGATTTGTCGGATGGTGAAAGATAGAGGAAAATTGAGGCCAAAGCTTGGCCGGCCGGCCGGTCATCACATCCCTCTTTCTCCCTTTTCTCTACTACTCTCTCCTTTACCTCAACCACCACCACTTTGGGAGATAATGGAGGTGCTTTGGTCACATGGGCTGACCGTCTGGCCACTTCCCTTGGCCGGCCGGCCACCCCTTGGCTCCCCTATAAAAGGGTTGCCAAGGGGAGCCTCCTTCATCCCACAAGCTCACAAGCAACCTCAAATTTCCTAAATCCTTCTCTAAGTTCTTAGCGTGCTCAAGTTAGTGTAAGTGTCTTAGTGTTTGGAGTCAAGTCAAGGAAGTGTTCTTGCTAGCTTCATCACTTGCAATCTCTCTACACAACCTTTTATTTTCTTCCACACGTTTGGCTAACACTAAATCTAACACCTAGGGTGCTAGGTACTTCTTGTGG
>JBNKGM010000119.1:0-672 GCA_050289825.1 Robiginitalea sp.
CCTCGCCGCGGTTGATGAAAAAGGTGGTGGGGACGGCGGTGAGCCTCACCGGCTATAAGAGGGGGCAGCGGAGGGACGGACACGACCGGGTGACGGTGGGGAACAACCGGCGGAGGAGGTGCTCGGTGCGGGCGATGCTCGGGCGCGGAGAGAAGAGAAGAGAGGTGGAGAGAGGTCCGGTGAAGCCGGAGGTGGGTGCTCTCCCTTTTATTGGGGTCGGGGAGGGGCATGTCGGGGCGAGAAGGGGGAAATGTTCGGCGGCAATGGCCTTAATGCCATTGATGGCGAGCGGCTAAATGAGGGGTTAAGGGGGGATTAAAAGGGGGAATCAAGGTGGGGAGTGAAGACCTCGCTTGGCATCTCGAGGTTGGAGGCCGGGCGGCGCGGGGTGGCCGGAGGCAACGAGTGGCAACGGTCGGCCGGAGGAAGGGTAGGAAGGGGGTGATGCTGATAGACAGGCCCCACATGGCAGTGACGTGAGAGAGAGAAGGCGTCATTGTCGGAATGCGCAAAGTCGAAGGAAATACACCTTTTGGCAAATACGTCAAGGCTGCTCGGGCCAAATGGGCTGAACGCGGACACGACGGCATGTGGGCTGAAGCAAGCCGGTGCGGGTGAGGCTGGGCTGGATCCTAGGAGAAAATTTAGATGGGATTTGATTTTTGAAATTCA
>JBNKGM010000120.1:0-670 GCA_050289825.1 Robiginitalea sp.
AGTAACATCAGATGACGAAACACCATCATATGGACCAAAATCCATACATATGTTCATTATGTCCAAAACCTGGGGTTGTCTCAAATAATATGACACGGGGAGATGACGTGGAAAAACGCCTGGGCCCAACCGATCCATGGTGGGGCTGGCCGGCCCCACCCCTTTGTCGGCCAACCAGGGTTTGGCAGCAATGAAATTACGCTTTCAACACGTGTCATGTTAAGTCGGTAAGAAGAGGATCCAAGGTGGGAATGTCGGTGCGGCCATGAAACTTGGCCACCCGACCACCCAAGATGGCCGGCCGGCCGGCCGACCAACTCCCCTGGCCGACTGGCCATGGTTTGTGGCCAATCGGTCCCCCGTGATGAGGGCCGATCACCACCAGCACGCCAAGGTTCCCCCTGTACCCGAGGTCATGGAACGTGCCCGACTCGTGCTCTTTCCCCTCATCCGACGATTGGGAAGGAGCACCGATCGGTCACACCTACACGTCCCACTGGTGAAGCATGATGCCCTTGTTGATCTCAACCCCGACAGCGTGAGGATCCGCTACACCCAGGAGCCTGCTATTGTGTCAGACTCGCCTCCATCAAGTCTGCCACCCTACACCATGTCGGGGCAGAAGGTTGGAGTGGGGCATGGCAAGGTGTTGATTCCTAACCCTGAGTAT
>JBNKGM010000121.1:0-654 GCA_050289825.1 Robiginitalea sp.
TATAAACCGCATGTGTATCTGAAGATTGGTCTCATACAATTTGTTTCTTCCTGTTGGAGAGAGGTGTGCCACCGAATATTGGATTGCTTTGTATGGAGGTATTAGTACATATATATAGAAGTGCCCCTGCGCAACCCTAAGGAGGGAGGCTACGCAGGGGCTGGCGGTCAGACTGCCTGGAGGCACGGTCTGACCGCTCGGGGCAGCGGCGCTAGGGAAACCATAAAATCCTAGACGCCTCACCCGGGTGGAACCCCTAATGAGTCGGGCCAAACTTCATGCAGGAGGTGGTCTCAGATCCATGTATCTATGTTACAACACATTTTTCAACACCCCCACGTAGTCGAAACTCTAGCCACGCCGAATGTTGAGACTGGACCAAAAATCCAAAAACATCGATGGCAACGCGTTCCCGGATGAAGTGGAGGTCGATCTAGACATGCTTCGTACGCTGGTGCTGAACGGGGTTGGTGAAGAGGTAGATGATGCTGACGTTGTCGCAGTAGACGAGAGTGCTCTTTGACAACGGAGAATGGAGCTCCTGGATGAGCTGCCGGAGCTAACAAGCTTCAGCCACGGCGTGATACTTAGCCTCGGCGCTCGATCGGGAGACGATGTTCTGACGCTTGGAGGACCAGGAGACAAGATTATCGT
>JBNKGM010000122.1:0-642 GCA_050289825.1 Robiginitalea sp.
TGCTGTAGCTATGACAGTGGGCGCCCCCGCCAGTGGTTGGTTGCCGCCAGCCTTCTTCTTGTTGTTGTTGCCGCTGTTGCTGTTGCCGTTGCCACTACCTGGGGCCTGGGCCCCGGCGCTGGGCATGGTGCTCTCCCCTTTTGCCGCCTGGGCGGCTGGGAGTGCCAGGCGCGGCCTTCCGCAGCCCTGGCGCACTTGTCCGCCAGGCTGAAGAGCGCGGACACATCCTGGATGTCGTGGGTGGTGAGTTTCTCCAGCATCTTCTCATCCCTTACCCCCTGGCGAAATGCAAACACAACAGAAGCATTGGAGATACGAGGAATGGTGTTGCGAACCTGGGAAAACCGCTGGATGAAGGAGCACAGGGATTCCTCTGGGCGAAGTTGGATGGCGTGGAGGTCAGTCTCATTACCCAACCGTGAGTAGGCACTCTCAAAGTTGGCCATGAACTGACGACACAGCTCTTGCCGGGAAGTGAGAGTCCCCTCAGGCTGGTTCATGAGCCACGACCGCACCATCCTAGTCAGGGTGACCGGGAAATAGTTGGCCATGACGGCCTCATCCCCTCCTACAGTGAGGATGGAGGTGGAGTAGATCTATAGGAACTCAGTGGGGTTAACCATCCCGTCGTACTTCTCCGAC
>JBNKGM010000123.1:0-638 GCA_050289825.1 Robiginitalea sp.
GATAAGTTTTGGAGCAATGAAACAACAATCTTCCTCAACGATGAAGTTGTGTCAAGCAGAGTTGATGATTCTCATATGGGGTTCAAAGGGAGGAAAAATCCACCAAAAAGGCAATTTGGTTCAAAATCTTCCTCGGAAGCGTAATCATAACAAGGAGCCATCACAAGGAGAATTTGATGGTGGTTACGAGATTATGAGTAGATGCATAGCTTTTGGAAGCCCCATAGCGAGTCGTTATGCTCAATCCAACAACATCACCTCCGAACAGCAAAAATCTGATAACGAGGTCCATTCGGCCTTGACTGTGAGCAACAGTCAGTAAATTTAAATCTGATACTGTTTTATCTGAAATTTGACCGGGAGTTGAACACAAAAGTCGAAGAGAACTCTTCCTGGTTTCCAATGGTCCTTTACACCCTCAAACGATCGACGGTTTAGGCGTAACAATTTTTGAACAATGACCAGTTTTGCTGGAAACTGAAATTCTGGGCAGATTGCATGTCTGTAGGAAAATTAAATTCTGGGGCTGTTCGGATGGGATTCTGCGCCTGAGCTGGATACAAAAACAATGGGAAACTCTGCCAGCTTTCCATCAGTTACTTATTCTGCCTCATCCAACAAACGATTTGGGAGTTACG
>JBNKGM010000124.1:0-630 GCA_050289825.1 Robiginitalea sp.
CCCGGCTTGAATTGCTTGATTTTGACTCGCTTGTCGTGCCATCTTTTGGTTCTTTCTTTATATAGCTTGGCACTGTGGTAAGCCTTTTCCCTCCATTCATCAAGTTCGGCAATCTGAATTTTCCTTTTTGTTCAGGCCGCCTTGAGGTCCATGTTCCACTTTTTGATGGCCCAGAAAGCTTTGTGTTCAAGTTCTATGGGAAGGTGACAAGTCTTCCTGTAGACTAGCTGATAAGGCATCATGCCGATCAATGTTTTGTAAGTCGTTCGGTATGCCCACAGTGCTTCACTGACCTTGCTCTTCCAGCTTCTACCCATTTGATTCACTATCTTCTAAGGGATATTCTTAATCTGCTTATTTGAAGTCTATGCTTGGCCACTCGTCTGAGGGTGTCAAGGCGTGGCAATCCGGTGATCAACTCCAACTTCCGAGAGAGCTTTCCAGAATGTCTGATCAATGAAATGTGATCCTCCATCACTAATGACTATTCTTGGGACTCCAAACCTTAGGACGATGACTTCCTGGAATATCTTCTTTGAGTGCATAGCATCGGCAACCCGACAAGGAAGAACTTCCACCCATTTAGAGACATGGTCGACGTCAACCAAGATGTATTCACAGCCTTCTAAG
>JBNKGM010000125.1:0-616 GCA_050289825.1 Robiginitalea sp.
CATCAACAGTAATACGTGCATAAATTAATAGTTTGCTTAATGTGCTTGATGATTTTCTTGTAAAAAAAATGACTGAAAATGTACTGTTTGTCTGCATTTTATGAGTTTTAAGTTAAACAATTTAAACTGTAAAACAAAAGTCAAATTGCTCTTAAAAGCTCTTTAAATTTACGACAATTCTGATTAGAAAAGACTCACCGAATCGTACACCTTTTAGTTGATTTTAATTGATTTCATTTGAAACCAAAAAAATTAAAATACTGAAAATCATACAATTAACAGTATTTTAATTTTATAAAAATAGGGTTCGTCGGGATGACAGGATTTGAACCTGCGACCACACGGCCCCCAGCCGTGTACGCTAACCGGACTGCGCCACATCCCGTTTAAAAATTAAAAAGACAAAGCAATTATTACTCTATCTTTTTAATTTAGTTTTTCTAATAATTTGTAGATGTTGATACTTCAAAAGCAGAATATTTAGCTGCAAGATACCTTTCTGCATCTAAGGCTGCCATACAACCTGTACCTGCAGCAGTAATTGCTTGTCTATAAACATGATCTGCAGCATCACCAGATACGAAAACACCAGCTACATTAGTCTTTGAAGTACCTG
>JBNKGM010000126.1:0-580 GCA_050289825.1 Robiginitalea sp.
AGCAATTGCAAACAAATAACTAAATAGTACTTCAAACAATTAAATAGGGACCTAATTGTAATTATAAAAAGTTAAACAAGGACAAAAATGTAAAATTTTAGGGACTAAAATATAATTTCAAAAAAGTCTAGGGCTATTTTTGAAAAATTCTAGACGCCATTATTTTTATTTAATTGTCGAATTATTTTTCTACTGAAAATCCTATGGAATAGGTCCACGATCCCATGGTTTTGGCTCATGAGTCTACGACATAGTAGATCATTCTCGTCCGTTGATTTTATTTCGGACGGCTAGGATTTTATTAAAATGAAAGGGTATCGGCAATCTAATCTCGGTCGTTGATCAAGGTGTGGATGGCTGAGGTGGGGCCGGTGAGGTGGCAGCACAGCGAGCGGCGGTGCGCCTCGACCGCGGCAGTGGCTCACCGGAGCCGGGCATAGCTTGTGCTATGGGGCACTGTTTTCAATGAGGTTTGACCCTATGGATGCGACGCAGCGAGGGGAACTCACCTAGGGGGCACCACGGGCATTGTGAGGCAGCAGCTAGGGCTCACGGCAACGTCTTGCTTCCTTGCCCGATG
>JBNKGM010000127.1:0-576 GCA_050289825.1 Robiginitalea sp.
CCCCTGGCCAACGGTGCCACCACGGTAATGTACGAGGGCGTTCCCAACTACCCGAGTGTGGAGCGCGTGGCGCAAATTATCGATCAGCACCGGATCAACATTCTCTATATCGCCCCCACGGCCATACGTGCGCTCATGGCCGAAGGGGATAAACCGACAGCCGCGGCGGACCTCAGCAGCCTGCGTCTGCTGGGCACCGTCGGCGAGCCGATCAACCCGGAAGCCTGGCACTGGTACCACCACCATTACGGTCGCGGCCGCTGCCCGATTGTCGACACCTGGTGGCAGACGGAAACCGGCGCGGCTATGCTCACCCCCCTGCCCGGCGCCACGGCGCTGAAACCCGGCTCCGCTACCCGCCCCTTTTTCGGTGTGCGCCCGGCGCTGGTGGACAACCACGGCAATATCCTGGAGGGCGCCGCCGAAGGCAACCTGGTGCTGCTGGACAGTTGGCCGGGACAGATGCGCACAGTCTTCGGCGACCACCAGCGCTTTATCGACACCTATTTCACGACCTTCGAGGGCATGTACTTTACCGGTGACGGCGCCCGCCGCGACAGCGACAACTACTACTGG
>JBNKGM010000128.1:0-572 GCA_050289825.1 Robiginitalea sp.
GTCAAAATCGGGCCCCTGCTCCCGGGATGAAGTCTTACCCCTCTGCCTCATTCTCCATCCAAAAAGTACCAGTACCACAAGAAGCAGGGAGGTGTGGTTCGACAAAGTAGTTACAAAAGCTACTCAGCTTACCGGGCCCCATAAAACCCAACATGCGGTTAGTACACAACTCAAAGCTTGTCATCGGGGCCAAAACGACCGGTCTTTAATCGACACAGGTGGGGGCTACCACACAGAAAACTCAGAATGGCCACAACACTCTCCCCGCCCTTCCCTTTCCTAATGTTCCACTGACCCCCTACTTGCCCCGACCGGTCTAGCAATAGCAATAAATATAGCCTCTACTCATCATATCCATAATCCTTCTAGTTCATGAAAGGAGGGGCCCTATATGCGAGTGTGACCTACCACTCGACTTCTACCGAGGGCAATCAACTACACATAGACCATCTAGTCATAAAAAGAAAAACAACTACACAAGGATAGTATACGGAAGGGTACTACCATGCAACCTATCACCATCATCCAAGAATACCCTATACGTAATGCACAATACATCATAGGCAATAAAA
>JBNKGM010000129.1:0-559 GCA_050289825.1 Robiginitalea sp.
TGAGGAAGAATGTACCCACTAGCACTTCTTCTCCTATCAGAATCTCCTCCACGGTGGTGTAGTTGGTGCGGCCCACCTGTGATGTAGGACCCTTCTGATGGCCCCTCTGCTGACTGACCACAGGTGCCGGAACTTGCGGTGAGTTTCTCTACTTGGGTAGGCAGCATTCTCGAGCAAAGTGGCCCATCTTCCCGCAGTTGAAGCATGGAAAGTTGCTGGTGGGAAACTGTTGTGGTGGCCTGATGGCAGCCTGCTGTGGTGGTGGAGTAGGGGCATGGTTGAACTGCTATTGCTGCTGATGTGGCTGTTGACGTAGCTGACCCCTAGGTGGGGTATACACCATGCGGTACTTGGGAGGAGCACCACTAGAACTACCACTGCTAGCAGAACCAGGTATCATCTTATTCCTCTTCTTCTCATCAGCCTCAGCAACGACCTTCATCATTCTCTCTTGATCAATGGCTGCACTCGCCAACTCATTGTATGACAGGCTGGTGAACGGAATCAAGCGCTCCTATAGGTGGATGGTGAGTCCTGCATGGTACATGTTGGTCTTCTT
>JBNKGM010000130.1:0-553 GCA_050289825.1 Robiginitalea sp.
ACCGATGCTAACACAGTCATAACTGGACAAGTCCCTATCAGTTAAGCACTTCATCTTCCCTCCTTGGATGTCAATTTGGGACACAGTCATGGCTATGCACACGTCCTCATCGGCTTGGACCACCTCCACCTTGTCGCCAACCCATTGTATCACGCATTGGAGAAGAGTAGATGGCACACACTCATTTGCGTGTATCCAATCTCACCCCAGCAGCACGTTGTAGCACCCCATCATGTCACCGCTGCTGTCGTTCTCCTCTTTGGCTAACCATTTTTCTCGCCAGGTTTGCTTCACCTTGGTCATGAGCCATAAACGGTTAAACCAATAGTCCCGTTGTTCCTCCTACACCAACTCCTTTTGACACATCTTTTGTAATCTACGCCTTTGTGTCTTTGTAATACCCCCTGGGAACCGCCATGGAGCTGGTTTCTGGCTTGGAGCAACACCTTTTCCTTCTTCCGATTTCTTGCCCCTGAGTCCTGCATAACCCGGTTTTCTGTGTTAGCCGAATTTTTTGTAACCCGATTTTCTGTGTTAGCCAAATTATGTGTAA
>JBNKGM010000131.1:0-548 GCA_050289825.1 Robiginitalea sp.
CATGCCCAACTATCATCTAGATTCATCTCACAAAGACTAGTCAACATCATTAAGAATTGTCCATTAATGACAGTCGCATCATTGATTGAAGTGGTTATGGTTGCATGGGGATACCGTATAAAGTATGGTAGGGCATGACAGGCAAAACAACGTGCACTAAAGCTCATCTACGCTGACTGGGTGGAAGTGTACGAGCATTTACTAGCCATGTTACATGCTATGAAGGCAAAAAAACCTAGGAATGCATTTCGAGTATGTCCTGAAACCTGAAGTTATCGGGCCAGAGGGGAGACAGTATTTCCTTCGTGCATTTTGGACATTTGGACAATGCGTAGAAGCATTCAAGCATTGTTGTGATGTGTTGTCTATTGATGGCACGTTCTTGATGGGGAAGTATGAATGTACAATGCTTATTACAATTGTCATTGATGCAAACCGTCAACTGGTGCCTCTAGCTTTGGCCATCATGGACAAGGAGAATAATGGTAGCTGGGGTTGGTTTCTTTGCCTGGTTCAGAGAGAGGTTCTTGGTCCATGACAGATCGGAA
>JBNKGM010000132.1:0-540 GCA_050289825.1 Robiginitalea sp.
CCGTGGATCGGTTGTAAACTCTTTATTTGCATCAATATAGTTGTGCTTTTGTGTTAATTCATCTCCTATGTTGTGCTGCAATGTTTTTCATTTTCGTGATTTTGAGTATTTTTGGCCCAATTCTTGATCTCATGATTTGAGTAGTTTTTCTTCGATTCCTTCCATGGGTTTGGGTGCTAGGTTGAGTCTCATCATCTACCTCCAATCTTGAAATGAATCCATGGCTCTAGCCCCTTCGATTTGGTGGATTTCTCCCGTGTCTCCCAAAACCTACCTTCTTCTATTTCATCCAAAATCGGAAGGGAAATCTTTGGATTTGGGAAAAACCTCATTCAAAACTTGTTATTTGTATTGAGGTGACCCTTGTGTCCAAGTTTCATCCATTTTGGTGCCTCGTAGCTCAAAAATCAAAGTTGGGAAGAAAGATTTACATTTTGAGAACTTTCTGGGTGGACCGGACAAGTTCGGAGTCCAGTTCTGTTCGACCGGACAAATCCGGCACCTATACCGGACAAGTCCAAAGTCTGGTTCTTTTAGTCG
>JBNKGM010000133.1:0-538 GCA_050289825.1 Robiginitalea sp.
GAAACAGCGTACCGCCGTTGGCATAGGTGAAGAGCCCTTCACGGGCGGCGTGAGCGCCGGTAAAGGCGCCCTTCACGTGGCCGAACAATTCGCTTTCCAGCAGCTCGGGGGAAATCGCACCGCAGTTGATCGGGACGAAAGGTCCGCTGCGACCGCTGTATTCGTGGACCGAGCGGGCCGCCAGCTCCTTGCCGGTTCCCGATTCGCCGGCGATGTGAACCGTGGACGGTGTGGGCGCTACCCGCTGGATGATTTCGTAAACCTGGCGTATGGCGGCGCTGTGCCCGACCATTCCGCCCATGTCGTACATGCTCGCCACCTGGCGGCGCAGCACGAAGTTCTCGCGCGCCATGCGGCGCTGATCGAGGCACCGCTGTACCGATGCCAGCATCTGTTCCAACCGGAAAGGCTTGACGATGAAATCCGAAGCCCCGGCACGCAACGCATCGATGGCGGTTTCCACCTCCGCATAGGCGGTGATGAAGATGACGTCGGCGCGGTTGCCCTGCTCACGCAGGTGGTGCAGCCATTTCAGGCC
>JBNKGM010000134.1:0-532 GCA_050289825.1 Robiginitalea sp.
CGCAACAATGTGTGGGGTTATCAACTAGTTAGATAGGAGAGAATGGAAGTTAGCAATTCATGTAACAGAACCTTGATCTTCAGTTCCCTCTCTTTTATTTCTTTTTTTAGTTTTCCCTTTTTTTTTGCCTTTTTGTGTTTTGTTTTTTATTGACTTTCCCCCTTTTTTGAAACCCATAGGAGCTGAAAAATAGAGACAAAAACAAAGGGGAAAAAGAAGGGTAATAAACAATAAAACAGAAAGGTAAGGTGTTGGTGGTGGGTGGGGGATACAAAAACTGAAACACAAGAAAGGCGAATAAAAAGAAAGAAAGAAAAACTAACATAAAAAATATTAGATGTCCAGTTTGGTTTCTTTTCTGTAAATTTGCGTCATTTGCTATCTGAATCTGATCGATGGCTAATTTGATTTCGCATCCAGTGTTCATCAATTCCAGCTGGTGGTGATCTCCCTGACGAACTGAGCAATCAGCTTCAGAAACAAAAGTCATTTCCACTACAGAACAAATAAATCATCTGGAAATGGGAAAACG
>JBNKGM010000135.1:0-530 GCA_050289825.1 Robiginitalea sp.
CTTCATTCCAGGCATTTACCTGCAGGGCCAACAGGATGCCGATCATGACCAGCACGATTTCGCCCAGGGCATAAAACAAGTACCGGCTGAAGCGATTTTCAGTCAGGAGGCGTTGGCGGAGGGAGCGGAAGGAGCGGAGCATTTAATTTATTTTTCGAGCCTTGCCAGCTCATTTCGAAGCATTCCCAGGACAGGGACCACATACCTTTCCATACTCTGATTAAACAACAGGTTCAATTCGGCATTCACTGCGGAGACATTCTGAATGTGATAGGCAGACAATGGATCTTCCCGAAAACCGGAGATATCGACCCCCAGGTTTTTCAAACCCTTCATGTCCAAAATGTGATCCCTTCCCCTGTTCCAGATCTCTGGCATGATAAGGGCAGAAAAGTAGCGGTGCAGGAATTCATCCCAGGTCGAGTCGTTCGGCAAGGTGAACGCGGGATCGTCGAACATCGCGTGCGGAGCTCCAACGATCGATGGGATCTTGATCGCCGCGTCGCGCTTGTAGAGGTGCGTGCGGCCGG
>JBNKGM010000136.1:0-528 GCA_050289825.1 Robiginitalea sp.
CTACGAAGGCCAACCTGGATTGCAGTTCATCAGGGACGTCGGGGTAGACTGGGAGCAGACCGTGGTGCTCGACGGGGAAGTAGGCGATTTCGTGTCTATCGCCCGCGAGGAACGGCAGACCGGGAACTGGTTCATGGGTGCCGTGACAGATGAGAACGCCAGAGACCTGGAGGTGGATTTCTCATTCCTCCCCGAGGGGCAAACCTTTCAGGCTACTTTTTACAAAGACGGGGACGGGGCCCATTACCGCGACAACCCGAAAGCCCTTTCAATTGAAACGGCCCCGGTTACATCTGAGAGCCGCATGACCTTTCACCTGGCACCGGGAGGAGGCCTGGCCATTAGCCTGATGCGCGAATAACCGACTTGAGGGGCCGCTTTGGCCCGAATGAAAACCGCCCGCCTCCTACCGAGAGACAGGCGGTTTTTCAACTAATTAACCAACCAAAATCCCAATGTGATTGCGGGCGCGGCCACTGAACCTGAAGACCGTGCCACTGGCAGGGTGGTACAGTTCAGGGGTTCTGT
>JBNKGM010000137.1:0-517 GCA_050289825.1 Robiginitalea sp.
GACATCACCAACACCTTCACTAGCCGCCGCCTCTGTTGATCTCCTGTTGGACTTGCTGCAGGAGTTCTCATCTATGTTCCAGGACCCCACCGGTCTACCTCCACCGTGACAGTGGCCCCATCGCATTTGCCACCTACCTGGAACTGCTCCGGTGGCCGTGAGGCCATACCGCTATGCCCACCTACAGAAGGCTGAGCTCAAGAAGCAGTGCACTGGGATGCAGGTGCAAGGCGTGATCAGGCCCAACTCTTTCACATTCTCGGCTCCGGTCATCCTCGTCAAGAAGGCCGACGATAGTTGGCGGCTGTGCGTCGACTACCGCGCCCTCAATGAGAAGACAGTCAAGGATAAGTTCCCCATTCCTATCGTGGAGGAGCTGCTCGATGAACTAAGCGGGGCTCAATTCTTCACCAAGCTTGATCTCTGTTTCGGCTACCATCAAGTCCGGAAGCACCCTGACGATGTGGAGAAGACGGTGTTCCAGACCCATCAGGGCCTATTCGAGTTCTTGGTCATG
>JBNKGM010000138.1:0-516 GCA_050289825.1 Robiginitalea sp.
CCAAGAAAACAATACAGTCTTCTAATTATTCAAATATTTTCAAAGTGACTAGAAATGATTTGATCAAACAATGGTCTTTCGGACTTGGTAAAATTTCAAATAAAATATGTATTTGAAGATGTTGAAATAAGGAACAACTTTCCTTATAGAAATTTCTCCAAATTCGAAATAGAATTTGAGTCAAAATTCCTGGAAGCAAAACTGCTCTTGAATTTTGGCCAATTTTATTGGGGGTCCAAACTTGTCTGGAAAACTCTGATAAATTCCCGAAAATTCTTACATGTCTTGGCCTTCCCGAATGTGAATTTATATTGGCATGGTTGTATGGCGAAATCTAGAGTTTCCATTCAAGCTCCACTCTACTTGGTTTGAAAATAAATGAAAAAAGTGTTTGAATTTTAATTCAAACTAAACCAACTTCCATTTCCAATGGTCCACTATCATTTACAAGATGAAACACTGTAGATTACACATTAATGGCTACAGTGAAAACAAGGGGTGTTACAGTGCTACTAC
>JBNKGM010000139.1:0-513 GCA_050289825.1 Robiginitalea sp.
ATTTTTGGTCAAGCTCCACCATTTGCTGCAACCTTGCGCATAGATTTTCCTGCGCCAAAAGTTGTGGGCATAGCAAAGTGCTAAAAGCAAAGCATAACAGTATGGGGACGATTGATTTCATATGTATGACAATGCAAAAGTTAGCACTTATTATTGAAATTCACTACTTCCCCTTCGGTCTGTTTGTCATTTCGAAGAAGCGAAGCGACTGAGAAATCAAGTGAAGAGCGTTGAGATTTCTCCCATTCGGTCGAAATGACGTTGTTTTGGGATGCTGTACACAGGTTACATTAGATTCTGAATAGTGCAAACATGTCATTTCGAAGAAGCGAAGCGACTGAGAAATCTATTTTAACGAAAAAGGATATATTTAAAAATGCTTTCTGCCTATTACGTATATATAGTCACCAATGTAACGAAGACTGTGCTTTATATTGGCGTAACCAATAATGTTCAAACAAGACTTTCACAGCACCATTTTGATAGTATCAACGCAAAAAAGACATTTGCAGG
>JBNKGM010000140.1:0-510 GCA_050289825.1 Robiginitalea sp.
ACTTTGAAAATCTTTTATGCTTCTTATAGCATTTCGAACCGATTCGGAGATATAAATACCCCCTGGATCAGCGATGGACTGCAATCGAGAGGCAAGATTCACTCCATCTCCAAAAACGTCATTATTTTCCTGGGTAATATCACCCAGATGAATGCCTATACGAATTCTGGCATCGAGGTCTTTCATAGCCAGTTTTTGTATTTCAATAGCGCATTGTACCGAATCTGCAGCGCTGTAGAATTGTGCCAGGATTCCATCGCCCATTTCTTTGATCAGTGTGCCGTTGAACTTTTCTATCGACTCGGTATGAATCTTCCGGTTCCTTCGAAGGACTTTAAAGGCTTTATCTTCATCAGAACCCATCAAAGCGGTATATCCGACAATGTCGGTGAACATAATCGCGGCCAGTTTTCGAGTGGTTGTAGCCATAGCATATTCGATTCCTGGCAAATGGTCGGATTGTAAGCAATTACAATTTACAAAAATATATTATCCATTTTAACTCATTTA
>JBNKGM010000141.1:0-510 GCA_050289825.1 Robiginitalea sp.
TTCATCACCAATAATGGGTCCTAATTTACTAGTAGTGACTTCCAGGGGTACTGCGAAGATCTTGGCATCAAAATTTGCTATGCCTCTATTGCTCATCTAGAAAGCAATGGATAGGTGGAGTGTGCTAATGTGGAAATACTCAAGGGCCTTAAGACTCGCACCTATGATGGCTTGAAGAAGCATGGCAAGAAGTGGATTGATGAGCTTTCGTGCGCACTATGGGGTAACCGAACATCACCCAGTCGAGCCACGGGCGAGACGCCTTTCTTCATGGTGTACGGGGCTGAGGCTGTTCTCCCCCAGAGGTCACCATGGGCTCTCTACGTGTCAAAACATACGATGAAGCCACGCAAGACCAGCTTTGGCGTGATGATATTAACCTGCTCGACGAGTGAAGATGGCAATCTGCTATTAAAAATGCATTGTTTGGAAGACTATGATCAGTATCAGAACATGCTGATTGCAAATATGGATGCAGACATATTCCACTGGTGCAAATTTTCCTTTGTA
>JBNKGM010000142.1:0-508 GCA_050289825.1 Robiginitalea sp.
AAGAAACATGAGTCTTTCTTGAATGGCCGGAATGATAGGCTAGCCTATGCTTTGGAGGCTAGAGATTTTGAGAATTTCCAAGGGATAGTGAACAAGGCCCTGCTAGAGAACCGCAGAGGAGTAATGGAGCGCAAGCGTAAGTTTTTGCGTCAGCATCAGCCGAGCAGTAGCTCCAAGCCCCGAGTTGCTACGTTCTCATCTGGACCTGTGTTCCATCTTGCTCAGCCATAGTTTCTGCCAATGCCGTAGGTAGCTGGACAAGGATTCTCTACCCCATAGCATCAAGTGTTTCAACGCCCCAACAATTTCTAGACTCCTGCTACTGGGAATCAGAATGTTTAGAGGACCCATGCTGCTCAAAACCTATGGTGAGAAAGGTCATTTTGCCAACCAATGCCTCAATCCACGCACTCGCCCTCCTCAGACAGCTGCATCTACACCTGCCCCTACCCGTGGAGCCATTTCTATTCTTGTTGCTGCTAGGCAAAATTATGCTCATGGGAGAGTC
>JBNKGM010000143.1:0-504 GCA_050289825.1 Robiginitalea sp.
GACCAGGACCTCTACGTCGCGAACGACATGACCTTCAACTTCCAGTACGAGAACCGTGGCGACGGCACCTTCGAGGACGTCGCGGTCCTGGTCGGCACGGCGGCGAGCGACGTCGGCTCGGAGGAGGCGTCGATGGGGATCGCGATCGGCGACCTCGACCAGAACGGCCGGATCGACCTCTTCCTCACTCACATCGACTTCCAGTCGAACGCCGTCTACTCGAATGTCGGCGAGGGGATCTTCCTCGACCAGCGCTACGTCGCGGGGGTGGCGGAGCCGTCGATCAAGAAGGTGGGCTTCGGCGCGTCCTTCGGCGACTTCGACCAGGACGGCGACCTCGACCTGGTGGTCGCCAACGGCCACATCATCCCCGGCATCGAGGACCGCGGCACGGGCACGACGTACCGACAGAAGAATCAGCTCTTCGAGAACGTCGGTGAGGGTCGGCTCATGGAGGTGGCGTCACCGGGCTTCGAGGTCGAACGGGTGAGCCGCGGCCTCGCC